>JAJTGY010000011.1 GCA_021298015.1 Flammeovirgaceae bacterium
CGCGCCACACATACTGCATGCCTTCAAAGAGCAGCGGCTCGGCCGGCCCGTACACCAGTTGGGGGAAGTCGGTTACGGCCCGGTAAATGGGTGGGGTGGTGAGCACCACATCGTTGGGGTTGCGGCCGGGTGGCCGGGTTTCGTAGAGGCTGAACTCATATTGTGTTTCGGCAGCGGAGTTGGGCGAAGCCGTGTTGCGGGGCATCCAGGAGAATACAATCTGGTAGGGGTTGCGTGTGGGCAGGCGTGTGCCACAAGGCGGGAAGTTGATGAGCGGGGGTTCGTTCTTGGCCAGGTAATAAAAGCTGCTGCCCTCGTTGCTCACCTGCACATCCTGCCTTCGGTAGTCAAAGGCGGTGAAGATGATGCGGTAGCTGCCTTCGGGCAGGGCTCGGGTGCGCTCGTATTGCTCGCGGCTGTAGCCTACAAAGTCGATGTTGCGGCTGTCCAGGTAGCCGGCCAGATCGGGCCCGGAGATGATGGTGGGTATGCCGGGCTCGAGGTTGAGGGGAGGGGGGTTAAAGGCGCGCGAGGTGCGCATGATGATTTTGCCGTTGAGTTCCAGGCTCATCACCAGGCGCAGTTGGTAGCTGGGCTGGCTCAGGTCGCGCTGCACGAGAATAACGCGCAGGCGTTCGTTACCGGGACTGGCGTAGTCGCTCAGATACACGCTGTAAGGCGGCACCAGTTGGGGTGTGCACTGCACAGGAAAGAGCTGGGCGTGGGCGGCAGGCCTGGGTACCAGCAGTGCGCTTAAAAAAATCGCGGTAAAAAAAGCGCAAACTTTCATCTCACCGGTTTACGATTAAGCGTACTTCTTTTGCTTCGGCTTCGGTAATGGCCCGCACAATGTACAGCCCTGCGGCTGCGTTGGCCAGGCTGCCGGGCAGGGTAACTTCCTGTACATCTTCGAAGTTCTGGGTAAACATCCGAATGCCGGTGGCATCGAACACCACGAGGGACAGATTGCGTTTTTTGTTTAGCTTAACGTACACCGAGAATTCGCCCGTGGTGGGATTCGGAGTTACACTGAACTGCTCAATGGGTCGCACGCCCGGCAGGTTGTCGGGTTTGCGGTTGGGGTCGTAGGGCTGCAAACGGATGGTTTTGGTGGTGACATACGCGCAGTCGCCAAAGAAGCTGGTCAGGCTAATGGTGTACGACCCTTCTTCCAGAAAGCGGATGCGGGGAGCAGCGGGATTCGGATCAATGATGATTGCCCGCGGATCGAACTGCCAACTGACGGCATCCGGTTTGGGTATTCCAATCTCGGTAAGTACCAGTGTATCCAGAGCATAATTCTTACTGGCCACCAAAAAATTGGGCTCAGGCCGGCTGTTGCGCTGTCCAATGGTAGCGTTGCCGGTGCTGTTGCAGGCGTTGGCATCTTCGATTTTCAAGTTGTACACACCTGCGGGCAGTGCGCCAAACACATTGCCAGGCTGGTAGGTGGTGCCACTGTTAATGGAGAAGCGGTAAGGTGGTGTACCACCGGTAGCATTTAAGGTGAGTGCACCGTTGGCTTGATCGTAGCAAGCGGCCAATGCAGTGGCCGGGCCCAATTGTAATGCAGCAGTCGGTTGATTGACGGTGGCCGTGCGTTGAATAAAACAACCTGCCTGATCGGTAATGGTTGCCGTGTAGGTTCCCGCCCGAACGGAAGTCAACGTAGAGGTTGTTGCTGACTGGCCTGCCCACGCATACGAAAGGGGAGCCATGCCGCCCGATACGGTTAACGAAACGCTTCCATCTTGTCCGCCAAAACACCTGACGTGTTGCACCGTTGACGTAGCAATAATTTCGGGGTTTAAACTCACAATGCTAACAGCAGCCGTGGCGTTGCACGCGTATTTGTCCAGTGCGGTGATCGTATAGTCACCAACGCCCAGATTGCCGAACTGATTGCCCGTTTGGGCGGGTGAGCTACCCAATTGAAATTGATAGGGCGCAATGCCACCTGAAGTAGACACGGTGATGCGGCCGGTGAGGTCGTTGAAGCAGCGAACATCTTCTTTGACAGCCGATAGGGTAAACGGAATCGTTGCCTGTGTGAGCACCACGCTTTTCGAAACGATACAGCCGCGATCATCCCGTACCGAAAAGGAGCGATTGCCCGCCTGAAGCCGATCAATTACCGGAGCCGATTGAAACGGCCCCCCGTCAACCGCGAAGGTATAACCGGAGTAGGTGTTGCCATTGCCACCAGTTGGCAGCAGATTGGCAAAGCCATTGTCTCCGCCAAAGCACGAGATGTTAAAACCATCGTAGTCGGAAAGGGTAAACGAGAAATCAAGTGCGGCCGGAGGTGCGGTGATATTGACTGGATTTGGATGGGTAGCGATACAATCGTTTCCATCGCGTACCCTCACGTTGTAGGTGTTGGCGTTCAATGGCGTAGAAGACGTAAAGGAGCTGAATGGATTACCCCCCGTAGCATATTCGAATAGGTATGCCCCCGCGCCACCCGTGGCAGTAAGGGCAATAGAACCCGTTTCGCCAAAGCACACGATGTCTTGCCGGGTAACGTTGGTAATGAGGAGTTCATCCGGCTGTGTAAGCAATAAGTCGGTAGTTTCCTGCCGGCACCCTTCGTTATCGATAATAGCAATACGATAACTACCGGCACTGAGGTTAGCCACGGGGTTGGTTACCGTGTTGCCGGCCAGTTCATACTGATAGGGAGCCGCGCCACCCGATACGGCCAGCGCAATGGAGCCGGTAGCCGTGTTGAAGCAGCGAACATGGGCAAGGGTTGGCGTAACAGCCAGAGGAGGGTTGAGATTGATGATATCATCCTGATAGTTCAACGCGCAGCCGTTGGCATCGGTGATGGCAAACGAATAGTTCCCGGCCATCAGGTTTTGGAAAAGCGGTTGCGGTTGGGGGGGCTGCGTGCCGAGCTGATAGGTGAACGGTCCGACTCCGCCGGTAACCCCTAACTCTAATCGGCCGGTAGATGCACCAAAGCATTCCACATTTTCTTTCAGCGAAGTGATGGTGGTGATGGCCGGGGCTTGGGTGAGATCGTTGATGATTTGCGATACCTCGCAGCCACGATCATCGCGAACTTTTACGGGTACAGCCGCAAGGGTGAGCCCGGTTAACACATTATTGCTGCCGAATGGGCCAGTGCCAACCGCAAACTCATACCCGGAATAACCAGGTCCGTTGCCTCCGGCAGGTAGTAGCGTGACTTCACCGTTATTGCCACCAAAGCAAGAGATATTGAAACCTCCATTGTAAACTCGTTTTTGTACCGTGAACGTTAGCGCGCTGGGGGGATCCGTAATGACATAATTCCCAGGGTCTGCAGTAGTGCAATTGTTGGCATCGCGCACACGCGCGCGGTACGAGCCGGCCGTGAGGGGTGTAAGCGCCTGAAAACTGACACCGCCATCAGCAGAAGTTTCAAAAACGTAGCCGGGCGTACCACCCGAGGCATTGATGGTAATTGACCCTGTTTCGCCAAGGCACCGGATGTCAGAAACCGTGATATTGTTTATAACCAAAGGCTGGGGTTCCAGAATTTTAACGGATGGTGAGATCAGCTCGCAATTGTTTTTGTCTTTAATTCGAACCCGGTAGGTGCCTGTATCCAGATCGGTTAGCCTATTGGTGCCGGATTGAAAGGAGCTGAAGCCAAACCCAAAATCAGCCTCCCAAAAATACCCGTAGGGCTGGCCGGGTTGAAATGGTCTTGTTCCGCCCTGAACGGTTGCGTCAATTTTTCCGTCACCGGCACCTGTGCAACTGATATCAAACTTATCCAGGTTGGCGCTCAGCGGGGCTGGCTCCGGCATATGGAACGGGTTCGGAGCTGTGAAAGCATCCGTGCAGCCCGGGCTATTGTTGAACACCACAACCCGATAGTTTCCTTCGCGAAGGTTGACAAAGGCACCGGTCGGGCTGTTCAGTGTTTGATTATCTGACAGCCGGACTAATTCGTAGCGAAACAGATTTGATCCGCCCGCACCGGTCAATCGTAGTTGCCCATCTGCACCTCCCGCGCAACGAACGGAGTCCAGCAGCGCAGCCGTTACGGCAAGCACGGGTGGTGCGGCAATTTGAAATGTACCGGATGAACCGTTGCAGGCTAGTCCATTTTCCTCCGTCACAAAGTATTCATAATCGTCTCCGATGGCCAGGTTGTTAGATAAAAAAGATGTACTGGCGGTAGTCACTTGCTGGAGTAGGGCTCCACCCTTCAAAATTCGAAAGTGGAAGTTGGTAGTTGACGAAACATCATAGGGGCCCGTGGTTTCGGTGATGGACACAGCAACTTGTCCGTTGCCGGGCGTAACGCAAGTAGCCGGGCTAATGACAGTACTTTGCACATTTACTTTAGCCGGTTGTTTCACTTCGATCGGTTGAGTTAGCAATTGCAGGCATTGATCTTTCACGGTTGCTTCATAACTACCCGCACTTAATCCGGGGAAGAGACCGGTTTGATTGGGTGGCTGCCCGGAAAGAGTGAAATCAAATGGTCCTTTACCCCCCGAGTACTGGATTTGCAGTTGACCGGTTGCTTGTTGGTGGCAGGTCAAATTCGTGATCGCGGGAGCCTCAAGCGTGAGGGCGGGTAATTCATCAACGGTAACGTTGTAAAGGGAAGAGCAAACGCCAACATCACCGCCTTCATTGGCCAACCATAGCGTGAAATCTCCGGCCGGAACATGTAGGATTGAGAAGTTCACCCCGGAGGTTGACCCTGAAACTGTGCCGCTGAAACAGGGATTACTCGGATCGAGAGGATCGCACGGATTATTGTTGTTGTGACCAGGTCGAAGATTGTACCTGTACGAACCCAAGCCCACTACTCCAGCCACCTGTATGATCCCGTTATTTTTTCCTGTAACTCGATTACATGATTCGAAGGGAGTGATTGCACCGGTGACCAGAGGTGCGGGTGGATCCAGGAACTGGGCGTTGGAGAAGGTTGGTCCGCTTGACGAATTGTTGGCAGTTGCCCAAACCGAGAAAAAGATAGTGCCTTTTTGCGTCATGTTTTGAAATCCTGGAAGCGATCTTAACACAACGGTTTGAGAACCATTGTCGACTGCGGCATTGGTTGACGGAAGAGAACCGGAGAATACCTCAGGAACCTCACCTGGAATAGTTGGCGGCTCAAAGCAGCAGCCCGGTAATTCCTGAGGAAATATAGGGTCCTGAACACATTGAAATTGGTCACCGCAATAATCCGGGTTTGGAATTTCACCAGGTATCATTCGGCCGGTAAAAATCCGGTAGCTCCAGGCGAAGTTGACCTGATCGAGGAAACCGGTAGCAACGGAAGTGTGGAGTGTGAGGTCTCCATTGCCGCAGGGCAGGGTATTGGGCACGTTTTGTGAAATACCGATCGGTGCCGGATCCGGCATGGTGTAGGTAACCGACAGCCGAACCCGGTACCGTCCGCCACAATACCAGATTTCAATCATGTTCGAACTGTTATTGCCCGGAGGAAACTGGCCAAGACTGAACGAGCTGCCGCCAATAGCTGGATTGAAGCCGACCGGCTGGATGCCCCCCGGTGCACGGCTGCACAGTTTTCTATCATTACACAATATCTGATTATTACAATTACAAACCTGACCACACCCCGTTTCTTCCCAAGCCTCTGCCTCCAGTACGAACTCGGATGCAAGTGTTTCAGACCTGTTGGTGATAATAGGATAATTATGAGGCATCCATGCGCCCGGGCTTCTCAAGCTACCATCGCAACCAGAGATTTGAGTTCCATTTAGCCAAAATTTGAAATTGAAGTTAGACGCATCGGTGCTATAAACCCCAACCACCCGAATGGTGGCCCTAACCGACTGACTTTGCGCCTGAGCCGCCACCCACCAAATCACAGAAAAAATAGTTAACGCTATGGTTTTCATTCCTTCATCACCACCCGATGGCCAAAATAGTGAAATTACCGACCCGCGAAAGACCAATACCCGAAAATTTATTGAGGTGTAAGAATGAAGTAATTTTTTAGGCCTGTTTGTTGATTTTTCTGCATAGAAAAAAATTTTTTAGGCCCCTCGTGTTACGCGAGTGTCGAATTCTGATAAATTGAGCACGATGCGATTGATTTGCACATGTTTGCTCGTGAGTGTGTTTTCTATGGCCCTGGCCCAGGAAGGAACCTACCGTCAACTGACGCCATTTGAAATCCACATCCACTCCCTGTGCAAGGAAATCGTGGAAAGCGGAAAAACGGTTGACCGGCTTACCGAATCCGATTTTGCTGATCTGCCGTTGGGCATTGCTCGCCAGGTGGGTGGAGGTACCTACGTGGTTGCTATTGATAGTGCGTATTCAACCGAGCAGGGGTGGTTTCTTAGTGCCTATATGTCGGTTACTTTTCCTGGGTCAACGCAGCCGCTGGCATTTGCAGCCAAAAATATCGGGTTCAATGCCGGGGGGCTGTCCACCACTTCGCAGGTGAGGCTACTGCTGGCTTCACCTCTTACGTTTCCGCTGTCCGAACACGTTGATCTTGAGCTGCCAGCCGATGGACGAAACTTTGTGGAGTTTGATTGTAACGGGTTTCGGTCAGTAAATCTGAAAGGGAACTTCTTTTTTTCAGAAGCCACGTTTCGACCAGATGAAGAACTGGCCAAAGGGGAAACCCGTGTGAAGGCAACCTTTGAAGTAAACACGGGTGACCTCAATAATATTATGGTGGGTGTAAACATCACCCCTTTCCAGATTGTGGGCTTGGATGACCTTGCCTTTGAAGTAAAAAATGCAACGGTTGACATGAGCGATCTCATTAATCCACCCGGCTTGGTGTTGTCGCCCGAGTATCAGCAGACCTATGGTCAGGATATCTGGTTGTGGCGGGGATTCTACCTTCAGGAGGTGGCGGTTCGTTTAAGAGGATTTTCACGGCCCCCGCAAAGCCCCCCGTCACTTGAAGCACGCAATTTGCTTATTGATGATCTCGGGGTTTCGGGCACGTTTACAGCCGCGAACTTTATGGCCTTGCAACAGGGTTCGGCAGGAGGGTGGCCAATTTCCATCGATCGCCTCTCGGTTAAGCTCATGTTTAGTCGAGTCGCGGGAGGTTCTTTGAGCGGACTACTTCAGGTGCCATTCCTGGGCGAAAACCCGGTTGCCTATTCTGCGCAAATGGAACAGGTTGCCGATCAACTTAACTACAAGTTTGCGGTGGCCACCGGTGAAGACGTAGAGTTCAAAACTCCGTTACTCGCAACGCTTCGAATCAGCAAGGGTTCGCTGATTTCAATTGAGAAAATCAACGGGCAGTTGATTGCCTCAACTTCTCTTCATGGTGTGCTCTCGTTGGGTGCTGAGGGTGTGTCTGTCAGTGATATTCAGTTTCAGGATCTCCGCTTAACTACCAGACGGCCGTATGTGGAGGGTGGCGTATTTTCCACTCAATCATCGAAGCAGCCCAAGGCGGCCGGTTTTCCGGTGCGCATCGACAGCATTCGGCTACGCATTTACCAGGGCCAGATTGGACTTGGACTGAGGGTTGCACTTAATTTTATGGGGGCTGACGACAAGGGTTTTTCAGCCGAAACATACGTTCAGGTTCTCGCAGCTGTTCGCGAAATTCCCGGCAGCAGTAATCCAGCGGAGGTGACCCAAATGGAGCCAGCCCGGCAAGAGTGGAAATTTGAAAAAGTCCAGTTCCACGATATCATGCTGGAAGCAAACACAACGGCTTTTACACTGAAAGGCCGGCTAACTATTTTTCGCAACGACCCTACTTACGGAGATGGCTTCCGAGGGTTGTTGGGCATGACCATAGGTGAAGTTCTGAAAAACCCGATTAATGTAACCGCCTATTTTGGAAGTACCGATGCTTTTCGCTATTGGCACTTCGATGCCTATGTGGGGCTTGGCAAACCAATACCAGTAGCGGGCCCCATTCAAATCATCGGTTTAACGGGAGGAGCTTCTTACCGGATGAGGCGAAGCCAGCCGTTTACGCCTGACTTCGCTGTGCTGAACAAAACCAGCGATAAGGCGCCCCCTGCCGATACACGATTTGCGTTTCTCCCGGATGGAAACTCCGGCCTGACGTTTATGGCCGGTGTTACGTTGATTATGTCAACCGATAACGTGTTTAATGCTGATGCTTTGTTGGAGGTGGCTTTTAACGACCGTGGTGGAATTCGATATGTGAATTTTCGGGGAGCAGGCTATTTCTTTACCGCCACCAAAGAACGCGATCGTTCTGCGGGAGATAAGGCCACCCCGTCTTCGGTTAGCGCTCCGGTTTTTGCCAGCCTCAATGTCATTTTCGACAATGAGAAAAGCATTTTCCATGCTAACCTGAAGACCTATGTTAACCTGGCGGGTGTGATTCGCGGAGTTGGCCCTAATGGGATGGTTGGTGAGGCTGTGATCCATGTCGATCCCCGTGATTGGTATGTATACATCGGCAGGCCTACTCAGATGTTTGGTATTGATGTGGCCCGGCTGGCGGTAGCGCAAACGTACTTCATGATTGGTACAAAAGTGGAGAACATTCCGCCACCTCCAGACGAAGTCCGGGAGATTTTTAAAGACATTGACCCTGGCTTGATGCGCAATGAGAGTGCCCTTGCCAGCGGGCGTGGATTTGCACTGGGAGCCCACTTTCGTGTTGGCGTAAGTAGTTTTGACAGCAACGGCAGGAGTAAGATTCGCCCGTTCTACTTTATAATTGCCGTTCGCGCGGGTACCGATGTTATGCTTCGTGATTTCGGAAATGCTTACTGTGTTGGCCGATCCGGTAAAATCGGGGTTGATGGTTGGTATGCTTCAGGTCAAGCGTACGTGTTCCTAAAAGGTAAGGTCGGCATTATTGTCAAAAAGAAGGAGTTTGATATCGTAAGTCTGGGTGCTGCAGCTTTGCTTCAAGCAAAATTACCAAACCCGACATGGCTCAAAGGGCAAATCGGTGGCAGTTATCGTATTTTGGGTGGCCTGGTAAAAGGTAAGTTTAACATCAAACTCACGGTAGGCGAAGAGTGTGAGGTGATCAATCCCGGAGGTGAATTGGATGACATCAAAGTGATTGCCGACATGAAACCGGATATGGATGCCACCGATGTCAGCGTTTTTAGCGCCCCGCAAGTGTCATTCAATACGGCTTTGGAAACTGAGTTTACGATGATCAATACGCAAGACCAGGTAAATGCCTATCGAATCCGGCTTCAAGAATTGAAATTGAGGAATGCGGGTACAGACGTACCCGCCAGTATTGAATGGAACGCGAGTCGTGATGTAGCTGTGCTGCGCACGGCCGAAGTCTTACCTCCGCAGGCTAACTTGTTGTTTACAGCCAAGGTTTTTTGGGAAAAGAAAAACAGCAACGGATCTTGGGAAGTTATCAAAGAAAATGGACAGATAGTCTATGAAGTGAAGGAGATGAAGTTTACCACGGGCATTGCACCGTCCTTCATTCCTGATGAAAACGTGGCCTTTAGTTATCCCGTTAAGCGCCAATATTACGTCCACATCAACGAATCTGGGGTGGGTTACGTGAAATTGAAAATGGGTCAAAACTACTTGTTTGCAGATCAGACGAACGGAGTCAGTTGGACCTATCTTGCGCGATTTGTTCAGCCCGGAGGTTCTGCTCTTGAGGTGCCGCTTCAATATGATGCTGCCAGGAAGCAGGTAAATTTTCAATTGCCTCAAACATTAAGTCGCCAGGCTGTTTATCGTTTGGTATTTGTGAAACGTCCGCCCGCCACCAATGCGATTGATCAGAATGTAATACGCAGCAATGTTAAAGTTGAATCTGGCGAAGGAAATGAAACCACCGTGGCGTCCAACACGCTGGAAGGTTCGTTGACGCAAAGCATAGAAAAAGAGATCTACTCCAGTCTTTTCCGCACGAGCCAGTTCGGGACGTTTGCAGAGCGATGGAGTTCTTTTGAGGCCGGCCAGGATGTATTTGATGTTGCGAGGGGTTATGTGGCGGTTATCGGAAAAAGGGGTATGTTAAGCGAAATGCTGGATGAAGCCGAACTGGGCTTAACCGGCCAACCGGGTCTTGTTCAAGTGCAAGCTCTGCCTGAGACGCAGTGGTTTCGCGACCGGGTCTCGCCCCTATTGTACGACACTTATCCTTTGTCTAAGGAGATCACGATCGGCTGGCGGGAGCCTGACGTCCTGGGTATTCGTCCTTTGAAAGGCGTCTCGTTGCGAAACGATCAGGGAAATTTCAAGCTTGAAGATGCGATGGTGTCAAGCGGTCAAGCGCGTGCCAGAAGTGGATCGGTGGTGCTGGGTTATTTCATTTCGTTTTATTCGTATTGGGATTACGAAGAGCTGAAAAACAAGGCTGCGGCTCTGTACCTGGATAAATGGAATTCGGCTCCACCTGCAGCCCGAAATCTTATTTTGCAGTCGTATACCGATCTACTTAAAGATAACTATCCGGTGGAAGTCACGTACACCCTTCCAGGTGCTATTCAGCCAACGTATCGCGGAAAAGTCTCCATCCGTTTTTAACCTATGGTGAAAGGTCTTCTGTACTTTATCTTGCTTACGTTGCCTACCACTGTACTTGGCCAAAGCACTGTACCGGGAATCAAGTTGCTTGTAAAATCGAAGCCCGAGGGCGTTTGGCTTCGATGGGCACCCACGGATCCAACGGTTTGGCAGTTGGCAAACAAACATGGTTATCGCATTGAACGTTTCGCGCTTCTTCCCGATGGCAATCTGGAAAACCCGACAGGTGTTGCGATGACGCCAACACCGGTTAGACCGGCCAATCAGTCAGAATTGATCGCGCTCGCAACATCAGTGCCCGAAGCGGAAGCACTGAGCGAAATTTTGTACGGAACAGAGTCGATGTCCGGTGCACGCGCACCAATATTAAATCAACGCGCTGAATCCGAAAACAAGTTTGGCGTTGCGCTGCTGATTTGTGATCTATCGAGGGAAACGGCACGTGCTGCAGGACTATTTTTTGTTGACCAAACAGCCGAAAAGGGAAGACGATACATTTACCGGGTTAAATTGAATTTTGAGCTCAAAGGATTTTCGATTGAGCCGGGGATTGCCGTGCATACGCATGGGCCGGAAGAACCACTTCCCCGGCATACTGAACTTAAGGGTGATTTCAGGGACCGAACGGCTGCTTTAAGTTGGCCAACACTCCTTGACAAAGGTATTTATACCGCCTACCATATCGAACGATCAATTTCAGGGGGGCCTTATGAGCGAATGACAGATTTGCCGTACGTTCATATGTCTGAAAAGCCGGGAAACGAGACTGCATTTTTTGTTGATAGTCTTCGGGAAAATGGCGTGGAGCATGCGTACCGAATTGCGGGCGTAACTCCGTTTGGCGAGGTTGGTCCATTTTCGAATGAAGCAAAGGGCCGTGGGCGAGAAAGCCTGGTCGGGTTTCTTGTGCTTCGTGAGATTGAAATCAGGGAGAATCGTATTGCGTTTCTGGAGTGGGAATTTCCGCAGCCGGCCGAGCGCCTGATTGGGGGTTTTCGTATGGCCAGGTCACCCGATGCGGAGGGCCCGTATGAAGATATAGGCGCTTTGCTCAATCCCACGGTTCGAAAAGGCATGGACGAGCCCAAAACAAACAACTCCTTTTATATTGTACGGGCGTTGGATAATGCGGGAAATGAACTCACACGTTCGTTTCCTTTTTTGGCACACCTTGAGGATAATATACCTCCAGTTGCACCTGCAGGTGTAAGGGCGACCATTAGTTCAAAAGGGCGGGTGACTATCCAATGGGAACAAAACCAGGAGTCTGATTTGCAAGGGTATCGGGTCTTTAGGTCCAATTCAGCGAATGAAGAGGTTGTGGAAGTTACTCGCAGTCTTTTGTCAACATCCGAATTTGCTGATTCGGTTGAACTGGTCCAGTTAAATCGGAAAATCTATTATCGCATTGCAGCGGTAGACCAGAACTTCAATGTCTCCGACTATTCTGATTGGGTATGGGTGCTGAGGCCGGATGTAATCCCTCCGGCCAAGCCGGTTATAGTGTCTACCCGAATGGCCGATGGTGGTATCCGATTGGACTGTACACCCAGTGCGAGTATAGACGTAGCGGTTTACCAACTAGTGAGACATACTATTGATGATTCTGTAAGAGTTGTTCTGAAGCAATGGCCGGTTACCCGTCAGGATTTCGGTTTTGAGGATAAACAACTCGAACTCGGAAAAACGTATCGTTTCCAGTTGATTGCTAAAGATAGTGCAGGTAATTCAGCAAGTGATCTTTCAGGAGAATTATTGTATGAGACAGGAGTCCGCCCGGCTGTTGGGGAGCTTGCCTACAACGTGGATCGGGAAAAGAAGGAGATATCTCTCAAATGGAATTCAAGTGCAGGCGCTGTGAAGACATTGGTTTACCGCAGGATCAATGATGGAAAATTTACACTTTACCAGACACTTGCCGGAACGGCCACAGCGTTTTCCGATAGGCAACTCGCCATTAATAATACCTATAGCTACCGGCTGCAATTGGTTTTCAAGAGCGGGGTTAAATCTGAAATCTCTAAAGTTGTAACAGCAACGTATTGACCGGGCATTCGCACTACTTCCCGCCCCAACTTCAGTGTCACTCCAACCCAATCAGCATAAACGCGCCCCAGTAAATGGGTTCGGGGTACTCGTTGCGCAGTTCTTTTTTGGCCTCAATAAAACTGAGGCGCATGTTGCCCGAGCTCAGCCACTTTTGGTAGAAGTTGAGAATGAGCTTTTGGGTGGCCTCATCATCTACTTTAAACATACTCATGATGAGTACCTTGGCACCCGCCACCAGAAACGCGCGCTGCAGGCCGTACACACCCTCGCCATTGGAAATTTCGCCCAGGCCCGTTTCGCAGGCACTCAACACCACCAGGTCGGTCTGGTCAAGGTTCAGGTTCATGGCTTCGTAGGCAGTGAGTATCCCATTTTCAATATTGTAATTGAACTTCGTCTGGTCCAGAATGTCGCCCGCACCTTTCAAGAGCAAACCGGATTTCAGCAGCGGGTTCTCTGTCATCATAGCTTCGTTGGCGGTGAGCTTGGCCAGCTCATCGGCCGTGAGGGCCGGGGTGTAAAAACCGTGGGTGGCAATGTGGAAGATCTTGGGATTCTCCAGCGCTTTCACCTGCTCTTCACTGGCCTCTTTCTCCATGTATTCTCTCGTGGTCCAGCCTTTTTGTTTCAGCAACTGGTCTAATTCCTGTACTTCTTTTTCTGTTCCGGGCAATTGCGAAACGCTGTTGCTGGCGCTGGCTGCCAGGTAAAAGGTGGGGTTACCGAACATGGTGGCGCTTTTGCCGGGCATGCCGGCCTTGCCTTTCACCTTGCGGAAGTACAGGTCTTTGGTGTTGTTCACCATCACAATGTTGGAGTTGTCAATCACGAATTTGCCGTCCGGGGTGCGGATGGCCTCCAGGTTCAACTGGTTATAAACGCCATCGGGTGAAAGAAAAATAGTGCTGTACTGCCCGATCTCTTTCTGTATGGGCTCCCAAAACACTTTATACGACACGTTATCGGGCAGCCTGTTGTCGATGGCGTTGCGGAAGAACCGGAAGTAACGTGTTTCCATGCGGTGCCCCTCGGGCAATTCAATCACTTTCGGTCGGGCGTTGTCGGCTTTGACATAGAGCGCCACGTAAATTACGCTATCGGTAAAGCTGTGGTTAAAGTGGCGGAACCGGAGCATTTCTACAGCCACTTCGTTTTTGCCTAGTGATTTTTGAACGTTCTCGTACGTCACTTTTTTGTTCTCAAAGCTCTGGCCGAACAATTCCGATTTCTCGCTCAGTTCCCGCTCCAATCGCTCAACTTCGGTCGTCAGCGCGCCCACATCAATGCCGTTGTCGGTCATCTGCTGATTACTCATCGAAAGGGCATTGGTCAGGTATTCTTTTTTCTCCACCCACAAGTTATAGGCTGCTTTCAGGTTTTCGTCTTGGCTGTTGAGGATGCGTTCGCGGATTTTGATAGAGGAACTTAACAGCAGGGCTTTGGTGAGCAACTGGTAGTTGTACACTTTACCGGCCAGGTTGCGGAAGTCTTCGAGCTGGCTAAACGCCAAGGTGTTGTAAAACTCAAAGTCCGCCTTGATGGTATTCCAGTATTTCGCTTTTTCGCGTTCGCTTAAGGCAGGAAAGTACTGCTTAATGAAGTTTTCGTAGGTGTTGAGGGCCGTCTCAATGTTACGCTTGGCTGATTTGTAATCTTTTTCCATGTAGTACACCCGGGCTATTTTGGAAAGCACTTTGATGTACTCGGGGTGGGTTTTGTTGAAGTAGGCCTCGTAGGTTTTGATTCCCTGCTTGTAGAAGTTGTCGGCCTGCTTGTAGTTTTTTAACTGGTAATACACGTCACCGGTCAACACATAGATGCTGGCTTCATTGATACTTCGGGTACCGGTTTTTTCGCGCCAGATGCCCTGGGCCTGCGTGAGGGCTTGAAAGGCCTTATCAAACTTACGTTCGGCAATGTGGAGCACGGCCAGGTTCTTGAGCAGTTCGGCATACAGCGGGGTCTTGTTGCCCAAACGTTCGCCTACAATCTGCTGGGCTTCGGTCATGATTATCTCTGCCTCCGCCCGGTTGTCGCCCTTGTAGAATTTGCACAAGGCCAGTTGCGACAGCGATTTGGCCACCTCGATGTGTTTGCGCCCGAATTGTCTCTCCTGACTGGTAATGGCTTTCAGGAGGAGTTGCTCGGCATTTTCGTAATCGCCAATGGCATAGTCGATATCGGCCAGCAGTTTTTTGGTGGGAGCGCTTTTCGTGGACTTCTCTCCATACACGCTATTGGCGATTTGGTTAGCCCGCTGGGCAATTTTTTCAGCCTGGGTATAGTCGCCCTGCGCCAGTCGCAACCGCCCCTGGTTCACGAGGGGATCAATCAATCGCACCGAGCTGGCACCGTAGAGTTTTTCCCACTCCGTCAAAAGTTTCTCCAGTAGGTCTTCGGTGACGGAGTAGCGCCCCAATTGAATAAACAGGCTGGAAAGTTCCTGTGCGGTGGTCAGCTCATCGATGTTGAGTTTCGCATCGGCTTTGGAGATGATGCGGGCGGAGCGGTCCAGTTCATCCTGAGCTTCTTCGAATAGTCCCTTGAGGCCGAGGAGGTTGGCGTTGGTTTCAATGGCATTGGCCAGCGGGCCCTTAACGAATTCATTTTCTTTGGATTCATCGCGCAGGATGGGAATAGCAGCCCCGAGATTTTCCTCGGCTTTTTCGTATTGTCCCATTTTAATTTGCAGCTTGGCGATGTTGGTCATCTCGGTGGCGTATTCATAGTCTTTATTGCTATACTTCGCATTGGCCAAAAATTTGGCTTTTTCAAGTGTTTCGGTGGCTTCGCGGTACCGGTCGGTCAGCTCGTAGTACATCGCCAGGTGATTGAGGATTTTCAAATGATCTTTTTGCCAGGGGCCAATCTGCGGGGCTACAATCTTGATGTAGCTTTCTTCGTAAATCTCTCCCGCGTCTGAAATTTTATCGGTGAAGTCGAGCAGGAAGTTCGCCATTTTTGCCTTCGCCAGATGAGTCTCCGGAGCATCGGCACCCAGCAAAGCGGTTTTAATTTCGATAATCTGCTTTCGGTACTCTTCTGCTTTGACGTATTTCTTGTCATACACCGACAACTCATACAGAAAATCATACACCTCGGCTGTGAGCAAATTGTTTTTGGGTAACGACTGGCTTCCAGAAAGAAGTTTAATGGCATCAGTTTCCAGATTCCTGGTTTTTTCCCGGCTCAGCTTGCTATCAAACTCGACTGCCTTTACCCGCACGTTGTAGATGCTCTCATCCGGGAAGGCCGCCTTCATCATCTTTTTATACTCCAGCTTTACGTTCAGGTATTTCGATTGATTTCCCTCCCGTAACAATTCGGCCAGGTATACTTCATACAGCTCAATGCCGATGTAGTGTGACGATTTGTACTCGGCTTTCAAGTCGTTGAGCATGTCCGGTGGATCGAGTTCTTTGGGCAAATTGGTGCCGTGGCCAAGCAGAATTCTGGCCATTTTCAGGCGGAGCGTGATGTTATAGATGTTGAACTTTCCCAACTTGCTTTTGGTCCACGGCTCAGCAAATACATACACGCTATCCGCGGCATTTTGGCTACCGCGTTTTCCCAGGGCTTCGGTCATCAGCGTCAGGTAGCGGGCGTATTCCTCAAATCGCACCTTGGCCTCTTCGTCCGACAACTTTCGACTTTTTAGTGCGCCATTGTTGTCTACATAGGTTTCCTGTTTCACGGCCCGCCCGGCAAAAAACTTTTCGCGTTCCCGCAACAAGTCAATAGCCTGGGTATAATACCCCTGGCCGGTGAGGGTTTCGGCAAACGCAAGATCCCAGCGCGCTTTTTGGGCTTCCGTTAACTGGCCAGAGGTGTCTCCAACCTTTTTGGCGCGTTCCAATACGGTGCGGGCATTCCAAAACGTGCCGTTCAGGTTATTTAATTCAGCGGCCACCACCAGCATCAGATAGTGCGCCACGCTGTTTTCTCCATTAATCGAAACGCTGGTGCGAAGGGCTTCCTCCACATTGAGTTCGAAATCACTCACCAGCCCGGACGCCAGGCTGTATTTGGCCAGCATCATGTGGTAAGCGGGCGTGTACTTGTTGGACTTGCCCAACTTGCCAGCCGCTTTCTTCTGAAACTTGCCCAGCGAGGCAATTGCCTTTTTGTAGTCTCCGGACTTGTAGGCGGCCTCGGCCGCAGCAATCATCTTATCATATTTAGCCTGCGCCTGGGCCTGAAAGGCTAAGGTGAAGCAAACCAACACGGCTGCCATTCTTTTCATACCAGATGGGGTTTTCCGGATAGGAAAAGTACGGAATTCGCGGGATATCTGAGCAGCAGGTTACAGGCGGGTGGACTGCCGGTGCACGAGTTTCCAGCTTCGGCCGGTGCGCACATACAGTTCGGTGTACAACAGGCGAATTTCAAACGCCTGCCCATCGTTCATGATGCCGGCAAAACGCCCGCGGCCCACTACCCGAATGGTGAGCGGGTTGAGTTGCCGCGCCTGGGCGGAGTCGACCGTAACCCCGGTGTAATTGAGTTTGCCGCTCTTCAGGTCATCAATCACTTCGGTTGACGTTTGTATCCAGCCGTTCGAATGAATGAACTGCAGTCGTGGATCAAGCATCTTCGTCAGGCTATCGTATTGCTTTTCGATCAGCCACTGAAATTTCTTGCGATGGAGTTCGTCTACCGTTTTTTCCATCGCGGTGGGGGCCTGGGCAACCACCAGCCCCGGCAGAAACGCCAGGTATAACATCAGTCTAAAGCTCTACATGGTATACATCGCTTTCATTGCGTGCAATATTACGAACTTCAAAGCCGCCCGGTTGCTCAATTTCCTCCACCAGGTCAAACACACGGCAGGATTTGGGCAGCGAGCCGAAGATGAGCAGAAACGAAAAGGTCTTGCCATCCGGTATGGCGGTCCACACCGGGGCAAAGGAAATGTTTTCGGCATGGATGAGCGGTGCCCGGTTTGCCCCTTGCTGATCGATGAGAAACGTGGTTTTCCAGATGCGGATGAGCATATCTTTATACGTGTTGTGAAAGTGACAGTGCACATAGATGTGCCCTTCTTCAATCACAATCGTTTTTTGCTCAAGGGCGATGTCGGTTTCCACGCCCGGGGCAGGTGTGGGCAATCGGTTCGTCATCAGGGAGCAGGAATTTCGGCCACACATTCGATTTCCACGAGCGCTTCGCGCGGCAAGCGGCTAACCTCCACGGTGGTGCGGGCGGGTTTATGGTCACCAAAAAAGGCCGCATAGGCCTGGTTCATCCGCTCGAAGTCGGCAAAGTTTTTCAGGAACACCGATGTTTTGACAACATGCTGGCGATGGCAGCCGGCTGATCGTAATACCGTTTCCAGATTCTCCAACACGCGCTGCGTTTGTTCAAACACGGTGGCACCTTCAATCTGCATGGTTTGCGGATTCAACGGAGTTTGTCCTGAACAAAAGATCAGGTTACCGGCCTGGATAGCGTGGGCGTAAGGGCCAATGGCCTTCGGAGCGCCTTCTGAGAAAATCTTTTTCATCGTAGTGCCGGTAAAGGTAAAACGAGCCGGTCATTTGTACATGGCCTCAATTTCTTTTTTATAGCGCTCGGCCAGTCGCTGGCGCACCGGCTTCAGGGTGGCCGTCACCTCCCCCTCTTCCACCGACCAGTCCTGCGGGCAAAGAACAAAGTTGCGAATGCGCTCCACCGCGTTGACTTCTTCGTTCAGCCGCTCGATTTCTTCTTCCATCCGGGTGCGCACACGGATGTTGTGAACCATAAAGGGCGGTGATGTCCAATGCACGCCTTGTTGGCTGCACCAGGCCTCCAGCATATTGAAATTGGGAACCACCAGCGCGGTGACATAGGGGCGCTGAAAACCAAGTATGAGGCAGCGGTTGATAAAGGCCGATTGGGCGAAGTGCTGCTCAAGTCGTGCCGGTGTAATGTATTTGCCTGCACTGGTTTTAAAGATGTCTTTTTTCCGGTCTGTGATTTTGAGGAAGCGATGGTTGACCCACATGCCGACATCGCCTGTGCGCAGCCAGCCCTCGCCCGACAGGACCTCTGCCGTGAGCTCCGGCTTCTGGAAATACCCCACCATTACGTTGGGCCCCTTCACCAAAATCTCACCTTCGCCTTGTTCATTGGGTTGATCAAGTTTTACCTCCGCGCCCGGCAGTACGAGGCCCACCGTGCCAAAGCGGAACATACCGGGCTCCACGTGATTCATCGAAATAATGGGCGATGTCTCGGTCATGCCATAGCCTTCAATTACGCGAATGCCGGCCGCTGTGAATAGCCGCGCAATTTCAGGGCGCAGGGCGGCCGCACCAACGGCCATGTATTTGATTTGGCCACCCAGTGCCTTTCGCCACCGGCCCAACACCAGCCAGCGCGCGGCCAACAGTTTCAGCAACAGCCACGGCTTGAGCACCGTGCCGGTACCATACTTTTTTCCGGTGTTCATGGCCCAGGTAATGATGGTGCGGGTGAGCCACGATCGCTGCAGTTGCCTTTCGAGCATATAGTCATGCATTTTCTCCAGCACGCGGGGCACGCAGGTGCAGAAATGCGGACGGGCGCTCTTGAAATCATGAGCGAAGTGATCCCGGTCTTCGCTGAAGTAGACCGATACACCAAACGCGAGGTAGGCGTAGCAGGTGGTTCGTTCAAATATGTGACTGAACGGCAAAAAGCTGATCACCCGGTGGCTCGGCTCCAGGGGCAACAGGGTAAGAATCGCCTTGATGTTGCTCACCACGTTACGGTGGCTGAGCATTACACCCTTCGGAGAGCCCGAACTGCCGGAAGTATAGAGAATGGTGAGTAAATCATTTTCGCTCACGGCATCCCGGCTTTCTTGCAGGCGTTGTTGCTGGGCCACCGTCAGGCTCTGCTGGTTTTCCAGAAGTGGAAAGAATCGCTCACCGGGTTGCACGGTGAAAACGCTCGTGCTTGTTCCCCGATTTTGAACGGTGGCTTCGTAGGTCTGAGCGAGTTCGCGATTGGCCGTGAAGCATAACCGGGGCTGGGTTTCCGTGATGATGATTTCGATTTCTTCTGCCCGTAAGGTCGGGTGCAGGGGCACCGGCACAAGGCCGGCCTGCTGGCAAGCCAGATCGAGCAGTACCCACTGCGGGTTGCCGGCCAATGGCACCAGTAAGGCCCGGTCGCCTTTCGCGTAGCCATTTTCTAAAAGCCAGGTGCTGATGCAATCAATTCGCTGCTGCACCTCTTGAACGGAATACGCTTTCCAGGAATCCGCATGGCGGCCGTTGAGCGCCCGTGCATTGGGGTACTTCTGCTGCTGGTAGGCGGGCAACTCGAAGATGCGCGTAAAGTCAACAGCCAGGCGTTTGGTAATTTCCATTAGCGTTTTTCAGCCGGTTTGACATATAAAATCTCGTAGAGGATTTCAAAAAAGTGTTCAAAGTCCGGCAGGTTGTTGTGCCGGGCCCCCGCCACCGGATGCAAGAATACTTTTTCCGGGTAAAGGGCTTTCAACTTTTCACTTTGCGCGAACGAAATCAGCCGATCGTGTGTGCCGTGCACGATGTGGATGGGGCAGTGCACGGTTTTCAGGTATTGATCCGTGCGAATGTCGTACTTCAGCATCCACCGCAGCGGGGTGAAGAAGATGTAGCGGTTGATGTTGTAGTAGAAACTGAAATACGGGGAGTCGAGGATGAGCAGGCGCGGGTTATTCCACGAGGCAATGCGCGCGGCAATGCCGCTGCCCCACGAGCGGCCGTAGACTACAATCTGATCTTCGCGGTACTGCTGGTTCAGCCACTTGTAGATGTGCTGGGCATCTTTGAAAATTTTTTCCTGTGAGCGCGTGCCCCGGCTCTTGCCGAATCCGCGGTAGTCCATCATGAAAAAGTCGTAGCCGTTGCTGAGAAAATCCTTGGCAAACTTGCCCCAGCCCTTAATGCTTTTGGAATTGCCTTTCAGGTAATACACGACTCCCCGTGTGTTGGGGACTTTAAAATGAATGCCGTTGATTTTTCCACCGTCCTCCATTTCAAAGTCCACTTCTTCGAAGGGGAACGGGTATTTGTATTCAAAGGTGTGGGACAGGCGCTCGGGGCGAAAGAAAAACAGATGCTGGAAAAAATAGAAGAACAGACAGAAGCCGATATATAGGCCGGCCAGCAGGGCAATCCAGATCATGCCACCGAAGGTAGTAAGAAATACGGTTATGGCAGCGCCTGCCGAAGGGCCTGGTGGTATTCGTCAAACTCGCGCAGGTTGTGGTGGCCACCTTCGAGGATCACGATAAACTGATCTTCGGGTGACAATTGCGCTTTCAGGCGTTCCGTGCAGGCCAGCGGCACAATCCAGTCGTGCTCCCCGGCAATAATCACTTTGCGGCTGTTTACCTGGGCCAGGTGGCGGGTGTTGGAAAAGAAATGCCGGGCGGGCAGCCCGCGCAACGGGGCAAACACCGCGGGGTAAACCACGCTTGCGATCTCGTCAAACGGAGTTTCCAGGATCAGCACAGGCGTGGGGTGGGTGATGGCGAGGCGCGAGGCCACGGCCGCTCCCAGCGAGCGGCCATATATAATAGTGTTCGGTGACTTAAATTGCTGTTGTGCCCACGCCCAGACGGTTTCGGCATCGCGGTACAAATGGTCTTCGGTTGGTTTGCCCGTGCTTTTGCCGTAGCCGCGGTAGTCGATCATCAGCACATCGTAATGGCGCCAGGTAAAATCTTTGGCGTAGTTGCCCCACCGCTGAAGGTTATCGGCATTGCCGTGGAAGTAGAGCACGAGCCCGCGCGCGGAATCTTCAGCCGGAAAAAACAGGGCGCTGAGCTTTTCGCCATCCGGGGTAGGGAGGGTGAACTCGCGAAAGGGTTGGTTAAATTGGAATGTGTAGTCGTGGGGCAGCGGGTCGCCCTGAAAAATGAAGCGATGCTGGAAGGTGTAGAGCACCAGGCAGGTGGCCAGGTAGAGGGCAAGCCCGATGACCAAGATTCTGACCGTTGTTTTTGTTGCCCGATTCATTTCGGGGCAAAAATAGACCTTTCGTCAAATCTAAAACCGTCTTGTTTTCGGGGGAGATTACAGCGTGGGTAATCCTTTTGTATTTACTCATTTGACAGTAAGCCCCCGATAAACTACATCTTGCGGGGTAGCAAATCTGTTAGTTGGTTAACGGAATAGGTAGGGATTTTTACGAGCGTTGCTCGTAACCATTCAAAGGGATTAACCTCATTGATTTTGCAGGTGCCCAAGAAAGAATACCTCGCCTTTACCGGTGTTCTTCACCGTCAAATACCGGTATCGTCACGTATCGTATTTCCAAAGGCACAATGCGATTGAAGCCCCCGCTTTCGCATCGGCCTCTGTGGGAGACGATACTTAGTTGTTAGTTGGTGGGTGTTGGGTGTTTCGAGTCATTAGCACATGGCGAATAATGACCAGCAGCCAGTACCCTCGCGTGAGCGATGGAGGCAGTTGTTTGAGCCCGCAGGGGCGTGTGCGTGGGGTGGCGTACCGATGTTTATCGGCAGCCGAAAGCGCGACCCCGCGGCTGGGGATTGCCCCACCCGGGCTGCTGTACTCATCTTCAGTCTGAAATGGGTTGCGGGTGCGGTGCCGCGGGGGCACGCCCAAAAAAAAGAACCCGGCTTGCTTGCGTTTGCAACGTGTGCTATTTCAAGACTGTCGCGGATGAGTGTTCTGCTTTCTCAATGTGCGGCCGGAAACTCCCCACCGTTAAGCAGGTTGTAATTGGTTGTTCAATTGCCCGAGCAAAAAAGACTTCGCGCGACTCAGGTTTTCGCGGGCGGCCACACTCAGGCCTTCGCCCAGTGCCCACGTGTACCCGGATATCGCCAGCACATAGCCCCTCGCCCCACTGCCAAACAACTCGCGGGCCAGGTAGAGGATGGTGCCCGGCTCCTGGCGGTGCGTGGAAAAACTGATGTCCGCCACCGGCTTGCACGGCTGCCACGAAAACCCATCGGCCAAGGCCGTGCGGGTGGCATCGATAAACACCACCACATCAAACGGCCGGATAACATCTGCATCTTCCACCTGCAGTTGGTAGCGGTACGCTACTTCCACCTCCGGAGCCAGCGCTTCGATGTCTTGTAAAAATTGCCAGCCGAGGCCATCGTCTCCGCGGCTGTCGTTGCCGATCCCCACCAGCAGCACGCGTTTACGAACGGTAGCGCTCATCGATCAGGTGATGGGTGAAATCGTACACCTCCACATGCAGGGGCATCTGGCCGAGTGCCTGTGTGGCGCAACTCAGGCACGGGTCGTACGCGCGAATGGCTACTTCCACCTGGTTGAGCATGCCATCGGTGATGGCGCCCTTCTGGCTGATCACGTTGCTGGCCACCCACTTCACGGCCTGGTTCATGGCTTCGTTGTTGTGCGTGGTAGAGACGATGAGATTACACCGCGTGATCATGCCCTTCTCATCTACCTGGTAGTGGTGCGTGAGCGTGCCGCGCGGAGCTTCGATGATGCCGATGCCCTCCAGCCGCGGCTCGCCCGTGCGCACGAGGTCATCGCTCAGGATCTCCGGGTCGTGCAACAAGTCGTTCATCACCTCTGCGCAATGCAGCATCTCGATCAGGCGCGCCCAGTGCGAATACAGCGTGCTGTTGTTGACCGGCTTGCCGGTAAACGCCCGGAACACCTGACGCTCCTGCTCGGCCAGCGGAGTGGGCATGGCGGTGCAGATGTTGATGCGGGCCAGCGGGCCCACGCGGTTCCACCCTTTCTCGCGCCCCAGTTCTTTCAGGTACGGAAACTTCATGTACGACCAGCGCTCAACGCCTTCGCGGAAATACTGTTGGTAGTCGTCTGTGGGCACATCGGGCAGCGTGATGTTGCCGACACTGTCGATGGCGCGCAGGCGGCCGTGGTACATGTCCAAGTTGCCGGCTTCATCCACCATGCCCAGGTGGCCTGACGGAAAGGCCGCAAATGTATCGGTGAGTTCGCGGTGTTGCTCATGATACTGTTTGATGAAGGTGATGATCTCCTGCGACCACTCGAGCATCGTATCGATATTGGGTATTTCATTGCCCGTCAGGAAGAAGTCCTTTTCCTTTACCGTCAGCGTCTTGTGCATGCCGCCCGGCACAGCGGCAATGCCGTGGATTTTTTTCCGGCAATCGCCTGGATCATTTCCTGTCCGAATTTGCGCATCAAAATCCCCTTTCGTGCCAGCTCTTTGTTGGCGGATGCCACGGCCAGCACGTTCCGCTTGTCCACCGGAGCATCCATGCCAAACAGCAGATCAGGCGATGCGAGGTAAAAGAAGTGTAACGCATGCGACTGGAATATCTGCGCATAGTGCAAAAGCCTTCGGAGTTTTTGAGCGGGCAGGGTTAAATCCTGGGGATCAACACCCACCAATTGGTCGATCGCTTTTGCGGCTGCGAGGTGATGGCTGACAGGGCAAATACCGCATAGCCGCTGAACGAGTACGGGAGCCTCCCAATAGGGGCGACCCTGGATGAACCGCTCGAATCCGCGGAACTCAACAATATGAAAGAACGTGTCCTGCACCTTTCCATATTCATCGAGGTGGATGGTTACACGGCCGTGGCCTTCAACCCGCGTGACGGGGTCGATCGTTACTTTGGTTTTCATGATCAGTCGTACTTAAATTCCGAATACAACAGCGAGTAATCTTCGCCCCACAGCAGGCTCTTGATCACTTTCCAGATATGCGTGGCCGAAGGGGGGCAGCCCGGAATGGTGTAGTCCACTTTTACTATTTCATTGCACGCATATACGCGATCGAGGATTTTCGGTAGGTCGGCATGGTAGGGCACTGTCGTTTCGCCCGGTTCGCTGGTGATGGAGTTGAGGTACGCTTCCTCCAGGCACTCGCCCAGCGGCACGGTGTTGCGCATGGCGGGCAGGCCGCCCCACACGGCACACTCGCCCACCACCACCAGCAGGTCGCACATCTCGCGGAATTTCCGCAGCGTTTCGATGTTCTCGGTGTTGGCACAGCCGCCCTCAACAAGCCCGAGGTGACAACGCTGGGTAAAATTCTTGATGTCGGTGAGAGGCGATTTGTTGAACGACACGAGTTCAGCCATGTCGAGTATCTCCGTGTCAATATCCAGCATCGACATGTGGCACCCAAAACAGCCGGCCAGCGACACGGTGGCGATGGTTTTCTTTTCGAAGTTGGCTACCCGGGGTTTATCGAGTATTTGGTGGGTGTAGTGCTTTTGGGTGGACTTCAGATCAAAGGCGCGGTCTCCAAATGGTTTTGTAAAACTTTTGCCCCGCACAATAATGGCACCTGTGGGACAAATCGCCATCGCCTTTTCGGCATCGCCATCGCTCAGGCGCGCTTCCTGCTCATAGTCGATGCCCACCTGCGTTTCGTTGCCGCGGTTCACATAGTTGAACACCCGCTTGCCGTCTCCTGTGAGCACCTCTTCCACGCACCGTTTGCATTTGATGCAGCGGTTGTGCTCCAGCACCATCCGCCTGGGCCGATAGTCGATCAGGCGATCTTGAAACAAGTGAGGAAAACGCGACTCGGAAATTCCAAGTTCATAGCCCATGTGCTGCAAATCGCAGTTGCCGCTTTTTTCGCAGGCCGGACAGAAATGGTTGCCTTCGGCAAACATCATCTCCACCAGCGCTTTGCGCATGTCGAGCAGTTCCGGAGTATTTACTTCCACCTTCAATCCCTCTTTCACCGTTTCGGTGCAGGCCGGGTTATAGCGGCCGTTGATTTTACAGGTGCACGTGCGGCAGGTGCCGAGTGGCGGATCGATATGCGGAAAGTAACAGAGCGAAGGTATGAAGATGCCATGTGCCTGGGCGGCATCGATCAGGTTCGTTCCTCCCTCTGCCTGGTAGGGTTTTCCATCCACCCAAAATGTGCAGGTTGCCATAGTTGTTACGGTTTATAGCGTTCGTAGTCGGCCACGGCCGCGTGTTCATCGATTGCGCGATACAGCCCGTTGGTGGTGGTGCCCAGGCGCGTGGCAAAATAATCACCGAATTTATCCACCGCCTGAAGCAGCGCGTTTGGTGCCGTTTTGCCGAGTCCGCAGCGGCTCGTGGCTTTCATGATCGTGCCCCAGCTTCGCAGCTCCTCCAAGTCGTTTCGATCGGCCAGCCCGTGGCTGATTTTTTCGAGCTTGCGCTGCAAAATAAAGTTGCCGGCCCGGCAGGGTGTGCACACTCCGCACGATTCGTGTTTGAAAAACGAGGCGAAGTTCAGCAGGATGTGCACCAGATCGCGTTGCCGGTTGAAGATCATGAACGAACCTCCGCAGCGGATGTCTTTCTGGGCCAGCAGGTCGAGCATGGAAATGCGCCTGAATTTTTCTTTGATTGAAATGCACTCACCCGATGGGCCGCTCACCTGGATGAAATACGGGTCTTCTGCCCCGCACAATTCGAGCAGTTCGGCCACCGTGATACCCCATTCAATTTCGTAGAGGCCGGGCCGCTGGCAATCCCCGGAGACGCTGATGAGTTTGGTGCCGGCCGAGCCGGGGATACCCCGCTTCAGGTATTCGAACGAACCGATTTGCAGGAGGCGGGCAGCAGCGGCAAATGTTTCCACATTGTTTACCACCGTAGGCAGTTGCAGGTAGCCTTTTTCAACGGGGTAAAACCACTTGGTGCGCGGCTCACCGCGCTTACCTTCCAGAGATTCCAGCAAGGCCGTTTCTTCGCCACACACATAGGCACCCGCGCCAACCTCCAGCCTCAGCTCAAAATCAAATTTGGTGATGCCGGCAATATTTTTTCCCAGCAGGCCGACCTGGTAAAACTGAGCGATCTCAGCTTCGAGTGCGGGAACCATCCAGCGATATTCTCCCCGGAGGTAGATGATGCCGTAAGCGGCTCCCACCGCATAGCCCGCTGTTACCATGCCTTCGATCACCGAACCCGATTGGTACTGAAGAAGTACGCGGTCCTTGAATGTTCCGGGCTCGCCTTCATCGGCATTACACACGATAAACTTCGGGGATTCCGGAAACGTGCGACAGGTATTCCATTTTTTCCAGGTTGGGAAGAAGGCCCCCCCGCGACCAGCCAGTTCACCAATTCGCAGTTGTTCAATTACTTCCTCCGGTGTCAGGTTCGCCAACTTTCGAATCACTTCACCTCGGGTGTATGGCGCAAAGAATAAGGTTCGGTCATTTGGGGGGAGGGATCGAATATTGGCCGGGGGGCTGTCGGCAATCTCATGTACGGGTCGTCCTTCCTTGATTTTGCGGATAATCTCTTTGACTTTGATCGCATTGAGATTTGTAAAAGGGAAGAAGTCGATCAACGCGGCCGGCTCCTGATCGCTTAGGCCGATGCACGGTGTTTCGAATAACCCGAAAGTACCCGTTGGATCCACCGAACCGATACGCGCTCCGGTTTCGCGTTCAAAGGCCTCACGGATTCGCTCATAGCCTTTGAGTTCAGCGATGATGCTGTTGTTGATGTAGATGGTGTGGCGCCCGGCCGGCTGGCGGTGAAAAAAGTGATAAAAGCTGGCAACCCCGGCAACCTCAATAGCCGACAGGTTATGCTCAGTCGCCAGTGCTGCAATGGCATCTTCCGATATGCACCGATTGTTTATTTGGTGTTGCCACAGTTGCGACAGCAGTTTCGATCGGTTTGGCTCGCAGTGAAAAAGGTTACTTGGATGCGAATTTGTACCCATACGAAGGCCATTTCAGGCAGGCGAAATGTCCGACTAAATCGTCAAGTACAATATGACATTCGTCATAGGGAAGAGCAATTTTTTGGCCGGGAAAGCCGTGATCTTACCGTGGCTGATCGCTTCGGGATTGAAGAAAAGAAATTTGCCACAGGCCACGCACCTGATTTAGCTGGTAGTTTATGGCCTTATCGTACGGGTAGAGTTTTTGAATGAGTGCCGCGTGCTCTTCGGTGATTTGCTGGCCCACGGTGCCGTGACACTGAAGGCAAAGCGCCTGCGTGAGAATGGGTTTATAGTACAGCACGGTGTCGTTTTTCAGAACTAAACGTGGCTCAGGATCCTTTTTCTCATGCAGGTCATTTTCATAACCTTTAATCAGAAAGCTTTCGAGTTTATTGGCTTTGTTAAGCGGATTCCGGTTCTTGTTGCTCACCCTCCTGATGGTGACCCCGTACTGTTGACTCAAAGAGTCAGTAATTGGCAAGGTATAAGCCTGGCAGTACGTTAACGCTGTGGGTACTCCGCCTTCCCGCAATTTCAAGAGCAGTTGCTTACGAATGGCATCAAAAGTAATTTGTGTAAGGGTATCCCCCGCCTGGCGGTACCGGGCATGCTCCGTTTCCGTAATCTGGGTTTCGGGTTTATGCGTTGTACATGACCACGCCACGATTACCATAAGACAAAATAACCCCGTTCGCATGGGTCAAAGATAACAACATCACGCAGGTTGTGCATTTGGATTATTTATGGCTGAAGAGGCTGGCTGGGGGTGAATGACCAGTGATTGATGAAGCGTGGCTATCCGGTAGGCATTCTCAATCAAATCCTGTGTTTCCAAAAGAACTTTGGTTTGCAGCAGTGCCAACCGACTACTCACTTCACCGCTTTGCAAACTCACTACGTGCTGGTCGAGCACTTGATTCATCTGCTTTTCCAGTTTTTGGTGTTGCTCTTTGAGAGCAGCGAGTCCATCAACAGAAGGTTTGCGTATAGATTTTCTGACGCTGCGGAAGTAGGGCTGCAGCGCCTCGCGTAGCGACTGAATTTCATCCCGGAGTTTTCCTTTTGGCAGGCCGTGAAGGTTTTGCCGGTGATGCAGAATCGAGGTATAAATCAACTCAATACTTTGGGCCATGTCCTGGGTATAATCAAAAAGAGATAGATTAAATCGTCCAACAGGCAGGTTTGCCGAACCCAGGCTCCGGACAACCCGAAGTATGCGTGAGTTGATTTTTTGATTAAATGTCTTGAGGCGGGTATGTTCCCGTTGAATCTCACTTTTATCCTGAGCCTGAGGGTTGAGAAAAAGTTGAAGGCTGTGATCGAGAATGGTTGACACCGATTTGAGATTTCGTACTGCATACCTTGCGCTATCTTTCAGGAAGTCATTAACTGTTTTCCTATCCTCACGGGGCAGTTCCACATTCTCCTGTTCGGTTTTCTTCTGAAAAAGCAGATGGCTCTTAATGAGCAGCCCCACAGCAACTGCAAAAAGCACAATGATGCCCACCTGGCCGGTGAAATAGAATATGGCTGCCATAATACCGGCCGAGAGAAATGCTACAAGGGCGGTAACAAACCAACTGCCGATAACGGTGATCACCCCGGCCACCCGGTACACGGCACTCTCTAAACCCCAGGCGCGGTCAGCCAGGGAACTACCCATGGCGACCATGAACGTAACAAACGTGGTCGATAAGGGCAGGTGTTGCGAAGTACCGTAGGCAATCAGTGCGCTGGCCACCAGCAGGTTTACCGCAGCGCGCAGTAGATCGAAACTTTTTTTCTGCCTCTTCTTGGATGGCTTCAATGGGCGCATTCGTCTTTGCACGAATTGTTGTAGCGAGTTTGGCACAAGTACGGACATTCCGCGGCCCATGAGCAAAGAGCCACCCACAAGCGCACGTGAAATAAAATTAGGAGAGAAATTCTCATCACCTTCATCTTGCCGCCCCAGTGATACTTCGGTCTCTGTCACCTTACGGCTTTTTGCATTTGTCCACAGGGTGATAATCATGATTACACCCGACACCATCAGGAACCAGGTGGGTGTTCCTACTTGGGTGGCTAATATCTGCATGTTAAAGGCATCAGCGGCCACACCGGATTGCAGCCACGCCTGAAATGCAACAAGGGCGCCTACAGAGACACCAATGAAATTCACCAAATCGTTTCCGGCAAAGGCCATGGCCAGCGCAAACGTGCCGGCCAATACCACCACCTTTAAAGGGTTTACGATCTTAAATTGCTGGAGGAGAAACAAGATGAACGTCACGGACAGAAAAGTCACCAGCATGAGCACTTTGGTGTTGGCCGTAATCCACGATCCTGTTTCTTTAGATATCAGCGCACTACCTTCAGCACCTTTGATTAACAAAAAATAGACGATAACCGTCAACGCCAGGCCACTGAATACGGCACCAAACCGCTGCACACTGCCCTTTAGCCTGAACGAAAATGTGACACGGAAGAAAAACTGGAGGATGCTGCCCGCCACGAAGGCAAGACCAACGGACAAGAAAATGCTGGAGACTATGGTTATCGCACTCGAGTAGTTGATCGCGTTAGCGAGTTCACTAAGCGCCATATCCTGTTGTGCCATGTGAATGAGGGAAACAACAAATGATGCCCCCAGCAATTCAAACACCAGTGACACGGTGGTGGAGGTAGGCAAGCCCAGGGAGTTGTAGATGTCAAGCAGTAAAACATCGGTAATCATTACAGCCGCAAAAATCACAATAACCTGTTCGAAGTTGAAAAACCCGGGGTTAAAGATCCCACTGCGAGCCACCTGCATCATACCGGCCGAAAAGCCGGACCCCAGCAGGATACCCACGCTGGCCACGATCAGAATGGTGCGAAACGAGGCTACCCTTGAGCCAATGGCAGAATTTAAAAAATTCACAGCATCGTTACTGACGCCAACTACCAGATCCAGAATGGCAAGAATAATCAGGATTCCAATGACGATGTAGTAGAGCTCCATACGGCCGAAAGATATTAGTCTACGCGTGGTGCCGTGTTACGGCAATGTTATGTTATGCCGGAGGTAAATTCAACCGTATCAGGTTGAGCACGGCCATACTGGCCATCCGGATGTTGATCATGCGGTCGTTTGAGATCTGAAGTTTACGCGTTACTGTTTTGTGCTTATCTGAATAGGCTATCCAGATTTGCCCCACGGGCTTTTCCAGTGTGGCACCGCCCGGCCCGGCAATACCGCTGGTAGCCACGCCAATGTCGGTGTTGAATTTGGCCCGCACGATGTTGGCCATCTCATGAATGGTGGGCTCGCTTACGGCTCCGTATTTCTCGAGTGTCTCCGGCTTAACCCCTAATTGCCTCATCTTAATCTCATACGCATACGGAATCATGCTGCCCAGAAAATAATCGCTGCTGCCGGGCACGCTGGTAATTAAATGCGACAAATAACCCCCGGTGCAACTCTCAGCAATCGAGAGTGTAAGTTTCCGGCTGCGCAATAATTGCCCGATCACAACCTCCAGCGGATCACCCCCGTACCCATAAATATATTCGCCCGCGAGGGGTTCAAGTTCTTTGGCCAGCTTTTCGGTTTCCTGCTGCAACACTTCCTTTGAGCTGCCTGTTCCTGTTAACCGCAACTTTACTTCGCCCAGGCTTGGCAGGTAGGCAAGCTTGATATGAGGCGGTAACTTTTTTTCCCAGGGTTTAATCTTATCTGCCAGAAATGATTCGCCAATGCCCACCGTGCGGATCATCAGGTGGTGGATCACCGGAAGTGAGAATGTTTGCTGCAGTTTGGGAATGATGGTTTCTTTCATCATTCGCTTCATTTCGTGCGGCACACCCGGCATTGAAACGAATACCCTGCCGCGTTCATGAAACCACATGCCCGGGGCCGTGCCCAGGGCGTTGGTAATCTTGGTGCAATTGGCCGGCAACGCGGCTTGCTGCCGGTTTAACTCGGTCAGCTCACGACCGCGGCTTTTAAAGAATGCTGTTACCTCTGCCAACGCCTCCTCGTTCATCGTGAGGCGACTGTTAAAGTATTTGACCAGGCACGGCTTCGTCAGGTCATCATTGGTGGGCCCCAGGCCCCCGGTAATTAAAATGACGTCAGCGCGTTGTTCAGCCTCGGCCAGGGCCGTTAAAATTTCATCCTCCCGGTCACCGACACTGGTCTTTCGAATGACCCGTATCCCCGCCTCACTGAGTACCGAACTCATCCATTGCGAGTTGGTGTCTACAATTTGGCCGTAGAGGATTTCGTCACCGATGGTGAGCAGTTCAGCTAATACTGGTTGCATGGCAATAGAAAAGGAGGATCAATTGATTTGCTACCTGCAAATAAACAGGTTTAGCCTCACTTTTGCAGGTATTTGTTTGGTGTTACAAGCGCTGGCGGTCAGCCGGTTAGGATTGCGTACCTTTGAGGTTCACACAATTGATTTACATGTCATCATTTCAGGCACTGGGGCTGTCCGGTGCATTGCTCGAAACCATTCAAGGACTAGGTTTCGAAACACCAACCCCCGTACAGGAGAAAATTATTCCGGTATTATTACAAGGCGACCGCGATGTGGTTGCGCTCGCTCAGACCGGCACGGGTAAAACCGCAGCCTTTGGCCTGCCGCTGGTTCACCTTTGCGATGTGCAACAACGCAGCACACAGGCTCTCGTGCTTGCCCCCACACGCGAGTTGTGCCTTCAGATTCACAACGACCTGGAGAATTTTTCAAAGGGCGTTAAGAACTTCAATATCGTTCCCGTTTACGGTGGTGCCAGCATCAGCGAGCAGATCAGGCGGGTAAAGCGGGGAGCCCAAATTCTGGTCGCCACACCCGGTCGCCTGATGGACCTCATGGACCGGCAGGTGGTGAATATTTCGTCTATCCGTTTTGTGGTGCTGGATGAGGCTGATGAAATGCTCAACATGGGCTTCAAAGAAGATATCGATCACATATTGGCCGACACACCGGATACCAAAAATGTATGGCTTTTCTCGGCTACGATGCCACGGGAAGTACGGGCCATCGCCCAGGCTTATATGTCCGATCCCTTTGAACTTACCATTGGTCAAAAAAATCAGGGTAACGAAAACATCGAACACCAATACCTTGTGGTAGACGAACGTCATCGCTATGATGCGCTCAAGCGAATCGTGGACTACAACCTCGACATTTTTGCCGTGGTTTTTTGCCGCACGAAACTGGACACCCAACGCATAGCCGAAAATCTGATCCGCGATGGGTACAATGCCGATGCCCTGCACGGTGACCTGACCCAACAGCAGCGCGATAAAGTAATGAAAGCGTTTAAGGAGAAAACCTTACAGCTTTTGGTGGCTACAGATGTTGCGGCTCGGGGTATTGACGTGAGTAACATTACACACGTCATCAACCTCAATCTCCCGGATGAGTTGGAGTTCTACACCCACCGAAGTGGCCGCACCGCACGGGCAGGGAAGAAAGGCATCAGCCTCGCCATTGTCACAAAAAAGGAGACCGGCAAAATCCGCCAGATCGAAAAGGCCATTCAGACCACATTTGAACGCAAACTCGTACCCACCGGTGCTGAAGTTTGCCAGAAGCGACTTCTTCAGCTGGTGCACCGCTTGCGTGAGGTTAACGTGGTTGAGCATGAGATTAATGACTTGCTGCCGGCCGTGTATGAAGAACTTATGCCCCTGAGTAAAGAAGATATCATTAAACGGTTCACCTCTCTGGAGTTTAATCACTTGTTGGACTATTACCGGGGCGCGCCCGATTTGAACAAATCAACGAAAGGCGAAACCTATGAATCCAACGAGCGATTTGTTACCGGTGATCGTTTGTTTATTAACCTGGGTAAGATGGACGGCCTTGACAAGGGCAAACTCCTGGCGCTGATTTGCGATCGCACGGGTTTAAAAGGTAAGGACATTGGAAAGATTGATGTAAAAGGCGCTTATTCATTTTTTGAGGTCGATAAATCACTCACGGATTCTGCCCGCGAGCATTTACATGGTTTTGAATACAAGGGCCGTATGGTGCGCGTGGAAATAACCGGTCCTTCGGACGATCGCCCCAAAAAGGTGAAGCCATCAAAAAAGAAGAGTCGGGATGATTGGTTTGCCCGCAAAACGAAAGGCTGGCGCTAATCTTTTTTGGTATCTTTCCTTCCGAAAGAAGGAACATGGTACAGACCAACGAAAACTCGGCTGCCGGCTGGCAGCGTGAGATTTACCTCAACGGTTTTGCAGGTCACCGGATGTCGGTGCCCATCAGTTTATCTACACTGGAGCAACAAGCCGAAAAGGTGATGTCGCCTGCGGCCTGGGCTTACATAGCCGGTGGTGCCGGCCTGGAGAGCACGGTGGCCAACAACCGTTCCGCATTTGAGCAATACAAGATTGTGCCCCGCATGCTGCGCGATGTCAGTAATCGCGATACGCGCGTCAGTTTGTTTGATCAAACATTTCCTTCCCCGCTGATGCTCTCTCCGGTTGGCGTTCTGGAACTGGTTCACCCCGATGCCGATGTGGCGGTAGGCCAGGCGGCCGCGGCATTAGATGTGCCGTACATTTTTTCCAATCAGGCCAGCAAGCCCATGGAGGAAGTAGCGGCCGCCATGGGTATGAGCCCGCGTTGGTTCCAATTGTATTGGAGCAAGTCGCGCGACCTCGTAGCCTCGTTTGTGCAGCGCGCGGAAAAGTGCGGATGCTCCGCCATTGTGGTGACGTTGGACACGACCATGCTCGGTTGGCGCTCCCGCGATCTGGATGGGGCGTACCTTCCCTTCATGGAAGGCAAAGGCATTGCGCAGTATACGTCTGACCCCGTATTTCAAAAACTGATGGACGAGCCGGCTGACCCAAATGTGAGGCGAACGATTACGGCTCATTCGCTGGCCGGCCTGGTGAAAATGGTTAACTCCTATCCGGGAACAGGTTTTTTGAACAAGCTACGCTCGGGCCGGCCGATGAAGGCCGTTCAAAAATTCATCAGCATATACTCCAATCCTGCGCTCACCTGGGATGACCTCGCATTCCTGCGGCAACACACGAAACTTCCGGTATTGCTGAAGGGCGTCCTTCATCCTGACGATGCGCGCCAGGCACTCGACTATGGTGTGCAGGGCATCATCGTCTCCAACCACGGAGGCCGTCAGGTGGATGGCTCCATTGGTACGCTGCAGGCGATGCCGGCTATTGCGAAAGCGGTGAACAAGCAGGTGCCAATTTTAGTAGATGGAGGTGTGCGGGGCGGTGCCGATATGTTTAAGGCCTTGGCGCTGGGCGCAACCGCGGTGTGCATCGGGCGGCCTTATGCCTACGGGCTGGCCATAGCCGGGCAGCGAGGTGTATATGAAGTACTGCGGCATCTCATGGCTGATTTTGAATTGACGATGGCATTAGCCGGGTGCCGGTCGATCAGTGAAATTTCGGCTGAGACACTCTTTGCCTGATAAAGCTTCAACAAAGCCCGAGGTATTGGTGCGATAGTTGTTTCTTTTCGCATCATCTGCTAACCAAGATAAGAAAAAATGAAAGTAATTTCGCAGTTACCGCTGAGGACCATTCGAGCATTTTCTTATTTCAAACTTTTTTGAGTGCAAGACGGGATTGAAAGTTTCAATCTTATCAACTATATTAGCAATTGATTGATTTTTCACTGTCAAAAAGTAATGGTGTTTATGAAAAGAATACTTTTTGTCTTTTTTACACTGATTGGTGTGCTCTTGACACCAAGACTAAATGCCCAATGGGTTGAAAAAAATAATGGTTTGTATGGAGGCCGAGTACACGCATTCGCTGTTCATGGAAGTGATATTTTTGCCGGAACTGAAGGAGGTATTTTTCTCTCTTCAAACAACGGGGCTACGTGGACAGCCGTTAACAATGGCCTTACTTACCAAAGAATTCGTGCCATAACGATAATTGACAATAAGATCTTTGCCGCCACTTACGGAGGTGGTGTGTTCCGCTCAACAGATAATGGTGCTAATTGGACTGCCGTTAATACCGGGCTTTGGCATGGCGGTAGCTCATTGACGATCCAGGCACTTGCTGCAAAAGGCAGTAACCTTTTTGCGGGCGGTGACGGAGAGGGAGCTTTCCGATCAACTGATTACGGTGCGAGTTGGACATCCATAAACAATGGCATTCATAATAACATTAACGCATTTGTTGTTAGCGGCAGTAATCTTTTTGCGGCAACATATGGTTCGGGTGGAGTTTATGTCTCGACTAACAATGGCGGCAGTTGGACAGCCTTAAATGCGGGCTTAACCAATCGATATGTTAATGCTTTAATAATCAGCGGCAGCAGCATGTTCGCGGGCACTGAGGGAGGTGGAATTTTTCGTTCTATTGACAATGGAGCAACCTGGACGGCCGTAAACAGCGGTCTTACAAATTTGAACGTAAACACATTGGCCATAAATGGAACTACCCTTTACGCAGGAACCGGAGGTGGGATGTTTGTTTCAACAAACAACGGGGCAAGTTGGAATACAATTAACAATGGGTTAGATTTTGGCTTTGGTGGCATCTCCGTTATTGCCTCTGCGGTTAAGGGAGGTGATGTGTTTATTGGAACCACGTTGGGGGTTTTTGTGTCGAGCAATAATGGATTAAACTGGACTAATGCAAATACCGGTATTACCAGCACTACCGTTTGGACTCTCCTTACCCATGGCAATTCTGTTTTTGCTGGAACTTTGATCAGCAACACCAGTGGTTTGTTTGCTTCCTTTAATAATGGCGATTCCTGGCAATCATCTAATTCCGGTTTCCCCATACCATTTGCAGCCTCATCTGCCAAAATCGGAAGTAATCTTTTTGTTGGAGGGGCTGGCGTTTTTCTATCGAACAATAATGGTTTAAGCTGGTCATCTGTAAGCTCGGGGTTGCCGAATTTTGGAGTGCTTGCTTTGACGAGTTCAGGTAGCAATTTGCTTGCGGGTACGTCCGGAGGCGGAGTATTTATCTCATCCAACAATGGAGCCAGTTGGACTGCTATTAATTCCGGGCTTACGGAAGGTCTCATTGAATGTCTGGCTGCCAACGGTAACAACTTTTTTGCAGGTACTCGCGATGGGGTTTTCCGCTCCACAAACAATGGAGCAAATTGGACTTCCGAGGGAAAGGCGGCAATGCAGGTTTCAAACATACCGCCATCCATAGTATCTATGGCGGTAATGGGTAGCACCATTTTTGCTGCCACCTTAGAAAATGGTCTGTTCCGTTCGTTGGATAATGGCACCACCTGGGCGAAAGTTCTTGATGAAGATAATCTGCATTTGCTCATTCTTGATGACGGAAGCATCTTTGCCGGTAATGAGAGCGTATTTGTCTCTACAAACAATGGTTCGAATTGGGTCGATGTAGGCACAGGTTTGCCCAATGCTGGGTCAAGCTCCCTGATTTATTCTTTGGCAGTAAATGACACCCATCTTTTTGCTGGTACGTTGTTTAAGGGGGCATGGTCTCGCCCATTGTCGGAGTTCCCGATAGCACAACCAGAAGTAACGATTACTTCGTTTACTCCCACAAGTGGCGCTGCTGGAGCTATTGTAACAATCAACGGAACGAACTTTAGTTCAACACCAACAAACAACATAGTCAAGTTTAATGGGGTAACGGCAACGGTAACAGCAAGCACAGCCACCAGCATTACGGCAATCGTGCCAGCGGGTTCGTCCACTGGCTCCATTCTAGTCACCGCAAAGGGAAAAACAGCAACAAGTTCATCTCACTTTACTGTGATAGGTAATGCACCCGTTGCCACTGCCGCTACGGTAATCTCACCCACCGGCTTCACGGCTAATTGGAATGCGTCTGCAGGTGCCACTGGCTACCGGCTGGATGTGTCTTCGGATAACTTCGTCACTTTTGTTGCAGGTTTCAATGACAAAACTATTTCCGTTACGAGCGATGTGGTAACCGGTCTGATGCCAAATACACCTTACAAGTACCGTGTTCGAGCAGCGAGCGTGAACGGAACATCGGGCAACTCCAACGTGATTGATGTAACAACTTTAGCTTTGCCGCCACCCGAGGCACCTGTAGCCACGGCTGCCACGGGAATTTTGCAAACCGGTTTTACCGCCAATTGGAATGCTGTTGTTATAGCAAACGAGTACCGGCTGGATGTTAGTGCGGATAACTTCGCCACGTTTGCAGCAGATTTTAATAACAAAGCAGTATCTGGCACGAGTGTGACGGTCACCGGTTTGACTGCGAATACGGCCTATACTTACCGGGTCCGGGCTGCGAGTGCAAATGGTTTATCCGCCAATTCAAACGTGATTGGTGTAAGGACGTTAATGAAGCAGGATCAAACGATCAATTTCGAAGCGGTTGCCGATCGTACCGAAGGTGATAATGCATTTACGTTGAATGCTGTCGCCTCCTCAGGGTTGGCAGTGAGTTTTGAATCGCTTAGTATGAGTAAAGTTTCGGTTTCCGGTAATACAGTAACAATTGTTGCTGCGGGCACCGCTTCTATCCGTGCTCGCCAGGATGGCAATGCTTCGTTTAATGCGGCTGCAAATGTTGAGCGCTCTTTTTGTATCAAACCGACAAAGCCGACAATCACATTGACGAACGCCAATACTGACACACCTACACTAACGAGTAGCGCCACATCCGGCAACCAATGGTTTCTGAATGGCAACGTAATCAACGGAGCAACCAACGTTACTCACACGGTTTCCCTTGCAGGCGTCTACACAGTTCTGACAACCGTGGAAGGCTGCCCAAGCGAGTTATCTGACCCGCAGGCCGTCATTGTGACGGGCGATTTGGACAAGGATGCTTCTGCGCTGATCGTGTTCCCAAATCCCGCTAAAGATCGAGTATATATGTCATTGGGAGCTTTTGATTCAGGTTCAGATGTCCAGATTCAGCTGATTGATTTCAACGGTAGGGTTGTCTTTCAGAAGATCGCTTTTGGAGGAGGTACGACTGAAATTGCGCTTGGGGGTTATGCCCGTGGCTCGTATATCATCAGTGCGCATTCGGGCAGTATAAGCGAGCGAGTGAAGATTTTAATCTATTAATTATTAAATAGCCGTAAATCGGATAATTTTTGAATTCAGGAAGTGTTTTTTTTAACCCTCGTTGGATTTTGATTATCGCGATGAACTCAGACGGTTAGGTGCCTCGAGATTTATTGATTCGATATTTTCAAGTCAAAGCTAAGGCGCCTCAGGTTGATTGGTGAGGTTTATCGTACTTTTGTGGCATGAGCCGCATGTCCATAGCCGGATTGTTTGTTCTCGGTGCCTGCACCACCGTGCAACTGAACCAGGCCATTTCGGACGCCAATAAAATGATGGGAGGCGAAAAGCCCCTGACAACCGAGGAAGTGGGATCGGGTTTGCGCGAGGCGCTGATCAAAGGCATTTCCACCGGAGCCGATCAGGTATCGCAGGTTGATGGCTATTTTCGAAATCCGCAGATCAGCATTCCGTTTCCGCCCGATGCAAACAAAGTGGAGGACAGGCTTCGGCAGATTGGCCTCGGCAATGAAGTCGACAAGTTTGTGATGACGCTGAACCGGGGAGCCGAAGAAGCAGCCAAGGAGGCCAAGCCGATATTCGTCTCAGCCATTCGCTCCATGACGATTGATGACGCCTGGGCGATTTTGAAAGGTGACCCCGATGCAGCCACGCAATATTTACAACGCACCACCAGCGCAGCTTTGCGCGAAAAGTTTAAACCGGTCATCCAGACTTCACTCGATAAAGTGAATGCCACGCGGTACTATGGAGATTTGGTTACACGCTATAACAATCTCCCGTTTGTGCAAAAGGTAAATCCCGACTTGACCGAATACGCCACGGATTTGGCCCTGCAAGGTCTGTTCATCACCATTACGGTGGAAGAGAAAAAAATCCGCGAAAACCCAGCCGAGCGCACAACCGAACTGCTCAGGCGGGTGTTTGGTTATCAGAAATAGAATGCAAAGAATATGAAAGGAATTACAAAGAGAGATGTGCGGGTATTCCTTTTGGGAATGCTGGCTATGTTTGTGATTGAACTTGTGGCCGATTGGAGGGGTAACGTAGAGGCCTTCAAGAAGGGCTTTTATGATGGATCTAATGGATCATTCAAATAAGAAAATTTTTCAAAATGAGTTTGATAGAAAAACACCGAGAAGAGATTACCAAAGCAATTGAAGCTCTTCACCAACGCACATTTTATGCAGCTTTCCCCGAACAGCCGGCCCCCGCCATCTATGGCGAAACAGCCGATGCCGATGGTCAGGCCAAGTTCAAGTCCTATCTGGGCAAAAAGTTTGACGAGCTAAAGCAAACAGGGGCAACCGGTTGGGCCGGGCAGGAGGAATCGCCTTATCTGCAGGAGGCTTTGAATATCTCGTATCCGACTGTTTCGGTGGAGACTTTGATTGACCAGGCTACCCGCGCCTTTTCAACCTGGCGCAAGCGAAGTGTAGATGATCGCAGTGCAATCCTGATGCAGTCATTGGATCGGGTAAAAAAGCGCTTTTTTGACATAGCCTATGCCACCATGCACACCACGGGACAGGGTTACATGATGGCGTTTCAGGCCTCGGGGCCGCATGCAGCCGATCGGGCGTTGGAGGCCATTGCGGCAGCTTACGAAGAGCTCAATCGTTTTCCCGCGAAGGCGGTGTGGGACAAGCCGATGGGTAAGTTCAACGTGCAACTGAATAAGGAGTGGCGTGCGGTGCCGAAAGGCATTTCGGTCGTCATCGGCTGTTCAACGTTTCCAACCTGGAACTCGGTAACGGGCATTTACGCCAGCCTCATGACGGGCAACCCGGTGATTGTAAAGCCTCATCCGGGCGCCATTCTTCCTATTGCAATTTTCGTGGCCGAAATTCAAAAGGTATTGGTTGAAAACAATTTGGACCCCAACACATGCCAGTTGGCGGTGGATACATTTGATAAGATGATAACGAAGGAATTGGCTGAACACCCGAGCGTGAAGTTGATTGATTTCACGGGCAACTCAGCCTTTGGTTCGTATCTGGAAGCATTGCCGGGCAAAACAGTGTTCACCGAGAAAACAGGTGTCAATTCGGTTATTCTTGATTCGGTAGAGGACATCGACAAGACAGCCGCGAACCTTGCCTTCTCTGTAAACTTATACAGCGGCCAAATGTGCACAGCTCCACAAAACTTTTACATACCGGCTTCCGGTATCAAAACTCCCGGGGGCACGGTAAGCTTTGAAGAATTCGCGGAGAAGTTTGTAGGTCAGATCAACAGCCTGGTGGATAACCCAAAGGCGGGGCCGTTTGTATTGGGAGCGGTACAAAGCAAGAAGACGGCTGAGCGGGTTGCCGAAGCAGCCCATTTGCCGGGAAAGGTGTGGCTGAAGTCCCGTGTTTTTGAAAACCCGATGTTCAAAAATGCGCGCGTGGCAACTCCGGTTGTGGTGGAAGTCGACTCATCCAAAAAGGATGTGTTTAGTAAAGAGTTGTTTGGGCCAATCGCGCTGTTGATCAAAACGAAGAGCACGGATGAGTCAGTTGCGCTGGCACAAGAGATGGCACGGCAACATGGCGCCATCAGTTGCGGTGCCTATACCACCGATGCGCAGGTGAAGGAGAAAATTGCCGATGAAATGGCGTTGGCCGCCACGCCCGTCAGTTTTAATCTGACGGGTGCCATTTACATGAATCAGAATGCAGCCTTTTCTGATTTTCATGTGACCGGTGGCAATCCTTCCGGCAATGCGTCATTCACTAATCCGGATTATGTCAACAGGCGGTTCACGTGGGTAGGTCATCGTGAGCCGGTGAAGGCGTAAAGCACTTATTTTGGGGAATCTCTAAAAACCTACTTTGAAATTAAATGTCACTCCGGCCCTTGTGCCGGAGTCTCATTCCTAGTGCACCGAAGCAGGTACAGAACTAGTCCAGTATCGCGGGCAGAGGTTAAGAGACGCCCATTATTCAGACAACTCCCAGCCCGCCAACCAGCGGGCTTTTTCGTTCAAACGAATGGCACCGCTTGTTTTCGGGAAGATCTGTTCGCACAGGGTGATTTGTCCGTCATCCGAGAAGACTTCCAGGATGGACTGATCAAGAATGAGTCGCAGCCTCATTGAGGGGCGCTGGCCCACCACAATTTTTTCTTCACTGGAAAAGAGCGGGTGAAAGTCCACGTTGCCGGATTGCGAGCGATCGAGCGTAAGACTTCCATTCGCATAGCGAAGTTGCGTCTTTTGATTCTCCGTGGCCCACAGATCAACGGCACCACCGGGTGCCAGTTCGATTTCAATTTCGAGGGGCCCGTTGATCTTTGGGGGAGGACTGTTGAGTTGTTTTTTTCGTTGTGCCTGAAGTTCACGAATGGGCTGCTGAAGCAAATGCCACCCGTTCTGGGTTTCGGCCAGTTGTAGCTCCCGCGGCAAGGCCATGGCTCCGCGCCATTGGCCGGTGGGTATCTGATTGGCGTAGGCCCAGTTGTTGGCCCAGGCCAGCATCACCGTGCGATCCTCCAGATGGTTATACACAATGCCGGCATAGTAATCTTTTCCGAAATCGAGGTAACGGGGTTCTGTTTGGCTGGTGGTGAATTGGGTTCCGTCAAAATCCCCGACAAAATATTGCATGCCAACAAAGTCAGGGCCGGCCGGGTGCGAACCCGACAATGAAAGCACCCATTTCGTTTGGCCTGGCTTATCCCGTACGGGCAGCTCAAACAAGTCTGGGCATTCCCAGATTCGTAACGTGTCGCCTGCCGGGCCAAAGTCACTCATCAATGTCCAGTTCATGAGATTGCTTGATTGATAGAGCTGCACCTTGTATAAATCCGGAATGACCAGCGCCATTACCCATTTACTCGTTGGTGCGTGCCAGAATACTTTTGGATCGCGAAAGTCTTTGCGCTGAATGTCCAGCACGGGGTTTTGGTCATAGCGCATCCAGGTGCGCCCTTTGTCGTTGCTGTACGCCAGGCTTTGATGCTGGCGCAGGCCTTCACCATCGCGGTGTACGTGCGAGGTGTAGATCGCAACCAGGCAATCGGCCCCCGAGCACAAGCCGCTGGAGTTTTTTGCATCCACGACTACTGTGCCGGAAAAAATCATTGTGCTGTCACCGGTTTGGGCATCGGTGTATTCGGCCAATGCCAACGGAAGGTGTTCCCAATGCAACAGATCTTTGCTCACGGCATGTCCCCAACTCATGTGACCCCACGTGTTGCCATAGGGGTTATGTTGATAAAATAGATGATACTCGTTGTCGTAATGAACTAGTCCATTAGGATCATTGGTCCAAAGCTGCGGAGGTGTAAAGTGAAGGAGTGGCCTGTAGTCATCGGGCTTCATGTCCGGTTGCCCATGGCAGGCCATCAGAAGTACTATCGCTACATATGAGAATGGTTTCATCTTACTTTTTCATCTTAATCAGAATTTCGCGTGCGGCCACGGTAATCGGTGTTCCAGGTCCAAAAATTCCGCTGACTCCGGCCCGGTACAAAAAGTCATAATCCTGGTGCGGAATCACACCACCGGCCACTACTTTGATGTCACCGCGGCCTATTTTCTGCAACTCGGCAATCAATTCCGGTACTAATGTTTTATGGCCACCCGCCAGGCTGCTGGCGCCTACCAGGTGCACATCGTTTTCGGCTGCTTGCATGGCTACTTCGGCCGGAGTTTGAAACAACGGCCCGATGTCGACATCAAATCCTAAATCGGCAAAACTGGTGGCGATGACTTTGGCGCCCCGGTCGTGACCGTCTTGCCCCATCTTGGCAATCATAATACGCGGTCTTCGTCCTTCCTGTCGGGCCACCTCATCGCAAAGCGCCCGAACCTCAACCAGTTCTTTGTTGTTTTTCATCGCCCCCGAATATACGCCCGATATCGATTTGATAGTGGCCTGGTATCGCCCAAACGACTTTTCCATAGCAGCCGATATTTCGCCCAAGGTGGCGCGCTCGCGGGCCGCTACGATGGCTAACGCCAACAGGTTGCCGGTGCCGTTGCGCGCGGCCTCCGCCAGGTCGGCCAAGGCGCGGTTCACATTCTCCGTATGGCGTGTGCGTTTCAGTTCTTCCAGTCGTTGGATTTGCTCTTGCCGCACGGCTGCATTGTCAACTTCCCGGATTTCGAAATCCGGTTTTTCATCGGTGATGTATTGGTTAACACCCACAATCACATCTTCACCGGAATCAATGCGGGCTTGCTTGGCTGCGGCTGCCTCTTCAATTCGCATTTTGGGGATCCCGCTTTCAATTGCGCGAGTCATGCCTCCGAGTTGTTCCACTTCTTCGATTAGTTCCCACGCTTTGATTGCCAATTGCTGTGTGAGATGCTCAACATACCACGAGCCACCCATGGGGTCAACCACGCGTGTGATACCGGTTTCTTTTTGCAGATAGAGTTGCGTGTTGCGTGCAATGCGGGCCGAGTAATCCGTTGGCAGTGCAATCGCCTCGTCCAACGAGTTGGTATGCAGCGATTGTGTTCCGCCCAGGGCCGCTGCCAGCGCTTCTACGCACGTACGCGTTACGTTGTTGTACGGATCTTGTTCGGTTAAACTCCAACCGCTGGTCTGGCTGTGCGTGCGCAACGCCATCGATTTGGGATTTTTGGGATTGAACTGCCTGACCAGCTTTGCCCACAGCAACCGACCGGCCCTCATCTTGGCAATCTCCATGAAGAAATTCATGCCAATGCCCCAAAAGAAAGAGAGGCGCGGGGCAAAATCATCGATGGCAATACCGGCCTTAATACCGGCTTTAATGTATTCGAGCCCATCAGCCAACGTATAGGCTAATTCAATATGGGCTGGGGCTCCGGCTTCATGCATGTGATAGCCGCTGATGCTAATGCTGTTGAATTTGGGCATGTATCGTGAGCAGTACTCGAAGATGTCGGCCACAATGCGCATGCTGGGCCCGGGCGGATAAATGTACGTGTTGCGCACCATGAACTCTTTTAGAATATCATTTTGAATGGTGCCACTGAGTTGATGAGGCTTAACACCTTGCTCTTCTGCCGCCACGATGTAAAAGGCCATGATGGGAATCACGGCTCCGTTCATCGTCATGGAAACCGACATTTGATCAAGTGGAATCTGATCAAAAAGAATCTTCATGTCCAGCACGGAGTCGATGGCGACACCGGCTTTACCCACATCACCCGCCACGCGGGGATGATCCGAATCGTAACCACGATGGGTGGCCAGATCAAAAGCCACCGATAATCCTTTTTGCCCGGCCGCCAGATTTCGTCTGTAAAACGCGTTGGATTCTTTAGCGGTGGAGAATCCGGCATATTGCCGAACGGTCCACGGCCTCACCGTATACATGGTGGCGTAAGGTCCGCGCAGGAAAGGTGGAATACCTGCGCTGAAGCCCGCTACACGGGCGTTCACATCAACACTGGTGTAGCTGGTCTTGATATCGATTTTTTCAGGAGAGCGCCACGCCACGGATGTCTCCTTCTGGGGGGCAAGGGCGCTTTCGTGATCAATCTGCTGAAGCAAATGATCCAGCACATAGGCACCCGCGGTGGGGTCGGCCACCAGATGCAATCGACTTTCATCACGCAACAGCGAGGTGATGTTGCGCGCCATGCGCTGAAGAAGCGGTGTGTTTTCTTCTGGAATAACCGACAGACTATCGCATCCACCACAAATAGCACTGATAGCCGCGGTTGTGCCTTTGAGCAAATTGCTGTGAGGCCCCAGCTTTTCATCCACCCACGGGTCGCACTGGGCATGCAGATGAAGCGCCCGGTTTCCGGCTGCCCGCCTGATCGCTTTCAAACGTGCGATCTCAAGTAAGAAGTTGTTGGAGATCGAGACCGACAGGATGAGGGGAGCTGAGGATTGTGCCAGCAACGTTTTCACCTCGTTCAACTGCTGGGCCACCGGCAAATGCGCGGGAATCGTTTTGCCGCATGTCACAAACTTTGTAAAACCCGGCAGCAGGATTGTGGATAACGTTGTGGATGAAATGAGGAAACCTTCCAGTGTACCCGGAGAGTAGTTTTTTTGACGAACGTAAGCGTCAATAAGCTCGCTCAGGCCCGAAGGTTCTGTCGTTCGGAATGCGATTGCGCAACTGGGCCAATCAATAAAGCTCAGTAAATCGTCCAGATTAGACGGCAATGCGTTACCCAGGTCGAAGAGAATGCCATCGGCACCGTGTTCGAGGTGTTGCAAGGCGAGCCGGTTTGCATCTTTTATATCAACTACAGGTACTGGCGGAAGATTCCACCACGCGCGGGCGCCCAGGTAGGGATGCCCAGATGGTGCCAAGGCATACGTTGCCGGATTGGAGTCATAATAGGGCTTCAGGGTAAGGTTATCGGCTGTCGAGCCGAGTTTTTTCCATGGATCCTGATTTTCAATTTCTCCCGCAGCTGCCTTTTCCCACTCAGCCCCGTTTGAATCCGTAAATTCTGCTGACAGCAGGTTGAGAATACCTGATTCCATACTATTTTTTAAGTTGGCAATTAATGTACGAAAGATAATTTGTAAACCTCAGACGAAAATATGCGAAATCGGACAGCCAAATTTTTTTGTTGAAATCAACGGCACAATAGCTTGATTTATCCCGGACCTTTTCTACATCTTTGTCACCCTTTCCCCAACGGGAAACGTTTGTAAACCTCTAACTGGACGCTTTAGTTTTTTATAATGGAAGTTGAATGCACTTCACTCTGGACCGACTGTCTCTCCATCATCCGGCAGCAAGTTGACGAACAGAATTTTACCACGTGGTTTCAGCCGATCAAACCCCTGCGTGCCGATGGTGATGTGCTGACCATTCAGGTGCCCTCGCAATTTTTTTACGAGTGGCTGGAGGAGCATTATGTTCCGGTGCTGAAGAGCGCCATTCATACTGTACTGGGCCCTACCGCAAGGCTGGAGTATTCCGTTGTTGTGGATAGCGGGAACCAGAAAAATCCGCCCCTGTTGGTGAACTATCCGAACGCCAACGGCATCAAACGGAGCTCAATGGGCTCGGAGGGCATGGAGAACTATTCCCCATTTAGCCTGAGGGCGTTAAACCCGCAGCAGGTAAACTCACGACTTAATTCATCGTACACGTTTGACAACTTCGTAGAAGGCGATTGTAACCGCCTGGCACGCTCGGCCGGGGTGGCTGTGGCCAAAAAACCCGGCATCACGTCTTTCAATCCACTCATGCTTTACGGAGGCGTGGGTGTGGGAAAAACACACTTGGTTCAGGCCATTGGTAATGAAATCAAGAAGAGTATGCCGGAGAAGATCGTTTTGTACGTTGATCAAAACGATTTTACCAGCCAATTCCTGAATGCACTCCAAAATCATAAGCTTCAGGAATTTCAAAATTTCTACCTGCAGGTGGATTTACTGATTCTGGATGATGTGCAGTTTCTGGCGGGCCGCGAAAAAACGCAGGAGATGTTCTTCCACATCTTCAACCAACTTCACCAATCCGGCAAACAAATCATCATGACCAGCGATTGTCCGCCCCGCGATCTGAAAGGATTTCAGGAGCGCCTGCTGTCGCGGTTCAAATGGGGCTTAACTGCCGATCTTCAGGAGCCCGACTTCGAAACCAAGTTGGCCATCATTCACCGCAAGATGCAGAGTGACGGCATTGCCATACCGACCGATGTAGCCGAATACCTGGCATTAAGCGTGGACACCAACCTGCGGGATATGGAGGGGGTGTTGAACTCGCTGATCTTCCACGCTACGTTGCTCAAAAAGGATATTGACCTTGACCTCGCCAAGGAGGTGTTGAAAAACATCGTCAAGGAAATCCAAAGCGATGTAAGCGTTGATTTTATTCAGAAAACGGTAGCAGACTATTTCAAGGTTGAGCTGGAGTCGATGAAGGGCAAGGTGAAGAAGCGTGAAATTGTAATTCCCCGCCAGGTAGCCATGTACTTCTGCAAGCGGTATACGCAACTCACCCTCGCGCTAATTGGCGAGAATTTTGGCGGGCGCGACCACAGCACGGTCATTCATGCGCTGGAATCGGTAGAAGATATGATGAAAACCGATGCGAACTTCAAGAACTCGGTGGAAGAACTCACCAAGAAACTGAAGCTCCGTATTGCGTCCTGAGCAGACTAGCGCAAATTGAAGCGGAGCGGCATTTCCTGCTTGGCGCTGGTAAATCCGTTCATATACACCGTTCCCTTATAGTCATTGAAGAAGTCGATAACCTTTTGGGGATCATTTACGCGGTTGCGGTTTAAGATTACAATCGTATAGTTTTCCGGTATACCCAGGCGTTTAAAGAGACCACCTTCGCGAATCTTATTCACTTTCACTCCGTAGTCGGTAGCTTCGAGTTGTGCGCCCAGGTTACTGTCGCTGTAAATCTTCCTTTTGATTACGGTAGTGGTGCCGTTCTTGTTAACGAGCTGAAACCGCACCGTGTTGGTTTTTTGATTCCGCTCATAGGTAACCTCAATCTCATCGCCCGGGTAGGCATAGCTGAGTATTTCGTCAAAAGCGCTTTCGCTATTGACCTCCACGCCATTGATCTTGGTGATGATATCGCGAAGTTTTAGGCCCGCTTTCGCGGCCGGCCCGTTCTCGTCAAGCTTTGCCAGCACCACACCGTGAAAGGATTGAACATCGGTATTCAACTCGTACTTCTGCGCGTTGGCAAAATTGTACTCCAACACATCACCCCCAAAAAACGCCTTTTGCACAATGCCGTGGCGAATCAGATCTTCGACCACTTTACGTACAATATCGGTGGGCACAGCAAACGCATAGCCGGTGTATGATCCCGTGCGGGAAAGAATGGCGGTATTGATGCCCACCAGTTCTCCGTTTTTGTTCACAAGTGCACCCCCGCTGTTGCCTGGGTTAATGGCCGCATCGGTTTGAATAAAGGATTCAATCGGAAACCGGTCCTCCAGTATCCCGATGCGTCTGCCCTTGGCGCTGACAATGCCAGCGGTAACGGTAGACGAGAGGGAAAACGGATTTCCCACGGCTACCACCCATTCACCAACCGAAAGTTTTTTGGAGTCGCCCAGTGTGATAGCCGGTAAGTTCTTTTCGGAAATTTTCAACACCGCCAGGTCGGTCGAGGGATCGGTGCCAATCAACTCAGCCGTGTAAACCTTCTTATTGTAATTTACCTCAATGCGCTCTGCCTCCTCCACCACGTGGTTGTTGGTCACGATGTACCCATCAGCTGTGAAGATAACCCCGGAGCCCGAACTTACGCGCTGTTGACTCTCGCCTCCACCTCCACCAAAAAACCAATCAAATGAAAATGTATTTGTTGTTTGTGAAATGCTATTGATAAAAACGACACTGGGAATGGCTCGTGTTGCCGCAAAACTAAAGTCCACGTTTTCGAGTGATGTTGTACCCGCTGACTCAACAATCGTTGGCCGGTAGGGCTCAGTTGGCGTGTAAGACGTTACCTGGTAAGACGCGGGTTCCGTCTCCGGCTTGGCGATGTTGCGGTAGAAAACATACGAGCCGGCCAGTCCGGCTATAAACCCGATGGCAAGGGTGTAAAGCGTTCTCATAACTTTGTAAATAACGACAAACCCGGTTTGGGGTTTAATGCCACAACCTACAAAAACCGGCCCAGATGTGTGGGCCGGAAAGATTGGCATATAGTTGTATTTTTGCAGCCTTATGGGGATTCGTTCTTTGCTGGCAAAACCTTTTGCCGCCTACATAGCGCGCCAAACACAGGCATGGGCTGCCCGGCCGGGTGATACGCAGCGCGATACGCTTGCCGGATTAGTGCGCCAGGCCGCGGGCACGCGTTTCGGGCGCGACCACGGCTTTGAGGGCATCCATTCTCATGAGGATTTTAAACGCCAGGTGCCCCTTCGCGACTATGAGCACCTGAAGAATTATATTGAAGAGGTGCTGCAAGGAAAGGCCGATGTGCTGTGGCCGGGCAAGCCGGCCTATTTTGCTAAAACGTCCGGTACTACCTCGGGCACCAAATACATTCCGCTATCGAAAGAGTCCGCACCAACTCATTTTGTCAGTGCCCGGAATGCCACGCTCAGCTATGTGCATGAAACCGGCAAGGCAGACTTCCTGGATGGCAACCTGATTTTCTTATCCGGCAGCCCGGAGTTGGATGAAATAGCCGGGATCAAAACCGGCCGGCTTTCCGGCATCTCCAATCACATGGTGCCCGCATGGCTTCGAACCAACCAAAAGCCCAGTTACAAAACTAATTGCATTGAAGATTGGGAGGAAAAACTGGAGCGCATCATCGATGAAACACTGCCGGCAAACATGACGCTGATCTCCGGCATACCGCCCTGGGTGCAAATGTATTTTGACCGCATCCAGATGCGCACGGGCAAAAAGATCAAAGACGTGTTCCCCCATTTTTCGGTGTTTGTTTATGGAGGAGTGAATTTTGAACCCTACCGGGCGAAGCTGGAGGATAGTATCGGCAAGAAGTTGGATTCGATTGAAACCTATCCGGCTTCCGAAGGATTCATTGCCTATCAGGATTCGCAGGTACACGAGGGGCTGTTGTTGCTGCTCAACAATGGCATATTCTATGAGTTCGTGCCGGCAGAGGAATATTTTTCTGATCATCCAAGACGGCTGTCGATTGAAGAGGTGGAGCTGGGTAAGAACTACGCCCTGATCATCAACAGTAACGCGGGGTTGTGGGGGTATTCGATCGGGGATACCGTGAAGTTTGTCTCAAAGAATCCATACCGGCTGGTTGTAACCGGCCGAATCAAGCATTTCATTTCGGCTTTTGGCGAACACGTGATTGGCGAGGAGGTTGAAAAAGCCATGAAACGCACACAGGAAAAGTTTCCGGAAGTGGAATTGGTTGAATTCACGGTTGCCCCGCAGGTAACGCCCGGGAGTGGACTACCCCATCACGAGTGGTGGATTGAGTTTTCGAAGCCACCCCGCGATGCCGGTGCATTTGCGCAAGAACTGGATCAACAGATGCGCGAGCTGAATGTGTATTATGACGACCTGATTTCAGGCGCCATCCTACGCCCATTGGTTATCCGGTCGGTACAGCCTCAGTCCTTTATCGGGTTCATGAAGTCGCAAGGGAAACTGGGTGGGCAGAACAAGGTGCCCCGGCTGTCGAATGATCGGAAGATTGCAGATGAATTGAGTAAATTTGCGCTGTGATTTCTGACCAGCAAAAGCAGATCGTCCGTCAGTTGCTACGACCTCTGGCTCCGTACAAGGTTGGCGTATTCGGTTCCTATGCAAGGGGCGACCACCATGCAGAAAGCGATCTGGATATTTTGCTTTTTGTAGATGGTACCGTCAAGTTTTCACTTCTGGATCTCATTGGCATCGAACAGCGCCTATCAGATGCGTTAGGAGTCACAGTTGACCTTGTTTTAGACCGCTCACTGAATCCGCTCATAAGACCGTATGTTGAGCGCGACCTCCAGTTCATTTAGTCTGGTATGAAGGATAATCGTTTGTATGTTCTTCATATCTTGAATGCCATAGGCCGCATCGAACAGTTTACTCATGGCATCAGCGAGGACCAGTTCTGTCAGAGTATTCTGATCCAGGACGCTGTTATTCGCAACATTCAAGTCATCGGAGAGGCGAGCAAGAAATTTGACGATGCTTTTTGCAACGCGCATCCACACATACCCTGGCGTCAGATTGGCGCTATGCGAAATAAGCTCGTTCACGAGTATTTTGGAGTTGACCTGCCCTCGGTTTGGAGTGTGGTTATCATCGATTTACCTGTCCTTAAGCAAAATATGCTGGAACTTAAGTCCGAATATCCTCAATGACACTACGGGGTAGAAGAATCGCCATCCTGGGCTCTACCGGGTCCATCGGAACACAAGCGTTGGACGTGATAGCCGCTCATCCCGAAGTGTTTGAGGTTGAGGTGCTCACCGCGCAAAACAATGCCGACTTGTTGATTGAGCAGGCAAAAAAATACAAGCCGAATGCGGTGGTCATCTCCAATGATGTTCACTACACCACCCTGAAAGAGGCATTGCAGCATGAACCGATTAAGGTTTTTGCCGGAGAGAATGCCCTGGCCAGTGTTGTTCAGATGGATACCATCGATGTCGTGCTCACTGCACTTGTAGGTTATAGTGGGCTAAGGCCCACCATTAAGGCTATCGAAGCCGGAAAAGCGATCGCCCTGGCCAATAAGGAGACGTTGGTGGTTGCCGGGGCATTGATTACGCAACTGGCCCGCGAGAAAGGCGTGAACATCTACCCGGTAGATTCTGAGCACTCGGCTATTTTCCAATGCCTGGTGGGCGAGTTTCAAAACCCGATCGAAAAAATAATTCTGACCGCTTCCGGTGGTCCTTTTCGGGGCAAAAAGAGAGAAGAACTGGGGCGGGTAACCAAGGCACAGGCCCTCAAACATCCCAATTGGACGATGGGGGCGAAGGTAACGATTGATTCCGCCTCGCTGATGAACAAGGGCCTGGAAGTGATTGAGGCCAAATGGCTTTTTGGTCTCTGGGCCGATCAGGTGGAAGTCGTGGTTCACCCACAGTCGATCATTCACTCGCTCGTTCAATTCGAAGATAGTTCGATTAAAGCGCAGCTGGGCTTGCCCGACATGCGTTTACCCATCCAGTTTGCGTTGGGCTTTCCGCAGCGGTTGAAAAGTGACTTCCCGCGTTTTGATTTTGGTGCCTACCCGGCCCTGACATTTGAGAAACCGGATACGGAAACTTTTCGTAACCTTGCGCTCGCGTATGAGGCGTTGAACCGGGGAGGAAACATGCCGTGTGTCCTCAATGCTGCAAATGAAATTGCCGTAGCCGCTTTTTTGAAAGATCAAATCGGGTTCCTTCAAATGTCGGATGTGGTGGAGCAAAGCCTGGCACGAATGGATTATGTGGCCGAACCGGGCTATGAGGATTATGTACAGACCGATCAGAAAACACGTTTAGTCGCAACTGAATTATTAAAAAAGTAGAATGGAAGGATTTGTGATGACCGCTCAGCTTTTGCTGAGTCTTTCAATTTTGATCGTGGTTCATGAGTGGGGACACTACATCACCGCCCGGTGGTTCAATATCAAGGTCGAGAAGTTTTATCTCTTTTTTGATTTCCTCTTTCCGCTCGCCAACATCATGAATTTCTCCCTGGTGAAATACAAAAAGGGCGATACGGAGTTTGGCGTGGGGTGGTTTCCGCTGGGTGGTTACGTCAAGATTGCCGGCATGGTAGACGAGAGCATGGACAAAGAGGCCATGAAAGCACCTGCCCAGGATTGGGAGTTTAGGGCTAAGAAGCCGTGGCAGCGTTTGATTGTCATGTTGGGAGGTATTGTAGTCAATGTGATTGTCGGAGTATTAATCTTTATTGGAATTACCTGGCTAATGGGCGATACGTATGTGCCCAGAGACTATGTAAACCAACATGGCGGGGTTCATGCCGAGGAGTTGGCCATCAAGCTTGGGTTTCAAACAGGGGATCAGGTAACGAAAATTAATGGTCAGGATTTTGACGATTTTCAGGAGGTAGTGAAGCCAGATGTTTTGCTGTCACAAAACTCGTACTACACCGTAGTGCGGGGAGGTCAGGAACTGACGATTCATATTCCTTCCGACTTTATTGAAAACTTTAATGACCGCAACGCGGCTGGACGGTTTTTATCACCCAGGGTTCCGTCAATCGTGGGTGAGGTATCTAAATTCTATCCCGAAGAAAAAGAAAAACGGGAGACAATTGCTCACCGGGTTAAACTGCAGGCTGGTGATCGTGTGGTTGAGGTGGAGGGAAAGCCCGTTCAATACCAGGACGAAATTAACTCAATCATCGAGGCGGGAGTTGGCGACACCCTGTCGTTCAAAGTTCAGCGTGGTGGCGGACTACTGAGTTTCAATGAAGATTTTAAAGGGTACAAGCGAATTGGCTTTGGCGCTCGCGGCATCGACAAAAGTGAGTTAGCCAGTATTCGCTATAGCTTCGGGCAGTCGATGGCCCTCGGTACCGAGCGGGCATTCGGAGTCATCTTTTTGCAGATTAAAGCGTTTAAGAAAATCTTTTCAGGAGAGATTTCATTTCGTAAATCTCTTTCCGGTCCGATCGGAATGGCTCAGGCCTATGGCGGAACATGGGATTGGGAGCGCTTTTGGCGAATGACCGGGCTTTTGTCCATGGTGCTCGCGTTTATGAATTTGCTACCCATTCCGGGATTGGATGGTGGCTATGTCGTGTTCCTCCTGTATGAAATGGCTAGTGGCAAAGAACCCAATGAAAAAGTTTTTGAGACGGCACTCAAAATCGGCATGGGCCTCCTGTTGATGCTGATGGTGTTCGTGTTCTACAACGACATCGTGAAGCTCTTCAACTGAGCTGGGGGCTACTCAGCTGACTATTTACAAGCGAGTTCTTAGTTGGCTGCCGCCAGCAGGTAAAGTACGGCCATCCGAACGGCCACGCCATTTTCTACCTGATCCAGAATGATGGAGTGATGCGAATCGGCCGCATCGCTGCTGAGTTCAACACCCCGGTTGATAGGGCCCGGATGCATGACAATGATCTTCTTCTTCAGATTATCGAGCGTTTTTTTGGTGATCCCATAATACAGGGTATACTCGCGCAAAGAGGGGAAATACTTGATTTGCTGGCGTTCCAGTTGTATCCGCAACACGTTGGCAACATCGCACCAGGCCAGTGCTTTTTCCAGGCTCAGCTCCACTGTTATGCCTAACGAAGTGATGTACTTAGGTAACAAAGTCGGAGGTCCACATACCAGCACTTCGGCCCCCAGTTTTCGAAGAGCAAAAATGTTACTGAGTGCCACGCGGGAGTGAAGGATATCGCCAATAATGGCCACCTTTTTTCCGCTGAGTGTACCCAGTCGCTCGCGAATCGAAAAGGTATCCAATAAGGCTTGGGTTGGGTGTTCGTGTGTGCCGTCTCCGGCATTTACAATGTTGGCCTTAATGTGGCGCGATAGAAAGTGAGGAGCTCCCACACTGGCATGGCGCATGACCACCATGTCCACCTTCATGGCCAGAATATTGTTGACGGTATCCAGCAGCGTTTCTCCTTTCTTTACTGAACTACCGGATGCCGAAAAATTCACCACATCGGCCGATAATCTTTTTTCAGCTAACTCAAATGAAAGGCGCGTCCGGGTTGAGTTTTCAAAGAAAATATTGGCGATGGTGACATCGCGCAGCGAGGGTACCTTTTTGATCGGTCGGTTAATGACTTCTTTAAAGTTAGCGGCCGTATCAAAAATCAACTCAATGTCCTGTGTGGTCAGGTTCTTAATGCCGAGCAGGTGCCGCTGACTGAGTTTGGCCATTGTCTATTCTTTATTGATCAACCAGATTTTATTGTTCTCTGCGCCTTGGCTTTCCAGTTCTACCAATACGCGTTGCGACTCCAGGGTGTTGACAAACTTACCCACATAGTTGGCTTCAATGGGAAGGTCGCGCGTGTATTTGCGGTCCACCAGCACAACCAACTCCACCTTGGCCGGCCGGCCGAATGCCAACATGGCATCCACTGCGGCCCGCACCGTGCGCCCCGTGTACAGCACATCGTCAACCAGCAGTACGTTTTTGCCTTCAATCAGAAAGTCAATTTTGGTTTCACTCGCGCGCGCCACTACTTCGCGTCTCCGGTAGTCATCCCGATGAAACGTGACATCGAGAAAGCCGAGGTCTATTTTCTGCCGGGTGAGCTGCTCCAGTTGAGCGTGTAACAGCTGCGCCAGGTAGATGCCCCGGGGCTGCAATCCAACAATTACCGTTTCAGAGAAATTGGGATGATTTTCGAGAATTTGGTGGCAAAGACGTTGGAGCGTGATCGTGAGTAAGTCCGAATCGAAGATCAGCTTTTTGCGCATAGGCAAGCACAAAAGTAATCAATTGTCAGTGAACTTCAGCTTGTGCAGAAAAAAGATGCGCTGGCCGCTTTCGTCATTTAGGGCTATGGGCCGGATGCCATAAACCAGCATGCTGTCGTTGGTCCAGTAGTCCAGATAAGCATCAATTTGTTGGACCGAACGTCTGCGGGAGGGTTGCCGGTTTAATAAATCCAGGCTGTTTTTGTATTCAATTACCCGATCCCGCTGAATCACTTTTGTTCGGATATATCCATCGTGCAGGTACTGGAGGTTGAGGTCCCCTGCGGCAGGGCGGATTCGAACGAATTGCTCGAGGTTTCGGGTTTCAACATCGTTGATCTCAAAGCAATTATCCCAGAGCAATTCTCCGGTGGTCGAAAAACCAAGAATGACGGCATGTGTATACGAGAAACTATCCAGCACATAGTAGGTGGCCCCCCGGGCATTCACCTGCCGGTACTGCGGGTAGAAAGCTTCGCCCAGCATAATCAGCTGATTTTGATAGGGCACCAATTCATGAATCATCAGCCGGTAACTGAATTTTGGTTTTTTCCCCTGGATCTTTTTTCTTTCAATGCGCTGCTGAATGCGATCTTGTTTCTGCTGTTTCAGATACCGGAAAAAATTCTGAAGATCAGCATAACTGTAATAGCGCGTTTCGTACTCTCCGTTGGGTTCTACCCGGGCCACAAATATACCGCGCGAATACTCGGTGTTATGCCGGCCGTAGGAGCCGACCACAACTTGCCGCCCGGTGGGCAATGTAAATGACCGGCTAAACAACAGACTTTTCTTTTCTTCGGGTTCAATCAGAATGGTTTTCTGTAGAATGCCGTCACTCGTGTAGTTGCGCACCCACACACTTCGTTTGCGCTGATTGTTTAAGCCGGTTACCACGACATCAAACGTTCCGTTTCGATTTGCCCGAATCTGATCAAGGTTACCGGTCTCATTAAAAAAACCTGGAAGAATTTTGGATTGATCGGTGCTGACCGTGTAATGGAGCACCAACGGCCTGTAATTGAAATACCCGCCCAGTAAAATGCTGTTATCGCTGATTTCCATCAATTGAGGGAGGAATGGAATGACATTGGTGATAATCCTGACCGTGGATTCGCGGGTGCTCAAGTCAACAAGAACTAACTCAAAGCCAGTAATGGAATATGTTTCATGTTTGATTAATAAGTAGGCGATGCCCTGATGGACTTTTGCTTGCGCGATGTAACCTTTAAACTCAACCGCTACATTCTTTCGCCAAATCACCTGGAGGTTGGTGTTTAAGCGAATCAGCAACAACTGTGAGTTGTCGGGTCCATCCCTTCGAACCAATGTAACGCCCGCACTATCCGGTACAACGGTATCGGGGTTTTGTTCCTCCGAGAGCAATACTTCAATTTTTTCGGCCGGTTGTATCTGAGCCGGGGCGGTTAACGGCAGCAGAAGAGCAAGGAGAACAAACAGTTTCTCAAAAGCGAATCTTGTTGACATAGAAGACATGGCGACTATCCCCCTCCGAAGTTCCTGTTTGTCTTGATCGTACGGTGTGCTCACCCCACGCGTAAAAATAATTAGCAAACCAATGCCGGATGCCTGCATTAATCTTTGATTCGTTTCGAATCATTTCCCCCGGGTTTTTACCGGCCACAGTTAGTGTATCTCCGCGCAAATCATCCTCCCCGGCATCACCGTACCCGACAAAAATGTCTTTCTCATGCTTCATGGCCAACGTGGCTTTGCCTTTCCAAACCCCAAAATCACCGACTTGTTCGATAAAATCGGTTTTAAAATCGCCACTCGGTAATGATAAACTCTGTATGATTTTTCCTTCCGGGCTGATTTGCAACGCCACGGACTCAAATATCCGGTGTTCGGCCGGGCCCGCGGGAACTCCCGGGGTTGCATAATAGGGGCGGCCGGCCCAGGGATTGAATCCGTATGGGCTGGGAAATGAGCCGCTATAAAAAGGATCGTAAAATGGGTTGTAAAAAGGAGGGGGCAGTGCAGCTCCGCTTGAGGGTTGATAGACCTCTCCATACACCCAAAAACTATTGGCGATCTCTTCGAATTTGTAAAGAGAAAAATAGCTGCTAAAATCCGGGTCGCGCCCGCGTTGCCGAAGCTCCTGGGTTTTTTCAATAATTGCTTTTGCTTTGCGTTCCGGCAAATAATCCAGGTAATGTTCAATTTCGGCAAAGGAAGTGTAATGCACCGGTTGATCGCTAAAGGGATCTACACTAGTTGCAAAAATTCCTTTTCCCAGGCGGCCACGGTTACTTCCCCAGGTGCCTACAATCATGATCTGATCATTTTGTAGCGTACTGGTGATGGCCGAGAGAATATGGTCGCCTTCTTTTAACGGAATGATGTCCTCTAGCAGTAAAGCCCCCTGATCATCAAAAGTCTTAAAAGTGATTTTCCTTGCCAGCCGCGAATGTTCGAACAACAGTACATTGAATGTGCCGTTTTGGTTGGCCCGCAGGTCGAGCAACTCGGTGTCCTTCATGAGGAAGCCCGGCAACACACTTGCTTGCCGCTCGGCAAATTGATATACCACCACCACGGGATCTAGCCCCATGTAGCCGCCCAGCACCGCTGTATGGGCCAACGTGATAAAGTGGGAAGGCTTGAAATTCAACTGCAACGAAACCCGATACGTTTCAGACTGCCATGACGGGTTGAACCGTATAAGCATGAGATCATTCAGATCGTTTTCCCCAAGCCGAAACAGCACACTCAACTGTTGCCGGTAATAGTCGTGCCCAACCAGTTGGGCCTGATTGTCGAGGGCCAGAATTTCCGAATTCACTTTTTTGAGAGTCGTATCCAGGCGCGTAAACTCCCATTTACGTTTTACTTTTTCGTATTCGTTTAAACTTTGCACCAAAGCCAACCCGTTATCGAGCAGCGAAATGGGAACAATGAGATCATCGCTGGCTTTGACTTCCTTTTCAAAACGCGCCACCTCGGCCACCTGAGCCAATGCACATTGACTGGTGAGCCAGAAAGCCAGGATGATGCGCGCAGTCATGTTTCGACTATTTAGTGAGCTGTTCAATTACTTTGAACTCGGCTGGAGTGACGGGTTGCACCGACAGCCGGGCTGCCTTGACCAGCACCATTTGGGCCAGTTTTCGCTCTTGTTTGATTTCACTCAGCGGCAGGGTACGCCCCAGCTTTCGGTCTGGCGCTATGTCAACCGCCACCCAGTCGGGCTCGTGTGGTTCCGGATAAAATTCTTTTACCACCCGCGCAATACCCACGATGGCCTTTTCATCACCGGTATGATAGAAAAAAGCCAAATCGCCTTTTTTCATGGCTTTGAGATTTTTTCGGGCTTGAAAATTCCGCACACCATCCCATCGCGAAATCTTTTCCTTCACCAGGTCATCCCAGGAGAACGTATCAGGCTCCGTTTTAATTAGCCAATGATTCATAGCTGGATTGTTTTTTCTCTCGAAAATTACTAAAAAAGGAAGTAGTATTTTGCCCATATTTTGAAGCACATTCACGCCATGAAAATTCTTATCCTGCGGTTTTCTTCGATTGGTGACATTGTGTTGACTACCCCAGTGGTTCGTGCGATAAAGACACAACTGCCTGAAGCGCGCTTGCATTATGCCGTTAAAGAGCAGTATCGATCACTGGTGGAGTCTAGCCCCTACATCGATCGGGTTCATGTGCTGCGCCACTCACTGGGAGCGTTGATTGACGAGCTGAAGCACGAGCAATTTGACTTTGTTGTCGACCTTCACCACAACTTACGCACCCTTCGCGTCAAAACCGGGCTACGGGTCCGGTCCGGCAGCTTCCCGAAATTGAACCTGGAGAAATGGCTGCTGGTAAACCTGAAAATTGATCGGTTACCCTCTACCCATATTGTCGATCGGTATTTCGAAGCGGCCAAACCCCTCGGCATAAAACCCGACAGTCTGGGATTGGATTTTTTTATTCCCGAACGGGATGAGGTACCGCTGGATTGGTTGCCATCCGGGTTTCAGGGAGGTTATGTTGCCGTTGCCATCGGAGCTCAGCACGAAACCAAAAAGTTACCGGTAAAGCGACTCATTGAGTTGTGCGATAAGATTAATCGGCCGGTGGTGCTATTGGGGGGGCGCGAGGACGCGCCAGCAGGAGAGGAGATTGAACGCTTTTTTGCGCGACCCGTGAGCGATGCGGAGTACGAGCCCGGATTGCGGGAGTTAGGAAAACGCACGGTGGTATTCAACGGCTGTGGCAAGTTCAACCTTAACCAATCGGCCAGCCTGGTCAAGCAAGCCCGGTACGTGTTTAGCCACGATACGGGCCTCATGCACATCGCGGCAGCATTCCACAAAGAGATTTTCAGCATTTGGGGCAACACGGTTCCGGCATTTGGCATGTACCCCTACCGAACCCGGTTTACCATACTCGAAAACACAAAAGTATCGTGCCGTCCATGTTCAAAAATCGGGTACCAGAAGTGCCCGAAGGGGCATTTTAAGTGTATGAATGAGTTGGTTTTGGATTTTTATCTGCCATGGAATTGATGTTCGTACCTATTCGGAAAATCGTATGCTAGGCCTATCGTTCAAAACCCGCTGTTTCAAAATAGGTTTGTTGATTGAATCCGATGTGGCTGGAAGTAAACTCGGGTAACGAGTTAGTATCACCTGAGGGCATATTAACGGTCAATACGCTCTTACAAGCTTACCCTCCATGTAATTTAGGTACGCCTGGTTGGCGACCAATGCACCACCCCGGGTTGGGTAGTTCCCGGTAAAGTACCAATCACCCGAATGATCGGGTATGGCTTTGTGAAGGTTTTGTACCGTCTGGAAAACGATTTCCAGGTCGGCTGTCATTTCGCTCGGACGAACAATATCCGCAATCTTGGCTGAGATTTCTTCATCAGAAAACTGCTCGAACAACCGCTTGACATAGTTCACGGGTTCTTTGTTTGCTTTCGCTTGCAGGCACTGCTCATACACTTCACCCAATAAATAGTCTTTGCCCTGTTCTTTCAGCAGTTGAACAACAGCACGAAATGCCACGAAGTCGCCAAGGCGGCTCATGTCAATACCATAACAGTCCGGGAAGCGGATTTGAGGGGCAGACGACACGACCACGATCTTCTTCGGTTGCAGGCGGTTGAGCATCCGGAGTATGCTTTTCTCCAACGTGGTTCCGCGCACGATCGAATCGTCAATGACCACCAGCGTATCCTTGCCTTTATGCACTACCTCGTAGGTGGTGTCATACACGTGTGCCACCATTTCGTCCCGATGTTCGTCATCGGTAATGAAGGTGCGCATTTTCACATCTTTAATCACGATCTTTTCAATGCGCGGCCGAAAGGAAAGCAGATCGTCCCAGCTGTCCACCGAGGGCTTGCCGTCAACAATGACGTCCTTCTGTTTGCGGATGAGGTAATTTTCAATTTCCTCCATCATGCCCATGAAGGCTGTTTCAGCGGTATTTGGAATGTAGGAGAAAACGGTATTCTTCAGATCAAAGTTGATGGCTTTTAATACCTGGGGCACCAGTAGGCGCCCCAGACGCTTGCGCTCCTGGTAGATCTGCGGATCCGTGCCACGCGAGAAATACACCCGCTCAAAGCTGCACGATTTCTTTTCCAACGATGGTAAAATGCTATGCTGGGCAAAGTCACCGTTCTTATTGACGATTAAAGCATGACCCGGCTCAATCTCGTTGATTTGATTGTAGTCAACATTAAACGCGGTTTTGATCGCGGGCTTTTCTGAGGCCACCACTACTACTTCTTCATCCGCATAGAAATACGCGGGTCGAATGCCGGCAGGATCGCGCACCACAAACGAAGAGCCCGAGCCGATCAACCCGGCCATGGTATACCCGCCATCGAAATCCTTACACGCCCGCCTCAGTACACGGGAGAGATCAATTTCATTTTCGATGATTTCGGAAACCTCCTGATTGGAGTAACGCTCTTTATATTTTTCGAACAAACCCTGAACCTCTTCATCCAGAAAGTGACCGATCTTTTCCATGACGGTTACCGTGTCCACTTTTTCTTTCGGGTGCTGACCCAAATCAACCAATATGTCGAACAACTCTTCAACGTTGGTCATGTTGAAGTTACCGGCCATCACCAGGTTGCGGCTCCGCCAATTGTTTTGCCGCAAAAAGGGATGGACATTCTCGATACTGTTTTTGCCGTGGGTGCCATAGCGGAGATGCCCCAGCCATAACTCACCGGTAAACGCAACGTTTTGTTTCAACCAACGCTCATCACGGAATTTATCCTTGCCTTCCTTCTGGGCTCTTTTGTACTTCTTGGCAATTTTCTTGAACAAGTGAGCCACGGGTTGAGCCTTTACCGAGCGGTAGCGGCTAATGTAACGGTAGCCCGGTTCAATGTCGACTTTAATGTTGGCGATGCCCGCACCATCTTGCCCACGGTTGTGCTGCTTTTCCATGAGAATGTACATCTTCGTCATGGCATAAGTGGAACCGTATTTCTCCAGGTAATAGGCGAGCGGTTTGCGCAGGCGGATGAGGGCAATACCGCATTCGTGGAGGATTTGGTCGCTCATGGGCTCTAAAGCACAAAGGTAGTTTTATTAATCCAACCCATCAATAAACCGGGCAGGACGAACGCTACCAGTAAGGCTAGTGCCAATAAAACACTCAAAACGCCCTGAAGTTCCCATGGCAGGCTTTTTGGCTTATCCTGCCTGTCTTTTACGAATAGGTAGTAGGGTATTTTAAGGTAGTAGAAGAGCGCTACAACGGTGTTTAACAGCCCCAGAATCAGGAAAACCAATCGCAGGGTTGGGGAAACTGAGGTGGATGACCACAAGGAGGAAAAAAGGAAAAGCTTAGCCATAAACCCTCCGGTTGGCGGTAATCCGATCAGCGCGATTAAGCCGGTGGTGATGACAAGGGCCAATGCCCAGCTGGCACCCGCCCGACCACTAAAGTCTTCCACCGTTTGCACGTTTTGGTGATGTTCGAATTGTCCGATAACGTAGAACGTAGCAAAGTTCATTACCAGGTAAACGGCTGAGTAAAATTGCAGGGCGTACAGTCCGGACTGATCAAATGGAACGAGGGCAAGTAGCAGAAACCCAGCCTGCGCGATGGATGAATAAGCCATCAGGCGTTTGGCATGTTTCTGGCGCAGCGCCCCTACGTTGCCGAGTGTGATGCTGGCCATGGATAAAACCCCCACGATGGCGGCAAAGGGAACCGGTGACTGTCCAAAAAGGTGAAAGGCTAAAAGAATTTTGGCGAGCACGGCTAAACCAGCCAGTTTCGGTACGGTTGAAAAAAACGCAGCTATGGCGGCCGAGGCTGCCTGATAAGTATCGGGCGCCCATAAGTGGAACGGCACAGCGGATACTTTAAAGAGCAGGCCTGCGATGATCAGGGCAGAGGCGAGGTAGGCTGTGGGCTCCGCGTTTTGAGTTAACTGATCGATAAATGCACTTGAGGTAAAATCGAACGTACCGGTAGCCGAATACAAGAGCGACCAGCCAAAGATCATGACAGCGGTTACGGTGCTCCCGAACAAAAAGTATTTCAGGCCGGCTTCTGCACCACCCTTTCCGCGGCCCAGGGCGGTGAGCATGTAGCTAGGCAGGGAGATCAACTCAAGCGACAGCAGAAACATGAGGGCATGATTGCTGGTGATGAATAGCGTGCTGCCCAGTGCCACCGAAAGAACAAGGGTGAAATATTCAGCAGGATGTTCAACACTTTTCTTTCTGCTCATACCCGCTGTGAGTGCGCACCCGGTTAAAACCAGCAATTTGAAATAGGCGGCAAAATCCGTCTGCTGAATGAATCCAAAAAACAGACGAATGCTGTTCTGAGGCCAGGCATACACGGTCAGAAAACCGGCCATCAGGACTGTGATCACAAAGAGCGTGATACTGATCTCCCAAAGGCGTGATTTGTTGTGCCAGATGATTCCTGCGATGATGATCAGCAAGATCCCTGCGGTGAGGGTCAGTTCAGGCAGTAGATACGCCAGTCCGCCTTTTACTTCGCTGATGGAATAGGCTTCCTGCATGGGTCAGGGTACCAAGTGGTCCGACAAGAGCCTCGAAAGTCCTTCAGCGAACGGATTGATCAGGCTAAGCAAACCCTGCGGCAAAATGCCAAGCCAAAGGGTGAGAATAGCCAGTGACACCAGCATGAAACGTTCGCGCGAGGTAAGGTCTGTTAATGTTCCGGCAAAACCCTTGGTAACAAACGGGCCATACAGCATCCGTTGAATGGTCCAGGCGAAGTAGCCTGCCGCCAACAAAAGTCCGGAAGCCGCCAACGCGGGTAACCAGACGGGCACTAAACTCAGCGGGTTGAACCCGCCTAACAAAACCAGAACCTCTGCAATAAAACCAGAGAAACCCGGCAGCCCCATTCCCGCAAAAAAGGCAATCATGATAAGGGCGGTATATCGGGGCATCACGGTTGCAAGCCCCGAGTAGTTATCAATCAGGCGATCGTGCGTGCGGTCGTACAGTACACCGGCAATGAGAAAGAGCATGCTTGTGATAATCCCATGACTGACCATCTGATAGACGGCCCCGGCAATTCCCTCGGTGGTACCGGATGCCAAACCGAGCAAAACGAAACCCATATGCGAAACGGAGGAGTAGGCAATCAGGCGCTTGAGATCTTTCGAGGCCAGCGCATTAAATCCTCCATACACGATGGAGACTACACCCAGACCGCCTACTAAACCGCTGAACTGAATGGTCTCTGCTGAAAACACCGGCAGTACGACCCGTGCAAGCCCATACCCACCTACTTTCAACAGCAAGGCCGCCAAAATCACAGATATGGGAGTGGATGCCTCCACGTGCGCATCCGGCAGCCACGTGTGAAAGGGAACGGTAGGCAGTTTGATGCCAAAACCCACCAATAGAAAAAGAAACGCCCAGGCTTTCAGGGTGAAGCCTCCATAAGTTTCTGAGGATGTCAACCAGGAACCCGCCATATGATGATGAGCATCCTGCCAATCCAGAACCGAAAAACTATGAAGTATCTGACCAAACTGCACAACACCCACACCCAGGTAAAGACCAATGAAAACAATCAGAATGAGGATGGAACCAAACAAGGTGTACAGCAGGAACTTGACGGACGCATACTCCCTTCGAGCGCCACCCCAAATGCCGATGAGAAAATACATGGGGATGAGCATGAATTCAAAAAAGACATAGAACAGCAGCATGTCAAGCGCGCAGAAGCTGCCAATAATTGCCCCGTTAAGGGTGAGCACTAGCATGAAGTAACCTTTCACGTTTTTCTGCTCGTGCCACGAACTAATCACCGCTATCAGAAGCACGACAACAGAAAGCGCCACCAAGGGAAGACTTAACCCATCGACAGCCACCAGGTAGTTGGCCTGAAGCACACCCCATGTGCCAAGTGAAATGTTTAGCCAGCGTACCTGCTCGGCATAATACAAGTTAATGTTGGGGGATAACGAATTGAACAGGGCGATCAAGGCGAGCAACTGCCCGATGCTCACCGCCAATGCCAGCATTCTAAACCACTGATGCTTACGCGAAGGGAGCAGCCCGGCCAGGAGGACTGCCGCCAATGGCGAAAAGATCAGTAGCGAGAGTAAGTAGGGCATAGGTTAAAGCAACAGCCAAAGTACGAGAAACAAAAACAAACTGAACAGCGCCCAGAGCAGATAACCCTGCACTTTGCCTGACATGGGCACGCGTACAAGCTGGCCGGTAAACCGCACTACCCAAGAGGATCCGCCCACCAGCGTGAGGTCAACAATCGCCCGATCGAACCACGAAGTCAGATGCGCGAACAATACGGTGATGTAGGCCCAGGCATGCACCAGCCGGTCAATGATTTGGCGGTCTACAGCGATACCCGCCCGCCCCCATGCCGTTGCCAGTTGCGGCATCTTTTTGTCGTACAGTCCATCAAGGCCCAAGTTTGTATGCCAGGATTTTTCAGCAAATGAAATTCTCGCAAGTCGAAAGCCAGCGAAAAGCCCTCCTATCACCAGCGTTTGCGAGACAGCGATGGATACCCAGGCTGTGGGAGCTTCTGTTGTAACTGCGGCTACGAACCACGTCACGGATACCAGGCTTAACAGCAGGGCAGGTAACAGGAGGGCGTACAGTGGGGAGGACTCAGTCTTTTTCGACACCAGAAAATAACTGACGCGACCCACATAAAGTGCGGTTAGCGGAATGCTGACCCATACAAAAAGGGATAGTGAAGCACTGAAGGTCATCACATCGTGAAGAATAGCCTCCTTCGAGAGAAAGCCCGCGGTAAGCGGTAGTCCCACCAGGCTACCGCTTAGAATGACCCAGCTCCATTTTAACCAGCCATTGGGGTTCGAAAAGTGGCGGATATCATTTGGATTAGGGTGACCCGATATCACCCCATGATGAATGAACACCCCCGCACACAGAAATAATCCTGCCTTGAAAATGGCATGGGTTTGTAAGTGCAAATAACCCGAAGCATGGGCGCCCGCTCCGATGGCCAACACCATGAGTCCCAGTTGTGAAATGGTAGAGTAGGCTAGTATGCGTTTAATGTCGTAGGAGAAGATGGCCAACAATCCGCCCAGCAGCAGCGTGACCCCACCGGTGAAGGAAATCACGGTTGAAACCGTATCGTGAAGCAGGGGTACAAGCCGCAATAAGACCAGCACACCCGCGGCCACCATAGTAGCCGAGTGCAATAAGGCTGATACGGGTGTCGGTCCGGCCATGGCTGCGGTTAGCCAGGGGAACAAAGGGGCCTGGGCAGATTTCGCTACGACACCTACAAAGATCAACAACAACGGTAGGGTGCCGGCTGATTCGGGCACAAGATTGGAAGTTGACAAGAGGCCCGTGGAGGCCAGCATCAGAATACCGATGAGAAAACAAACATCACCAACTTTATTGATCAGTAGTGCCTTTAAAGCGGCAGAAGTGGAGGATGTGGTCGTATCAAAGCCGATTAGCCGATAGGAAGTGTACCCCACGAGTTCCCAGAAGACAAAAGTGACGAGCAAATGCGTGCTGGTCGCAAGGCCCAACATGGCGAAGGTGAAGAAGCCGAGCAGACTAAAGTAAGACCGGTGATTAGCGGAGGAGCTCAGATAAAAAAGCGAATAGAATTGAACCAGCCCCGAGATGCCCGTGATTATGCGGACAAGCTGCACATCCTCAACGTGGAAAAATAGTGGCAGATTAAGGGCTCCGCTTTGCAACCAACTCGTCTGCAGGCTGGTATCTCTGGCAAACCAGGTTAATGTGAAGGAAGCAGCCGTGGCGATGAGCACCAGCATTCCATGGTGAAACCGTTTGAGAGGAAACAGAACCGCAAGTACACTCGCAGCCAGAGGAAGTAGTAAGATCAGTCCGATCACCGCCATCAGCGCTCGTTCAATTCATTGATTTGGTCAGGCACCGCGGTTTGGTAATACCGGTACACCCGAATGATAATGCTCATGCCCACAACAGCTTCACAAACCGCAATTACAATGATGAACAGCGCAAAGAGCTGGCCATCCATTCGGTCCGGAAACTGTTGGTTGAAATGAATGGCATTGAGGATGGCGGCCGACAAGATCAACTCAATACCCAACAACACGACAATCGCATTTCGTTTTGTCAACACCACCGAAACTCCCAGTGCAAACAGCAGAAAAGATAGGTAAAGCAGCACCGGGCTCATGATTCACGTTGATAAATGGCGGTGACCGCGGCTCCGATCAGGCAGATCAATAAAAGTACCCCTGTTGTTTCAAAAGCCAGCGCGTATTCGGTCATCAACCACCTTCCGGCACGCTGCCAATGATTAGTGGAAAAATCGCTGGTGTGTGAAGTAACTGCGGGCTGCGATAATACCAAGGCACAAAAAATAAGCAAAGCCAACAGGCTGCCAATCACGGGATATTGCGTGGATACCTGCATGGGCTTTCCGGCCAGCCGGCTAGTGATCATGATGCCAAACAGAATAATGACGAGAATTCCGCCTGCATAAATGATAATTTGAGTCACCGCGATATACTCGGCCTGCATCACGATGTAAAGGCCCGCCAGGCTCAACAAGCAGGCCAGCAGCGAAAGCGCAGCATAAAGCACTTGTCTGAAAAGCAGCACACCCAGGGCGGCAGCTGCAGAGAGTCCGGCAAAAAAGTAAAGGGCGATGCTCATGAGGCCGGGTTAGTGGGGGGAATGCGAGGTTTGAAAACGGGTTTAGCAGCCGCTGGCTTCGATGCAGCGGCTGCGGGTGCCGGGGCTGCTGCGGCCTTCGCTGCCAGCGCAACTTCCCAGGCTTTTTGTTTTTCTTCAATTTCTGCCGGTGTCATGGTGCCGAAGGCAAAATTATGTTCACTGATGTTCAGTACGCTAAAGTCGTATTCTTTAGTCATGGTCAGGCATTCGGTGGGGCACACGGTGGTGCACAATCCACAAAAGCAACATTTGCCCATGTCAATATCAAACTTCGCTGCATAAATCCGTTTCGGGGTGCCGTCTGACGTTTTTCCGAACTCCTCAGCCGATTTGATCGGCTCAATCGTGATGCAGTTCACCGGACATACCTTGGCACATTTATCACATACGATGCAGTCGTCCATTTCATTGTGAAGTTTGTACCGTCCGGTATCGGGTACGCTGAGTGTCACGTGCGGGTATTGCACAGTGGCAATGCCCTGCTGGTGTTCAAAATAGTCCGCCTGCCGAATGTTATGGACCGGGCGGTTTTTTCGGGCCGCCACCAGGTGCCGCCAGGTGAGGCGGAGGCCGGTAGACAGGGTCTGCACCGAAGTGACGAGCGAAGACCAATACCCCATGTTTTTATCCCTACCCATTCAGTCAAAATTACGTCAAAAAGTGAAACCACCCAGTACCTTTGCTCATTGAATTCCGCTGTTATGATCCTTGACGTTCTCCTCCAATATGCCGAGCAACATACCTCGCCTGAGTCTGCGCTGCTAAAAAAAATTAACCGCGATACACACGCTAATGTTTTAATGCCGCGCATGCTGTCAGGCCACCTGCAGGGCCGCCTGCTGGCCATGATCAGTCATATGGTGAAGCCAGCGTCAATCCTCGAAATCGGCACGTACACCGGTTACTCGGCCTTATGCCTGGCCGAAGGCCTGCGCCCGGGCGGCCGGTTGGTTACAATCGACAAGAATGAGGAGTTGGAAGATCGCGTGCGCGGTTACTTTCAGTCATCCTCATTTAGCAGCCAAATTGACTACCGCATCGGGGATGCCCGACAGGTCCTCCCGGCACTAACGGGCGCGTTTGACCTGGTCTTTATCGATGCGGACAAGGAAAGCTATAGTCTCTATTTTGATCTCGTGATTGAGCGCGTTCCTGCGGGCGGCTGGATTGTGGCCGACAACGTGTTGTGGAGCGGCAAAGTGGTGGAGCCCAAACCCGATAAAGACACCCGGGCTATCCTGGAGTTCAACGATAAAGTAGTGAAAGACAAACGCGTGAACTGTCTGTTGCTGCCGGTTCGCGATGGTCTGATGCTCATGCAGAAGCTATAAATCTGTATCTTTGCCGCAATGAGATTTTTTGCAGCGTGCCTCATTTTTTTCGGAGTAGCTGCCTCATACGCACAAGCTCCGCAGGTGCCCCACAAAATGCATTTTGCCGGCATGACGCTCACGATCCGAGACGATGCCAGACGCGAAATTCAAAAGGATGTGGATGCCCTGACGCAAAGTCCGCGATACTTTAACATGAAAGTTGAGCGGGCCAGAACCTATTTCCCGACCATCGAGAGGATATTTAAGGAGGAGCGTCTTCCGGATGATTTCAAATATCTGGTGCTGCAGGAAAGTGCGTTGATTTCCGATGCAGTTTCCGTTTCCAACGCGGTGGGATTTTGGCAGTTCAAGGACTTTACCGCACGTGAGGTAGGCCTGCGCGTGGATGATCAGATTGATGAGCGCATGAACATTGTGTCGGCAAGCCGTGGCGCGGCCCGATACCTGAAGAGTTGCAACATCTACTTCAATAATTGGATCTATGCGTTGCAGGCCTATCAAATGGGGCCGGGCGGTGTACAGCGAAGTGTGGGAACGGTGCATTTGGGAGCTCGCCACATGGAAATTAACTCGGCCACGTATTGGTATGTAAAAAAATTTCTCGCGCACAAGGTCGCCTTTGAGCCGACTTTGCAAGGTGACCCTCAGATAAAAGTTACGGTGGTCGAGATACGGAAGGAAATAACTTTGAATCAGTTGGCAGAGGAAATGCGGGTAGAGCCAGTTGTAATTCGTGAGTATAATAAATGGGCTCGTGTTGAAAAGGTTCCGGCTGATCGCACCTATGCCGTTGTGGTACCCAGTGGGAAGCTTGATCCAAACTTTGACGTGCTGATGGTGGCGGCAACACCGGCTCTGGCAAAAAATCCCCCAGTTTCCGCAGCTTCGGAGCGGCATCAAATGGAAGGATTATCGGTACTGTACGCGCGCCCAGGCGAAACACTGAATGATCTGGTTGAACGATCGGGCATTGGTGCCAGTCGCTTCTTCAAGTTCAACGACATTGACCCGACACACCGCGTGCGCGAGGGCGTTCCTTATTTTCTGGCACGCAAGCGCAAAAATGCGAGTAAGGTGAATGTGGTGGCCGATCAAACGACAAGCCTGTGGGCGATCAGCCAACGCGAGGCGGTACAGCTTCGCAAGATGCGGCAATGGAACCCGGATTTGACCGACCAGGTGCGAACGGGTGACCGCATATGGCTGACTGCAAAAAGGGTGGGTGAGACAGGTACACCGTGGGAAGAATCTGGTGAAATTCGTCAATTAGATTCAGAGAGCACCTTTAATTGGGGCACATCGGCCGGGGCAGGCAATCAGGTTGCCACTCGGGCTGACGAGACCCACACCAACCTCATGGCCGAAGCCGACCCCGCGCCAGTGGCAGCGGCCCAGCTTCCTGACGAAAAGTTAACGGAAAGCCCTGGTTCTGATTTTCACGAAGTAAAAGCTTCTGATACGCTTTACGGAATCGCCCGGCAATACGGTGTCACGATCAAAGAGATTATGGACTGGAACAGCAAAACCGACTTCAATCTGGCAATCGGTGAGCGGTTGCGGGTTCGAAAGCCATAATTTTTCAACAATCTTGAACAATTTCTTACATCACCCGATGTTATCCGGGAAGTCTGTTTCTGCCACGGCAAAAAAATTTACTTTTGTCTTCAGTATTTAGTAAAAAACCACTCGGGCAAATGTTGATGGAAATTGCAACGAACACAATTGACTTGGTCATGTTGGTGGACGATAACGACACCGATAATTTTATCAGCAAACGAATCATTGAGATCACCCGTTTTGCCAATCGGGTGGAAACAAAGAATTCGGGCAAGGCAGCGCTGGATTATTTGCGTGACAATCAGCAAGTGCCCGAGAACTTGCCAAACCTGATTTTTTTGGACATCAACATGCCCATTGTGGATGGCTTCGTGTTCCTGTATGAATTTGAAAAGTTCAACGAGATGGTCCGTAACCGGTGTAAGGTGATCATCTTATCCAGTTCAGATAACAAGCGGGACATCGATAAGATTATCAACAACAACCACGTAATTAAATTCATTACCAAGCCCCTGACGGAGGGGGCGTTGGATGAAATTCGGTTGAATCAAATCTGAGTTTTAACCTTTCTCTTATTTTTGGGGTAAATCCTTACCCTATGAAACCCGTTTACACGCTGTCATTTGCTCTCATTTTCCTCTTTTGCTCGTTTCAAACGATTGCACAGGTAATTCGCGTTGACTCGACTACGAATTGGAAGAAGGCCTTCCGGGCCGGCCTCAATCTGAACCAGGCGTCCTTTTCGTCTAACTGGAAGGCGGGTGGTGTTAACTCCCTTGGCTTTAATGCCCTGATCAACTACAAAGCCAACTATAAAAAAAATAAAACCAGTTGGGACAATGAGATTGATTTGTTGTACGGTATGGTGAACAACCAGGGCCAGGGCTACCGAAAAACACTTGACCGAATTTACCTCGATACCAAACTGGGTCATGATATCAATGAGAAGTGGAGTTTCTTCGGTTCGCTAAACTTATTGACGCAATTTGCCCAAGGCTACCGGTACGACAAGGATGCGGTGACGGGTGCTGAAACACCCATTCTGATCTCCGATTTCGCGGCACCCGCGTTTATTACCATGGCGTATGGCCTGGAGTATCACCCAGTCGAATACTTCAAACTTCGTCTGTCACCATTCGCCCCGCGTGTAACGATTGTGGGTGATAACAACGGTCGGTTTGATGCAGTGGACCCGCTTAAACCGTATGGCGTAGAACTGGGCGAGAATGCACGTTATGAGTGGCTGGCGTTTCAGGCCCTGGCTGAATTTAACAAAGACATTGCCAAGAACCTGAATTTGAAGTGGCGTTACCTCATGTTTGCGAATTATCAGACGTTGAGCCTTCAAGAAATTGATCACCGGCTGGATTTGTCACTTACGGCAAAAGTGAACAGTTTCATGAATGTAACGCTCGGGGGAATAGTATTGTACGATTACGATCAGGATACAGCCGTCCAGTTGGCGCAAGCCTTTACACTGGGTGTAGCGTATAGCTTCCAGAATTTCGAAGAGAAGAAGTAAAGACCGGTTTAAGGTCTTGTCCATGCAGATTCGAGATGCGTTGCGATCGGATTTAACCGCGGTGCACAGGGTTGCCGTTGAATCGTATGTTGACAAATTTGCGGAGTTCAACACGCCCGAAAACATGGAGGCATTCCTGACGACCACCTACAGTGAGAGTGCCTTCGAAAACGAATTTGACGAGCCCGGGTCAAAGCTTCTGGTCGCTTGCGAGGACGATCTGATCGTGGGCTTTGTGCGGTTGCGCACCAGCCGCGAAGTGGAGGAAAAGCTGGGGGCCTCCACCCTTGAGTTACAACGGCTTTACATTGCCACCGGGTGGCAAGGGCGATCCATCGGTCACACCCTGATGGAAGAAGCCTTGCGATATGCCCAAAAAATTCAGGTCGATTGGATGTGGCTTGGTGTTTGGGAGAAAAACTTCGGGGCGCAGCGCTTTTATGCCCGTTATGGTTTTGAGCGATTTGGTGAACACACCTTTTGGATGGGCGATGACCCGCAGGTGGACTGGCTGCTAAAGAAAAAGCTCCGTTAGGAGCGCATCTCGAAGTTTGATTTCTTTGAAAAACAAAAAGCCGTATGTCACGCGAGAAGTTTATTGAATCGATTACCCGTTCCTACAGCTCCTCCGGAGCCTCCATTTACTTGGGTGCCGGAATTTTCCAAGCGGAAATTGTGTCTGAGGCAAGAGTCAACCTGCCCCTTCGGATGATGAACCGTCATGGCCTGGTTACGGGAGCCACAGGGTCGGGAAAGACGCGGACGCTTCAACTTCTGGCGGAGCAACTGTCGGCTGCCGGTGTCCCTGTTTTTATGCCCGACATGAAGGGTGACATCAGCGGCATGGCAAAAGAAGGCGTAGCCAACGACAAAATTCAGGAACGGGCAAAAGCGTTGGGAATACCCTATCAACCATCTGGCTTTCCCGTTGAGCTTTACTCGCTTGGTGGCAAGTTGGGTGCACAAATGAGGGCTACAGTAACCGAGTTTGGGCCGGTGCTGCTGAGCAAAGTGCTGGAGCTTAACGAAGTGCAGAGCGGGGTATTGATGGTGGTGTTCAAATATGCCGATGATAAAGACCTGCCGATCGTTGACCTCAACGACCTGAAGAAAGTGCTTGCCTATCTGTCGGAAGGAGAGGGCGCCACGGAGATTAAGGATAGCTACGGGAAAATTTCACCGGCAACCTCGGGTACCATCCTTCGAAAAATGGTGGCGCTCGAGCAGCAAGGAGTAAGCCAGCTGTTTGGCGAAAAGTCGTTCGACATTGATGATTTATTTGAGAAAGTGGATGGCCGCGGGGTGATCAGCCTTCTCAACGTGTCGGACGTGCAGAGCCAACCCGCGATATTCTCAACATTCATGCTTTCCTTACTGGCAGAAATTTATCAATCGCTGCCTGAGGCCGGTGACCTGGATAAACCGAAGTTGGTATTCTTCCTGGACGAGGCCCACTTGTTGTTCAAAGATGCCCCCAAAGCATTTCTTGATCAGATTGATCAAGTCATTCGACTCATTCGGTCCAAAGGTGTCGGGGTTTTCTTCTGTACGCAGCTGACTCAGGATGTTCCGGCCTCGGTACTTTCCCAACTGGGCAATCGCGTTCACCATGTAATTCGGGCGTTCACGCCCAATGATGTGAAGGCGCTTCAGGAAACCATCAAGACTTTCCCTAAGAGTGAGTTTTATGATATGGAGCAGCAATTCACTCAATTGGGGACCGGCCAGGCATTTATTACCGTATTGAATGAAAAAGGAATACCCACGGAAACCGTAGTCACCCATCTGGCGCCCCCCGCCTCATTCATGGGGCCGTTAGCTCAAGCGGAGTATCAGCAGCAACTCGAGCAATCCGAACTGTATCCAAAATATAAGGACGCGGTAGACCCCGAGAGTGCATTCGAATTGCTGGACAAAAAAATGCAGGCGGCCCGCGAGAAGCAGGAAGAAGAAGCAGCTGCGAGAAGCGATGCCAGGGAACAGACCACTACCCGAAACACCAGGCGAGAAAAAAGCACGTTCGAGCAGGTGCTGTCGTCCCCGGTAACCAAGCAGGTTGGCCGCGAGTTGGTGCGTGGGGTTTTTGGTGTCTTGTTTGGATCAGCCCCTCGCAGGAGTTCTCGCAGAAAGGGTATCTTCTGACTAGCCTCTACGGCTCATCAGGTACTTCTTTGGGGTGATTCCGAATTTCTTTTTAAAGGCTGCAATGAAATGACTGGGGTTGGTGTACCCGATTTGATAGGCTACTTCGTTCACCTGGAATCTTCCGCTGTCCAGTTTCACGCGGGCAAAATCAAGTTTGTGATCCAACAAATACCCGTAAACCGTGTTGCCATATATTTCTTTGAACCCCACTTTCAATTGATACTCGTTCAAACCGGCTTGTTTGGCAAGTTCTTTCAGGGTGGGAGGGGCCTCCAAATTACTTAAGAGAAATTCCTTGGCATGCTTGATTTTTCGCACGGTTTCCTGATCGTTCAGGAATGGGCAACTTTCGGTGTTCGGCTGTTTCGTACTGAAGTATAAACCAATGATCTCGAGTACCTTTCCTTCATAGTAAATGCGCTGCACATTGGCGCTCAATTGTTGAGAAAACAATTGGGAAAGCGTAACCAAAAGGGGTGAAGAGATTTCACGTTCATCATAAAACTTTTTGCTGCTGTTTTCCGGGTTGAGCACCGGCAGGGGGTCGTGGGTGAACAACTCGTGAAGTTTTTTCAGCGTAATGGCCAGTGAGACCAGCCGGCCACCGGGCGGCACAATCAACTCAAAAGGCAGGGTAGCATCCGGGTTGTAGAAGAAATACGTTTTTTGGCGCTGCAACTCCCGGGAGTAGTGCGGCCCAAAGGCAAAAACCACGGGCCCTTCCAGACAGAAGTAAAAGTGAATGATTCCCTGCTGAACGGAATCCGCCAGCCGGGCCGACTGGTCTTCCACATTGGCCAAAATCGATAATGACAAAGCCTCTTCCTGCAGTAACACCGACCAATTCCCGATTTGGCTATTTTCAACTCGATCACTTGCCCTTAACAAGTCCGTCTTCATACTAAATGACATTTGTCATGTTTATTTGGTTTAAAATAACGCAATATTCATTCAAAAATACCTCTGAATAACAACAAAGTGGGCATCTGGTTCTCTTTGGGAAATTTTATACTGATTTAGGTATTTATTGGATTTTCATTGAGGCACTTTTGCGACCGATGCGCGTTGTACCCCTGCTCATTTGCCTTCACCTGGCCCTGTCGGGTTATGCCCAGGTGGGTGTAGACACGCTCGCCAACCGGAATCTGGAGGAAGTAGTGGTGACCGCCACGCGCACCGAGCGAGAGTTGGGCGCTTTGCCGATGCCGGTGACGCTGGTGGGCAGAGCCCAGATCAAGTCTATCGGCTCCGTCAGGCTTCAGGATGTGCTCACCGAACAGACCGGTCTGCTGGTGGTGCCGCAGGTGAACGGGCAAGGCAGCGGGTTACAGTTGCAGGGGTTCAATCCGGACTACACCCTGATCTTGCTCGATGGAGAACCGATTATCGGAAGGTACACCGGTTCATTGGAGTTGTCGCGCATCGCGGTGGGTAACATTCGCCAGATTGAAATCGTGAAGGGGCCATCTTCCAGCTTATACGGTTCCGATGCGTTGGCTGGTGTGGTCAACATCATTACCGAACGGCCCCAGCCCGGTTTTAAGATGGGGTTGAGTGCACGATATGGCGCAAATGAAACCAGCGATCTCAATGGAGAGGTCGGATTCTCCAACAAAAAATTCTCGGCTTATTTGTTTGCGAACCGCTTTGGCACGGCCGGGTACGATCTTTCTCCCGAGAATTTTGGAAATACGGTGTCTCCCTTTCGCAACAACACGTTTCATTCAAAATTTGCGTATCGCATCACGCCCCGGACCGAGTTTGCCGTTTCAGCTCGCTTTTTTGATGAACGCCAGGACCTTAACTTCGAAGTGGCATCGAATGGCGAACAGATACGCACCTCCGGAAGTGGATTTGCCCGCGATTGGAATCTCAATCCAACACTGTCTCATCGGTTTTCTGATCGGCTAAAAGTAACGGGTCGATTTTATTCAACTCGCTACGCTACCGAAAGCTTCCTGAATTCCGAACGCGATGGCAGTCGCTACTATTCGGACAGCTTTCAACAGTCTTTTGTACGGCCTGAGGCGGTGGGCGAATATTTTCTAACCCCGGATCAGGCCATTACGGTTGGGGGCGGTTATGTTTTTGAAACCGTTGCCACTACGCGCTATGGTGATCAGGGAAACCGTGAACAGGGTACCACTTACGGTTTTTTCCAACATGAATGGACGCCAACTCCGAAGTGGTCAGTCATTACGGGTGGTCGCTACGATCATAACACGATTTATGGTGGCCAGTTTAGCCCAAAATTGTCTGCGCGGTACGACATAAAGCCAACCTGGTCGGTGAAACTGTCAGGCGGTGTCGGATTTAAAGCACCAGATTTTCGTCAACTTTATTTCAACTTCTTCAATACCGCTGGTGGCGGGTACAGTGTGCTGGGTACTGAAGTTGCCAACGTACGCCTGAATGAACTGGCTACGGCCAACCTTATTCAGAGTTGGGCTTTTGATCCCTCCTTGCTGGGCAAATTGAAGGCGGAGCAGTCCTGGTCAGTCAATCTGGGTTCGTCATTTCGTCTGAATGATAAACTACAGGGCGATGCTAACCTGTTTTATAACTCGATTGACAATCTGATCGAGAGTCAGGTGGTGGCCACAACCACGGCCAACCAGAATATCTATAGCTACCGCAATATCAATCGGGCATTTACAACAGGACTCGAGCTTAATGGAAGTTACAACCTGACTAGCCGTTGGCAGGTGTCGGCCGGTTATCAGTTGCTGTACGCCATGGACAAAGACGTCCTGGGGTCTATCAGGCGAGGCGAGGTTTTTTGGCGAGACCCCGAGACACTCGCCTCGCAACGTTTGAGTACATCAGAGTATTTTGGTTTATACAATCGTTCGCGTCACATGGGTAATGTCAAGGTGTTCTTTCGGCTGCCCGAACGCGGATGGGAAGCCAATGTGCGCGTGATTTACCGGGGCAAGTTTGGTGTGGGTGATGTAATTGGCAATGTGCAGGGTGAAGTAATACCTCCATCCAACAGGCCGGGTAACAACGTGTTGGATGTGCACGATGATTTCGTGGCAGGCTACGCATTGGTTAACGTGGCAGTTGCTAAAACCATCATGAACTGCTTTCGCATACAGGGTGGAGTGGACAATGTTTTCGACTACACCGAACCCGTTTTTATTCCCAACGTACCCGGGCGATTGTGGTACGCCAGTCTTTCGTATACCTTTTCTAAATCTGAAAAGTCAAACTAGATCTACATATGAATAAATCTGTTTTCGCACAGTGTGTCCTTGTTTTAGCGATGGGTATGTGGGGATGTCAGCAATCCGAGGAACAACCGGAGGTTATAGCTCAAACCATCACCAATCTCAATGCCGACTATGCACCACTGGTGTTTAATCAGGGAGGACCACCTACCCGGCCGGCTGAGACCAAAAAATATACGCTCTTCAATTTTCGGACTGGTCAAATTATCCCAAATGCCGACAGTGCGTCTGGTTCATGGGATATCGGCTTCCGCGCCACATCTATCATTTTTAACAGTGGTACCAGCGGACCCGGCACTGCTGCTGCACAAGTAGTGGTGGGCACGTTCGATGAAATTCGCGAGGCGCCTGAGTCAGGTTTTATTCAGGATAACAAAAATGCAGTACCGTCTGTATTTGCGGTGCTGAGCAGCCCGCTTATAACGGGCAGCACCGCAACTAACCACTGGTGGCAAAATACGGGTGCGGCAACGTCCACCATCGTTTCTCCAATTGCAGGACGCGTTATTGTGGTTCGCACGGCCGATGGCAAATATGTGAAGATGGAGATACTCAGCTACTATGAGAATGCTCCGGCATCGCCCAATAATATGGTGGATAAGGACCGTTTTTATACGTTCCGTTACGTGTACCAGCCGGCTGAGAGCCGGTCATTCGAATAACACCGGATAGTTTTCCAAACGAAAAGGCAGATCGAAGGATGCTTTTTTTATGTAGTTAGGGTAGGTTTCACGCTGTCATTTTCAACAACCGAAACGGAAAGAGCACGATACCGCGGATTACTTGAAATGTCAGGTCAAGGGAGAAACCGACTATGCGAAAAGGAATGGTAATAAGCCAAACCAGGGGTAACAGAAAAATGAAGAGCAGAGCCAGCGGCCAGCAAACAACCAGCAAGAAGAACCACAGAAGGAGGCCGAAAAATACGCGCATGTTTGTGTTTTCCTTTTCCCAGGCAATTTTGCGGCCAACCGATTGGGAGTGGCTGGGGAGCGCAAAATCAAATGAACACGTAAAGCCGGGTATCATTTCTGAACACCCGGCTGTACGCCACTGAACATTACTTCGCAATCACCTCGTACGTTTTGAACGAGGAACTCATCGGGGGTTTTTCGCCACGTTCACGTGCTTGCCGGATATCTTCAAAGCCACGCTTATGACCCTCAATGAATTCGGGCGAATTCGTCCATTTTTTAAATGCCTCTTCCGATTCCCAATGGCTCACAATGAGGTACTCGCCATCCTGGTTGGGCTTCAATACCTGCATGTCAACAAAACCGGGCATCCGGTCTATGGCGTGGGCCCGGGTGGCAAATAACTGCTCGAAACGTTCGCGGTAGTGCGTTTCACAAGCGATGTAGTTGATGGCTACAAAATTCTTATCCATGTTATTTAGAATTATTCTTAATAGCGCGAAGATGCAACACAGATGCTTATTGAGCAAATTATTTGGAATAATTCTAAATAACCAAAAAATTGAAAGATCCTGATTATCAGATAAATTTGATTTTTGCCTGCCTATGGAGAAACGTTACCTCTCGGTGGATCTGCTTCGCGGTCTTACCGTAGCCCTCATGATTATTGTGAATTCGCTGGGTAGCTACGAGTTGGCCTGGTCGCCCCTTTTGCATGCCGAATGGCACGGGTTTACCCTCACCGACCTGATCTTTCCTACCTTCTTGTTTGTGGTTGGCAATTCGATTGCGTTGAGTTTGCCGCGCTATTCCCATGAGGGTGCCCGGGCTGTACTGTGGAAGATTGGCAAGCGGACCTTCTTGATTTTTCTCATCGGATTTTTGTTGGGCTGGTTCCCTTTCTTCAACTATGTGGACGGAGTGTTGACCTTCAAATCATGGGAGACGGTCAGGATCTTTGGCGTCTTGCAGCGCATTGCGTTGGCCTATGGAATGGGTGCTTTGTTGGTTTATTTTTTTTCGACCCGCGCGCTCATCTGGACTTCGGTCGGGTTGCTGGTGGGTTATTGGTTTTTGCTACTTGGCTTTGGCGACCTCACGCTCGAGGGCAATGCCGTGTTGAAGTTGGATCTGTGGCTCCTCGGAGCAAACCATTTGTACAAAGGCGAGGGAATTCCATTTGATCCCGAAGGGTTGTTAAGCACGTTGCCGGCAGTAGTTAATGTGCTCATCGGCTATGGGGCGTTGGTTTGGTTCCGAAGGCAGGCCAACGCCAGTGAAGGAATAGCCAGACTTTTTGTAGCGGCAGCTGCTCTCTTGATGCTGGCTTTTTGGTGGGATCTTTTTTTTCCGTTCAACAAGAAAATCTGGAGCAGCAGCTATGTACTGCTCACTTGCGGCATTGATCTTGCGGTGCTGGCAACACTGATTTATGTAGTTGATCTGCGCCATTGGACAAGGTGGACCTACTTCTTTGAGGTGTTCGGGAAAAACACCTTGTTCATCTACGTACTTTCGGGTGTGGTGGTTGATTTGCTGTTCTTGTTTCGTATCGAGGGTCAATCCGCTTACGGATGGATTTTTCACCAGCTGATCGAACCGTGGGCGGGCACCTATCACGGCTCGGGCGTGCAGGGCCTGTGGATAATGCTGTCGTGCTGGGCTGTGGGCTATGTGTTGGACAAGCAAAAGATCTATATTCGAGTTTAGTGGGCATTCATAAAATCCCATCCGTACCAGTTTACTTCGATTACCAGGCCGTCTTGTAGTTTTCGATTGGGAAATGCCAATAGAGCCCCGACAAAGATCTGTATCCGGTTGCTCAGGTTGTACCCGCCCCCCAAAACCGTCTGTGACTTTTTGTGTGTGCCGGAGATAAAATCACCCATCAACAGCCAACGCTTGTTGATCCGATACTCGTAACCCAGCATGTATCCGGGCCTTAATTCCGGTGGTCCGCCCACAAAAACATCGTTGGCCAGATAAGGGCCGCCCAAGAGGTAACCCCGTTTAGCTTTCCACTTCACCAACGCGTAATTCATAAACGCAAGCCGCTTGGTTTCCACGTTACTGCTGATGTTGGCACCCAATTGCGTACCTACATTCAATTGCCATCGTTGTCCGAGGCTGAATTGCTTTTGGGCAGTTGCCATTAACAAGGGGTAAAGGGGTTTTCGGTTGCTTTCATCGTTGTAGGAAATCCAGCGGCCGTCACCCAACTGCACCGGCAGATCTACAAAATTGATTCCGACATCCCAGTGTTTGCCCAATCCGTAGACCAGGTGGGATTTGGTTTCCAGTTGATTGACCGCATAAAAATTGAGCTGGTGCTGGTAGAAAAACTTTTTTTCAGGTGTGATGTCGCCTGAGGGAATGTTAAACAGATTCTGCTGCGCGTAAACGGATACCGCAGGGCATAGCCCGGTGGCAAGCAAGAGCAACCGGGGCATCTTTTTGAAAATGTATTGAAAAGGAGTCATGATAGTAGAATAAACAGCGGAGTGCTGTGTACTGCAGAGCTCACGAAGTGACGGCAGAGGATCAGTTATCTTTCCATTTCAGCCGAAAGTTGATTTTTGGTGCCAGGTTTTCCTGGTACTGATCATACAGAGGCGGTGGAATCGGGTTATCGCTCAGGTCAAGCAATTTCAATTTCTTCATTTTCAATATTTCATCTGGTACTTCACGGATGTTATTGCCGATCAGAAACAGATATTCAACTGACTTTAGCTTGCTGATACCAGCGGGAATCTCCTGCATGTTGTCATTTTCCACGTGTAGTTCAGAAAGATTGCTGATGCGGGAGAGAATACTCAGATTGTCTTGCAAATTGAAATAAGCGTCATTGTTGATGTACAAAACTTTCAGGTTTTTCAATTGGACCATTGTTTCCGGAAGTGTTGAGAATTCGTTTTCGGAAAGTTCGAGGCTCTCCAGTTTGCTGAGCCGACCAATATCAGCCGGAATGGTGGCGATATGATCTCCAGCAAGGCTTAACATGCGTAAACCTGGCAGGGCGGCCAGGTATTGAATGGCCTCGGCCACATCCAGCGAAGGGTTGTGATCCAGGTATAAGGACTGTAGCAGCTTTAACTCGGTTATTTCGGGAGGCAGATTCCGGATGTTATTATGCGACAGTACCAGGTACTTGAGCTTGGTGAGCTTGCCGATACCTGCTGGCAGTGTCGAAAGGCCCGTGCGACTCAGATCCAGATATTTCAGATTTTTCAACAAGGCAATCGAGTCGATGGAGGCACCGAGTGTCTGCCGGCTTAAGTCCAGCCATTCGCAGGCATTAGCATTTAGCTGTGCTTCCCGAAGGGAGGTGTATTTGCCTGGAACGGATTGTGCGTAGGCTTGTAGGGCGATAAAAGAGAGGAAAAAGGCTAGTGCGGTTTTTTTCATGGCAGGTTGAGTTATGTACCGCGCGGGCCTATGGCCCGCGCCATAGGCCCGCGCGGTACGTGATGTCAGTTTTCTTTCGGATTGATCAGCATCGGAGCGTTACCATCCGTAATGATAATTTTCGAGTTGGGGGATTTCGCCAACTCCTTGAACGCTTCAAGGCTTTGCCACTCAATAATATTCCGGTTGAGCCCTTCGGAAATAATCTTCTGGGCATCGCGAATACCTTGTGCTTCAATCATCTTGCGCTGTGCTTCACGCTTTTCACGCTCCAGCAGGAATTCCATGCGCTGGGCATCTTGCTCAGCCTCCAGCTTTTCTTCAACTGCCCGCGCCAGGCCGGCTGGTAACTGTATGTTTTTGAGTAAAACAGCCTCGACAACGATACCCCTTTCTTGCACCAGGCGAGCCATTTGGTCGGTAATCTCTTTTTCAATGGTGGCCCGCTGGGCCGAGTGCATGTCCTTGGCAAAGAATCGCGAGCATACATCAGCCGCGGCCGACCGAAACACACTGTTGATGACAACATCCTCATAATTCAATCCGAGGTTTTCCACGATTGAAGGAGCTTTTTGTGGTTCGATGCGGTACAGAATGGAAATAACGGCTGAAACATTCAATCCCTCTTTGGAGGGTAAGTTGGACGAAATCTCCATGTTCATGGTGCGGATGGGCAATTTGATCACTCGTGTGGTGAAGGGATTGAATCCCACGGCACCCGGCTGAATAACATGCTGACTGAGTTTGCCCAGCCTGCGTTTCATACCCACTTCACCTTGCCGTACGACCGCACAGCTGCTGAAGAGAAGGAGACCAATTAGAAATATGATAACCGATGTTGTTTTCATAAGATTGAATTTTCGTTGTTGAATGTGTTCGCGTTGTTCTCGAATCCAGGCCTTCAGGTGGCTACCCTCCTGAGGCGAAAGTCGAAGCAGCGACTTGCGGTATTCTTTCCGAAACAGTCGGGCTTCGAAGCTAACGCGCTGAAGTACGATTTTGCAATACTCCAGCAGCGAGGTACTAAACTTAGCGGCCATAGTTGCGATAGATGGGTTGTGGATCATTCGGTACTGCAGCGTTGGTTATATTGGCCGAAACCAATGATAACAGCAGGAAAAAGAAGGCGGTTAACGACCAGGCAACATAGTCGGTGCGATCGAACCGATGTGGATATCGTTTCATAGTAGTTGAGATAACACTTGATAATTGAAAAACTCAGCATGAGCACGACTCGCCAGCTTGAGCCGGCAGCGCGCGATACGAAATAGGTGTGACTTAAATCAGCAGGTTGCGGTACAGAATTGTCCGCGTTTGATTAACAGCAAAATTTTCTTTTTTCGATGGAAGGTAAAAGACGGATAACCCGAGCCAGGGTTTGGCTTTCGCCCGCGAAGCGCGAGCCACAGATTTGCGACTTTCTGCCCATTGAACTTCTTCCGCCCTCGAATCGATTTCTTCAACCTTTTCGGTTGCGTGCGATTCAATGCACAAGCGGTCGGATGTAATCGAACTGGCCAGATCCACACCCAACCAGCTGAATATCAATAAAATGAAGACAAGCCTGCGCACAATATTCGAGAGTATTACTATTAAAACGGAAGAGCGGGGAGAAATGTTAGGCTAGAAAAAAGATTTTTTGATCGCTAAAAGTCCGGATCAAGGCCCAATCGCTCTTTCAATTCCTGCAGGTATGGATATTGCTGCAACAGGTAATCGAACTTTTCACGGTTGGTATACACCACTTTTTTGTTCTCGTTCGCCCTAAGTGTTACCTGCAAATTCAAAGACTGATTTCGCAATTGCTCGCGCAGCCATCCCAGCAGGTCCGTTTTCAGGGTTTCCAGCAGCATTTCCTCCACGGGGTTGGTTAACTCCACGTGCAGGTTTTGTCCGTCCCACCGGTAGCCGCGACTCAACAATTGAAATTCGGCCGGTTGTGATTTACGCTGCGTTGTAAACTCCTGCCAAACACGCTCAAGTTCCGCAGCCGTAACGGACTCATTCAGCAGCGGGGTAGCAAGGGCCACCGATGCCTCCGTTTGGTTTTTTTCATTAGCCTTGCCAAGTGCTTTGAGGTTAAGCGTGGTTTTGGCTTTAACAGCGGCTGTTGGGATAGGCGCAGCAGTGCGCGTATCGCTTGGTTCAGGGGTAGTCTGGCCAGCCGGAATTGCTTCCTGGCTCACCTCCGCAACAGGAAGTTGCTCTTCGGCTGTAGGATCAACTATTTTTTTTTTACCGCTTCCGGGGAGGAAGCGGTGAGGACTTGACCCTGGAAAAGATGTTGCACATGGGCCATTTTCATAAGTGCCAGTTCCACGGTCAGCCGCTGGTTCTTGCTGGCCTTGTAGTTGATGTCGCACTGGCTGCTGATATTGAGCCAGGAGAGCAGCAAGGAGTCGCTCACCTGACGAGCCTGTTCGGCATACTTTTTCTTGATGATGTCGGGCACTTCGAGCAGATAGACGGTGCGCTCGTCTTTTGCCACAAGCAAATCGCGCAGGTGGGCTCCCAGCCCGACAATAAAATGATGTCCATCAAAACCTTTGCGCAAAATTTCATCCAGCAGCAGGAGGGCGCCCGCGTGCTGTTGAGTCAGCAAACTATCAACCACTTTGAAATAATAATCGTAGTCGAGGATGTGGAGGTTAGCCAGCACCTGCTGAAACGTCACGCCTTTGCCGGAACTGAACGTGACCATCAAGTCGAAGATCGATAACGCATCGCGCAGCGCTCCATCTGCTTTTTGGGCAATCAGGTGCAGCGCTTCGTCTTCTGTCTTTACATTCTCGCGGTCGGCAATTTTCTTCAGTTGCCGGCTGATATCCTGAATCTGAATCCGGTTGAAATCGAAAATCTGGCAGCGAGAGAGAATGGTGGGGATTACCTTGTGTTTCTCGGTGGTGGCAAGGATGAAAATGGCATACGGAGGTGGCTCCTCAAGCGTTTTCAAGAACGCATTAAAGGCTGCGTTGCTCAGCATGTGCACCTCATCGATGATGTACACTTTGTACTTGCCGAACTGCGGTGGGTAGCGCACCTGGTCAATCAGGTTGCGGATGTCATCTACCGAGTTGTTGCTGGCCGCATCCAGTTCGAAAATGTTAAGCGAGTTGACTTCCGCTTTCTCTTCAAAGCCGTTGATAAGCCGCGCTACGATGCGTGCGCAGGTGGTTTTGCCCACACCCCGCGGCCCGCAAAACAGCAGGGCTTGCGCAAGCTTCTGATTGTCAATGGCATTTTTGAGCGTGGTGGTGATGTGCTCCTGACCCACCACTTCGTCAAAACCAAGCGGGCGGTACTTGCGGGCCGAAACAACGTAACTCTCCATCAGGCCGGCAAGATAGAACGACTGGCGTAATCCCTAAAGTTTGTCTCTGACTTTTTCGTCCCGTTTAGCCCGCCATTTCCGTAAGAGCCCGAACAAACGTATCAAGCTCTTGTGTGGTCGTGTACACATTGGGAGTAATCCGGCAACCGTGCACGCCCTGGCCATCGATGGCTACGGTCCAGATTTTGTACTTCTCCAGCAGCGTCTTGGCCATGTCACCGGGTTTCATGCTGGCAATGCCTACATTGGCGATTCCGCAAACTCGTGTCGGGTCCGGGGGCGTGTTCAAAACGACACCTTTTATCTTTTGAACCCGGGATGTCCAATAGTTCTGAAGATACCGGAGCCGCGCTTCTTTCCGTTCGGGGCCTATTTTTTGATAGAATTCAATAGCATCCAGCACCGTAAGATCCGTAGCCACCGGGTGCGTTCCGGTATGGGCCAGGTGTGTGATATCATCCTTCATTTGCCAATCCGCCATCAGCGACCACAGACCCGGGGCCTTTCCCTGCCGCACATACAAAATGCCGGAGCCGAGTGGAACGCTGAGCCATTTGTGCAGGCTTGCTCCGTAGTAATCACACCCCAGATCCGGAATCTTAAACTGGAGGTGACCAAACGTGTGCGCACCATCTACCAGCACCTCAACCTGGCGCGCATGCGCCATATCGCAGATCTTCTTGATGGGCAGAATTTGCCCTGTGATGTTTACCATGTGACTAACGATTAGCAGGCGCGTCTTGGGCGTTATGGCATCGCGGTACAGATTGACGATCTCATCGTCTGAAGCGGGGTGGTTGGGAACCGAAAGAATTCGGTTTACAATGCCATACCGCTTTTCCATCAGCTTAAACATGTTCACGATGGAGCCGTAATCTTGTTCGGCCATTACCGCTTCATCACCCGGTCGCCACGTAATTCCATTGATAACGGTATCCAGCGATTCCGTGGTGTTGCGCGTGAGCGCCATTTCTTCCGGAAGACAGCCGGCCACGTCCGCCAGCCGGGCAATGACCTTTTTCTTGTTTTCCGTCTGCACGGTTCGCATATAGTAGGAACCCTGGTAATTCACCTCGCGGATGTGTTCGATGTATTTCTCCAGCGTCTCGGTGGGCACAAAACAATAGTACCCGTTTTCCAGGTTGATGTAATCCGGTTTGAGCCGATAGCCGCTGCGCAAGCCCAGCCAGAAGTCATCCTCGCGGGCGAGACTCTCAGCCGAGTGATGTTCGTACTGTGTCAACCAGTTGCCCAGCGAGTCGAATGAAACGAGGCTGCTGAGCCCGAGAGCAGCCGAACTTTTGAGGAAGGTGCGTTTGTCCATGTTACTCAAACTTGGTGTTACAGTTTCTCCATCAGAATGGCCAGGAATGTTTTTACCGCATCCAGATAATTGCCCACGCGAATGTTTTCATCTTCGGCATGTTGATTATTGTCCGGATTTACCGTGGGTACGCTTACGGCCGGAATACCCAGCGTGACCACAAAAGGCGAGATCGGTATACTTCCGCCTGCGGTTCGGATTTTAATAGGCTCGTGGCCAAAGGCTTTTACCATGGCCCGGCTCAGCCAACGACCAGTTTCGGAATCAAAAGGGGTCTGAAATGCTCCGTAAGAGATACTGGATTGCATCGCGGCCAGGCGTGGATAGGTCAGGCGTTCTTCTTCAGTCGGTTCTTTTTCTACCAGATGGAAGCCCTGTTTTTTCACATGCTCACGTACGAGGTTAATCAGCCGCTCGGGATCGCTGGACGGCACCAGCCGGATGTCAATTTCTGCCGTTGCCCATGCCGGTATTAACGTGCGCGCTTTTGCACCGATGTAAAGCGAGTTGAGCCCACGTATATTAAGCGTGGGGTATTGCATCGCTTCCTGAAAATTTCCACCGATGGCATCCGGCTGGGCAATGCCGAGAAAGCGATTGATCTCGGTCGGATCATCGGGTACTTGCTGGAGTGTTTTCTTCTCTTCGTCTGTCAACACCACGCCATCGTAAAATCCCGGAATCAATACACGCCCGTCTGCATCTTTCATAGACGCCAGAAGTTGGGCCAAACGCATAGCCGGGTTGGGCGTGTAGTTGCCGTAGTTGCCGCTGTGTACCGGGGTGCGTGGGCCAAACGTAGTTAACGTGATATCGCAAATGCCGCGTGCACCAAACGTAAGGGTGGGTTGGTTGCTCACATGACGCGGCCCATCAAAAATGATCAACATATCGGCTTTTAATTCCTGCTGATACTGTTGGACGGCTTTCGGCAGGTTAGGTGAGCCGAGTTCTTCCTCGAAATCCATGATCACCTTCAGGTTATAGTTGGAGGATGCGTTGAGTGCGCTTAGCGCATCAAGCGCTGCCAGGAAGGCCATAGCCGGACCTTTGGCATCGGAGGTGGAGCGCGCAAAAATCCGCCAGTCGCGGTTAAGGGTGCCTTTTAGTTTTTGATCGTCAATAATTCCCCACTCACCATTGGGCTGTTGTTCTTTCAATACCGGTTTCCACGGGTGGGGCTGCGTCCACGAACTGGGGTTAACGGGTTGTCCATCGATCTGCAGGTAAATGAGCACGGTTTTTTTTGCATTTTTTACCGGTCGCTCGGCCAGCAGTAAGGGCACAGTCGGGGTGTTGAGCCGTTGGGTAGTGAATCCCCGCCTGGTGAAAGCGGCTTCGCACCAGATTACATTTTTCTCGATGTCGGCTGGTTCGTGCGCATCGTTTTGCAGGCTCAGCAGTTCGTAGAATTCCGGAAACGAAGCGATAGCCTGCTTTTCGGCTATTGCCTGCCAGGTTGGTTTTTGGGCAAATAAAACTCCAGAATGAAAATGACAGACAACGAGAAAAGCGGCTTTGAAAAGAATTATTCGCGACAATATTTTCATATTGGCAAGGTATGAGTTTCCTGCTAATACTCCGATGATGCAGTGGTTTGCGGGCGTTTGGTCATTTGAAAACAGGTCGAAATCGCTAACTTTGAACACCAAGCAACTAACAGATGTCGAAGGATTTGTTAATAAAAAAGACCGTTGATCACTTGGCTCGTTTGCCAGAAACGGAAGTGAAACAAGTGTCGGAGTTTGCTGAGTTTTTGTTGCGCAAGCTCGATGATCGCCTTCTCAACGAGGGAATTGAGCAGTTCATCTCCGGTTCTTCGGGCTACAAATTCTTGCAGGACGAAGAGGACATCTATACGGTTAATGACCTTCGTGAACGCTATAAATGAAGAAGGGTGACATTGTTCTGATTCCTTTTCCGTTTACGGATTTATCCGGAGCAAAAACCAGACCCGCCCTCGTATTGGCGGTCGATGAGTTAGATGTAACGGTTCCATTTGTCACCACACAATTCAAATGGCAGGAGTCGTGGGATGTGAAAATTGAGCCTGATACGGAAAATGGGCTTAAGCAGCCATCTTTGATAAAGCTCAGCCAGCTGGCGACCCTCTCCCGAGATTTGATGCTGGGTCGAATAGGGACGATTTCTGCTGAAGCACTGCGGGTCGTTGATTCTACTTTACGAAAACTGTTTAGACTCTAATCCTTTGGTACAACCCCCATTCTTTTCCGTCATTATTCCCGTCTACAACCGACCGCAGGAGTTAGAGGAATTGCTGGATAGCCTGGTCAACCAAACCGTGAAGGATTTTAATGTACTGATTGTCGAAGATGGCAGCACGGTGACTTCGCGTGCGGTGTATGAAAAGTTCACCGATAAACTGGCCATTGAATACTTTGTGAAACCCAATAGCGGCCCGGGTCCCAGCCGTAATTTTGGTTTTGAACGCGCCACCGGTCGGTACCTGGTGGTATTCGACTCCGACTGCCTGCTTCCGCCCGAATACTTCAGTCGTGTGCTGGATTTTTTAAAACACACTCCCGTTGATGCGTGGGGTGGACCGGATCGGGGTCATGACAAGTTCACACCGCTACAACAGGCGATGGCCTACACCATGTCATCGGTGCTGACCACCGGAGGTATCCGAGGTGGAAAGAATCAAGCTGATCGTTTTCAGCCGCGCAGCTTCAATATGGGGATCAGTCGGGAGGTGTATCAGCAAACGGGTGGATTTCATTTCGATCGTTTGGCCGAGGATATTGAACTCAGCATACGCATGCGTAAGGCTGGTTTTCGGGTGGTGTTAATACCCGATGCGTTTGTTTACCACAAACGCAGGTCCACGCTGCGCGAGTTCTTTCGCCAGGTGAATGGCTTTGGCCGCGGCCGAGTCCGGGTTGGCCGCGCACACGATGGAGAAGTTAAGATTACCCACTGGTTTCCAACAGTATTTACCGTAGGTCTCATCTTGCTGCCAGTGACGGCCATTCTGGCTCCTTTCGCAGCGGTTGAATTTGCTACTGCTTTCGGCCTTTACTTCTTCGCCATCCTGGTTGATGCCTGGCGTGTTACCGGTTCGGCACGTGTGGCTTGGCTGTCTGTGCCATCGGCATTTGTGCAGTTAACCGGTTATGGGCTTGGTTTCTTGTCCGAGGTGCTCAAGCGGTGACTTTACCGCCCAGGGAAAATTCCCTTACCAATTTGGTAATATGGGCGGAATTTGGAAACTTCATCACGCCTAAATCATTCTATGAGACGCGTACTGAAAAGTTTCATCCTGATTATCAATTACAAGACGTTAATCATCACTGCGCTCTCGGTGATATCAGCCTACGTTTGTTTTCGTTTCGGCCTCACGGCCAAATTTCCGGATTTGCTCGTAGGCGTGGCCATTGTGTTTCCGGTGGTGTTTTCCATAGGTTCTGCCTATACCAGGCGCGAGACGGCTTTGCAGCGCCTAAGTGATTTCAAAGGTCATGCGATTGCCATCTACCACGCTACGCGCGATTGGTCAGGCCGCACAGATAGCGACATTAGCCAGCGCTGCCGGGCACTTATTGGCGAAATGAAGGAACTGATGGGGCATATGTTTCGCTCCAAAAACATGGACGAATGGCGTGTGAATGAAAAGAAGATGTATGACATGTTTTCCCAACTCTCGCGCCTGACGATGGAACTGCGGGGTTTGGGTGTGCAAAGCGGGGAAATTTCACGCGTCAGTCAGTATGTGAGCAAGATGATCATTGCATTCGACAACATGAAGATCATTCATAATTACCGCACGCCCATCACCTTTCGGATGTATAGCAAGTTTTTCATTTACATTTTCCCGGTGGTGTATGGCCCGTACTTTGCCAGCACGTTTCACGATTACTCGGCCGCGCTGGAATATGTGATGCCGGTGCTCTACAGCTTTATCTTAGTAAGCCTGGATAACGTTCAAGACCACCTCGAAAATCCGTATGACGAAGTAGGAGAGGACGACATTTCCATCAATGCCGACCAAACCTTGCGGTTGATTGATTGACGTTAATCGCGCACCTGAATCCCCAATTCTTTCAACTGCTCCTCCGAAATAGTCGAAGGCGTATCAATCATCACATCGCGACCTGCGTTGTTTTTCGGGAAGGCGATGAAATTGCGGATGGACTCGGCTCCACCAAAGAGTGAACACAGTCGGTCAAAGCCAAAGGCAATTCCTCCGTGCGGGGGCGCCCCGAACTCAAACGCATCCATCAAAAAGCCAAACTGTTTTCGGGCTTCCTCATCGCTGAAGCCGAGTTTGCTGAACATCAGTTGCTGCGTAGCGCGGTCGTGAATCCGGATACTACCACCGCCAATTTCAGTGCCGTTCAGCACCATGTCATAAGCATTTGCACGCACAACCCCGGGGTTACTGTCGAGCAATGCCATGTCTTCGGGCTTGGGGGACGTAAACGGGTGATGCATCGCATGCCACCGGTTGGTTTCTTCGCTCCATTCCAGCAACGGAAAGTCCAGCACCCAGAGTGCCGAGAACTTTGTTTTATCGCGCAGTCCAAGTCGTTCCCCCATCAACAGGCGCAACTCACTTAACTGTTTGCGTGTGGCATTTTTTTCACCAGATAAAATTAAGATCAAATCACCTGGCTTGGCGTGTAGCGCATCAACCCACTGCTTTAAATCATCAGGCCCATAGAATTTATCTACCGATGACTTGAACGTGCCGTCTGATTTGTATTGCACGTATACCAGGCCTTTCGCACCTACCTGGGGTCGTTTCACGAATTCCGTCAACTCATCGAGTTGCTTGCGGGTGTATTCGGCACAGCCGCTGGCACAAATGCCAACAACGAGTTCCGCGTTGTCAAACACACCGAAACCCTTGCCTTTTGCCACGGTATTCAACTCAACAAACTTCATGTCAAAGCGCGTATCCGGCTTGTCCGATCCGTAATGGGTCATGGCATCGGCATAACTCATGCGCGGCACCGAAGTGAGATCAATTCCTTTTACGCTCTTAAAGAGGTGCCGAATTAGCCCTTCAAACGTGCTCAGCACGTCCTCTTGTGTAATGAAGGCCATCTCACAGTCAATCTGCGTGAACTCGGGCTGGCGGTCGGCTCTCAAGTCTTCATCGCGGAAGCACTTTACAATTTGATAGTAACGGTCAAAACCGCTGACCATTAAGAGCTGCTTGAACGTCTGGGGCGATTGCGGCAATGCGTAGAACTCGCCATGGTGAATCCGGGATGGCACAACAAAATCGCGCGCGCCCTCCGGTGTCGATTTAATCAAAACGGGTGTCTCCACCTCAATGAAGTTGAGACTGTCCAGGTAAGCCCGCGTTTGCTGTGCCATTTTGTGGCGAAGTTGCAGACTCTCGCGCACGGGCGTTCTGCGCAAGTCGAGGTAGCGATATTTCATGCGCAGATCGTCACCACCATCGGTTTCATCTTCAATGGTAAAGGGTGGAGTTTTGGCGGCATTCAACACCGTTAGTTGTTCCACTTTAACCTCAATTTCGCCCGTAGCTAATTTGTCGTTTTTCGAAATTCGTTCGGAGGCTTTTCCGGTTACGCGGATGACGTACTCGCGCCCAAGGCTGCGGGCGGCCGCGATCAACTGAGGATCCGACTTTCCTTCTTCCAGGAAAAGTTGCGTGATACCATACCGGTCGCGCAGGTCAATCCACAATAAACTTCCTTTGTCGCGCGTGCGTTGTACCCAACCGGCCAGGGTAACGGTCTGGTTCACGTGGGCCAAGCGCAGTTCACCGCAAGTGTGCGTCCGAAGCATGGTTTTTTGGTTAATTTTGAGGGGCAAAAATAAACAGAACTTGTGCCGTTATGCAGGATAAGCACGTTTTTTCCGTTATTCCCCAAAATTCACTCATGCTACGTTATTCCCTGTTTTTCGTATTGACGGTGCTGGCCGCCTTTACCCCGCAAAAGTTGGTTAAGGTGAAAATCAATGAGGAGATTACCGTGATGTTGCCGGAAGATCTGAAACCCATGACGGAGGATGATCTGGTTCAGCGATTTCCATCGGTTCGGGCGCCCTTAGGCGCTTTTACCGATCAGAACCGGCAGGCTGATTTCTCCGTTAGCTTGTCGGCCACCCAATGGCCGGATGGCGACCTTAAAGTAGCCAGCCAGTTCTTTAAATCCGGCATTACCAATCTTTATGATAAAGTCTATTTCATCTCCGAAGGAACCCAGGAAATACACGGTAAGACGTACATCTTTTTTGAATTTGAATCGCGGGTGAACGGCACGAGGGGCAAATTGGGTGAACAGGAGCCGGTGGTGAAATACTCTTTTGTTCAATATCTGGTGGAGCCCAAGCGAACGCTGGTTTTCTCCTTTTCGTGCGTCAAGCCGGTGATGCCGCAATGGCAAAAACAGGCCCATGCCGTCATGAAAAGTCTACGGGTAAAATAACGATGGATTTCTCCAGCGATGATTATTTCATGCGCGAAGCGCTGAAAGAGGCGCACAAAGCTTTCGCAGACGGGGAAGTACCGGTGGGGGCCGTGGTGGTGTGCCAGGGGAAGATTATCGCTCGGGCGCATAACCAGACGGAGCGCCTCACGGATGCCACCGCGCATGCCGAGATGCTGGCCGCCACGGCAGCTGCCAATTTTTTAGGCTCCAAATATTTAACCGACTGTACACTTTTTGTCACGCTCGAGCCCTGTGTAATGTGCGCAGGGGCCCTCCACTGGGTGCAGTTGCAGCGGTTGGTTTATGCAGCGGATGATGTGCAACGGGGCTATAGCCTCGTGAACCAACCCTTGCTGCATCCGCGTACCGAAATTGTCAAAGGCCTCCGCAAAGCCGAAAGCAAGGAATTGATCGATCGTTTTTTTCAGCGAATCCGAAAAGGTTAGTTACCTTTAGCAAAACAAAAATTAGTACTCATGGCAATGGAATTGAAAGGTCGGGTGGCACAGTTGCTGGCGCAGCAAACCGGGCAGGGAAAACGCGGCACGTGGCGGAAGCAGGAGTTCATTTTGGAAACTCCGGGCCAGTATCCCAAAAAAGTATGCCTGTCGGTTTGGGGCGATAAAATCGATCAATACCGTTTAGCCGCGGGCGATGTGGTAACCGTTTCCGTTGATTTGGAAAGCCGTGAGTATAATGGCCGCTGGTACACCGAGGCCCGTGCCTGGCGGGTAGAAAAAACGGAGGGTGGCCAGGAAAACCCGCCACCCCCAATGAATGATCGGTTTGATCAGTCCGTGCCAGCCAGCACAGACGAATTGCCGTTTTAACTGGCCGTCTTGCGCTTGCGCGAAGTCGTTTCGGCTGATTCTACTTTCTTATTATTGCGATGTTCACCCAGAATGATTACATCCTTAGTGGTTTCGTACTGCTTGGCCGCTTGCATCATGGCCTGGTAGCTTTCGCGAATCAAAATAGTGCCGGTTTTAGAACCCTTGTTGCGCACTTCCAGCCAAAATCCGTCTTTCTTTTTTTTAGGTAATACTGGTGGTCTTCCCATGATTTTTTCAGATTGATTCGTCAAATATAACCTAAAACTGCCTGTTTTGGTTTGAATGTCGGCTGGAAGATTGAAACTGAAAGTATTACAGTTACAGGTTGGTTAAACTTTACTCGAATTAACTTCGCTTTTTTTCGTTTTTTTCCACCTTTGGTTTGTTACGGCTCAATTTCTCCCAAAGTTTCTTTGGCCACCAACAGGCTACCAGTTGATAGGATTGGGTAAAAAATTTTTTCTGTTCAATCAGGGAAACAGGGAACCCCGCTAGGATTGCGCTTATCTGTTATTTCGGAAGACTCCACCCGTAAAACCCTGAATTATAACCTCTCAGAACCCCCATGCAGCAAAATTTGCCGCCCGCGAAACAGTGAAGATTACTACTCCACTTGATGTGGTTGGATGCTTGGCAACTCCCTACAAATCGCCTAAAACGAAGATGGTTCATTTTGACTCACTCACCTCTTTCTGTGATTGAACCCCTCTCCCAACAGTATCTCCAATAAGATAAAACAGGACTGAGTTGAACAATATGAACGCCATGGCATACCAAAACCCAAATTTATTTGAAAGCCAGGTAGAGGCTCCATAACTGTGAGCAATCAAAACGAACATCAGGAAGATCTTGGCCAGTTGCCTGGGCAGGTAGTACCCTAACAGTCCGATCAAAACCAGCCAGAAAATTGAAATGACGAATATTCCGGAGATGTGGTTCTTCATGAAAAATGAACCAATGGGATTTCCCTCATTACCCGCACTTAAGTCTCCATTCCAATATGCTTTTGGCTGAAGTACTATTGTAATCAGGATGTCGAATAGACTCGCCCAGAGAGCAGGGACCATCAGCAGTAGCTTAGTCGTTCTTCTCATCCTTAAAATTTGAGTAAATACTCTTTTGCGCTACTTCAAATAACGGGGCACAGCTATTCCTGCTTTTAAGGCAGGGTCAGCTTTAACGGGCAGACGCTCCGTCTTCAGCGGCTGAAGTCCCGCCCAAATGTTTAAGTCATAATCTTCTTCATCGTCTTTTGGCGGCCCGGTACGCACCTTGGCTGATGCTTCTTCGAGATCAAAGGCAAGCACCATCGTTGCTCTCCATTCCCCTTCCGTGGGTTGACGCACATCCTCCCATCGGCCGGGGCACATTTTGTTGGTGAAAACTTCGAGGCTTTTGTACAGTTCTTCTTTGTTGTCCACTTTGCGGCCGTGACTGAAGGCCACCACGGAGCGATAATTTACCGAATGGTGGAAAGCCGAACGGGCTAATACCAGGGCATCCGCCAGCATCACCGAAATACAAACCGGAATTCCCGTGGCGAGTTCGCGCATGTATTGGCTTCCCACCGAGCCATGCAGGTAAATCGTGTTGCCGATGCGGCAAAACCCGGTTGGTAGTTGAAAAGGCTCACCGTTACGAACGAAGGCCACTGTGCAAAACAGGGCCTCGTCTAAAATCCCGTACACCTGTTCTTTGTCGTACACCCCGCGCTTGGGCAGGCGGGTGATTTCCGTTTTTTCAGTAACAGGAAATTTTTCCATCATGGTACGTTAAATCAAATAGTTCCAATGATGTACATCGGTCTCGGCACAGGTGCGAATGTTAAGCAGTTTTTGCTTGATGCGCCCTTGAATACTTTCCGGACCAGGCGTGGCCAGTTTATAATCGTTGCCGTGAATGCGGATACCGGTAATAGGCGCTACGACAGCGGCCGTTCCGCAACCGAAGGCCTCGGTCAGCTTGCCACTGCGAAAGCCTTCTTCCAGTTCAGCCACGCTGATTCTTCGCTCTTCGGTTATTAATCCCATCTCCCGTACCACGGTCAGTATGGAGTCGCGGGTGACGCCATCGAGAATGGCGGTATACAGTTGAGGTGTTACCAGTTTTCCGTTCATCACGAACATCACGTTCATCATGCCCACTTCATCAATATGCTTGTGCTCTTTGCTGTCGGTCCACAAAACCTGATCGAAACCTTCTTCTTTTGCTGCCTGGGTTGGGTAAAAGGCGCCTCCATAGTTACCGGCACACTTCGCATACCCCGGCCCACCTTCCGCGGTGCGCACGTAGTGATCCTCCACTTTCAGACGGAAAGGCTTGTTGTAGTAGGGCCCGACCGGGCTGGTCAACAGCACATATTTATATTCGTCCGAAACTTTTACGCCCAGTCGTGATTCGGATGCGAACACCAGCGGGCGGATGTAGAGACTCGATCCCTCGGCCCGGGGTACCCACTCGCGGTCAAGATCGATGAGTGTGCGCAGCGACTGAATGAACAAATCCCACGGCAGAGCCGGCATGCACATCCGCTCCAGCGATTTATTCATCCGCTCGTGATGCTTCTTCGGACGAAAAATGTTAACGCGGCCATCGACCGTGCGGAATGCTTTCATGCCTTCAAAAATCGCCTGCCCGTAATGCAGGGCCAGGATGGCAGGTGTCATGCGCAGTTCGCCAAAAGGCGTGATCGACAGCGGCCCCCAACTTCCGGATTTGAAATCCGAAATGGCCATGTGATCCGAAATGTATTTTCCGAATTCCAGGTTTTGAAAATCGGTTTCCGCCAGGCGGGAGTGGGGTGTGCGTTCGATGCGAATGGTTTCTGTAAGCGTCATGTTCAGTGGTTTATCGCAAAGGTATTTCAATATTCTTTATTTTTTCTAAAGCCTGTGACCGATCACCCACCTTGGGCTGTTTGCAACGTGCGCATTGCCTTTTCAAATGATTTTACAGAGACCGCCACGTCTTCTTCTGTGGTTGCCCATGAACACACGCTGATGCGAATCACTCTTCGACCCCGCCAACTCGAGCCACCCACCCAACATACGCGTTGCTCTTGTACACCTTGCAGCAAACGCTCGGTCATTTCATCCGAATCCGCCGCCACTACCACCTGGTTAAACACCACGTCATTCAAAATTGAAATTCCCGGCACTGCGGCAAGGCCACGGGCAAACTGGCGGGCACGCTCGTGCAAGGTGGTAACCAACTCATCTATGCCAGCCTCTCCAAGGTATTTCATCACCGCCCACAACTCCAGAATGCGTGCTCTGCGCGACATGTCAGGCGTAAAAAACATTCCATCGCGTTGAGCTCCGGTTACCAGATAGCCTCCCTGCATGTGTAAAGCGCCCCGCAAGGCTTCCGCATCCCGGCACAACACCATACCACAGTCGTAGGGCGTGTTCAATGTCTTATGGCCATCCACTGCCCACGAATGCGCAAAGCCGATGCCGTCCGTTAAGTAAGAGAGTTTTTGAGCGGCTGCTGCCCACAAGCCGAAGGCTCCATCGATATGGACCCACGCCCCGGCTTTTTCGGCCCGGGCTGCCATCGCACGGAAGTCATCAAAGGAACCGCTGTTAACATTGCCAGCCTGAAGAATCAACAGCGTACGTTCATCCGGTTCGGGTAAAAGTTCCGGACGAAGACGTCCTTGATCATCGGTATCGACATAGGTAATCGAGTCGACACCAAAGCCCAGCAAGCTTATGGCCTTGAGCACGGTTGAATGAGCCTCTCGACCAGTTACAATTTTGAGTGAAGGTGCGTTTACGAGTCCCCTCCGCGCTACCTCCCAGCCCAAGTTTTGGTAGAGGCGAAAGCGCCCGGCTGCCAGGCCGAAAAGGTTTGCCGCTGACGAGCCGGTCACAAAACCCGCCACGGTTGAATCGGGCAGCCGAAAGATTTGCTTCAACCACTTCTCGACTACGCCTTCGAGTTTGGCAGCGATGGGGGACATCACCTGCATAGCCGTGCCCTGATCCCAAAACGTGCCCAGCAGTTTAGCTCCTATGCCGGCCGGAAGCGCTCCGCCCGTAACAAATCCAAAGTAACGGCCACCTGCGGAGGTTACGGTAGCCGGTGCACCCACCTGGTGAAGTTGATGTAGAATGGTTTTGGCCGGAGCAGCATGAACCGGGAGCGGTTCGTCAAAGACGCTGAGTTGCTCAAGCGCTTCTGCCGTAGGATACACGTGGCGTTGTCGCGCTTCACGCAGATACGCAACACCTTGGTGCACCAACTCCTGGAACAACTCCGTATTGAGCTGATCCTCCATCAGTCGTTTTTGGAGTTCCGTCATGTTAGAGAAATATTTCGCCCATCGAGAACAAACGTGCCTGGCCGCTAATCGCAACCCGGTTGCCCCGTAACTGGCACCGAAGCTCGCCACCGCGTGCTGAAAGTTGGCGCGCTTCGAAGGAGTTTTTTCCCAACACCCCCGCCCAATAGGGTACCAGCACCGTGTGGGCGTAGCCGGTAACCGGATCTTCGTTGATGCCCGCTTTCGGAATAAAAAACCGGGAGACAAAGTCAACCGTATTGCCGGGTGCAGTAATGATCACCGCCCGGGCATCCAGGCGGAGAATGGCGCTGATATCTGCACGGGCGTCAGCAATCTGATCCTCGCTGGCGAATACGAGCAGATAATCTTCCTTGCCGCGAAAGGCTTGGACAGGTTGATGAGCAAAGCAATTCCGGAATTTTGCGAGATCATTTTCAGGTTTTACCGGGTGCACCGGAAAATCAAGTGTGAGCCAATCGCCTTCCTTCTTTACACCCAACAAACCGCTGCGCGATTGAAATTGGATTTCATTTTCTGGATAGCCTTCGTGATGAAACATCACATAAGCGGTGGCCAGCGTGGCGTGGCCGCAAAGATCTACCTCCAGCGCGGGAGTAAACCACCGTATACGGTAACCCGTGTCCTCCTTCACGTAGAAGGCGGTTTCCGAGAGGTTGTTTTCCATCGCGATGTTTTGCATCACGGTGTCCGGCAGCCACTGCGTAAGCGGGCAAACTATAGCAGGGTTGCCGGCAAAAATCCGATTGGTGAATGCGTCAACCTGATAGCGTTTGATAGTCATAGCGTAAGGGTATTCAAGTGGAAGTTGACATGGTTTTGCGCACGGACTGGTGTTGGTAACCCCTGTTGACGACATAAATCCCGACCAGCGTAAGGGCAATCGCTATGGCCATGCGTAAGTTTAATTTTTCGTCAAGGATCAGCCATCCGAGTACCACCGCCACAATGGGGTTGATGTAGGCGTAAAGCGAGACGAGCGTCATCGGCAGATGTTTGATTGCATACGCGTAGCAGGCGTAAGCCGCTACCGAGCCGATGAGCGCCATGTATAACAGGGCATAGATGAGCGATGGGGTCCAGGTGATGCCCGAATAATCATCGAATATCAGGGTGAGCGGGATGATGAAAAGCATACCAAACGTCATTTGCAATCCGGCATTGAGAAACGGGTTGCCTGCGGTATTCTTCTCTTTCATCCACACGCTGCCGATCGCCCATGACAGGTTGGCCAGAAAGGTGACCACAATGCCTGCCGTATAGTTATTGTCTGAGAGCTCGGTCAGGTGCTCACCGAAAATCATCACAATGCCCGTGATGCCGGCTGCCAGGCCCGTTAGAATGATCCAATTCGGTTGTTCATCTTTGGTAACCAGCACGTTGATCAGCATCGTCCAAATGGGCATGCACGAGCAGATAATGGCTGCCAATCCGCTGGATATGTATACCTCGGCCCACCCCACCACGGTGATGCCGAGTGTAACCATGAAGAAGCCCGCTATGGCCTGATTGACTAAAGTGGCACGATCCGGTAAACGGGCCTTGCCCAGGGTGAGCATGAAGCCCAGTAGGAGCGGTCCGGCAATGAGAAAACGAAGAAGGGAAAAAAGAAAAGGCGGAAACTGAGTTACCCCAATCCGCAAACCCAGGTAGGTGGTGCCCCAAATGATGCACACCGCAGCCAATGCCAGGTAAGCCAACAACGGGGACGAGGATTTATTCGTCATGCTCGCAAAGATTCCGGTTTTTTAACGAAATGTGATCCTCAACGGTTCGATTAGCGATAAATTCATAAAACTTTCTGCCCGTCCGGACTGTTGCTATATTTACCAACCAAAACAAGTAGTAGCTATATGCCATTTACATTACCCGCACTTCCCTACGCATTCAATGCGCTGGAACCTCATATCGATGCGCGCACCATGGAAATTCATCATGGAAAGCATCACAACGCCTATGTTACCAACCTGAACAATGCGGTGGCCGGCAAACCGGAGGAGAGCCTCTCCATTGAAGAGATCTGCAAAAATATTTCGAAATACCCGGTGGCCGTTCGCAATAACGGGGGTGGGCACTACAACCACAGTTTGTTCTGGCAGATTATGGGCCCGAATGCCGGTGGTGCGCCAGGCGGTGCGCTGGCCGATGCCATCAATGCCGCGTTCGGAAGTTTTGACGAGTTTAAGACCAAGTTTAATGCAGCCGCGACCGGCCGATTCGGTTCAGGCTGGGCATGGTTGATCAAGGACAGCAGTGGCAAGTTGGCCATCACCAGTACACCTAACCAGGACAATCCGCTAATGGATGTTGCCGAAGTTAAAGGCACCCCCTTGCTTGGGCTGGATGTTTGGGAGCATGCGTACTATTTGAATTACCAAAACCGCAGACCCGACTATTGCGCGGCCTGGTGGAACGTGGTGAACTGGAATGAAGTGGCGAAGCTGTTTTCGAAGTAATTTTAAGCTGCAGCTGCCGGTAACAAAAAAACCAAAGCCACCGAAAGGTGGCTTTTTGTTTGTGCGTCAGGCATGTTTACTGGCTATAGGGTGCAAGTCCCGAATGAGTGCTGAAGTGCATATCATTAGCTAAGAGCAAGGGTGTCGCG
>JAJTGY010000085.1 GCA_021298015.1 Flammeovirgaceae bacterium
AAATGAGTTCAGACAAATCAAAATCCCAAAAAACAAATACTGTGCATCTATCAAAAAATCAGTTACTTAGTTGTGACAAAGTAGAGTTAACATTAATCGACTAATATCAAGATATTTCCTCGAAAAACCGATGAGCAGGAATTGCCATTTAATTGGTCCCCTGCCGTTGCACTATTCCTTCTCCAAAAACGGATACCGGTAATCCGTTGGCGTTACAAAAGTTTCTTTTATCGTGCGCAGCGAAACCCAGCGCAACAAGTTCACCTTGGCACCAGCCTTGTCGTTGGTACCCGAGCCTCTCGCGCCACCAAACGGCTGCTGCCCCACCACGGCACCGGTGGGTTTATCATTGATGTAAAAATTGCCGGCCGAGTTTGTGAGCATCTTCGTGGCCAACTCCACGGCATATCTATCTTGTGAGAAAATGGAACCGGTGAGCGCATAAGGCGAGGTTTGATCAACCAGTTCCAACGTTTGCTCAAAGTTTTCGGAGTGATACACGTAAATGGTTACTACCGGGCCGAAAATTTCTTCGCACATGGTAAGCGATGACGGATCTTGTGTGACAATGACGGTGGGTTCGATGAAATACCCTTTCGATTTATCGTACTTGCCTCCGGCAATGATTTCGTTGAGCGGGTTTTGGCGCGCTTTGTCGATGTAGCCGGTGATGGAAGTAAAGGCCTTCTCGTCAATCACGGCATTGATGAAGTTTCCGAAATCTTCGGTGCCACCCATCTTCATCGACTTGAGATCGTCCAGCAAATACTTTTTGACGTCATCCCACAGGTTAGACGGGATGTAGCAGCGCGAAGCGGCCGAGCACTTCTGCCCCTGGAACTCAAACGCTCCCCGCGAAATGGCCACTGCTACCTGTTTGGCATGAGCGCTTTTGTGCGCCACGATGAAATCTTTCCCGCCCGTTTCGCCCACGATGCGCGGGTAGCTGCGGTATTTGTGAATGTTGTTGCCTACCGTTTTCCAGATGTTCTGAAATACACCGGTGCTGCCGGTAAAGTGGATGCCCGCAAAATCCCGGTGGTTAAAAATCACTTCGCCAGCATCCGGCCCGCTGACGTACACGAGGTTGATGACGCCATCCGGCAAACCGGCTTCGCGCAGAATTTGCATGAACACCTGTGCGGAATAAATCTGGGTGTTGGCCGGTTTCCACACCACCGTGTTGCCCATCAGCGCCATGCTGGTGGGCAGGTTGCCGCCAATGGCGGTGAAGTTGAAAGGGGTAAGGGCAAACGTAAATCCTTCCAGTGGCCGGTACTCCATACGGTTCCAGATGCCGGGCGATGACTCCGGTTGGTCGCGGTAGATTTCGCTCATGAAATAGACATTGAAGCGCAGGAAGTCGATCAACTCACAGGCCGAGTCGATCTCGGCCTGAAACGGATTCTTGGATTGGCCCAACATGGTGGCCGTATTCATCTTAAACCGGTAGGGGCCGGCCAGCAGGTCAGCCGCTTTTAGGAAAATACTCGCCCGATTTTCCCAACTCAGGTTGGCCCAGAGGTCTTTTGCACCCAGCGCAGCATTAATCGCCTGCTCCACATGACCTTTATCGCCCTCGTGGAAATAGCCCAGTACGTGCTGATGATCGTGCGGAGGCGAAATGGCTTTTTTCTTGCCGGTGCGCACTTCGTCACTGCCGATGTACATGGGAATATCCAGCACCTGACTGCGTGCTTCCCGGAGCGCTTGCTGCAGGGCTGCGCGCTCTTTACTGCCGGGGGCATAGCTGAGTACAGGTTCGTTTTTAGGAGTGGGAACAGAGAAAAAACCGGTTGCCATGATGAAAGGATTTGGGACGCAAAACTACTAAAAGACGGTGTAGAAATGTGGGCTTATCACCTCAATTCAAACCCGATAAGATGGGCATCAGTTCATCCAGGTGATTGATCTCATAGGTGGCGCCATGGGGGGTGCCGCTGCGCTGCGGATTAAAGTAAACCGAGCGAATACCTGCATTGGCGGCTCCGGCAATGTCAGTGAGCAAATTATCGCCCACCATCAGTACTTCTTCGCGCAGAAGGCTGTTCCGGTTCAGCGCATAATCAAAAATCTGGGCGCTTGGCTTCTTATCGCCTGCCCGTTCCGAAGTCACGACATCGGCAAAAAAATGCCCGATACCAGCCGATTCAATTTTTGTACCCGGAATTTCGTCAAAGCCATTGGTAATCACCACCAGCGTAAACCGGCCCCGCAGGGCCTCCAGCAGTTGGCGTGCCCCGCCCATCAACTCGGATTGCCGGGGCAATTCTGCGAGGTAGTATTCCGACAACTCAAGGGAGAACCGGAAGTTATCAATACCCAGGGCCGTTAGCACGCGATGAAAGCGTTCGGTGCGGATGGCATCGCGGTTCAACAGATTCCGGTCTGTAAGATCCCACAGGTGCGTATTGACTTGGTGAAACACGCGGATCAGGTTGTCAATGTCCACCGCGCGTTCCTGCAAATAGAATTTCTGATGCAATTGCCGCAGCGTGCGGGCGGAATTGGTATTGTAATCCCACAAGGTATGATCGAGGTCAAAAAACAGGCTGGAGACAGGCATGATTTATAAGGGAGCGCTACGCGGTTTCAGATTGAGTTTATTCAGCGTCAGTTCGCGGTTGCTGTATAACGTGTTGAAGGTTTGCTGATCCTTCTGCAAGACAGGATCGCGCTGCAGGAACTGCAACATCTGGCGGATGATATCGAGCACCTCATCCTTCACCTGGTAAAAGACCCATTGGTTGTGTTTGCGCGAAGTGAGGATGCCGGAGTTTTTCAGGTAGATCAGGTGACGGGATGTCTTGGCTTGCGTGAATTCCAGAATTGTCTCCAGGTCGGTGATGCACATTTCCCCGTTGGTGAGGATGAGTTGGAGAATGCGCAGCCGGGCGGTATCGGAACAGGCGAGGAAAATCTGCGCTCCGGGTTCGATGTTAAAGTGCTTCAACCTCACGGGTTCAAAAGTAAATAAATCGGCATGGCGGAAAGAACTTTTGGCCCGCTAGCGGTTATTCATTTTGGCAGTTATCTTTACCCCCCATGATGCGGTCGATTGCGGTTTTTGTTGCGATTTTAGTGGTTTTGTTGTTCTCGGGCGGGGGTGTGCAAGCCCAGCAGAAACGCAGAATAATTCAACTTTCGGGGTTTATTTTGGAGGCCAATAGTGACCGGGGAGTTCCCGGAGCCCACGTGTATGTACCGCTGGCCGGCCGCGGAGTGCCTACCAATGCCGTTGGTTTCTTCTCGTTACCCGTGCTGGTAGGCGATAGTGTGGTGATTAGTGCCGTGGGATACGTGAAGCGGCATTTCATTGTGCCCGAAAATGCCCCGGAGTACGAAACCATTGTGGTAGAAATGGCGGAGGATATCACCTACCTCAAAGAAGTTATCGTAACGCAATTCCCCACCGAGGAGGTATTTAAGCAGGCCGTTTTGGCCATGAACATCCCGCTGGACGATACCAACCTGGATAAGCGCAACCTGAATGCCGAACTGCTGGCCCTGATGGCACGCACGACCCCGATAGACGGGGCTACCAACTACCGGTATTACATGGACGAGCAGGTGAATTCGTACGGTGAGCGTTTTCAGCCGAGGGTTAACCCCTTTTTAAATCCGTTCAATTGGGCACGTTTTGTGCGTGATTTGAAGAACAACAAGAAAAAATAGCAACGAAGTTGTAATTATTTCCGTTTAACCGAAACAAATTCTTAAACCAATCCAAAAAACAGAATGAAAACCAAATTGCTCGTATTCGCGCTGGCACTTGTGGCCGGTGTTGCGCAGGCCCAGACCGCGGACGAAATCCTGGCCAAGTATTTTGAAAATACCGGGGGTGTTGATAAGTGGAACTCATTAAATGGAATCAAAATGGTGGCCAAGGTTAATCAGGGCGGAATGGAAATACCGCTCGAAATCGTCCAACTGAAGGACGGTCGCCAAATGACGAAAATCACGTTTCAAGGAAAAGTAATCATGCAAGGTGTGTATGATGGCACTACGCTTTGGTCCCATAATTTCATGACGATGAAGGCAGAAAAAAGCGATGCGGAATCTACAGAGAACTTCAAAAAAGAAATTGGAGAATTCCCGGATGCGTTTCTGAACTACAAAGGCAAAGGCTACAAAGCCGAGTTACTGGGTAAAGAAACCGTAGACGGTACCGAGACGTATAAGATCAAATTAGTAAAAAAGCCGATTTTGGTCGATGGAAAAGAAACGGAGAATGTTGTATTCTACTACTTCGATGCTGAAAACTTTGTTCCGTTGATGACCGAAACGGAGATTAAGTCGGGCCCGGCCAAGGGAATGGTATCGCAAAGTAAAATGAGCGACTATCAGGAAGTAAGTGGTTTGATGATGCCTTTTTCTATGTCACAAGGCGTAAAGGGCCAACCCGGCCAACCCTTGACCATTACAGCCATTGAATTGAACCCAGCGGTTGACGCTGCGGCTTTCAAATTCCCGGAAGGTCAGTAATTCTGAAATTGAAGATGTACAACTTTTAACATTAACAGAGGCGCAATTTGGAAAACAGGTTGCGCCTCTTTTTTTCCTGCCTCATGTTAATCAACTTATCAGATTATGAATAAAAAAACTTTACTCGCGATTTTGTTGCTGGTTACATCAACATTTGCCTGGGCGCAGAATCAGGATGCCGTAACCAAAGGCAAAGAATTGTTTGGCGATTTGCGTGCCCGCCATATTGGCCCCGCCCTCATGAGCGGCCGCACCACCGATATTGAACTTCACCCCACCAACGACCGCGTGGTTTATCTGGGCACGGCTGGTGGAGGCGTTTGGAAAAGCAGCAACGGAGGAGCTACGTTCAATTCTATTTTTGACGACTACTGCCAATCCATTGGCGCGGTCGAAATCGATCCTTCCAATCCGGACAATGTGGTTTATGTAGGAACAGGTGAAGTCTGGACCCGCAACAGTGTGTCGGTGGGCGATGGTTTGTATAAAACGGTAGATGGTGGCTCCAATTGGCAAAAAATAGGTTTTGAAAAGTCGGAACGCATTGCGGGTATACAGGTCAACCCCAAGAATCCCAACGAAATTTATGTGGCGGTGCTGGGTCCGCTCTGGCATGACAGCGAAGAACGCGGTCTGTATAAGACGACCGATGGCGGGAAAACGTGGAACAAGATTCTCTACGTGGACAAAACAACTGGATGCAGCGACCTCATTCTGGATCCAAATGATCCGAATACAGTGTATGCAGCTTTTTGGGAAGTGCGCAGAAAGCCCTGGGTATTTAATTCCGGTGGTCTAAACAGTGCCCTTTACAAATCTACCGATGGCGGAAAGACATTTGCCAAAATTCACAACGGATTCCCGAAAGGAAAGCTGGGTCGCATTGCCGTTGCTGTAGCGCCCTCCAATAATAAAATCTTGTATGCGGTTATCGAATCTGAGCAAGACAAAGACAAAGGCTTGTACCGCAGCGAAGATGGTGGTGCCAGTTGGAAACATACCAACGGTGACTTCGGGTTGGTCGTACGTCCTTTTTACTTCTCGCGCATTACCATCGATCCGAAAAATCCGGATGTGGTGGTAAAGGCCGGCCTTCAGGGCTCTATTTCGCGCGATGGTGGCAAGACATTTAAGAACCTGGGTCCTATGCACTCGGACATTCATGACATTGCGTTTGATATCAACAATAGCGATCGCATGTATGTGGCCACCGATGGCGGCCTGTATCGGTCGTGGGATGGTGGCACAACCATGGAAATGGTGGAGAACCTTCCGCTCTCGCAGTTTTATCATGTTAGTGTAGATGATGAGGAGCCTTACAACGTTTATGGAGGTCTTCAAGATAATGGTTGCTGGTTCGGCCCGTCCAGCTCACCCGGTGGTGTAGAGGCCCGCGACTGGCGCGTGGTGGGGGTAGGTGATGGCTATCGGGTTTATCGCCATCCAACCAAGAAGTTGATTTATTCTGAAATGCAAGGTGCGGAGAATGTCTGGCGCTATGATCCCGTGAAAGATCAAGCCAAGACTATTCAGCCGCTGGCGGGAAAAGGCGATCCCAAGTTGCGCTTTAACTGGAATGCATCCCTGACAACCAGCCCGAACGTGGCCGACCGCGTATACATCGGCAGCCAGTTTGTTCACCGCTCGGATGATATGGGTGAGACGTGGGTGAAAATCTCCCCGGATCTCACGACTAATGACCCCGCCAAGCAGGCGCAGGAAGATTCTGGTGGCCTCTCTCGCGACAATTCGGGCGCTGAAAACCATTGTACGATATTCACGATTGCTGAATCTCCGTTGGATCAGAACATCGTATGGGCTGGCACGGATGATGGTAACCTTCAGGTAACCCAGGATGGTGGGAAAACGTGGACAAACGTAGTGGCGAATGTGCCCGGCTTGCCCAAAAACACCATGGTCTATCACATTGAAGCGAGCGTATTTGGCAAAGGCAACGCCTATGCTGTTTTCACCGGCTACCAAACTGGCGATCAGGCCACCTATGTGTACAAAACCACCGACTTTGGTGCCACCTGGAAGTCGATTGCTACCCCGGAGATATACGGTTTTGCCCGCAACATCCAGGAAGATTACGAGAATGAGAACCTGTTGTTCCTCGGAACCGAGTACGGTTTATACATTACCCTAACGGGTGGCAAGAACTGGTACAAGTTCACCAATAACATGCCGGCTGTTAACGTGCATTTCATTGAACTGCACAAAAAGACAAATGACCTGGTCATTGCCACGCACGGTCGCGGTATCGTTATCATTGATGACATCAGCCCGCTTCGTCAACTAACGGAGGAAAATCTCAACAAAGAGTTTTACTTCTTTAAAACCAAACCCACGATCATCGCGGAAACCAATGGATTTGGTGGCTCAAGCACTGAAACCCAGTTTATCGGAGAGAACCCAAGCCGGTCAGCGAAGATCATGTACTATTTGAAGAAGCGCCATACGCTGGGCAAAATGACGTTGGAGATTCAGGATGCCGATGGCAATAAGATCACCGAGCTAGGACCTGGCAAAGCAAAAGGCATAAACATTGTCGAATGGAATTACAACACCAAGCCCCCGAAGATGGCAGCGGCCAAAACCTTTGCGTTTGGCGGGTTTACGTCTCCCCGGGTACCGGCCGGTACGTATAAGGTGGTAATCCAGAAGGGAAAGGAAACCTTTACCAGTGATTTGGTAATCATCTACGATCCAAAGTCGGAAATTTCTCTGGCTGATCGCAAACTGCAGGAAGAGACGACCAAGAAACTGTTCAACATGTCGCAGGAGCTTGCCTACATGGTGTACAATCTGGATGAGTATGTCAAATTTGGGGAGACCGTGAAGGCCAAAGGATCGGCCGGAGCCAAGGTTGCGACTCCGCTGATTAACGAACTGACCAAGCTGAAAGAAACGCTGGTGGTGACTAAAGGTGACAATTATGTTGGGGCAGCCGAGCCGCAGTTGCGCGAGAAGATGGCCGAGCTCTATGCCAAGGTGGCCCAGAGCTACTACAAACCTAATGCAGCCGAAATGTCTAATCTCGAAGTAATCGAAAGCCGGTTCACGGCCGCGAAAGCCGAATACCAGAAGATAAAAGACAAACACCTGAATAAGGTGACCGGCTTTGCCTCGAAAGACAAAATGCAGCCATTGGTGTTGAAGACTTACGAGGAGTTTATTCAAACGCCATAATCGAAGCGGAGCTCAAAAAAGGGCCTTTCCCGACCGGGGATGGCCCTTTTTTTGTTATCCCTCAAAATCGTAAAAAGTCGTATACTTGCACCCTCATTTGGGTTTCGGGGTGTAGCGCAGCCCGGTTAGCGCATCACGTTAGGGACGTGGAGGTCGGTAGTTCGAATCTACTCACCCCGACTTCGCCCGCCAGAGCTTCCAGCGAAGGCGGGCTTTTTGTCTATAGCCACGAGGGTGGTTTTGAACGTGCCTGCCGGGCTTCGTCAGG
>JAJTGY010000044.1 GCA_021298015.1 Flammeovirgaceae bacterium
GCATATGTCCCCGACTTTTTTGCCCTGTTCCTGTTCTTTGAGGATGCCAACGATCTGGCTCTCGGTAAATTTTGTCTTTTTCATTTCTCCCAATTTTAACGATTAAACTACATTTATAATCGCTACTGTTTTTGGGGGAGCTTTCACTTCCTCGTGGTTGATGAATTGCAGGGCATCGTTTTCGTAGATGAACTCACCCGCGTAATCGGTTTGCTTTTGCTTGCTGTCAAAGGTCGTGACTTGTGTCAGCTTGCGGTTGGTGGCATCGTAGATGTAGCGTATGCAGTTGGTACCCTTGGTGACCGTTTCGGGCAGGTTGAGGAAGTTGTAGGTAATGAGGTTGGCAGGGTCCGCGAGGCTGGTGCCGATGCCTTTGTTGAGGTCGCGCGTCATGTTGCCGTTCAGGATCCGGTGCGCAGTTTGCGCAGTGAGTGATCAATGCACGTCTACACCGGTAAGTTTTAACTCGTATTGATCGGCCAGGTTGGCCACTTCCTGGATCATTTCTTTGGCGGTTTCCTCGCTAAGGGTATCCAGAGCGCTCACGGCTTCGACCTGAAGGAATTGATCCTGAACGACAAACCGGCAATAGTTGAAAAAAGCTACCTGTTCCAACAGCTTGCGGTAGTCAAATTCTGCTTCAGCCGAGCAAACTTTAGAATTGAAAGTCATCATCTTGCGGTTGTACAACTCATTTTGGCGAACGGTGCAGATAATCGTCTGGAAACGGCCACCGGATACCGGCACAATCAGAATGGATTGCTGGCTGTCGTAGTTGGTAAACTGACCATTGATTTGTTCTGCGTAGCGTTTCAGAAATGAGTTGACATCCATAGTAATAGAAATTGATCGCTTCGAAAGTACGAAAAGGAAACGAAATTCAAGGACACTCGCGAACAGCCCGGGAGGCAGACGGGCTAATCCGGTACACCATCCGGTACCTTTTCTTCTTCGGGTGGTGGTTGATTTTCAAGCTCCCTTCGCCTGCGCTCGCGTACAGAGGTGAGCAAGTCTTTGATTTGGTTGAAGCTTTGGGTATGCGAAAGACTAAACCCGGTTGTTACAGCTGTTTGTGATGGATTGCCCAGGGTGTTGTTGAGGTTATTGAAGTTATTTCGACTGTACATTTTGACCCGGAACTTGCCATCGGGTGTCAACACATAATCCACCGTCCATTCGCCAATCAGGTTGGCGGCCGATTGCTGGCTTTGGTCTCCACCCATCGTTCCTTCGCGCGTCACGCGCAACCGGCCGTTCAGAAATGAGTAGGAGAGGCGAAGCTGAAAGGTGTTGAAGGCCTCCTGATCGAGTGTGCCGAGGTCCAGGTCAATTTCAAGATTGGAGTCCACCTGGGTTAAAAAGTTACTCAACTGATTGGAGAGCAGTTCACTCACGCTGTTGTAAATCGAACCGCTGGTGTTGATCGATTCCCCGATGGGCGAAAACCGCCTGAGCACAATCAGGCTGAAGACCTGGCGCTTGAGTTCCTGCTCATCCAGCTTGGATTTGAAGGCATCAAATTCAAACTCCAGGTTCACGGTGGTGCCTTGATCGTCAACCACCACATTGCGCGGTAAATCTTTCGCGGTAATATCAAAGCCAATCTGAGGGCTCAGCATGGGTCCGTCCAATTTCAACACCACTTCAATCGGGTATTTCCTGCGCAATCCCGTGCTATTGGCTACAGCCTGGTTAGACACAATGGGTGCCAGTGAGGTGGTTTGCCGGTAGCTGGCCACGAGGCTCAACAACCCGCCATAGGGGTCGCCATACCAACTGATACGGCTTCCCTTGTTGATGTTAAATTCTTTATTGATGATGTTGTACAGGGTAAAATTGTAAAAGCCCCGCTCAAACTCATATACACCAAACATATTGAATTCGCCTCGGGTATTTATTTGAAGCTGAATATCGCCCCGTCCGTACCCGCGGATGATGTCCCCGGCTTTTACATCGAATATGATTTCAGCATAAGCATCGGGGGTAATGTCCAGGTTGAGATCCATCGTAAGACCACCGGTAGACTCTTCTGTTTTCTTTTTCTTTTTTTGCCGGTTTTCCCGAAGCTTGGCTGAATCGGCAAAATGAACGAACGTGATAAACTCTTTCTTCTCGGTGCTTCCGGAATTGGTAACCGGAATGAAAATCCGGCTGTTTTTTTCAGTTCGGGCAGTGGCCGAGATTTTTAGATTGTTGAAAGGACCGAAAATATTCAGGCGCCCGCTGCCAAACGCCTGCCCGTAGAAAAGCGAATTGTCTTTACTGGTGGTATTCAGCACCTGAAAACTGGTAAAATCGGCATCGAGGTTTACGCGGAAGCGGGAAAAATTCCGGTGTCCTAAAAATCCGTCCAGATAGCTTTGATTTCGAAAAGCATCAAGAAGAATAAAGTCCTTGAACGTGATCTGGTTTGGCGTCATCAATAGCCGGCCGTTGAAGGTGTAGTTGGTTTTCAGGTAGTCGATGGTAACGGCACCGTTTTCCACTACGCTTTGCCCGCGGATGCGCGGCTCACCAAACGTGCCGCGCACCTCGTACTCGCCTGATACCTGGCCATCCAGCCGCGAGAAGATATCGCGCACGATGGGTTCAATCATGCGTAAACTGGTCTTGCGCAGATTCACCTGCAGGTTGAGCGGGCTTTCGGTTAGTTTCGGGCGGTAATAACCGGTGATGTCAACTGTTCGCGCGCCCAGCCGGTCGATGATGAACTGAATATCGAATTGGTCGGCTTCCGCATTCCATTGGTTACGGCCGGTGACATCGCCAATCAGAAAATCATTGATGTGAAGAGCCTCAATCACTAAGTCATTTTGCACATAGGGCTCCTTATACAAATTTTTGCCCGTGACCTGCCCTTTCAGCGTGCCGGCAAATCGCTCGGTTGTCAGGCCGTTGACGATATCCAAATCGAAGTTGGTGGCTGTTACGCGAAGCGCTGCCTCGGGGTCTTTTTCGGACAGCACACCATCAATCATCATTGACTCCGCTTCGTGCACAAGGGCCACGTCATGGAACCGCCATTCGCGGCCAGCTTTTAAGATGTAGTTTCCGGGTTTGAACTGCCAAAGTTTGTCGAGCAGAAATAGCTTGGACGGTAGCAAGAGAATTCTCGTGCTGTCTTGCTGGAAGTCAATTTCACTTTCAAGGCGTGCGTAGTTTGTTGAATTAACCTGGTCGGCATCCAACGTTATTTCCATATGGGTGCGGTTCCAAACGGCTTCGAAGAAAAGATTTTGCGTGCTGAGTTTGTTTGAAATTTTCTGGCTTGCCGATTGCACGACCAGGCTGGCCAACACGGTGGGGCTGTCACTGATTTTTGATCCATTAAAATCAATTTCATTATCGCGAAACACCTGTTGGTTGATGACGAGACTATCGAACCGACAATAGGCGGAAAAGCGAGACGTGTAGCCTTTGCTAAACTGAACCGCCAGTTTGAAGCTGTTGGACAGGTAAAGGTGGGGGGCCAGTATTTTCAGTAACGGGTTCAGGTTGACTACATCCGCGGTAAATCGGGCGCGATACTCGCGGTTGGTTTTTGATTTCGTCTTATAATACTCCTGAATTTCGCCTGGGTTGTTGCGCAGGTTGAGGAGGAACTCGTTCACCAGTTGGCGTCCGTCACGGAAGATTTCGGCCGGCCGGAACGTGCCGGTGACACCTGCGTTCAAGAGCGAGCTATTCAGTAAAATGGTTCGGGTCATATTGTCCCGTTGCGACTGAACACGAATCGAGTCGAGCGCTAACCTGCGTTCCCCCAACTGTAACCGGATATCCTTCAGATAAATGTTTCCGGTAATGCTGTCCAATTGCAATCCCCGTGTATCGGCTTCCAGAGACGATTGCAAGGTTATGTCTTCGCGCGAAAGGCCTAGCGGTTTCAGATTAATGGTATCGAGGCGGGCTGAAACATTCACGCGCTGCCGGCTTTGCCGGAGATCGAGTTCGCCCGTAGCCGAAAACTGCAAATTGGGATCATCGATAACTAACTCACCGTTAAATTGCTGCAGGGCCAAACGGGCATTGGTCGAGATGTTCTGGTACGTGTAGTTTAGGATGCCGATGGAGCGGATTTGGCCGTTCAGGCGAAAATCAGCTGACTCTTTTGAGAAGCCTGTGCCGGCAATCTCACCTTGCATGGTCACGCGCCTAAAGTTGACCGTGTCGTTCAGAAACGAGCCCAGGTCAAAGTCAACGAGTTGCAAACGTCCACGATAAGCTGACTTTTCAACGGCCGCTGGATTAATCTTCAGGTTAATATCGCTCTTGATGAATCCCTTCGATCCGTTAAAGGTGCCATTGGCAACAAAGTCGTTGGTGAAGCCGGTAAAACGCCCTTGCAGTTGATACGTGCCCAAACGACTGATACGCGGATAGGCGGATTCGGATAGCACGAACCGGATATCGCGGACGTCAATCCGGCCCTGGCGAACATTGATGTTCATGAAGGTTTCGCTGAGATTCGGCAGCCCGTCAAACGACAAGTCGCCCAGCAGGCGGGTGTTGCCCAATTCGGCCTTCATACCGTTGAAATTGAAACGGTTGATTCGTCCTTTCCATGACCCATGAAGTTCTAGCAGGGCGGGAAGTTTTACGGGCGCAAACAGCGCCAGGTCGCGAGGCGAAATCACCGTACTATCCAGGTGGGCGCGAATGGTAACCCGATTAACGAAGTCGTTGAGATCGGCCTGCGATTGATACAAAAAGCGGATAGTATCGGAGATGTAGCTCTCCTGCGTTTGCAGCCGGAGGTTGTTAAACTCCATGCCCGACCGGCAGATGCGGAAGAACGTGGACAACTCCCGAATCTGAAGCCCGGTTGCTTCGTGGCGGGCCACCAGCGAGCGCAGATTAAATTGGGTAGTGTCACGCACGATCTTAAAACTCCTCACCAGGCCGGCATCCAGCGCAAGGCTGAAATGATGGTAGTCAAAGCCGTTGCGCAGCGAGTCGCGATTGGTATTGTTTAGTGAGAAGCGGCAATCCTCCAACTGAATTTCACTGATGTTAATGACCGGGGATTTCCCCCCACCGCCACCGGAGCCCTGCAGCCGGGCAATCCATATGTTGATGTTCAGATCCTTCGTGCTGTCCGTATCGGTGATGGGGGTGAGGTATACCTGGCCATTGGTTAATGACACGGCATCCAGGTTCACCGTGTTGGAACTGTAAACTGAACTCAGCCGGAAGTTCACGCGCAACTCACCGGCCTCAATCATCACGTTTTGCTCGGGATCCAGGATTTTGACCCCCGAAACTTCCACGCGGTCGAACCACCAGACAAAAAAGTCATCGTAGCTGATGGTGAAACCGGAGGCGCGCGACAGGCCGCCCAGCAGCCGGTCGAGAATGTGTTGTTGTGCGGCTGGTATTTGCAGCACAAGAAATCCGCTGAATACCAGAACGAGTACCGTGTAGCCCCCGAGCAGAAACAGACGTTTGGCCCACCGGAGAACCCTAATTTTGATAACTTGCAGGTTCATTATCTACGTTGTGCACCCGCTAATCTTAGCCATCGAATCTTCCTGCGATGAAACGTCAGCGGCCCTAATTCGAAACGGCAAAGTACTCAATAATATTATCGCCTCGCAAAAGATTCACGAGCAGTTTGGCGGTGTTGTGCCCGAGCTTGCTTCACGGGCACACCAGCAGAATATCTGGCGTGTGGTGGAGCAGGCACTTCGCGAAGCAAACGTAGATGTTCATGACCTGGATGCGATTGCCTTCACACGAGGCCCCGGTCTTTTGGGCTCGCTGTTAGTCGGTGCCTCCTTTGCCAAAGGTTTAGCGCTCGGTTTAGGTAAACCGTTGCTCGATGTTCATCACATGCAAGCCCATGTGCTGGCTCATTTTATTGACGATCCGGTGCCCTCATTTCCATTTTTATGTCTCACCGTAAGCGGGGGACACACCCAGCTGGTAGTCGTGCGCAACCATCTGGATATGGAGGTAATCGGGGAAACACGGGATGATGCCGTGGGCGAAGCTTTTGACAAGGCGGCCAAGATCCTCGGACTGCCCTATCCAGGCGGCCCGCTGATTGATCGGTACGCGCAAGAAGGCAACCCCAAGCGATTTTGCTTTCCGGGAGCCGACATCCCGGGTCTTGATTTTTCATTTAGTGGAATCAAGACGGCCTTTCTGTATTTCCTTCGCGATCAGGTGGCGGTCAATCCGAATTTTATTTCCGAAAATCTGGCCGATATCTGTGCAAGCCTGCAGCGGCAGTTGGTCAACATGCTGATGCAGAAACTCCGGAAGGCGGTACGCGAGACGGGTATTCGGCAAGTGGCCGTGGCGGGTGGCGTGTCCGCCAACCGTGGCCTGCGCGCGGCTGTTCAGGAGTGGTCGTCAAGCGAGAACATACCTTGTTTCGTTCCGGAACTCCAATATTGCACCGACAATGCTGCCATGATTGCCATGGCGGCTCACTTCAAGTACTTAGCGGGTGAGTTTGCTGACCTTACGGTAGCACCTTTAGCGGGTATGGAAATGGAACGTTCTTCTGCATGAAAAATATTCCCACACCCGGTGAGCAGCGCATCTACCGAAAGGTGATATCGGAGACTGACCTGGCCACTTTTCATGGTGAACTGCTGCATCCCGTTTATTCTACGTTTGCGCTGGCGCGCGACTTTGAATGGTCATCACGTCTCTTCTTTTTGGAAATGAAGGAAGAGGATGAAGAAGGTGTGGGAACCCATGTCAATATTGCGCATAAGAGCCCGGCTTTTGTGGGGGAGGAAGTGATCGTCACGGCCACGGTACAACATTGCGAGGGCCCCAACCTGCATTGCGAAATTGTCGCCCGGGTGGGCAGCCGCGTGATTGCGGAAGGCACTACAGGGCAATGTATGCTGAAAAAAGATAAATTGACGCAGATTTTTACACCGCCTGCACATGGCTAGCGATAAAGCCCGATTTTCCAATCAGATCAATATCCGAAACAAGCGTGCGTCTTTCGAGTTCGAAATACTCGATAAATACGTGAGCGGTTTGGTTTTGCGCGGCACCGAAATCAAGTCCATTCGCGAAGGTAAAGTGAACTTGCAGGATGGCTATTGCTATTTCCATGGCAATGAATTGTTTGTGAAAGGCGTTCAGATTTCGCCCTATGCTCAGGGTTCCTACTACAATCATGAGGTAGGCCGGGAGCGCAAATTGCTATTGAAGCGCTCTGAGTTGAACAAGCTCCGCGCCAAAGTTGAAGAGAAGGGATTGACCCTGGTGCCGTTGCGGCTTTTTCTGACTGACCGTGGGCTGGCAAAAATGGAAATTGCACTCGCCCGGGGCAAAAAGCTCTATGACAAACGCGAAAGCATCAAAGACCGCGAAACCAAACGTGAATTAGCCCGCCTCAAATAATGGAATACGGAGTTTCCCGATTATCGGTAGTCAGTATGCGAGCGGAAGCGAACTGGCGCTCGCTTCAGGTAAACCAAATGTTGTTTGGCGAGCATTACCTCGTGCTCGAACGGGAGACCGGCTGGCTCCGGATTCAACACATCCCCGATGATGTGCAAGGGTGGATACCCGAAGCCCAGCACCACTCCATCACGTACGATTATTTCGTGCATGTGAGTGACGCTGACTTTCGCATAACGTTGGATACCGTCTCTACATTACTGTACCGAAAAAGTCCGCTGCCGATTATGATTGGCAGCGTGATACCGATTGGCCATCAGGAGTTGTTCGCGCTGGAGGAGCAGTTGGCGTTTGGGGGAGATTCAAAAAGCATCCATCAACGAAGAGATGCGGAGTTTATCCAACAGCTGGCCAGAAAATTTATGAATGCCGCGTTCTTGCCGGGAGGTAAGACCCCATTCGGTCTTGAAATTCATTCATTCATTCAACTGGTATACCGGCTGGCCGGCTATCGTATCGGGCGGCATCCTCATAGCTGGCCGTATCTCGGGGTTCCGGTCAAATCACCGGTGGAGTTCTGCGTTGGCGACATCCTTTACTTCCGCAGCCAAGACCGCGATGATGTAGGACTTTTGCTGGAGAAAGACAAAGTTATGGTTATGCTGGGGCACCTTACACCGTTGAGGCTTGAGCACCCGCTACTGGTGGATTCCGAAACGACCCAGCCGGTAGGCGAGGTTACCGGAGCGCTGCGGCTGATCAAGGGCCGGTGAGCGCCTGTTGATAAACCCAAAGAATGGTTATATCTTTCACGGGATGAACCAGCGCGTACTCGTATTGAATCAGGATTTTAGCCCGCTGATGGTGTGCTCGGTTGAGCGCGCGTTCATTTTGGTCTACCTCAACAAAAGCGAGATGGTCAGGTCCTCCAACGGGCACAAGTTGCGGTCGGTCACCCGCAGCTTCCCAATGCCCTCCGTCATCCGCCTGAACCGCTATGTTAACGCCCCGTACAAGGGCGTTAATCTTACCCGGCAAAACGTATTTAAGCGCGACAACTTTGAGTGTCAGTATTGTGGCACGGGGCGTGACCTTACGCTAGATCATGTACTCCCCAGTTCGCGCGGAGGCCCACACGCCTGGACCAACCTGGTCACCGCGTGCAAGCGCTGCAATGCCAAGAAAGGCGACTTTACGCCCGAAGAAGCACGGATGCCGCTGCGCCATCGGCCGTTCAAGCCCACGTATGCGTTGTTTTTGAAGGACCACGCCAATGGACAAACCCACGAATGGGAGGAGTTTTTGTCCAGCCAGCGCTGAGTTTTAGAACCGGAGCCGGAACACGGTCCGCTCATACGGGCGCGATTCGGCTGTGAGCGTGCCGTTGTGCATTTGCATAATCTGGCGGGACAACGCCAGGCCGATCCCACTGCCCCCCTTCTTGGTGGTAAAGAACGGAATGAAGATCTTTTCCAACGCCTCGGCAATGATGCCCGGCCCATTGTCAATTACTTCAATGTAGGTGGTGGCTTCATCGTAGCTCCCCCGCACTTCAATGCGTCCGTCAGCCTGGCCGGCCAACGCCTCACGCGCATTCTTGATCAGATTGATCAATACCTGTTCAATCATCTCCTCGTCTGCCTGAATGGTGAGGTATTCCGACTGGCAAGTATGGTGGAATACAATGCCCGAATCGCGGAAATCGGGTTTCATGAATTGGGCCACTTTGTCGAGCAACTCTTTCACCCGAACACTTCGCACCACCGGCTGAGGAAGCGAGGTATACTCGCGGTATGCATCAATAAAGCGGATAAGCCCCTTGCTACGTCCTTCAATGGTGGTCAGTCCTTCGCGCAGATCATCCGCGCTTTCGAGCGGAATTTCGTAGTGACCATTGGTTCGCTTTAGCTCATGATCCAACACGTCTTTCAGTGTTGAGGTAAGCGATGAGATGGGCGTAATGGAATTCATGATCTCGTGACGAAGTACCCGGGTGAGGTTCTGCCATGCTTCGAGCTCCTGCTTTTGTAATTCACTCTGGATGTTTTGCAGCGTTACCAGTTTGATGTTTTGCCCGCGCACCCGCATCTCGGTAGATTGAATCGTTAGTAAGATATCGCGGTTGGTTTTATGAAGTGTGCTTTTGCCGGGCTTGGCGTCTAAAATGGCTTGGTAGAGTACCGGGTTCAGGGATTTCAGATCATGGATGGAGGACAACGCAGTCGAGTTCAGAAATCGTTTGGCGTTGGCGTTCATGAGCTGAATGCGGCCGCTCTCATCAAACGACAGAATACCCGTACGCACCTGCTGCACCACCGTGTTCAGGTATTGCCAGTTTTCTTCTTTTTCGCTTCGGGCCTTGCGAAAGGCCTCCAATACTTCGTTGAATTCGGTATTGAGCTGGCGAAAGGTTTTGCCCAGTTTATTGTCGGCCGTAAAACCGGAAATGAAGTCCGAATATTTCACCGACTCCAGAAAGCGAGTCAGCTTTCGGTTGGTCTGTGCGCTGAAGTGGTATAACTCAAACAACTGGCCCGCAATGATCAGCGCCATCAGCACGGCAGCAAAAACCATGTTGGGGCGGCTCACCATAAACACAAACAAAGCCATGGTACACCCAATAAGGCCCACACGAAACGCAATTCGAAAACGAAAATCACCCATGCTGAGATGTGTGGAGGTGTTGAGGTGCTACGGTTTTGAGGCGCTGGTGTTTCACAGGTGAGTGTTAATTGTCAAGATCGCACATTTTTTACAATACCACATATTTAAAAACCAATGGCGGGCGAACACCACCTTTCCACCTCAACACCCTTACAATCCATGTTTTTCCAATCTGCGGTATAGCGAGGAGCGGGTAAGGCCCAGCTCGGCTGCAGCCTGGGTGATGTTGCCGTTGTATTTTTTCAACACTTTACGAATGAGGAGTTTTTCCACTTCATCCAGGTTGAACTGATCCAGGTTTATCCCATCGGCATCTTTTTCGCGTGCCGGTGCCGCGTTGAAGTTGAAATCTTCTGGCTGCAACACCGAAGCATTACTGAGAATGACGGCCCGCTCGATGGCGTGTTGCAACTCGCGGATGTTTCCCGGCCACTGGTGCTTGGTAAGCCGGCTCATGGCTCCTTCGCTGATCTTATTTACCGATTTTTCGTAACGGCCGGCATAGTGTTTCAAAAAGTGCTGCGCCAGCAGCGGAATATCCTCCACGCGATCGCGGAGGGAGGGGATCTGGATTTCGATAGTGTTAATCCGGTAAAGAAGATCCTGTCGGAAACGGTTTTCTTTCACCATGTCGTATAGCGGCATGTTGGTGGCGCAAATAAGGCGAATGTTGACGGGTGTTTCTTTATTGGCTCCCACACGGCTTACTTTCCGGTTTTGTAAAACAGTGAGCAGCTTAGCCTGTAACGGCATGGAAAGATTGCCGATTTCATCAAGAAAAAGTGTGCCCCCGTGTGCCAGCTCAAAACGGCCGGCCCGGTCTTCCTTGGCATCCGTAAAAGCACCTTTGCGATGGCCAAACAACTCGCTTTCAAAAAGAGTCTCGGTTATGGAACCCAGGTCAACACCCACAAACGACTCGTGTTGCCGGGAAGAGTGGCGATGAATGGCGCGGGCGACCAGCTCTTTACCGGTTCCATTTTCTCCGAGAATCAACACATTGGCATCGGTTTGGGCCACGCGCTCAATGGTGTGGAAAATGCGCTGCATGGCGTGGCTTTGACCAATGATGTCCTTGAATTTTTCATTCATCACATCATTGATCTGCTGATTTTTGATCTTCAACGTTTCCACCTCATCGCGTGATTGGCGCAGGCGCATGGCGGAATACAGCGTAGCTAAGAGTTTGTCGTTCTCCCAGGGTTTGAGTACAAAGTCTGTGGCGCCTGCTTTGATCGCTTTTACGGCCATTTGAACATCGCCATAGGCGGTGATGAGCACCACCACGGCCGAGGGATCAATTTCCAGGATGCGGCCCAACCAATAGTAGCCTTCGCTTCCGCTGCTCACATCTTTGGTGAAGTTCATGTCGAGCAAAATGACATCGTAGTCCTCCTGCTTGAGCAAGGCCGGAATGGCTTCCGGATTTTTTTCAATATCCACATGGGCTACGTGGCGCTTCAAAAACATCTTTGCTGCTTTCAGAAGATCCTCGTTGTCATCCACAATCAGGATGCGTCCCGCTTTTGGTTCTGTCATGTGTAAAGGCCGGTTTGGGGGCAAGCTCGCAAAGCCGATGCCGTATGCGACCATGCCCGATTTTGGATTGTTTAACTCGATTTGCCATAAAAGGTTGCCACCGGGCTGTCCGGTTGCGGACAAGTACGTTCAGGAGTGTACGCAAAACAATCGAATTTTAGCCCTTTTTAAACAAAACAAAACCCTTTTGGGCCCTTGGCACGTTTGTTGGCATGAGGCTCACCATTCCCCCAAACTGATGGATCGTAAGATTGAAAAGAAGACATGGACAGTAAAGCGCATCGCCACGTTTGGCGGCATTGGGCTTTTTGTTGCGTTTGTGTTGTACATGTTCATTTTTAGCGACCGCAGGTCAACCCTGATCATCGACCGCGATAAGATTACGATTGCCGAGGTGAAGCGTGGCGAGTTCAAAGAGTTTATTCCCCAAACGGGCACCGTAGAGCCCAGCCGCACCGTTTACCTCGATGCCATTGAAGGAGGGAATATCAAACGTATTGTGAGCGAAAGCGGTAAGATGCTGCGCAAAGGAGACGTGATCCTGGAGCTGACGAACCTCAATCGCGAGTTATCGGTACTTCAGCAGGAGGCTTCCTTTAATGAAAGTATTAACCGGGCACGCGAAACACGCCTGAACATCATGCGCAACGACCTGGAGCAACGGCAGACATTGGCGTTGATCGACAACCAGCTTAATATCCTGGGCCCGCAGTATGACCGGCAGAAAAAGCTGTTTGAAAAGAAGCTGATCTCCAAGCAGGAATTTGAACGCACGGAGGCAGATTACAAATACAACGTGGAGCGAAGAAGAATTACGTACGAAGTATACAAGAACGATTCGATTGACCGCATTCGTCAGCTACGCGCGGTGACCCAGTCGGAGCAGCAGATGACCCGAAGCCTGGAGGGAGTAGGAAAAATTCTGGATAACCTGGTCATTCGCGCCCCAATCGATGGTCAGCTCTCCACTCCACACTGGGAGATCGGACAAGCTGTGCAAACCGGCCAGCGCCTCGGCCAGGTGGATATTGTAGGCAGTTACAAAGTGCGCGTACCTATTGATGAACTTTACCTGCCCAAGATATCGGTTGGATTACCGGCTACCACCGACTTCGCTGGTAAGACCTACCTGCTCAAAATCACCTATATCTACCCCACCATTACCAACGGCCGTTTTGAGGTAGACATGGATTTTGATGGCCAAACGCCTCAGGGCATTCGCAGAGGTCAGTCCCTGCGCATGCGCATTGAGCTCGGCCAGGCGTCAGAAGAGTTGCTGTTGCCCGTGGGCGGGTTCTACAAAGATACCGGTGGCAACTGGGTGTATGTACTTGACCGCGAAGACCGGGCCGTGAAGCGAAACATCAAGCTGGGCCGAAAGAACTCAGAGAACTTTGAAGTGCTGGAAGGATTGAAGCCGGGTGACCGGGTGATTACATCTTCTTATGAAAATTTTGGTAATAACGAAGTGCTGATTTTGAAATAACTGTCGCGCATCACTAAAATCTTTGTCACGTTGAGCTTGGCAAAATGTAAAATTCGTGAATCAAGATTTAATGGGCTTTTTCAAGCTCAGCTTGACACTTTTGGAATTACGTTTTTAGCGCGCGCTGTTGTAACAAATTGCCATCACACGAAATTAAATTTGAAAAGATGCAACCAAAAATAAATATAGGCATCATATTCACAAGTTAGCATCAATTTATACAGACTACAAAGGCAACGAAATAATCTAAACTACATGAAAAAAATAAGGAAATACTTGCTTTTGTTACTGATACTATTATCTGTGGCATTTTTAAATGGCTGCTTCAACTTTAGAGAAATTGTAAACAAAAGAATTTCAACTCAAATTGATAATAAACCTTTAACACGGGAACAGTTAAACGAGGATTTAAACATACTACTAACTAATCTCAGGGACATCATGCCCAAAGAATACTACACCTGGCCGGAACACGCGGTCGACAGTATCTCCAAAACAATCTTAAAAAATACAACGATATCCAAGTCGGAGTTTCTTTTTGACATTAATAGTTTGCTAGTTTCCTTCAATATTGCTCACTTGGAGGTTTCGTTTCCCAAAAAGAAATACAACTCCCATTTATTGTATGATGGTTCTGAGTGGTCATTAAAACTCAGATTATCAAACAACTTTCTGATCGTAGATGAGGCAAACGTAAAGCCGACTAACTTAAAAGGAGCACGTTTAATGGAAATTAACGACATGCCAGTTGACAGTCTTATGTCTCTTTTTCTGAAACAATGCAGCGGATTACCCGCCTGGAGGGAAAGATCAGTCATTGACCATTTCGGACTGTATTTGCTTTTAAATGAGATACCTCCTCCTTACAAGATAGATTTCGTAGACTCCATGCAAAAACAGCAGACGACCACACTCACATACAAAAATGGAAATGAAAGCGCTTCGGCAAGCAAAGAAAAGTCATCAGACAAAGGATTTGAGTTTAATTGGTTTAATGACAGCATTGCTTATGTGAATTTATATAGTTACGAATACCAAGATATTGCTGAGTACAGCCGCGAACTGGATTCAGTATTCAAGCAATTAGAAAACAGATGTAAACACTTGATCATTGACCTGCGATATAATAGTGGAGGAAACAGTGTTTATGGAGACACACTGTTAAATCATTTAACAGATAAAAAATACCGAGTACCTGAGAAAAAATGGTGGATGAGCGAATCCTATAAAAACAATATAAGACAAATGTTTCCCTGGTATATGCGCTCCATTGCGTTGAAAATGATGGGTGTAAAAGACTATTTGAATTCGCCAAGTAACAGCTATTATAAATTTGATGAAAATGAATGGTATACAACCCCTAAATCTCAAATTCATCAATTTCGAAATAAAATTTATTTCGTAATTGGTTCAGGAACATTCAGTTCGGCCATATACACAGGGATAGTTGTTCAGGATAATAAAATTGCAAAATTAATTGGGCAACCAAGCGGTGATGTAGCAAATGCCATTGGAGAAAATTGCTATTTAAAGCTTCCTAACTCTGGTATTGTTGTTTCCATACCTTCTGCTTGTTTTGTGAGACCTAATCATGACTTGGACATGAATGCACCATTGATTCCAGACATGTTAATTGAATCAAACACCTTAAATAAATATGATAGAGTAAACATATGCAAGTGGTTAATTGTAAATTATAAATTATAAATCAGCAATTAGTCTAAATGACAATAAAAACGGAAGCTAACAGCGTGTTGCCTCAATTGGCGGTGCCGGGAAAATTGAAGCTGATTACCCCTATCAAACCTTTGTACGGGTTGACAGTGGGGTGCTTCGAAATCGCCAACTGCGGCTACACGCACACCGGTGTAACTTTAAAAAAACATCACGATCTATCAAACAGAAAAGGCTCGGAACATATCTCATCAACAAATCATAACCCATGATAAAACTAAAAAATCTCGAAAAAGTCTACACCACCGAAGAAGTGGAAACTACCGCCCTCAACAGCATCAACATGGAAATCAGAGATGGTGAGTTTGTCGCCATTATGGGGCCATCGGGTTGCGGTAAGTCTACCCTGTTGAATATTTTAGGTTTGCTGGATAATCCGAGTTCGGGTGAGTATCATTTTGGCGCGAACGAAGTCTCTAAGTACTCGGAGCGCCAGCGTGCACAGTTGCGTAAGGGATCAATCGGGTTTGTATTTCAGAGTTTCAACCTGATTGATGAGCTGACGGTATTCGAGAATGTGGAGCTTCCGCTGTTGTACATGAAGGTGCCCTCAGATGAACGCAAGAAGCGGGTAGAGGAAGTATTGGAACGAATGAACATCATGCACCGCAGAAATCACTTCCCGCAACAACTTTCGGGCGGGCAGCAACAACGTGTGGCCATTTCGCGTGCCATTGTGGCCAAACCCAAGGTGATTTTGGCTGATGAACCTACCGGTAACTTGGATTCTGTAAATGGTGAAGAAGTGATGAAGTTACTCTCCGAGCTCAATGCAGAAGGCACCACCATCATTATGGTAACGCACTCGCCTTATGATGCCAACTATGCGCACCGCATTGTCAATTTGTTTGACGGTAAGGTGGTTACTGAAAATATCAAAGAGCAATTCCATATTTGATTTTCGATTGGAAGATTGATGAACGCTGGTCTGTGTTCGTTCATTGAACACGGTGTTGTCAGGTGCTGAACAAGTATCGCTACGGTGATGCTTGAAATAGTTTTGTTGCCACTGAAGATGATCTCAATTTTTTCTTTCTGCCTGCAACCTTCACCACCTGCAATCAATCTTATCATTGACTTACGCGCTAATATTTTAAAGCAATCAGTATGATAAAAAACTATCTGCTCATCACTTTCCGAAATCTTTCAAAGAACAGGCTGTTCATCTTCATCAACATATTTGGCATGGGAATGGCCGTTGCCTGTTGCATCACAGCCTACCTTAATTGGGGCTATTCTGCGCGCTGGGACGAAGGCCAGGTAAATGCAGACCGAATTTATCGCGTTCAGTTTTGGCGCGAATTTCAAGGGAAACGCGACCGGTATGGCGTGGCTCCCATGCCCCTCGGCAACTACGTGAGGCAGAATTTTATTGATGTAGACAACGTAGTACGATATATGACAGGCTATTGCGACATGCGCATCGGAGAGGAAGTGTTTGGCGATCAGGTAGTGTATGCAGACTCCGCGTTCTTTGACCTTTTCACCTTTCGGTTGAAGCATGGTTCGTTTTCTGATTTTCATGACAAAGGCAAAGTCTTTATCAGCGATAAGATTGCAAAGAAATATTTTAACCGCGAGGATGTGGCAGGCCGTCACCTGACGCAAATTATTCTTGGATCAGATGGCGTGCGCAGGCCAAAGGAATTTGAGATTGGAGGCGTATTTGAGAAACCAAAACAAAACAACAGTTTTGGGTTTGATGTCATTACGCTTTTCGATAATTATTGGGATGTTTACCCTGATAGGAATCTACGCGAGACCAATTGGAAGGAATGGGCGCACGTGTTGTTTTTAGAAATTAAAGACCTCGCCAAAGTAGCTAGCGTTACCAAGCAACTGCAAAACTATGTAGAACCTCAAAACAAGGCGCGGGATGATTTTATGGTGAGCGAGTATTACCTCGAAAAATTTCGGGGCATGATGCAAAGTAATCGGGCAAACCCCAGGCTCAACAGCGACTATCTGGTAGGTGGTGCACCAGATGTAGCCGAAACGGTGCCCGTGATCATGTGTGGGCTGCTGCTGTTGTTGGCGTGTTTTAACTTCACCAACACCTCGATTGCCATATCGGGCAAGCGACTCAAAGAAATTGGTATTCGCAAAGTGATGGGTGGCATGCGCTATCAATTGATCATCCAGTTCCTTGGTGAGAACCTGATACTTTGCTTCTTTGGACTGCTGGCAGGGTTGCTAATGGCCGAATGGCTGGTTCCCGCGTATGATAACATGTGGGCGTGGCTCGAATTGGATTTAAGCTACATGGAAAATGCAAGCTTTTTGTTTTTTCTGATGGCACTGTTGATGGTTACAGCCATTGTTGCCGGTTCATATCCTGCTTTGTACATTACCTCTTTTGAACCGGTAAGTATCTTAAAGGGGAAGGCACGGTTTGGCGGCACCAATTGGTTTACGCGAATATTACTCGGTGGCCAGTTTGTGATCTCATTGCTGGCAATCATTTTGGGTATCGCTTTTTACAATAATGGTAAATACCAAAATGAATATGACCTGGGTTTTTCCAAGCGTGGCATCATCTCCGCATGGGTCAACAACGAAAGCGGCTTCAACACATACCGAGATGCCCTGGCGTCAAATAAAGATATTGCACAAATCGCAGGCACACGGCATCATGTCGTCAACACATGGTTAAACGACCCCGTTAAATTTGAATCGGTTGAGCGTGAAGTAGATATCATGGAGATAGGTGATGGGTATATGGATGTGATGGACATGACGTTGGTGGCCGGTCGCAAGTTTGAAGCTGATTCCGAAACCGACCGCAAGGAGTCTGTTTTAGTGACGGAGGAGTTCGTCAAAAAATTCGGGTGGACAGATAATCCCATCGGCAAACGCGTAGTGTGGATGGACACAGTTCAGTTATACGTGATTGGGGTGATCAAAAACATTTATTCACGTGCTTTGTGGGCACCTGTGGAGCCATTGATGGTGCGTTATGTGGCCAAAGATAAATACCAGCAAGTGGTGATTAAGACCGATCCCGAAAAGATGGCCTCGGTAGATGAGTTTATGCAAAAAAAATGGAAAGAGGTTTTTCCAAACACGCTTTATACCGGGCTGTGGATTGACGAGCAAATGAGAGAGACAAACGAAATCAACAAAAACGTATCTGTGATGTTCGGCTTTCTAGGATTTTTTGCAGCGTTGATGACAGCGATCGGGCTGTTTTCGCTGGTAACCCTCAACATCGAAATGAAGATGAAAGAGATAGGCATCAGAAAAGTATTGGGAGCCTCGATGGCAAATATCGCAGGTGTGATCAATTTCGAGTTTATTGTGAACCTGGGAATCGCAACCGTGCTGGGTTTAACGTTGGGATATTTTGCAACTGACGCCATCATGGCTATTATATGGGAGTATTATCTGGATCTCAACTTCCAAACCATGTTTTCTGCTGTTTCGCTGATGTTGGTGATTGCGTTTTTAGCTGTTGGCTACAAAACAATTAGTACCGCATTGCTCAACCCAACCAAAACCCTGCGTGATGAATAACTACTCGATTAGTTTTTCTCGTTAAGCAGGTTTAGGTAGGCCCTGCCCCGGTAATGGGGCGGGGCTTTTTTTGTTCATCTGCGTACAGCCGGTGTACACCGGTGAACGAAATGGAGAATTCGGTCGCATTTTTTTGGCGTCTGTGCAACCTGTAGTGGTCCGGCACGTCTTTAGCTTATCAAACCTGTCGCATGATTAAGAACTACCTGCTCATCACCCTTCGCAATCTGCTGAAGAACAAGATGTACATCCTGATCAATACGTTCGGGATGGGTCTGGCCATCGCCTGTTGCATTACGGCTTATCTGAATTGGGAGTTCCAGGCTACCTGGGATGAGGGCCATGCCCATGCTGCGAAGATTTATCGTGTTCAGTTCTGGCAGGAGTTTCAGGGAAATGCGAACCGCCATGGCATCGCGCCCATGGCGCTCAGCGGCTACATTAAGCAAAACATTAAAGAAGCCGATAAGGTGGTACGCTACATGTCAGGCTACTGCGACATGCGCATTGGCGAAGAGGTATTTGGCGATCAGATGGTATATGCCGATTCAGCCTTCTTTGATTTGTTCACCTACAAGTTGAAGTTTGGCAACTTTGCCGATTTCCACGACCGGGGAAAGGTGTTTATCAGTAATGAAATTGCCCGCAAGTATTTTAATACCGAGGATGTGGTTGGCCGCCCGTTGACCCAGATTGTGCTGGGTGCCGATGGCGTGCGCAGGCCCAAGGAATTTGAAATTGGCGGAGTGTTCGAAAAACTACCGCTCAATTCCAGCTTTGGTTTTGAAGTCATCACCTTGTTCGACAACTTCTGGGATGTCAACCTGGATAAGGAATTGACCGAGACCAGTTGGAAGCGGTGGACCCATGTGCTGTGGCTGGAAGCAGACAATCCGGCCGATGTTCCGGTTATTGAGAAGCAGCTTCAGCAGTATGTGGAGCCACAAAACCTGGCTCGTGAGGATTTCAAGATCAAGAGTTATTTCCTCGAGAATTTTGATGGTATGATGGCCCGCAACCGCGCCAACCCGCGGTTGAACAGCGATTATCTCGGTGGGGGCATACCCGAGGAAGCGGTAACCGTTCCCGCTATTATGGCCGGTCTGCTGCTGTTGCTCGCCTGCTTCAACTTTACGAATACATCCATTGCCATCTCCGGCAAGCGTCTGAAGGAAATCGGCATACGCAAAGTGATGGGGGGATTGCGCAGGCAACTCGTATTACAATTTCTCGGTGAAAATCTTCTGCTGTGCTTTTTTGGTTTGCTGGCGGGCCTGTTGATTGCGGAATGGCTTGTGCCGAAATATGATTCGCTCTGGACGTGGCTTTCGCTTGACCTGAGCTATACCGAGAATGCGGGTTTCCTGATCTTCCTCATTGCGTTGCTGGTGATCACGGCAGTGATTGCCGGCTCGTACCCGGCCTTTTACATCACTTCGTTTGAGCCCGTGAGTATTTTGAAGGGCAAAGCGCGGTTTGGCGGCACCAACTGGTTTACCCGTATCCTGCTGGGCGGTCAGTTTGTGATCTCCATACTGGCCATCATCATGGGGCTGGCGTTTTATCAGAACGGTAACTACCAGCGCGATTATGACCTTGGTTTTGCCAAACAAGGTGTTATGTCGGCCTGGGTAAACACAGAGGCTGGTTACAACACCTATCGCGATGCACTAACCTCGAACCCCGATATTCAGCTCGTAGCCGGCACACGGCACCACATTGCCAACAGTTGGTACAACGATCCGGTCAAATTTGAAGCCACCGAACGCGAGGTGGACATCATGGAGATCGGTGATGACTATTTTGAAGTAATGGATATGACACTCGTGGCCGGGCGCAAATTTGAGAAGGATTCCGAAACCGATCGCAAAGAGTCGGTGCTGGTTACAGAGGAGTTTGTCCGTGAGTTTGGGTGGAAAGATAACCCCATCGGTAAACGCATAGTGTGGATGGACACCGTGTCGTTGTACGTGGTAGGTGTGGTTAAGAACATTTATGCCCGCGCCCTGTGGCAGCCCATCCAGCCCATGATGATGCGCTATGCAGCCAAGGATAAGTACCAGCAGGTTTTGGTCAAGACTGATCCTTCCAAAATGGCGGAGGTCAATTCCTTTATGGAAAAGAAGTGGAAGGAAGTGTTCCCCAACACGCAGTATAACGGTCAGTGGATCGATCAGGAACTGCAGGAGACCAATGAAATCAATCAGAATGTGGCCGGTATGTTCGCATTCCTTGGCTTTTTTGCTGCGCTGATGACGGGTATTGGTTTGTTCACCCTAGTATCCCTCAGCATTGAAAAGAAATTGAAGCAGATAGGTGTGCGCAAAGTGCTGGGAGCGTCCATGGCCAACATTACCGGGGTGATCAACCGCGAATTCATCATTAACCTCGGTATTTCTTCGGTGCTCGGTGGTGTGGCCGGTTATTTTCTGGCCGATATACTCATGGATTCCATCTGGGAATACTATCTGAAATTAACCGTAACAACTCTGTTGATGTCTGTATTGGCAATGGTGATTTTAGCCGTGCTGGCCGTGGGTTCCAAAACCCTGAAAACAGCGGCATTGAACCCTGTCAATACGTTGCGTACCGAGTAAAAAATATTGGCATCGCCTGCAACCTGGCGGGGGGTGTCAGCGTCTCAGTAACGAACCCATGAAAGATGTCTTGCTCCGAACGGAGCGGGGCGTCTTTTTTCTTAACCCTGTTGTATGCTGAAAAACTATTTCAAAGTAGCGCTGCGCAACATTCGCAAGCAGTCATTTTATTCCTCCATCAACATCTTCGGGCTTGCCATCGGGGTGGCCTCCTGTTTGTTTATTCTGCTCTACATTACGGATGAACTCAGCTACGACCGCTTCCACCAGGATCCGGAGAACATTTACCGCATTGGTCTGCATGGCCGGATTGCGGGACAAGAGATCAACACCGCCAGTTCGTGCCCTCCGTTGGCCGCTGCGCTGGTGGCCGAGATACCGGGTGTAGAATCCGCCACGCGCCTGAACAGGCGCGATAACATAGTCTTTAAGTTTGAGGAAAAAGCATTTACGGAGGACCGAATCTTATTTGCTGACTCTAACTTTTTCCAGTTTTTCAGCTTCCAGCTACTGGAAGGCGATCTGCTAACCGCGTTGAAAGAGCCGAACAGCGTGGTGCTCACACCGGAACTTGCCAAAAAGTATTTTGGTGACGAGGCGATGGGCAAGTTGTTGACCATCGGCAATCAGAATCAATCGTTTAAAGTGACCGGCATCGCGGCCGAGCCACCTCATAACTCCCACTTTACCTTTGCGGCTATCATCTCCACCAGTTCGCAAAAGGACTACTACAACAGCCCCATTTGGCTGAACAATGGTTTGTACACCTATTTCCGCAAGAACCCGGCAACTTCAAATGAGGCGATTGCAGCCAAACTCACAGAAGTAACGGACAAGCATATTGCACCGGAGATCGAACAGTTTCTGGGGGCATCAGTCGCCAAGTTCCGCGAAAGCGGCAATGAATACGGCTATGTGCCCTACCCGATGCTGGACACGCACCTTCGTTCGGGTTGGCAGGATGATATGGAACCAGGCGGCAATATGGCCTACGTGTATGTGTTTGGAGCCGTTGGCCTTTTCATCCTCGTCATTGCGTGCATCAACTTCATGAATCTATCCACCGCCCGGTCGGCTGGTCGTGCCAAGGAAGTCGGATTACGCAAGACGTTGGGGTCGGTACGGTCGCAAATGGTGGGTCAGTTTCTGGCTGAGTCCACGCTGTATGGTTTGGCCGCCATGGTGCTGGCGGTGGCCCTCACCTTTGTTTTGCTGCCCCATTTCAATCTGCTTTCCGGTAAGGAATTGAGTTTTGCCACGCTCGTGAGCCCATCATTCCTGCTGGGCGCGTTGGGCCTCACGCTCCTGATTGGCTTGCTGGCGGGCAGTTACCCGGCCTTTTACCTCACAGCCTTTAACCCGGTTGATGTGCTCAGGGGCAAGGTGCGGTCAGGTATGAAAAGCAAAGGCATACGCAGTGGGTTGGTTGTGTTTCAATTCGCCCTGTCGGTTATTCTCATCGTGTGTACCATCATCAGCTATCAGCAAATACAGTACTTGCAGAGCCGCAACATCGGACTCGATAAACATAATGTGCTGGTGTTGAGCAACACCGGCCGCCTCGGCAACAATCGAAAAGCATTCAAGGATGGTTTGCTGGCGCAAAACGGCATTACCGGGGTGAGTTACACGAACAATATTTTTCCCGGTGTTAATAATACTACGGCCTTCCGCTCGGCTACTGCCCGCAGAGATCACGTCATGGGCACCTACTTTGCTGATGTTGATCACGCCGAGGTGATGAAGTTTGAACTGGCGCAGGGTCGTTACTTCTCAAAGGAGTTTCCTTCCGATAGCACGGCTGTGGTGCTGAATGAAGCGGCAGTAAAGGAACTGGGCTGGGAGAAACCTCTTGAAGAGAAGCTTATTGTATTTGATGATGGCGGCAATGGCGGGCCCGTGGAAGTTCCGATGCAAGTTATTGGCGTGGTGAAAGATTTTAACTTTGAGTCGTTCAAGACCCAGGTGCGGCCCATGGTTTTGCGCCTCACCGACACCGACCGAAATTTGTTGGTGCGGTACGATGGGGATGCCTCGGGTGCCATGGCCCAGGTGGAGAAGCTCTGGAAGCAGTACGCCTCGGGCGATCCGCTTGAATACTCGTTCCTGGATCAGAATTTTGATGCGCTCTTCCGCGAGGAACAACGGCTAAGCCGCCTATTCCTGGTCTTCACCGGGCTGGCCATTTTCATTGCGTGCCTCGGCCTGTTTGCCCTGGCCAGTTTCACGGCCGAGCAGCGCACCAAAGAGATCGGCATCCGAAAGGCCATGGGGGCCTCCGTTACCGGCATCACCGGTCTCCTGTCCCGCGAGTTCACGGTGCTGGTCTTGATTTCGATCCTCCTGGCGGTATTCCCGGCCTGGTATCTGATGAACCGCTGGCTGGGCCAGTTTGCCTACCGCATTGACATTAATATTATGGTGTTTGTGCTCAGCGGGGTAGCCTCGCTGGTCATTGCCTGGCTCACGGTAGCTTTTCAGGCCTTCCGGGCCGCCATGGCCAAGCCTGTCAATTCGTTGCGCTACGAGTAGCCAATCTGGCATACTATATAACGCATTGATTTATAGCCCCTTCCATTTTTGGGAGGGGCCTTTGGCTTTGTGGAATTCCTGTGGATAACCTGTTGAAAAGTTCAGCTTAACATTCGCTCAACCAATAAATAATATTGAGGAAATTGGCTAAAATTTAATTTGCCACATGGAAACGAACGCCCCCAAGGAGAAGAAGAAAAAGCAAAAAGTGTCGAAAAAGGCATTGCGCACCCTGCTGACGGATTCCCTGGTTCATTCGCTGGATGGTCTGGAATTGCCCAAGGCCAACAAGAAAGTGAAGAAAGTGATGACGAAGGCTTCGAAAGCACTGGCGTCTACCTATGCCCGGTTGATTAAGAAAGAGATGAAAAAGACCAAATCGACCAAGAAGTCGAAAAAGGTAGTTGCCGATAAAGCAAACAACGGACAGGTTGCAGTAGCAGCCTAAAGAGATGGCCGTAGCGGCCGTTCAAGATGTTTGTTAAACGTTGAAAGTGCGCATCGTCCGTTGCGCACTTTCTTTTTTTGATCCGTCAAGGCGCTGTCTTACCTTCGGAAAAATTCGTGGTATGAAAAATCTTCTGTCCGTTGCCTTTGTCCTGCTGGTGCAGCTCGCGGCAGCTCAATCCTTCGAGTCTTCTCTCTTCAACGACCTTCGCTTTCGTTTCATCGGCCCGCATGGCAACCGCGCCATTGCCGTAGCTGGTGAACCTGGCAACCCGCAGGTAAGCTACATCGGGGCGGCCTCGGGCGGTCTGTGGAAAACGGAAGACATGGGCTATCACTGGCGCCCCGTGTTCGATGGCATGGACGATTCCTCCATTGGGGCCATCGGCCTGGCGCCCTCCAACCCCAAACAAGTGTGGGTGGGTACGGGCGAAACGTTCTTAATCCGCCCGCATCACTCGGTGGGCAACGGGGTGTACAAGTCCTCCAATGCGGGTAAGTCGTGGAAGCACATGGGGCTCGAACGTACATTTCGCATCAGCCGCGTGATTGTGCACCCGACTGATACCAACACGGTGTACGTGGCCTCGATGGGCCACACCCACGCACCGCAGCAGGAGCGGGGCATTTACAAAACCACCGATGGTGGTAAAACCTGGGAGCGTGTACTGTTCGTCAACGAGTTCACCGGGGCTTCTGATCTTTCCATGGATCCCCAAAATCCGGAAATTCTTTTTGCGGCCATGTGGCAGGTGGAAATCACCACCTGGAATCTCAAAAGCGGAGGCCCCGGCAGCGGCATTTACCGTTCGAAAGATGGCGGCAAAACCTGGCAGCCGCTGCGCAATGGCCTGGAAAGCGGCCCCTCGCATCCGGTAGGGAAAACATCCGTTGATGTGGCCTACACGAACCCCAAAGTTGTCTATGCATTGGTCGAGGACAAGGAGCCCCGGTTGTACCGCTCAGAAGACGGAGGCGATAGCTGGAAGCTGATGCAGAAAAATCATTCGATGGGCCAGCGGGCCGGCTATTACATCCGCTTGCGCGTGTCCACGCGGGATGAGAACGAACTCTACACGATCTGTGTCGGCATTCTGAAGTCGGTGGATGGCGGAAAATCCTTCGTGAAAGATTTTAACCCATGGGCACCGGGGGGTGACAACCACGACATGTGGTTCGATCCGAAAATGCCCGACCGCATCATGTGCGCGCACGATGGCTGCGCTAACCTTTCCTTCAACGGGGGCAAAACGTGGGAGAACATCAACCTGCCCATTGCCCAGATGTATCACGTGGCGGTGGACAACCAGGTGCCGTATTATGTTTACAGCAACCGCCAGGATGCGTGGTCCTATCGCGGGCCAAGCCGCAACCTCGGGGGCTGGTCCATTCCGCTGGGGATGTGGATGGGCGTGGGCGGCTGCGAGAGTGGTTTTGCGCAACCCGATCCGTTTGATGCCAACACCGTTTGGTCGGGCTGCTACGATGGCGGGTTGGATGTGTTCGATGTGCAGGCGATGCACAGCCGCGATGTGCGCGTGTGGCCCGAAACGGCCATCGGGCAGGCGCCAGCCGATGCGCGATACCGCTGGCATTGGAATTTTCCGTTCGTCACCTCACGCCATGTGCGCGGCCGCGTGTGGGCCGGCAGCCAGTATGTGCACCAAAGCGACAACCGCGGGCAGAGCTGGCGCGAAATCAGCCTGGACCTGACCACCAACGACAAGACTCACCAGCAAAACTCCGGTGGCATGGCCAACGACAACCTGATGACCTGGGACGGCTGCACGTTGCTGGCTATGGCCGAATCGCCCAAACAGGAAGGGGTGTTGTGGACGGGCAGCAACGATGGACTGATTCACGTAACGCGCGATGGCGGCAAAACCTGGCAGCGCGTGTCAGACAATATTAAAGACCTGCCCAAGTGGGGTACCATTCGTCATATCGATGCCTCGTGGCACGATGCCGCCACCGCGTATGTAGCGGCCACGGCCAACTACATCGGGAACTTTGACAGCTTCGTATACAAGACGACCGACTTCGGAAAATCGTGGACGCGACTGCTGGTGAACCTCACGTATTCCAACTCGAACTACGTACACCAGATCGTGGAAGATCCCGCCAAAAAGGGCTTGCTATTCCTCGGCACCGACAAAGGCCTTTATTTTTCACCCGATGACGGGCAAAACTGGACGCGGTTGAAGAGCAACCTGCCGCCCGCCCCGGTCTATGGTATTGTGGTGCAGCAAAACTTCCGCGACCTGGTGGTGGCCACGTACGGCCGCGGTATCTACATTCTGGATGACATTACCCCGCTACGCGAGTTCAGTGAGCAAGTTCAGCAGAAGCCGGCTCACCTGTTTTCGCTGCGCCCGGCCTACCGTTTCCGCCAGCGGGAGAATATCAAAATGGAAGATGGGTTTAGCAACGGACAGAATCCGCCCTATGGAGCTGATATCAACTTCTATCTGAAAGAAAAATCAAAAGACAGCGTGGAATTGGTGGTGCTCAACAACAAAGGGGAGCAGGTGCAAAAGCTGAACGTAAAAAACCGCCCGGGGCTGCAACGGGTGTGGTGGGATTTGAAACTGGAAGATTACGTATTGCCCAAACTGCGGACCAAACCGCGCGGCAAAGAGTGGGTGCCGCTGAATGATAAAGGCGAACGCGACATGTTTATCTTTGATTTAGACATCGGTCCGGGCCTCACGGCCCCGCTGGTGCCGCCAGGTAATTACACGGTGGTGCTGAAAGCAGCCGGGCAGGAGCAACGCCAAACGATTACCGTTCTGCGCGATCCTACAACCCGCGGGCTCGACAGCGACATTGCGGCTCAGTACGAGCATGGCGTCAAAATGTTCACGGCTATCAACTTGTGTCTCTCGCTCATTGACGATATGGAGCGCACACGGGCGGCCCTGCTGAAATCGAAAGACCCCAAGGCAGCCGCGCTGGAAGAAAAGATCTACCAGTTGGAAGCTAAACTACACGATGTACACGCCACAGGTGCGCGCATGGATATCTTCCGCAACCCGCCCCAGGTGCTGGAGCGCCTGCTGGCCATGAGCAAGGAGGGGATTGTGAGTAGTGCCGATTACCCGCCCACTGATCAGCAGGTGGACGTTTACCGCAGGCAGCAGCAAATACTCAGTGAAGTGGAGATGGCCTACAAAACGCTGAAGCAATCGGCTGACATGAAAAAGTTGAAGGTGATGTAGAGTCTCATTAGATTTGTTAGGATAAACAATTATGGATACGCAAGCTCGTATTAAATGGATTCAAAGCGAACTGGACAAAGTGAATGATCCAGAGTTGATTGAGTTACTGGCAAATCTCCTTCGTTACCGGAATTCAACTGTTCGCGAAGACATCGCGACCTATAACGTAGAACTGGAAAAAGCGAATTCACGCGTTGAGGCTGGCCATTTTATTACCCATGAACAAGTTGAAGATGACTCCAAAAAATGGTAAGACGAGTAGTTTGGGATACGTTGGCGCGCAACTCCTTTCGGTCGGCTCATCAATACATCAAAAAAGATTCGCCTGTTCAAGCGGAACGATTTAGGGTTGAAATACTGGATACGATTTCCAAATTAGCACAAAGTCCGGAGCACTATCCACCTGACAAGCACAAAGTAGATCGCGATGTGCGATATAGGGCCTTTGAGAAATTCAATTATAGAATTTCCTATTTTATCTCTGAATCCGAGGTCAGGATAATACGTTTTAGGCACGTCAGGCAGTTGCCGGAAAGCTATTGAGTTTGCGATAGAAACTGCTGAGCCGTTTGAGTCTTGCTTGAAACTACCTCCGCGCGGGCTGTTGTTGCGTGCTGCAGTGGATGCCGCCCCCGTTTCGGTTCAGGGGTAAGGCGTCAATCCAAACCTGCTCGCGGTCCGGAAACACATCTTTGAAAATCGCCTTTACGCGGTCTTCCACTTCAGCCGGAGTGCCGTGCTGCGTATAGGTGGCGTTAAGTACCACACCGTTGGTGACTAAAAAATTCAAATACGAGGATGCGGCCACGCGAATCAAGGTGTCGCCCGGTTGAGGCCGCTCAGCCGGCAGAAAAGCCTTGGGGGTGAGCTTCCAGAATTCATGGTCGTCTTTTCTCTCCACCACCAGGGCCGGCCATTCAATCAGCTTCGGCAGCGGCACTTTTACAATGCGAAAGGGGTTGCCATCCTGGTCAGTGGAGGCCTCCAGAATTTTCAGATTCTCCTGCAGGCGCTCGTACGTGATGCGGTTAAGCGGGTGTTGGTCACGCTCGGCTTCATCGATCCACGCCAGTAAAATGGTATTGGCATTGGCGAAGCGTACAAACTCATCCGTGTGCCCACCGGTGCCCATGGTTACATACTTGCGCTCGTGCAGGTGCCACATGTGCTCATCATCGGCCAGGCCTTTTTTCATCCAGATGACCTTGGTCACCCCGAGCACGCGCTTGTACTCGGCTTCGATCTCTTCTTTCGTCCAGCCCGGGTTGCGCTGCAGCGTTACCGCTTCATTCTGAATCAGCACGCCCTTGCCGTTCGATTCGATGGAGCCGCCCTCGATGATTAGCTTCGACTTCACGTGTTGCGCTCCGGTGATCACGCCCATCAAACTGTCGACCTTGGCCGTGTTGCCGCGCCATTCGGCCTGTTCCCAAAGGGCAATACTGTCGGCCTTTTCCGGCTCCCGCAGTTTCCACCAATCGTAGTAGCCGTACAGGCTCCAGCCGAAGTCGGCTGCGGCCAGCCCGCCTTGGTTGTTCACCAGAAAGGCCGCGCCATGGTCGCGTATCCAGTAGCGCTCGCCCGGGGTAACAAAAAAGTCAATGGCGCTGGTGTCAATGCCCGCCCGGTGCAGGCTTGCCTGCGCCACGGCTTTCAGGCTGTCGGAGTCTACTGCGATTTTCACCGGCACATGGCCGGTTAGCCCGCGAATGATGCCGAAGACTACTCGGTGCTGGGCGGTATCGTGTTCTTCCCAGCCCAGCCACATGGCTTCGTGGGGTTCAAATTCACCCGGCATAAAGAAGGTTTCCGGGTTGTGCGGAGGTGTGCAGGCGGCTGCGCAACAGAGGGCCAGCAGGGTGGCGGTGCAGAGGTGGCGTGGATTCATACGATCTTAAAGCTACACATTTGCGGGCAAGCGGTCTAGTTTCCGCATGGGCCCGCGTCTCTCTGCCTTTTTGACGCTAATCGTTTACGGTCAGCAACCGTCTTCGCGGGGTTTTCTCTTGTAGAGGATTTTGCCATCTCGCGCGACATAGTAGCCCGTTACAATCGGGTATGAATACACTAGTGTTTTTGGATGATTGCGGAAGCGTTGCTCCATCAATAATTTCTTCACTGTGCGTGTATAACTCTGCCTAAGTTCAAGACCCTGCTCGATGGCTATTCCAACACATTTGCTGATAACCTTACGATGTAATTTATTATCGGTAGGATAGGTGATGTTCTTCTCTTGGACTGTTGTATCTGTGATGGCTTCTTGTTCGCTTCCATCCTTT
>JAJTGY010000045.1 GCA_021298015.1 Flammeovirgaceae bacterium
ACTGATCATCATACTTACGAGGTCGATTTTTCTTTTCCATAGAAACACAAATTTATGTCATGTTTGTGTCCGGATTTATTAGACCATCTCAGCCTGTCGGGGAAGGAATGCAAAAACAACCCGACTGTCAGATCAAGTCTTAACTATTACAGATCAACAAGTGGAAAGTAAATCCGCTTGTCTTTTTGGCTGAACTTTTTGAAGCACTTTTAGGAGGCCTGAAAAACCAATTTTTGCCCAAAATGAGTTTTTAAGGGACGACTAAGTAAGGGGATCTTCCAGTATGACAAGGCAATTCGCCCCATTCGCAGCTATCATTTTTTTACCAGGTGGAGATTCCAGCTGTCATCGTACCTAATCTCCTGCTGATCAAGCATTTCACGAATCGTTTCGATAAACACGTCCCGGTCTCGGGCGTCAACGGCAGCCTCCAAATCATCCAACGAAAGCGGACGCGCCTTTAACACAAAAAGCACCTGGTTGCGATAGTCCATAAGATGGGCCTGGTGATCCCTTTTCTTGCGCTTCAGGCAAAGGTCACAGATGCCACAGGTGTTGAATGTATCCTCGCCAAAATAGTTCTGAATCACCTGCATGCGGCACCGAACCGTTTGGGTGGCATAGGTTATCATGGCCTCCGTCTTCTTCTCAAAAACCCGGGCACGCTCTTTCAGGTGCTCCACCCGCAGGGGCATTCGGTCCGCATCCTGACGCGGCAAAAGCCACGTCAACGTGGGCGAATCAGAGGCAGGCTGATAGTGAATTAATTGAAGTTTTCCCAATTGGGTAAGCCCCGTGCGCACTTCCTCCTTTGATTGATGAAGGGCGTCAGCCAGTTGGGCCTCCTGAACAATCAGGTAATCGGCAAACAACTCGGCTCCATACAGGCGCAACAACATCTTGATCAACTTATCGTAATGCACATTGGCCACCTGAAACTCGTACAGGCGTTTATTGTCCACTGCAATCATCAGGCGCGATGGCCGGTAAAATCCTTCACTGAGTTGGACAAATCCCTCTTGCTCCAACTTCTTTAGGGCGGGGTAAGCAGCCTGGCTTTTGAAGCCGAACCGCCTGCAGAATTCCTCTAGGTCGAAATCGAACGTAACGCCCTGAGCCGCCCCCACAGCCAATTGATAAAAGTTAGCCAGCGCCTGATACACTTTCCTGAGGTAGTCAATGCCGGGCTGGGCTTGCTCGGCCCGGTGCTGCAGGGCCGCCACATCTGCATCGTGATAGATCAGGGTTGCAAAAGATCGCTTTCCATCGCGACCCGCGCGGCCGGCCTCCTGATAATACGATTCCAAATCTTCGGGCATATCCAGGTGAATCACCGAACGCACATCGGGCTTGTTGATGCCCATACCAAATGCATTAGTCGCCACCATCACCCGGCTGTGATTATTGATCCACTCCTGCTGCCGCTCCTGCCGTTCGGTATAGGTGAGCCCGGCATGATAATACGTTGCGCTGATTTTCTGCTTCACAAGCCAGCGTGCCAAACTAACCGTTCCCCTTCGCGATCGCACGTACACAATGGCCGGGCCGGGCACCTTCTGGAGGATGTCCAGCATTTGTTTTTCTCTTTGTTCGGTGTGCCGAACCACCAATGAGATGTTATCGCGGGCGAAGCTGCGTTGAAAGATCCGGGGATTCCGGAGTTTGAGATGGCGAACGATGTCCTCGCGCACAGGCCCGGTAGCCGTGGCGGTTAAGGCAATGAGAGGCACATCGGGCTTCACTTCGCGCAGCGTATGAATTTCCAGATAGGGCGGCCGGAAATCATGCCCCCATTGTGAGATACAATGTGCTTCATCCACTGCGATGAGCGAAACCGGCATGTTAGGAAATCGTTTATTGAACATTTCCGTTTTCAGCCGCTCGGGCGAAAGGTATAAGAATCGAATTTTGCCGTACACGGCCCGATCCAGCGCGATATCAATTTCATGGGCACTCATGCCGGAATGCACGGCCACCGCATCGATGTGGCGCCTGCGCAGTTGTTGCACCTGGTCCTGCATCAAGGCAATCAGAGGCGTAACAACCAGACATAAGCCTTCGGTTTGAAGAGTGGGTACCTGGAAGCAAAGTGATTTGCCGCCACCCGTTGGTAACAGTGCCAACACATCGTGGCGTTGCAGCACGGCATCTACAATCTCGGCCTGCGGGGGCCGAAACGATGTGTACCCGAAATAGTTTTGAAGAATCTCTTCCGAAGTGGCCATCACCAAACGATCTTCTCTTTGGCTAAAAAGGCCGCAATGCCGCGCTGGCAATCTTCCATCGACCGGGCGTGGGCGTTTAGGCGGGCAGCATAATCCAGCGCCTCGTCCAAAGGCTTTGATTGAACGGCCGCCATCATCTGCTTGATGAGCATCATCGACTGAGCCGAGTTCTGCCGGATTAACTGCTGCGCAAACTCGCGCACCTCGTGCTCCAACTGGTCTGCCGAAACCACCCGATTAATCAGTCCCAGGCGGAGGGCTTCATCTGCCTGAACGACATCACCCGATAGCAAGAGCTGTTTTGCTTTCTGCTCACCCAGTTTGCGCAATAGAAACACCATAACGATGGCGGGCACAAACCCGATCTTCACTTCGGTATAACCAAAACGAGCCTGCGGCACGGCAAAGGTGAAGTCGCACACGGTAGCCAGCCCGCAACCACCCGCCAGCGCATGGCCCTGCACTTGTGCGATCACCACTTTCGGCAGCGTATAAATTTTCAGAAACAGTTCCTTTAGGCGAGAAGAGTCCTGATAATTCTCCTCTTCTGAAAACGCCTGCATTTGCTGGAGAAAAGCCAGGTCAGCTCCCGAGCAGAATGCTTCGCCATTGGCTTTGAGCACAATAACCTTCGCCTGTTCATCGCGGGTGGCACGATCGAACGCCTCGGACAGGGCTTTGATCAACTCCGGACTCAGCGCGTTGCGTTTATCCGGTCGGTTAAGGGTGATGTAGCCGATGCGATCTTCTGCGTGGTAATTGACTATGTTCATTTGATTTTCAATTGAAAAGCGTCCTTGCGAATAACGCTGGCCACTTTTTGTGTTGCTGCAGTTGCGCCTTTTCTAAGCCGCTTTATGTTCTACGAACCGAAAACACTGAACGAAGATAGAGCTTTGTACCGACTCGTCACGGCACCATTACAAGGATATTCCGTCAGCGTCTCGTACCGGTCAGTCTAAGTCCAAAACTATTCTTAAATTTTCTCTAATCGTGTCAGCCGTGTCCCTGTCCACCTCTCCCACTTTTTTCATAAGTCTTTTATTATCAATTGCCCTGACTTGGTCAATCATGATGTCACAGTCTTTTTTGAGTCGGAACTTCGACTTTTTAAGGTGAACACGTAGTATCTCGGCCTCCAGTTTTACGTTTGTTGTAATAGGGCAAACGATGGTTGATGGATGCTCTCTATTTAATAAGTCAGTTTGGACGATAATGACTGGTCGTATTTTTCCAGCTTCTGTCCCCATTCTCGGATTTAGGTCAGCAATCCAGATTTCGAATTGCCTAATCTTCATCGTTCAGCTTTTCAAATTCAGCCAGAACCTCTAGTGAGTCCTTGGCCACTATTTTTGATTCCCTACTCAACTGTTTTGAAAGTAGTCTGCGTCTATGAAGACGATTGTAGAATTCGATCGCTTCGTTGATATACCGGTTCCTGTTCTTTTTTACTTTACTGACGATTTTTTCAGTCTCCTGAAAAATATCTTCCTCGAGTTTTAAGGATAAATTTTTCATTGTATCACCTTTTTTCAAAGGTATATACTTCTAAGATATACTCCAAACGGGTCGGAACTGTCCACCGACAGGCGACTGCACGAATAAAAGAGAAAAAACCAGTCGTGAGATGATCGCCTTTTGTTACCCTTCCGATTGGTAGCTGAATATGCTCATTTGATCTCGAGTTGAAAGGCGCCTTTTCGTGTAACCGGGTGAATACGGCCCAGGGTATCCTGCTCCAACAACCGTGAAATATACCATTCCGCATTGGTGCCATCCAATACCAGTGTCTGATAATTGAGTTTTTCATTCAAGGCCGGCAGTGCCTGCACTGCCCGGTCGCGCACCACCACTACATCAACCGAATCAACGTCTGACTTCCAACGGTTGTTACCGAGCAGCAGAATCCTCTTTTCGCTTAGCGTGAGCAGCGCAGATTGCCCTTCCGGCCAATACTGCACAGATGTGTGGGTGACGCCATGGCGTAAACGGTTTGGCCGGATATGAAAGCGCATTCGATCCTCATCACCAGCTAAGGCCGAATCACCCCAAAAAGTGGAGCGCCCGTGATCAATCCATTCCACCGCGCTGTGCCCATTGATACGATAGATGGTAAGCTTGCGGGTGGCAACATGGTTGTTGGTGTGAAACCACTCTGTTGCCATCAGAACAGTGGCCACAACCACAGCCAGGTATACCCACCGCACCTGGCGAAACTGAACAAACAAAATCAGCGACAGCAGCACGCCCATGACCAGCCAACATTGAAACGTGGTGAGATGGATATTTTCAATGAGGCTGGCCGGCATTTTCTCGACCCATACCACCGCTGTGTTTAACAGGTGAACAAGCCCTTGCAGCAGCCACCCCACCGCGCTGGCCACAGGCGAGAGCCAGCTCACCAGCAGCAACACAATACCTCCGACCAGGACAGCCGTTGACAGCGGGATTACAAAGAGGTTTGAAAAAAGGAAGTATACCGGAAACTGGTGGAAATACAGCATGCCCAACGCGAACGTAGCCACCTGTGCGGCAAGTGAGATACACGAAATTTTCCACACCCAGTCAAGAACCGGGTTCTCCACTTCCCACAAATCGTAAAGCGGCTGTTGTAGGTACACGATCCCCAACACAGCCAGGTACGACAGTTGGAATCCAACAGACATGATCATGAACGGATCGTACAGCAAGAGAACGAAGGCGGAAGCCGCCAACGTATTGTAGATGTTGGTGGCGCGCCCGAACGGGCGCGCCACAGCAACAAAACTGAACATGGTGACCGCCCGCAATACGGAAGGCGACAATCCCGTAACAAAAGCGAAACCCCATAGCAACACCAGGCTGACTCCCGCTACCCACCACCGACTGGAGGCAAATCGCTCCAACGGCTTCATCAACAACAGTATAATGCCATACAAAATACCGACATGCAAACCCGACACGGCCAGCACGTGCATAGCCCCGCTGGCGGCATACGCATTTTGCAAATCGGTATCAATGCCATCCGTTACACCCAACACAAGCGCCATCGCGATCGCCTGTTCACGTTCTCCCGAGATGTTCTGCCGAAGCACGCGCGTACACCACGCCCGGGCCTGGTTGGCATAAAAAAGCGCCCCTTTTTGGTGTCCCCTCTCGAGCAATCGCCACTCACCCGGCCGAAGAAAATGCTGATGATAAACATTTTGAAAGCTGAGGTAACGCCTGAAGTCAAACTCACCGGGGTTTTGCGGAGGGGTTAGTTCATGAGGACGGCCTTTTAACAGAATGCGGTCTCCGTATTGCAGGCGCGCGGTATCCTTTCGGCTGATGTACAGGTTGAGCGAACCGTGAGCGGGCTGCCAGTTTTTGTTGAGCACCTGCACCACCTCCACCTTGTATTTGATGCTCTTGTCACGCTCGTGCGGCCCACCGATCACCACGGCTTCATACGCGCGCACCGAATCGGCCACCGTAGCCAGGTGGCCGGGTAGGTTCAGGTCGTTCGACCAATACACGTGGGTGTAGCCAAAGGCAGCAATAGCGACCAGGCCAATCGTGCCGACCCAGGTACGCTGTCGGGGATACCGAAGGCTGATGACAAAATATAGGACGGCTAACGCGCCTGTCAGCAAAAGGCGTGTGGTAATGCCCAGTTGAGGTTGATAGATGCCCAACAAAATGCCGGCCACGAAAAACGCAGCGATACGCACCATGGCATAGGGTACCCAGCGAAACACAAAGGGAAGGTAAAAAAATGCCGCGAGACGCGGCATGTTGATCTACGCTTTCTTTTCAAACGGCTTATCACCGGTCTTCGCCAGGGCCTCATCCGCCAGCTGCTGCAGCTCGGCCGCGGTCTTGCCTTTCAGGTAGTTGGGCAACTCCATGCCGGCCATATTGAAGATCTCTTGTAAGGGCGGCACCGACTTGTACAATCCGGAAATGAAATTGGCAGTAGAGGTTTTTCCATCACCGCTGGTACCGGCACCCCCATCCCACACGGTGAGCTTGTCGATCTTGATATTCTTGATCGCCTCGGTTTGCAGGCGCACCAATTCGGGCAGCTTGTCCACAATCAACAGCAACACAGCATCGCGCGCGTTGTCACCCGAAGCTTTCACAATTTGTTGCAAGCCTTGCGCCTGCTTGGTGAGTATCTCATACATACCGCGGGCTTCCGCTTCGAGCTTGGCATAAATGGCATCGGCCTCACCTTTCGCCCGCTCACGCAACTTTTCCGCTTCCGCCTGGGCTTCAATAATCGCTTTCTGCTTTTGTATCTCAGCGGCTACCACGATGTTGGCATTCTGTGAAGCACGCTCTCGTTCGGCACGGGCCGCTTCCGCACGTTGTTCAGCCAGATAGGCTTCCTCCAACGCTTTCGCAGATTGCACTTTTTCGGCTGCTATAGCCTTCTTTAACGCTTCGGCCTCCCGCTCTCTTCGTTCGGCATCGGAATTGGCAATGGCAATCTTGGAGGTGTTCTCGCCCTTCACCGCTAGGGCATTGGCCTCGGCAGACTTAATACGCGTATCCCGCTCAGCTTCAACCTTACCAATTTGCTCATCGCGCTTCGCACCTGCAATCAAGACCTCCTTATCTTTAATCGTTACGGCCACTTGTGTGTCGCGGTCGCGCACCATTTCCGCCACTTTGATGTCGCGTTCCTTTTCGGCTTCCGTTTTACCGATATCACCGAGACGTTCCTGGTCAGCCACGCGAATCTTCGCCTCGTTAATGGCCTTAGCGGCCGCCTCCTTACCGAGGGCCGCAATGTAACCGCTTTCATCTTTGATGTCGGTAATGTTAACGTTGATCAGCTTCAAACCAATCTTTTTCAATTCCGACTCCACATTGTGCGACACATTCTGCAAAAACTTATCGCGGTTGGTGTTAATCTCTTCAATGTCCATCATGGCCACCACCAGGCGCATTTGGCCCACAATGATATCGTGCGCCAGCGCGTGCACATCCTGCCGCTGCAAGCCCAGCAGGCGCTCAGCCGCATTTTCCATTACACCGGATTCGGTGGAAATACCGACTGTGAACTTGGACGGAACATCCACCCGGATATTCTGCTTGCTCAGCGCATTGGTCAGATTCACTTCAATGGAAATTGGTGTGAGATCCATGAACGAATAATCCTGAAACACCGGCCAGATAAAGGCCGCGCCACCATGAATACACTTGGCCGAGCCACCTCCGCCCACCTTACCGTACACGACCAGCACGCGATCGGAGGGGCAACGCTTGTACCGTCTCAACACCGATACAATCAACACAAAAGCAAAGAGTGCAACCAGCACCAGGATCGGAAGAAAACCACCCATAAAACACAGATTAAGTTAGAGTAATGTAACCAACAGAATATTGTCGCCAATGACTTTAGAGACTTTAACCAACTTCCCCGTAGGAATGTCAGCCGCATCGTCCGTCATGGCATCCAGTGTGCGCAAGGCACCGCTTACTTTCACTTGTACTTTGCCCAGGCCTCCGCGAGCCGCCTGTATCACCAGATACACCTCAGCAGTTTGACCCACCGCCTGTTCGATGTTCATGGTGCCGTCAGCACCGGCTTTGGAAAGTAAATAAAACAGGCCGCCCATGAGGCCCATCATGGCCGCCCCTGCCACGGTAGCGGCCACCATGCTCACCAGCACCGAGGCTCCAGCGTTAATGCTGGCAATACCGGTCCAGCCGAAAAGGGTAAAAAAGCCCACCAGATTTTTCAGCGTAAAAAACTGGAACCCGGCTCCCTGATCTGCTTCAATTTCAGCATCCGAGGAGGGCAGATCGTCAGGAGAATCCACCCCGATGAACGAAGTTACCAATTGAAGAAGGAAAAACACGGTAAAAGGAATGGCCACCCCCCAATAGACCTTCAACACGAGGCTCAAGCCGCCCCACCACTCATTAAAAGCTTCCATAAACGGCTAATCATCAGTTCAAATTACCAGTTATTCATCACTTGGCCAACCCGGATGTAACCCATTCAAAAAACGAAAGCCATGACAGTCCATGGCTTTCAATCGATTACCCTTGAAAAATTACACGTACTGGTTTAGCATCACAGGCATTACCAGCATCAAAACATCTTCGTTTTTATCTTTTTCAGCGGGCACCACCAGGCCTGCCTTATTGGGTGCCGACATATTCAACCTCACCTGCTCACTGTCCAGATTACCGAGCATCTCCACCAGGAACCGGGCATTGAATCCGATTTCAATATCCTCGCCTTCATGTTCGCAGGAGAGCCGCTCGTTCGCTTCGTTGGAAAAGTCCAGATCTTCGGCCGACACCTGAAGTTCGCTGCCGGTTATCTTAAGCCTTACCTGATGGGTCGTTTTGTTGGCGTATATCGAAATCCGCTTTAATGAGCCGAGGAAATCTGCGCGGTTGATTGTCATCTTGATCGGGTTTTGCCCCGGGATAACATTTTCATAATCCGGAAAGCGCTCATCGATCAGGCGGCAGATCATGCGGATGTTGCCAAACTTGAAGAAGGCATTCGACATGTTGAAGTCGATGCTCACATCCATGTTTTCCAACGGCAACGTTGCCTTCAGCAAATTGAGTGCCTTGCGGGGAAGAATGATGGCATTGCCATTCTCGGATTTCACATCGGACCTTCGGTAGCGCACGAGGCGATGACCATCGGTGGCAACAAACGTGGTATTCTTCTCTCCGAGGATCACGTACACGCCCGTCATGGCGGGGCGAAGTTCATCGCTGCTGGTAGCAAAAATGGTGCTGTTAATGGCATGGGCAAGCACCTGAGAGGAAATGGTGGCCGAAAAATCCTGGGACACACCGGGCACCTTCGGAAAATCGGTAGCGTTTTCGCCCGCCAGTTTGTAACGGCCATTGTCGGAACTGATTTCGATCGCGTAAGACGTTTCGTCAATGGAAAATGTAACCGGTTGGTCGGGCAGGTTTTTCAGCGTGTCCAACAAAATGCGGGCCGGCACGGCAATACTACCTTTCTCTTTCGATTCCACGTTGATGTCCGTAATCATCGAGGTTTGTAGATCAGAGGCCGTAACGGTCAACGTGGTTTTGTTGACTTCAAAAAGAAAGTTTTCAAGAATGGGAACTACCGGGTTGGTGGTAATCACTCCGTTTATTTGCGACAACTGCCTGAGCAGATAGCTGGAGTTAACGATAAACTTCATCGGAACGTTGTGGTTTTTAGATTACTGGCAAATTTAGGTGGATTTTTGACAATACATACCCAAAAAACATTATTGCGGGCGGGCTTTCAATGCACTGCGAGGGGTCAGTAACAGGTTGCTCCGCGAGTCATCAAACCGAACCCAATCGCCCTGCCAGTGGCCAATTTTTAACCGCGGTTGTTCCGGGTTGGGCCATATCTCCAGTGGATATTGGCGGCCGGCCAGGTCCTCCACCACAATATTCACCCTCGCGGGGGTCTGCTGTAAAAGGCTATCCCGTAAACGATCGGGTGATAAGATTCGATCGGCTTGCAGCAGGGAGACCGCATCGAGATATTCGTTCATGCGCGCGGTGTCGGTGGGCATACCTTCCACCGAAAAAGCCCCGTTGACTGATTGGATTACGAAGTTATCTTCTGGGCTCGGGAATGTAGCTCGCAATGACTTAAAATTCTGCCAGTTGAAATTAAAGATGCGCTTATCGCGCCAGTCGTTTGTCGTTTGCCTAAAGATTGCGGACACATCTACCCGATAACCCGGCAGGGTGACCAATTCGGGTATGGGATATTGCTCATTCATGATGTAGGTGGGCGTTCCGCTGCTCACCCATAGTTCGGTGGCGTCACCATCTGTATCCACGAGGCGTACATTCACTCCTTCTTGCCGGATGACAGCCTTTACTGAATCCGCCCGTGCGGCTTCAATCTTTCTTTTGGTCTCCACCTGGGCCAGCGTGGCAAAAAAAACCGTAATCATCTGCCGGTCGGCCGGCCAGTTTTGATTTACAAGCCAGCGGGTTCCATCGTAGTGCAAGTCAACTGTGTCCAAGCCTGATCGCAACTCAACTTTCGAAATGTGAGTAGCGTCCGGCAGAGAAAACTTTTTCCGGTCGGCACGCGCCCCGGCTTCGCTTATGTACTGCCACCCATACCACCCGAGCACCAGGGTCAGCAATAAGCCGGACAAGATGATTCCACGGATATTTTTCTGTCGCTGGGTCATACAGTAGCTGAGGCATATTTCCGTTTGCGCCAATAGTGCCGGGCGACACCCAGCACCAAAATCACCAGAAGTGGCAGCACCACGTTGACAAGCTGCCAATATGTTCTTTCTGACTCCATCTTCTTTTTGTCGAGGGGTCTGAGCTTCACTTCTTTAACCCGGGTGCTGACCAGGCCGTTTTCATCTGCGAGAAAGGCCACCATATTCACCAGCAAGTCGGCATTGGCAAACGTGTAGCGCGAGAAGGGCTCAAAGCCTAATGCCTGCGGCTCGCCCGTGCGTTGGCTGACTTCATTTCGCGCCAGGTCGCCATCGGCTACAACGATCATCTTGGTGGGCCGGCTTTTGTCCAGGCGGTTTTTTTCATCTACCCCGGGCGGCACAAACCGATAGCGAAAAACGGAACTAAACTCCCCTTCCAGTAAATATCCGACCGGAATTTTTCCCGATTGGAAATTCTCCGGTCGCAGTTCCTGCCGTAAATCATTTACACTCACCTTTACCGGTGCGCTGATTTTCCGCGAATAGTCGGACGTCATCAACAGCGGGGTCTTTCGCACACCTTCGGCTTTCACCGTATCAACCGAAGAGGCAAACCTCAATAACGTGGCATCCAGGTTTCGGGTGATGGCATGATTGGCATACTGATTAACCAACGGCCAGAATGGCCACTCCAGGGGTACAATGCGCGGCCGGCCGTTGAGTTCGCCAATGGCAATAGGATAGCTGGCGGCAACCCGATCCTGCACGAGATCAGGATTAACGCGAACGCCATACCGAAAAAGCTGATCATCTAAATTGATGTTGTACGGGAAGGCAAAATACTGTGCCTGCGAGGCACTGTCCATCGTGGCATCCAGCCGGTCGATCAACCACAACACTTTGCCGCCTTTCATGATGTATTGATCAATGCGGTATTTGTCGGCTTCCGGGAAGCCGGCTGTGGGCTTAGCCACAACCAGAACGTTTGGCGGATGGACGGACAACTCATCGGTACGCACCTCATTGACCTCAAATTGTGTAGCCAGTGCCTGCCACGCACCTTGCGCAGCCAAACCAGTCAATTCGTTATGGCCGGTTAACCAGCCCACGCGATTGGTTTCAGTTGAAGTAAGTTGGGCGAGCGCTTTCGAAAATTCAAATTCCAGATTCTCGATCGATTGGTTTAATACCTCCTGGGAGTTTTGACTACGATTGCCTTTTAACAGCATAACCGGAATTTCCACGTTGCCCATGGAAACGAGCGCTCCCGGGAAAACAAACTTTTCCTTTCGGGAACTGCCGGTTCCTTCGATGACATTCAGCGGTTGAATTCCCTTTTCCGCCAGAACCGCCATATACTCCTGCCGCGCCTTTTCACTTGCCGCAGCGGTGGGATTGGTGAACAAAACGTTTACCCGGTTACCCGAGTAGATTTCGAATTCGTTCAAGGTTTCGCGCACCGCCTGCTGCAGCCGTGTGAATCCCGGGTTCAAATCACCCGCCAGAAAAACTTCCACTTGCACCGGCTCCTCCAGTTGGCGCAACAACTGGCGGGTTTGTGGCTTAATGGTGTACCGCTTTTCTTCGGTAAGGTCAAGGCGGAAGAAAACATTTGCCAAGACCAGCGATCCCAAAACAACCAGCAAGACGGCATTCACAATCGAGAGGACATCACCGGTGCGCTGTGATTCCATCCAATGAGCGGATTCCCATTGCCGCGCCCGCAAGGTTAACCGGGTGAGTGCCAGCAAAACGAAAATGACGGAACCGAAGTAGAACACATCGCGCGAGTCAATCACCCCTTTGCTCATGCTTTGGTAGTGTTCCGTTAAGCCAAGCTGGCGTATGAAAAGGTTGAACTGACCTTCGGTGATCAGCCCGGCCAGTAAGTCAAACCCGGCAAAAAACACATAACAACCAAAGGCGGCCAGCACAAAGGAGATAATCTGATTTGACGTAGACGCGGACGCGAGTAATCCAATTGCACAGAAAACGGCTGCCAGCAACGCCAGGCCGAGGTAAGAACCAATCGTGCCCGCGAGATCAAGATTGCCCACCGGGTTGCCCAGGCGGTATAACGAAAACACATAAACAACCGTAGGCAACAACGCCAGCAGCGTGAGCAACCAGGCCGCCAGATACTTGCCCGTGACGATGGCAGTCTCCGAAACCGGTTTGGTCAGCAACCATTCTAAAGTGCCGAGTTTGCGTTCTTCAGCCACCGAACGCATGGTGACGGCCGGCACCAGAAACAGGAGCACATAGGGAGCTACCGCGAAAAACGAACCGAGATCAGCAAAACCAAAGTCAAGGACAGAGGTGTCCGGTAACACCCAAACCAACAGCCCTGTGCTGATGAGGAAGACGCCCATGACCACGTACGCAATAAGCGAATTCAGAAACGCGGCCATCTCCTTTCGAAAAACCTGAATCATAAGGCGGCACGGGTAAGTTGCTGAAACAGATCTTCCAGATTGTTCTCCTCTACCCGCAGGCCAACAATGGTCAGTTGATGATCGGTTGCCCAACGAAACAGATCCGCCCGTAAATCAACGCCCGCCTTGGGTACAATCCGGAAAGAAGAGGGTGTGATGGCCTCAATTGAATGTATGCCGGGCACGGAGATATCCAGGTTTACGGATTGCTGGAATTCCACCACCACCGTAGGCGCTGAAGCATGCTGACTAATCAACTGGCGCCAGTTGCCATCGGCCACCAGCTTACCGCGGTTGATCACGAGTACACGTTCGCACAGCGCCTGCACCTCCTGCAGGATATGAGAACTGAACAGCACCGTTTTGTTGACACTGACGTCTTGAATCAGCTTCCGGATTTCCAGGATCTGATTGGGATCCAGGCCGCTGGTGGGTTCATCCAGAATCAGAACGGGGGGATCGTGAAGCAGGGCCTGAGCCAGGCCCACGCGCTGGCGGTAACCCTTCGATAGCGACTCAATTTTTTTGTTCTGCTCGCGCTCAAGACCACAGCGGTTAATCATCTCGTCAATGCGCAGGTGTAAGCTTTGCCCGCGCAATCCATGGAACGATGCCGAGAGGGCGAGGTACTCGCGCACATACAGGTCAAGGTACAATGGGTTGTGCTCCGGTAAGTAGCCGATCAACTGCTTCACCTGCCCGGGCTCAGCACTCACCGAAACGCCATTGACCCTGGCCTCTCCGGATGAGGGCGACCAATACCCGGTCAGTATTTTCATGGTGGTGGATTTGCCCGCGCCATTGGGCCCGAGAAAACCGACAATCTCGCCCGGTTGCAGCGTGAACGAAACCTCATCGACAGCCCGCTGCGAGCCGAAAATTTTGGTAACGTGTTGAACCGAGACGGCCATAACGGGCGCAAAACTACTATTAACTGGGTATTTGAACGTTCGCTCACCCGATTTTCGGGTGTTTTAGCAAATGTTTTGTTAACGCAAAGCCGGCCGACACTTACCTTCTTTACTTTTGGCTTATAAATTGCAACCGGTTTTTGACTGTATCGGATACCTATGCGCCCACTATTTCTTTTCTTCCTCTTGCTCTCTTCGGCCGCCTTTGGCCAGGCCGGCTACCAGATTGACTTTGTTGTGAAAGGCTGGAAAGACACCACGGTGAACCTGGGTTACTACATGGGCGAGGGCACGTACCTGAAAGACACGGCCCGCGTGAGCAGCAAAGGCGCCTTCCGGTTCGATGGAAAGCAGAAACTTCCGCAGGGCGTGTACTTCCTGGTGATGAACAAGACCAAACTTTTCGATATTGTGATTGGCGAGCAACAGCTGTTTCGGATGGAAACCTCAGCCGATGACCCGATTCGAAATATGGTGGTGACGGGCGATGTGGACAACAAGATATTCTTCGACAACCTCCGCCACAATGGAGAGCGTCACCAGGAGGCGGAGCCCTTTATCAAAATACTGAATGATAGCACGCTGACACCCGATCAGAAAAAGGAAGCTGCCGAAGCCTTCAACCGGGTGAACGACAAAGTAGTGGCCTACCAAAATCAGCTGGTTGACCAGTACCCCAAAACAGTAACCGCACGCGTGCTGAAGGCCATGCGACCGCTGAAATCGCCTGAACTGCCCAAGCGCGCTGACGGCAAACCGGACTCCAGCTATTTGCTCAAATACTACCGCGAGCATTTCTTCGATGACTTTGACCTGGCGGACGATGCCCTGCTACGTCTGCCCCGCCCCTTCTACGCGGAAAAAATCAAAGAATACCTCGAGCGCCTCTACGCACCCCAGCCCGACACAATTATCCGAGCCATCCATTTGATGGTGGCGAAGGCAAATAAAAATCCGGAGACGTATAAATTTTTAGTCTGGAACTGCCTGTACAACTATCAAAACCCGGAAATCATGGGTTTGGATGCGGTGTATGTCCGGCTGTACGATGAGTATTTTGCTTCGGGCGAAATGGACTACTGGATTGACAAAAAGTTAAAACAGAATGTGAAGACGTATGCCGACCGGCTTCGGCTGAGCCTGATTGGCAATACCGCCCCCAACCTGATCATGCAGGATGAAAATCTCCAGCCCCGATCCATGTACGACATCAAAAAGAAGTACACCGTGCTTTTCATCTTTGATCCAGATTGTGGCCACTGCCGGCAAGAGACACCCAAGCTGGTCGAATTCTACAACAAGAATAAAGTGAAGCTGGATGTCGAAGTGTTTGCTGTTTCCGTAGATACTTCCATGAAAAAAATGCGGGACTTCATCAAAGAATTCAAGATGACGTGCATCACCGTAAACGGGCCACGCACCTATGTGGGGCATCACCAAAAACTGTACGATGCTGAGACAACGCCCTCGCTGTATGTAATTGACAATAAACGAAAGATCATTGGCAAAAAATTGCCGGTGGAGAAGCTTGAGGAATTTCTCACCCGATACGAAAGCTTCCAAAAGCAGGGTGCGCCACCCTCCAAAACCCAGTAATTGGGGGCACAACCGGGTTTTTACATTTTTTTACATGCCAAATGCAACTATTTCTACGGTTGCGAGTATCTAATACACGTAACCCTTCCCTGTTATGGCCTTGTTTGACTTGTTTGGAAAGAAAAAGAAAGAATTAAAAGCGTCTTGCCCTATCACCAAGGAGCCGATTGAGCGAGGCTTTGGCTACATGTTAACTACCGCTCAGATTATCTCTTCTCAGAAATACTGGGATATGGTGATGACAGAGCCTGAGACACTCTCGTACACCGTCTCACACTTCAACAACCAGGCCAGTGGCACCCAAATGCGTTCCATGATTTTCGAGAAATATGCGGGCATCAGCAAACCGTGGATCGTATCCGACTCGATCATCGGCTACTTTGATGTAGATCGGGCAACCGCCCGCCAGGAAGCGAAAAAGTGGTGGGAAACCGAAGGCCAGCATGCACCGACCAATACCGGGCCGGCTGCTGAACATTTGCCTGCAGAGACATTCCAACACTACCGCGATTATGCTATTCTGGAAGCCGGGTGCCAAAGGGCGGCCGCGACCCACGCTGTTTAACGCCAAAACTTTAGGTGGCTAACTCTGGCGCTCAATCGTAAACTGCACCAGGTTCCTCAGCGACTGTCGATAGCTTGATTGGGGGTACCGATCAAGAGTGGCTAACGCCTGCTGATAGTACAATGCCATCTTTGCACGCGCATAATCGATCCCACCCGACTTCTTGACAAATTCAATCACTTCCCGGACTTTTTTGGGCTTTTCTGACTCACTGCGCACGATACCGATAATCCTTCGCTTGTCCCAAAATCCGGCTTGGGACAGGGCATAAATTAAGGGCAGCGTCATTTTCTTATCCTTGATATCAATACCCACCGGCTTGCCAATTTCTTCATCTCCATAATCGAACAGATCGTCTTTGATTTGAAATGCCATGCCCACGGCCTCACCAAACTTTTTCATGTCGGCTACCACCTCGGGCGCGGCCCCCGATGAACGGGCACCCACCGCGCAGCAGGAGGCAATCAAAGAAGCTGTTTTCTGTCGAATAACCTCGTAATAGATCTCTTCATCAATATCGAGTTGCCGCGCTTTCTCCATTTGCAGCAACTCCCCTTCACTCATTTCACGAACAGCATGGGTCACAATTTCGAGCAAATCGAACTCCTTGTGCTCCACGGAAAGAATAAGCCCGCGCGACAATAAAAAATCGCCTACGAGAACGGCAATCTTATTTTTCCAAAGGGCATTGACCGAAAAAAAACCCCTGCGGTAATTGGCATCGTCCACCACATCGTCATGCACCAGGGTGGCCGTATGCAGCAATTCAATTAGCGATGCCCCGCGAAAAGTGGACTCGGTAATGCGCCCACACATGCCCGCGCTGAGGAAAACAAACATGGGGCGCATCTGTTTGCCCTTCCGCTTCACGATATAGTTCATGATCTTGTCCAGCAGCAAGACACGCGTTTTCATCGAAGCCCGAAACTTCGTTTCGAACTCGTCCATCTCACGCGCGATAGGCGCCTTGATATCGTCCAGCTTGAGCATCAAAGGAACTGCAAGTATACACATAAACCTGTGCCAGCGTCATTAGTTTTAGCAAGTAAAACACCGATCTCTCAGAGGTTTTTTCTAATTTTCGACCCCATGAAGTTGATGGATCAACGGTGGGAACAGTTTCTGTTCGCCATCTCAGTGCTAGCAGTGGCCGTGGTGGTGTCGCGAATCCTGCGCTTCCTCATCGGTCGTTTTATCCGGGGAGCCGCTCAAAAGCTCAAGGTTGACCCCACGCGCTACAGCTTTTTCAAAAATGCGGCTGATTTCATCATCTACTTCACTGCCTCCATTATCATCTTCCGCTCCATTCCGTACTTCCGCACGGTGGGCACCACGCTGCTGGCCAGTGCGGGTGTACTGGCGGCCATCGTGGGTTTTGCCTCCCAGTCGGCTTTTTCAAATATCATCAGCGGGTTCTTCCTGGTTATTTTCAAGCCATTTCGCGTGGGCGACCGCGTGCGCGTGGGCCAGCATTACTCGGGTGACGTGGAGGACATCACGCTTCGCCACACCGTAATCAAGGACTTTGAAAACCGAAGGGTCGTCATTCCAAACAGTGTAATCAGCAACGAAACAATCATCAATTCGACCATTACCGAAGAGAAGGTTTGCATGTTTGTTGAGATTCCGTTTGCCTTTCATTCTGATTTGAACAGAATCTTCAGCATCATGCAGGAAGAATCACTGAAGCATCCGTCCTGCATTGATAATCGTACGCCCTTTGAACTTCAGCGTGGAGATCATCCTGTGATCACCAAAGTGATCAACATCAACGAGACCGGTATGCTCGTGCGCGCATGGGTGTGGGCGCGAAACCCCAGCGATGGTTTTGATCTGAGGTGCGATTTGTTTAAGCAGATACAGGAGCGATGCCTGCGCGAGGGCATTGAAATCGCGTACCCGCACCGCACCTTGATTTACCGCAACCAACCCGAGACTGACTGATGGCCAAACGAGGAAGACGCAAACTCATCAACGAACCGTTGCCGCCACCCAGTCAAAACCGGGTGATTCTGGAACTGATTCAGTACAACGAAAAAGAGTATGCCAAGCATGCCGACCTGCATGTGCAGGAAATGCTCACCTATTTTAAACCCAATTGGGTAAACTGGATCAATGTTGACGGGCTGCACGACCACTCCTTAATTAACAAACTGGGCGACCATTTCTGCCTTCACGGTTTATTGTTAGAAGACATTTCACAAGAGCATCAGCCAAAAGCCGAGGAGTATGAAGACTATATGTTCTTCACACTCAAGATGCTCTACAAAATTGACAACGGGCGCATTGACTACGAGCAAATCAGTTTCGTGCTTGGGCGTGACTACCTGCTTTGTTTCCAGGAAAAAGAAGGTGACTTATTCGATGGGTTCCGCGAGCGAATTCGCCTTGACCAGGGGCGGGTGAGAAGGCGTAAGGGTGACTACCTGCTCTACCGCCTGGTGGACATCATTGTAGACAACTATTACACCATTCTGGATGCCCTTGGCCAGCAAATTGAGGAAGTGGAAGACGATGTATATGAGAATCCTACGATTGAGGAGTTCCGCAAGATTCAGAAAATCAAAAAAGAGCTCATTTTTCTGCGGAAATCCCTGTACCCGCTCCGCGATGCGCTGAGCAAGATCATCAAGAATGACTCCGGGTTTATTGAGCAGCAAACGATCCGGTATTTTGCCGATGTCTACGACCATGTCATACACCTGATCGACTCGCTGGATACCTATAAAGACCTGACCAGCGGCCTGATGGATATCCACATCAACAACCTCAATACCCGCACCAACGAGGTAATGAAGCTCCTGACGATCATTTCGGTTATCTTCATCCCCCTCACGTTTATTGTAGGTGTTTATGGCATGAACTTCGACTACCTGCCCGAACTGCATTTTCAATGGAGCTACCCGATTTTATGGGTAATCATGGTGGGCGTGGCTTTAGCCATGGTCGGTTATTTCAAATTCAAAAAATGGTTTTAACTTTCGGGTTCCCAAATACCTACCTACATGCTCTCGTACTTCTTTGACGGTCTTGCATTCAGTTTTGTAGATCTCATTATCGGTTTTGTAATTCTGATCAAAGGGGCCGATTTCCTTGTGGGCGGGGCATCCTCGGCTGCTAAGAAATATGGGATCTCAAACCTGGCCATTGGCCTTACCGTGGTGGCTTTCGGAACCTCCATGCCGGAGCTGATTGTGAGTCTGTTGTCGGCTTTGAATGGAAAAAATGATGCCTCGTTTGGAAACGTTATCGGGAGCAACAACTTTAACCTGCTGTTTATTTTGGGCATTGCCGGTTTGATTTACCCGCTTGTTGTTCAACGCAACACTGTAAAATATGAAGTACCCCTCTCTATCCTGGCCGCTTTAGTATTATTCGTTTTGGTCAACGATGTGCTTCTTTTTGGCGGAGAAATGAACCTTCTGAGTCGCCTGGACTCCATCATCCTTTTGGTATTTTTTGTCGCCTTCCTTGCCTACATCTATCGCACGATGAAGCAGACGACTGACCTGGATGAGGGAGAACAGATCAAGATTTATCCGATGGGGATGGCGATTGGGATGGTGATATTTGGCCTGGCCATGCTCGTAGGCGGTGGCACTACAGTGGTGAATAGCGCCATTACCATCGCGCATCATTATGGCCTCAGCGAAAAGATCATTGGCCTTACCATACTGGCCGCTGGCACCTCGTTGCCCGAGTTAGCCACTTCGGCTGTTGCCGCATACAAGAAGAATACCGACATCGCGATTGGCAATGTGGTGGGTTCAAACATTTTCAACATCTTCTTTATTCTCGGTATCACGGGCACGATCAGCCCGATTCCTTACAACACGGCTATGAATTTCGACTTGTACGTTTTGTTAGGTGCTACCGCAGTCTTAATGATTTTCATGTTCACGCTCAACACGCGTAAACTCGACCGATGGGAAGCCTTTCTATTCCTCGGTGGATACATTACCTACACCGTGTACCTGATGTCCCTGGAATAGTCTATTTCTTGAGAGATTCGATCAGGCGCAGCTCGACCAGCTCCGGTAGGTTTTTCCGCATCTTGATCACTTTTACCTGGTAGCCTTCTACCGAAAGTTCATCGCCTTCGCGAATGTCAATTGGCTTGTGTTGAATCAAAAGCCCGGCCAATGTCTCGTATTCTTCGCTTTCGGTAAAAGGCTCATCCAATACCTTATTGATGTCGTGCAGGGGCGAGGTAGCAATCACGGTGAACACGTTGCCTGATCGGGTTACGATTTGGGCCTCATGGTCGTGTTCGTCCTGAATCTCACCGACCAGTTCCTCCAGAATATCCTCCAGGGTTACAATACCCATCGTATCGCCATACTCGCTCACCACAATGGCCATCTGAACCTTTTTTTTCTGAAGCTCACGCAGCAACTGATCAATCGGCTTGTTCTCGGTTACATAGAAGGGTTTTTGTCCACTTTCCGCCAGCGTCTTTCCGGTTTTCTGAATAAAGTTTTGAACCAAATCTTTGGTATGCACAATGCCCGTGATATCATCCAGGCTTTTATCAAACAAGGGGTACCGCGAGTAGCCCTCACGAAAAACAATTTGTAAGGCATCTTCCAGTGACGTGTGCATGCTGATGCCCGAGATCTTGGCCCGTGGCACCATGATTTGCTTGACGATACGATTATCAAAGTCAAACACATTTTGAATCAGTTCGCGTTCTGAGCTTTCGATGGCCCCGCCTTCTTCACTTTCGGCAATAATCAACTTTAACTCTTCCTCACTATGAATTTCTTGTTCACTCACCGGAGCAATGCCGAATAAACGCAGGATAAGGTTGGCAAAGCCGTTGAGCAACCGAATGAAGGGTCGAAACACAAAATAAAACACCCGCAACGGAACGGACACCGACAGGGTGGTTTGGGTGGGGAAGCGGATTGCCAGCGACTTGGGCGCCAGTTCACCGAAAACGATGTGCATAACCGTGATCAGAAAAAAAGCGGTGGGCAAGGCAATGTTGTGGGCCAGTTCCTCGGTCATTTCAAACCCAAGAGCGTTGACCAGGTTGAGCACCAGTTTGCTCATGACGTCTTCGCCAATCCAACCCAGGCCGAGACTGGCAAGTGTAATACCCAGCTGGGTAGCGGCCAAAAAACCATCTAAGTTGTTGATTATCACCTGCGCGGCCCGCTTCCGCATGGTGCCCTCCTTCAGCGCGATCTGGGATGAGCGAACTTTTACGATCGCAAACTCAGCCGCCACAAAAAAACCGTTAAGAAGGACCAGAAAGATGGTCAGGAAAATATCGAACGCCATAAGACTTGCAAAGATAAAAAAAGAAGCTGCCCCCGCTTTTTAGTCCCTTGCACGTTGTGCCTGGTGACCAAAAGCCGGAGGCAGCCCTTTTCTATCCGTTATATCACTTCACTTTTTTCTCCAATTCATCAATTTTGGCCTGAGCTTCTGTTTTGCCCAGCGAGAGCGACTTCTTATACAACTCCAGGGCCTCCTTCAGCGTATCCTTCTTCTTCCGGGGCGCCAGTTTGGTACGGTTGGCCGCTTCTTCCACAGCCTGCGCACGGGCAAAGTAGGAATCCGCTTCACTCATCTTGCTTTGAACCATCAACTCCTGAATGCGGGCCTCAATGAGGGCCAGTTCCTGTGTTTTGGCTTGTATCTGCGCTTCCTTGTCGTTCAATTCAGCTTCCTGCAAACCCACAGTCGTAATCAGGTTCTGGTTTTCGTTTTTCAACTGATCGGCCAGCGCCTGCATTTTGGCCAACTCTTCGTTGCGGGCTTCCAAATCGGCTTTCAATTTCTTTATCGTAGCTGCGTAGGCATTGGCATTGCCCTTTGATTTTTTCAGCGCTTTTTCGAGTTCTTCAACTTTTTGCTGGCTCTGCTTAACATAGTTGTTGATGTCCTTCATCCGCGCGGTGTAGTCCGAGTAGGTCGTGCCTTCCACCATATAGACGCGCAGCAACTGGCGATTGGCATCGATGGAGTCCATGAGTGTGCCAACCTCTGCCAACGTTTGCGCTACCTGTTGACCTTCCGTGGCTACCGAGCGCAGCGAATCAAGTTCGGCCTGCATTTTGGCTTTTTCGCCACCATCGCAGCTGGCAAACAAAGCGGCTATCGAAATGATACTGATGAATCGAGTTAACATAGCGGTTTAAGTTGTTTAACGACAAAAATACTGGGTTTACAGCTATCTTTGAGGGCTTTAATTTATTTTTTTGGGGAAACCGGAAATCCTTCGTTAACCTGTACATTTGACCCCGTTTTTGGTCAGAATTTCAGATTAAATGCCCAAATTAATCACTACGCGGACGCGTATCGCAGACCTGGGCAAACCCCGCGTCATCGTTATTGGCGGAGGATTTGGTGGGTTGGAAGTGATCAAAGGAATGAACGGTGCGAAAGCCCAGGTTGTGCTTTTTGACAAGTACAACCATCACACCTTTCAACCTCTACTGTATCAGGTAGCCACCTCCGGCCTTGAAACCAACACGATCGTAGCCCCGTTTCGCAAATTGTTCTCGCGGCAAAACGATTTTTACTTCCGGCTGGGTGAAGTAAAGAACATCCGCCCCGAAGAAAACTTCATTGAAACCAGTATCGGGGGTGTAAAATATGATTACCTCATCATCGCTACGGGTGCGGTAACCAATTTTTACGGGCTTACCGAAGTGGAAAAGCATGCCGCCTACATGAAAAACATTGTAGACGCCACAAAACTTCGCAACAAGATCATTCGGCAACTGGAATACGCCCTGCTCACCGAAGAGGAGGAAGTGATGAACAGCCTCATGGACTTTGTTATCGTGGGGGGCGGGCCCACCGGTGTGGAACTGGCAGGCGCTTTGACTGAATTGAAGAAAAACGTTTTCCCGAAAGATTATAAAGAGCTCGACATGCGCGAGATGGATATTCATCTCGTGGAAGCTTCTCCCCGCCTGCTCAATGGCATGAGTGAGCAGGCCTCACGAAAGGCGCTGGATTTTCTGAACGAGATGGGCGTAAAAGTTCATTTGAATACCGCGGTGAAATCGTATGATGGGTACGAGGTAAATCTGAGTTCGGGCGAAAAACTGATTTCCCGCACGCTCATTTGGGCAGCCGGAATCAAGGGCAATCCGATCAGCGGCTTAAAACCGGACGTCATCACGCGGGGCAATCGCCTGCTGGTGGATGAGTTCAACCGCGTAAAAGGATACGGCAACATATTTGCCATTGGTGATGTGGCGTTGATGGAGGGCGATGAAAAATTCCCGAAGGGGCATCCGCAAATGGCGCCCCCTGCACAACAACAAGGCCGGTTGGTAGCCAAAAACATTCGTAACCTGATCTCGGGCGCGCCTCTCAAGCCATTCCGGTATTTCGATAAAGGTTCAATGGCGACCGTAGGTCGCAACAAAGCCGTTGTGGATATGGGAAAAATTCGCTTTCAGGGTGTCTTTGCGTGGTATGTGTGGATGTTCGTACACCTGATGGCGATCGTAGGCTGGAAGAACCGCGTGTTCACGTTTTTTAGCTGGATGTGGAGCTACCTGACGTACGACCGGAGTAATCGCCTGATTATCGGCCGGAACGAGGAGAAATTTTCACCTGAGGAAACAAAACCCCATTAACGGGTATGGACGAGAAAAAAATCAACGGACACCACAACGCGCTGAGTGCAGCCGGTATGCTCGTTGCGCTCGGCATTATTTATGGTGACATCGGGACCTCTCCCATTTACACACTCCGCTTCATTGTTGGAAACAACACCATAACCGAAGACCTGATCCTGGGAGCACTCTCCTCCGTGTTTTGGACATTGACCATCATCACCACGATCAAATACGTTTACCTGGCGCTAAACGCGGACAATAAGGGTGAAGGCGGGATTTTTGCCTTGTATGCGCTAGTCAGGCGGTATAAGGCCACGTGGGTGATCTTTCCGGCCATGATCGGGTGTTGCACACTGATTGCCGATGGATTTATTACCCCAGCCATTAGTGTGACCTCCGCAATCGAAGGTTTGCAATCACTCAATCCCGAAATCTCGGAATCCGTCATTATCTCGATTGTCATCATCATCCTGCTAATAATTTTTGTCTTTCAACAGTTTGGAAGCAGTGTAGTGGGCCGCACATTCGGTCCGGTGATGTTGGTGTGGTTCAGCTTTATTGGCACGATCGGTGCCATTCACCTGACCGGTAACCTCGGTGTGCTGCGAGCGGTCAATCCCATGTATGCGGTTGACCTCCTCACGAAGTACCCGGGTGGATTTTGGCTGCTGGGCGCCATTTTCCTGTGCACTACGGGTGCAGAAGCTATGTATTCCGACCTGGGTCATTGCGGAAAATCCAACATCCGCGTAGGCTGGGTTTTCGTTAAAATCTGCTTGCTGCTCAGCTACTTTGGACAGGGCGCCTGGTTATTGGAGCATCAAGGCGAAACACTAAACGGAGTGATTCCTTTTTTTGAAATCATACCACCGTACTTGCGTTTCATCGGTGTGGTGATCGCCACCTGCGCCACCATCATTGCCAGCCAGGCATTGATTTCGGGTACGTTTACGTTGGTGAACGAGGCGATGAAGCTAAAACTTTGGCCGAGCACCAAGGTACGTTACCCCAGCCAGATTCGCGGCCAGATCTACTTACCCCGCATCAACTGGATACTGATGTTGGGTAGCATTTTCATTGTACTCTACTTCAGAAGTTCGGATGATATGCAGGCAGCCTACGGCTTGGCCATCACATTTGATATGCTGATGACCACCTCGTTGCTGGTCTACTATTTTTCGACCAACAAGAAATCAACCATACGAACAGCTGGGTTGGCGCTGGTGTTTTTCTCCATTGAAGGGGCATTCCTGATATCCAATCTGAGCAAGTTCACCCACGGGGGCTGGGTTTCGTTCACCATTGCATTCTCCTTCTTTTTGATGATGTTTATTTTGTTACGCGCGCGGAAATTGCGCGATCGCCATACGGAGTTTGTCGATTTGAAACACTATGTGTCCATGATTGAAGACCTGCAGGCGGATACCAGCATACCGAAAGAATCGACCAACCTGGTGTACATGGCCGTAGCCGACAGCAAGCGGTACATTGACTCCAATATCATGTACTCGATTTTTAAAAAGCGACCCAAGCGCGCGGATTGTTATTGGTTCATTCACGTAGATACGGTGGATAGCCCGTACACGTCAAAGTACTCGGTGGATACAATTATTCCGAAGAAGTGTTTTTTTATTCGGATCAAGCTTGGCTTCAAAGCCGATCACCGCGTGAATTTGCTCTTCAACCGCATTCTGCATGATATGGCGGAAAATGCCGAAATCGACCTGGTGAGCCATTACGAATCGCTTCGTAAGCACAGCATGCCAGCCGACTTTAAGTTCATCATCCTTCATTCACTGGCTTCGGTGGATAGCGATGTGAGTAATTTCGACAACCTGATCATTCAGGGTTACCGGTTCATCAAAAAACACAGCTTGTCCACCGAGGAGATGTACGGTCTTGAATTGGCCAATGTGGAAGTGGAGCGCGTGCCCATCATGGTGGGGCCGGCTGCCAAAGTGCGTGTGAAACGCGAGCGGGAAGACCGCGAACGAGCCAAAGAAGCCCGTTACCACGGGCATGAGTAAAACGCCCGATACCGGACGTATTTGTCCGCATATGATTAGCTGGAAGGCAAAAAAACCGCCTTTTTCCCTCGAAAAACTCATATTTCCGTGTGGCACGATGGTGGCCAAGCAATGGTAAATCCAAGCTACCTATGCTTCGCCATTACATCAAAATTGCTCTTCGCTCATTACTTAAAAAGCAGGCGTACACCTTGCTGAACATCGGAGGCCTGGCCGTGGGCCTCGCTTCCGTCATCCTCATTTTCGTATGGGTAGCCGATGAGTATGCGTACGACAAGTTTCACACAAACTACGATCGCATTTACCAACTCTATCAAAGTTCTGAGTGGAATATGGGGCACATTGGTACGGGGCAATCGATGCCCTATCCGTTAAAAGAAGTAATGCCCGACAAAGCGAGTCAAATTGAATACATCTCCATGGTGAACTGGGGCGAAGGCAACTTGCTGCAAGTTGGAGAAAAAAAGATGACTGAAATGGGGTATAGCGTATCGGAAGATTTTTTGAAAATGTTTTCGTTTACCCTCATTCAGGGTGATCAACAACACGCGTTGGACGATCCTACGTCCATCGTGATCACCGAATCAACAGCAAAATCATTATTTGGAGATGCCGATCCCCTTGGACAAGTGATTCGCATCGATAATCATCGCGACCAAAAAGTAACCGGTGTAATAGCGGATTTTCCAAAACAGTCGCAATTTCAGTTTGATTACCTGCTGCCTTTTGCATTTTATGAGGCTACCAATTCCTGGGTGAGCAGAGCCAAAACGAGCTGGGATAACAACTCGTTCCAAATGTTTGTACAACTCCGCGAAGGCGCCACAGAAGCAGAAACCAACACGGCTATTCGTGATGTCATTAAAGATAACAATCCAAAATCGCCCACCGCCAAATTGTTTCTTCACCCCATGAGTAAATGGCGCTTGCACGCCAACTTTGAAGAAGGTGTGAATACAGGCGGTCGCATTGACTATGTACGTCTGTTTACCGCTATTGCCGTATTTGTGCTTGTGATTGCCTGCATCAACTTCATGAATCTGGCTACGGCCCGTAGTGAAAGCCGCGCAAAGGAAGTGGGCATTCGCAAGAGCATTGGCTCGCGCAGGCGCGAGTTGATTGCACAATTCATGGGCGAATCGCTGGCGATTACGTTCCTAGCCTTTGCCCTGGCCATCGCACTCGTGGAACTTGCCTTGCCGGCATATAATGTGCTGGTTGACAAAAACGTATCCATTGATTACACTAACCCGGTATCGTGGTCGCTGGCCATCGGGCTGATTCTGGTGGTGGGGTTGTTAACGGGCAGTTACCCTGCGTTTTACCTCTCCAGCTTTGAGCCAGTGAAAGTGTTAAAAGGAAAGATCGATGCAGCCAAAGGTGGCAGCATTCCCCGAAAAGTATTGGTCGTCATGCAATTCGTGTGTTCCATCTTTCTGATCATCGGAACCATTGTGGTCTATCAGCAAATCATGCATGTGAAAAATCGCGATATGGGCTACGACCGTGAGAACCTCATTCAGATCTGGACCAACGAAGAGCTGGAAACCAACTTCCAAACCATTCGCGAAGAACTGGTGCGTCCGGGGGCGGTGTCATCCGTCTGTAAGAGCAACAGTCCCGTAACGGCCATTTTTTCTAACAACGAAGTGAAGTGGCAAGGGATGCCCACCGACTCGCGCGTAGCCTTCAGCACCATTGCCACGGAATACGACTATTCCAAAACTATGGGCGTTAAGATGATACGGGGTCGCGACTTTTCGCCTGACTTCCCCAGCGACTCCTCCGCGGTAGTGATTAACCAGGCGGCCTGGAAAATGATCGGCTTTGAAGACCCGATCGGACAAAAACTGGAATGGGGTGGCACTCCGTACGAAATCATCGGTGTAATGCAGGACATGGTGATGGCCGAGGCCACCAGTGTAGTTCAACCGCTCTCAATGTTCTTCATCCCCGGCTGGACGAGCACCATCACCATTCGGCTCAACCCAACCAACGACCTGCCGGGCGCACTCGCGCAGGTAGAATCCATATTCAAAAAACATAACCCCAGCTATCCGTTTGAGTATCGCTTCACCGATGAACTCTTCAACCAAAAGTTTACCAACATCAACTTGATCAGTCGCGTAGCAGGCATCTTTGCCGGCCTCGCCATTGCCATTACCGCACTGGGTTTATTAGGTTTGGCTGCCTTTACGGCCGAGCAGCGCACCAAAGAATTGGGGATCCGGAAAGTGCTTGGAGCTTCGGTAGCCGGGTTGATCTTTCTCATCGCCCGCGATTTTACTCGTTTGGTTTTGGTGGCATTCGTTATCGCTTCCGCCCTGGCCTGGTGGGGAGTTGATCAATTTTTGATGCGGTACGAATACCGGGTCAACTTTGAATTCTGGGTTCCCGTGGCGGTGGGCATTTTTGCCCTGTTGCTTACGCTGATGATTGTGGGCACGCAAGCCATGAAAGCGGCTATGATGAATCCCTCGAAAAGCCTGAGGACTGAATAGTCGATAAAACAAATTGAGCACCCTGGAAAATTTGATCCAGCTTGCTGATTTTGCTGATCACGGTGAGTTTTGAGTCCTTCCGGGCCGCCCGGGCAAACCCTGTTAAAAGCTTGCGGTCCGAGTGAAACCAAACAAGCGGTGACAATTTGATAAAATTTCCCGGCCGGGCTTCCGCTTTTTTGTAGTAGTCTTGCTAAAAATAACCCCAATGAATGCCACCAGGCGTATTGCCCTCATCTTAACGGCTGTATTCCTGATTCCTGTGCTGTTTTTTTCAGCCTATGAGATCTCTTCGCTTTCGCGCGATGAAAAAATGATTGAGTCCATCTATCAGAAACAACTGGAGGCCATCCTTTTTTCCATCAACCAATATTCAGATGACCTGATCGGCAACTGGGTTGCCCGAACCGAAAACCTGCTGATGTCGGAAAATCTACAAGCGGGCGGGCGTGAATTCATGATGGTTAACACTCCCTTGAAATTGGTTTTCTCCTATCCGCTGCAGTCCGAATCCGGCCGTTCGAAATTCATCTACCTGGACACCGCTTTCTTTCTCAGCCACGAACCAGAGTTTGCGGCCCGGGTGGCTGCCCAACAAGAAGAAATCGCGCAGTTAGTCAAGTACAAAAAAAGCGGGTTCCAAAAAACAGCGGTGTTGCCTCTCTCCGATTCCTTACGCACAGCATACCTTGGCCTGATGTTCGTCACGGAAGAAGAGACAGGGCAGTCCATTACCGGGTTCATTCTTGATCCTGAAGCTTTTGTCGAGGATTTGATGGGCCCGAGGCTCCAGCAGATTTCCGAAAACCAATTTCTCCTGTCAGTTACGCGCAAGTCGGACCAGCAGCAAATCTACTCCACCCAACTTCGCGACTCTACTTCGTCTGTCATTCTTCAGAAAGACCTGTGGCTGATACCCGACTATTCCATCGGTATAGGACCTCTGGGCACGTCTCTCAGCAAAATTGTAAGAGAACGCACAACGACCAATTTGATCCTTTTGCTCGGCATGGCCGTAGTACTTTTGGTTGCTGTCTTCCTCGCGTTTCGCAGTGTGCGGCAGGAAGTGCAATTGGTACAAAACAAAGCTGAATTTGTCTCCAACGTGTCGCACGAAATTCGCACTCCGCTGGCCCTCATCAGCATGTTTGCCGAAACACTGGAAATGGGACGTGTGCCCACGGAGGAAAAGAAAAAAGAGTACTACTCCTACTTTGTCAAGTTACCGTTTTTAGTTGATTTTCGATTTGTTTCTGATAACGCGGTATGTGGTCAAGGAGTTTTACGATAACCTGATC
>JAJTGY010000012.1 GCA_021298015.1 Flammeovirgaceae bacterium
TTTTAACACCCAACCAAAATGAAAAACCGCGTTTTTGAATAAAATTCTATGTTTTTTTGACTCGACTCCAAAAAGTGCGGAAGTCAGGAAACAAATACAAAGGTGCATTACCGCGCGATGACCACACGGGCCTGCTCCACGCGGCCCTCAGCACGCAGTTGAATGATGTACACGCCCGGGGCCCATCCGGATACGTCCAGACCGCGCTGACCGCCACCGGATTCAAAGTCGGTGAGTTCGGCTATGCGCTGCCCGGTCGAATTCCAAACCTGCACCTCCGGGGGTGTGGTGGTCGGGGTCCATTGCAACCAAATCACATCGCTGGCGGGGTTCGGATGAGGCGGAAGCAAGAACCAGCCATCGCGTAGCGACACACATTGCCGGTCGTTAGTCATGATCTGGTCACTGGCCGTTGATGCACTGACACATACATAATCGGCTTGACCCACTCCTACCCGCGCGTTCATGAATCGAACCAATTGCTCGCCCGGCTGTAGGGTTTGCACGACTGCCTCGACAACCGACTGCATGTTGCCAAGTTGCAGCTGCAAATCAGGATTTCTGATCGGTACATTGCTTCGGTTGGTGAGTGTAACCTGTGGCAAACGCGTGCCATCCGGTTGCAAAACCAGCTCGAGCCGATCCACCGAAAGGTCGACAGCTGGCACCACAACGTTGATTTGAACCCTTGCTGTATCGCGGCAGCCCGAAGCGCGCGCAGCAACGAGCCGCACCGGATAGGTTCCCAACGACAGGTAGGTAAACACCGGTGATATGTCAATGGATTGCGAGTCGGCAGGATCACCAAAAAGCCATTGATACGAGGTTGCACCCGTTGACGTGTTGGTGAAATCAACCGTGAGAGGCGCGGGGCCGGCAACAGGCGTTGCCACAAAGGCGGCCTCCGGGACGGTATTCACCACAAGCGTTCTGGAGCGTGTGTACTGGCAACCCGATTGACCGGTTACCGTCAACTGAACGTTATAGTTTTGTGGTGTTGGAAAAATCCGTGAAGCCGTTGTACCCTGGGCCGAACCGAGTGATCCAAAATTCCAATGCCAATTCACCGCAGGATCAGACGGAGATGCGCTGGAGGCATCTTCAAAGGTAGTCACCTGTGTGGCGCACAGATTCTGCGCAATAAAATCCGGTTGGATGGGCACCGGCACGTTAACGACTTGCTGGCGCTGATTCAGACAGCCATTCATACCCGTGACGGTAAGCGACACCGGAAAACTGCCTTGAGCCGGAAAAACATGGGTAGGATTCAGAGATGTGTAGGTAGTGCTTTGAATTTGCCATTGCCGGGCAACAATGCCAGTCGATGTATCGGTGAACTGCGTAGGCGAACCCGCGCAGGCAAGCCCGGTGGTAAACGTGGCGGTTGGTGATGCCGCGATAGTCACGGTCTTATTCACAAATGCTGAGCAGCCCGTGTTGGTCGTAGTTGTGAGCGTCACGGAATAGCTGCCGCTGGTGGTATAAACGTAAGCCGGATTCCGCTGTAATGATGATCCATTGGCGGTATCGCCAAATGCCCATGACCAGGATGTGATGTTGCTATCCGTGGGCGGAGGCGTGAGGTCGGTGAACTGAGAAGGCGTTCCCGCACAGGAGAAGGGCGGCAAAGCCAGCGAGAAATCGGGCACGGGCCGGCTCCATATCTTTTTGTTTTCCGAAAGCTGATTGACACACCCATTGGCACTCACAATTTGAAGTGACACAGTATAATCACCCGCATTAGGATAAGTATGTGTCGGATTCAAGGCCGTTGACGTTTGCCCATCACCAAAATCCCACAAATGCGAAATTCCGACTTGAGAGGATAAATTTAGAAAAGACACCGACTGTTGACTGCAGATGCCCGAGGAAGAAAACTGAACGTCTACTCCGGGATTGACCACCAGGCTGGCCGTGGCATTTTTGCTGCATTGCGCCACGCGGGCTGCCAGTTGTACCAAAAACGTGTTCGCACTCGCATATTGATGAACCGGCTGAACAACGGTTGTTGAATTACCGTCACCAAAATTCCACTGGACATCCGAAACCTCGCCAAGGCCAACAGAAGTTGCAGGGCTGAAGGACACGGGTTGAAAAGAGCACACCGGTCCAGCGGGCAAGATGGCCAATGACACGGAGGTCGGATCCGTTACCACCACTGGCCGAACAAGAGTATCAGTATCACCACAGTCATCGGTTACTGTTAGCTGGACCTGATAGGTACCGGGTTCCGCGAAAATATGGTTGGGGCTCGGCAGATTGGAGCTGTTTGCCGGCCCGCTAGAAGGATCATCAAAAAACCACGACCAGGACAGAATCACTCCATCGTCAACTGACGTATTCTGAAACACGGCCGCTTCAGCCGCGCAATTCCTGGAAAAAGAAAAAGATGCTGTTGGCTTTTCTTTAATTTGTATTGATTCTATTGCCACACGGCTCTCGCCAAAATCATCGGTTGCCTCCAGTGAGATTCGCTTGGTGCCGGACTGGTTGAAATTAACGGCAGGCGCAAAAAGACTTGATGATGCGGCACTGCCCGAGCAGGGTGCTGTAAAATGCACGCGTTTCAGCTGACTTGCGATGGAGCAAGTATAACCATAGATGTTATTTTCCATCTTGGTCATGGCTAGACCCTGCACGTTGGCAAGTGTGCCCAACCGGCCCAGATTGGTGACTAGTGGCGAGCTATTGCTGAGATTACTGCCAAAGTCAAGCCGGAAAAGGTCGCCTTCAAACTGCAGCACAAAAGCGAAGTATCGGTCAACATCGCGCAAAAGCACCGCATTATTCGGAAAGCCGGTAAGCGACACCTGGCTTGTCAGATTGACTGTAAACGGGACTTCGAAAAGGCCACCCGGAAATTCCAGCTTAAAAACATTTCCGTTTTCAATCAAGGCTAACCCGTTCCACCCGAAACCATCGCGCAAAAGCGCTACATCTTTCAGAAATCCTCCGCCCGGAAGTATCAGTTCCTTAAAATCGGTAGGTGCCGAAGGGGTCCCGGTTGGATTGGTACGGAAGTTCACGAGAAGTATTTTCCGTTGACTTCGGTCACCAATAACGGCAATCCACTCACCCTGGTCGGCCATCCAATCCACCGAATAAGCCTGGGTTAGCCGGCCGCCAAGATTAGCGAGATTCTGAGCGGCTGGAGAACTGCTAAGCGTTGCCCCAAAATTCAATCGGATCAACCCGGTGGTTGAACTGCTTACATTGAAGCAGGTGATCAGGGCAAGCCAAACACCGTTGGTTTTCACCAGGCTGATATCACGCGGCCGATCCAGCAAGCCACCTGGATTACCGAGATCAACCACGGTGGGATTGCTGGCCGGGTTGGTGCCAAAATCCAGTCGCAATAGCGTGTTGGCGTTGGTATTAGCCATAAAACCATACCATTGCGTGCCATCCCGAACGATGACCAACCCCTCCGTTGAGTTACCAGCCGAAATAAAAGTTGAATTTGTTCCAATCGGAGTTGTCTCGGCACCGCCATTACAGAAATCCCACCGAAAGGAAGATGCACCTGCCGTCTGATTCTGAAGGCCAATATCCTGAGCACGGCAAGCCTGCGCAGCAAGCGAAAAATCCGCAACGGGCTGTGCGGGTACGAGACTACTGATCAGCAACCCGATGCCGGCAAAATAAAGGCGCATCACTGCATGAATTAACCTCAAAGGTAAGACGTAACCCGGAAACGCTTACGAGGTGAGTTCTTTGTAAATCTTATCATAAGAATCCACGCCTTTTCCCAAGGCAAAAAAACCAACAAGTTCACCCGAAAACTGCGGCACATCGATCGAAGTCATTTTCCGGACGGCCCGTTTGAGACTTTCGGGTGAAAAATCATCCACCAATGCTGCAGCTGATTCCTGGCGCAACAAACGATCATTATCACCAACCCCGGTATTGGTAATCAGCGGCACTCCGCAAGCGACAATCTCCCCGAGCTTAGTCGGAGAAGACGCCTGTTTTGAAAAAACCGGGGCAATAAAAAAAACCGCCAGCCGCGCCACCGATAGTAGCTCCGGAATATCCCGGTGACCTACCGAAACAACCCGAACGTCTTCGGTTGCGACACCCTCCGCTTGCGCATCGGCCAATACCAGGGCAGCCGGTTGAGGCGTAGCGACAAGCAAGATGAAATTTTGATTTTCCAGTTTGGCGATTCGCATCAATCGCATGACCTCGCGGGTGAGGTACCAGGTACCCCAACTGCCATGATAAAGAATAACCTGCCGGGCCGGGGCAATGTTGAGGCGATCAAACCATTTCTGCCGCAAAGGTTCACCTGAGCTCGGCCGGAAGAGCGAAACATCCACGCAGCAGGGTATAACCGTAACTCGATCAGGTTGGGCCAGCGCTGGCCGTCCGGCTGTCACCAGCTTTTTGGCCTGTTCGGTTAACAAAACAACATGGTCAGCCGAGGCGAACAACCGCTGCTCCCACTGGCGGAGATACCCGATCACGAGTTTAAAGATCGGATTGCGGGGGTTCCAGATTTTTCCCTCAATTCGCTCATCAATCCAAAAACCACGGGCATCAAAAACCAGTTTGATTTTGTGTACTCTCCGGAGCACTAACCCAACCATGGCGGGCAGGTAACTTCGGGCATGAACGATATCAAATTTTTCTTCGCGCAATATTCGGCTTGCGCCTTGACGCATCCTCCACAAATCCCAAAGCGTTGAGAATATGGCTGGCCGTTTGTGATACGGAAAAGACTTCCAACGTATACCGGCCGACTGTAATTGTGCGCGCTGTGCTGTTAACCTTTCTTCACCAACCTGCTTCTCGAAACTGACAATCGTAATGGAATGCCCCCGATCTCGAAGACACGACAGGTATGGCCAAATCTGTGCCTGTCCGAGGGGGTCGGTCATCCCGTCATAGGTGAGATACAAAACCTTAGCCATGCCGTAGAATAGAATCAAAGCATTCGCGAAGGCCATCAACATGCGCCATCACGGTAAAGTGTTGAATGTAGTGGCTGCGCTGATACTCCGAATCCACGCCAAGCCCCTGGTTCAGGATTTGACGAAAGCGGTCAGCCGCAGAACGAGCATCACCTGCTGTAAAAACAAATCCGGTTCGACCCGGCAGAACGACCTCCGGAAGCCCCCCGGCATCGGATGCCAGCACGTTGCACCCAAGCATGATCGCTTCAATAGCCACATTACCGAGACCCTCTTGCAAAGAAGGAACAACGACCAAATCCGCGTAAGCGAGGAAATTCAACAACTGAGCATGGTCAACAGTACCCAAAAAAGTTACCCGGTCACTCCATCCCTGGTTCTTCACCCACTGTTGCAGCGCGTTCAAATCGCTCCCCTCTCCGAGTACCCAAATGTGCAAAGACGGCCTCACCAAATCTTCCTCACTCAGTTGTTGAGCGATTGCCTTCAGGAAGAACGTCTGGCCTTTTACCGGTTCTACGCGGCCGGCTAAAACCACTTTGAAGCCGGAACGACCAAACGGATTTTCTTTTGACGAACGATCGTCCACCACAAAATTGTAGATGACACGTCCTTTCGTTGCCACTTGCACCCGAGGAAGAGTAGCCGCCACGGCACGCGAAACAGATATTGTGTCCGTATCCATGACCGAGGAGAAGCGGAGTAGTTGCCAGGTTAACTTCCCGGAAAGGGTATACGGGGCCTCATAAATCGAGTGATGATGGGTCACGAGCGCGATTGTCCACCCCGAAACTTTTGAGAAAAAGGCAACCCACCGGCCAACCCAATGCGCCAGGGGCAAGTGAGCAACGAGCAGACGAATCTGATGGCGTCCGAGTGTGCGGCTTAGATACCACGCTGCTCGTATACCGCGCCATAAACTCGACCTGTCGATATGCGCGCGGCCGATCTTCAATACTGACACGCGATCTGGCGACAGGGACACCTGGGCGAGTAATGCCTCTTCATCCGACAACAGCACCAGGTGAACATCATAATAATGCACCAAAAAGGGAATGGCATGCACCAGTTGAAGCTCAGCCCCGCCAACCCCTAATCCGGGTATCAATACTGTAATCTTTGGACGAGGGGTATTCACGGGTGGCACCACGCATCAAAGTGGCAATTTTTGAAATTTTCAGAAAGCTCAATGACCCGTGCAGACTCTGCTTCAGTAACGGTATAGCCCGACTTGTGCAGAAATTCGACCAATTCAGCGGGCGAAGAGCCCTGCGCCCGCAAATTTTCGTCACCGATTTCCACCAACAAACCCGGCTTACAACGCGTGATGAGCTGCCGGGCACCCAAGAGCACCTGCATTTCATAGCCTTCCACATCCAGTTTTAAAAGATCCACTTGCGCAATGTGGTGCTTCGCGCAAAATTCATCAACGGTAGTTAGGTTCACGTGCACACCGTCTCCGTTGGGCAGGGGTTGAATTTTGTTTCGTCCGAGATTGTCGGCTTTTACAACAGCTAATTTCGCCTCCCCGATGGCCGAACCCAATGCTTCGGGGTGTGGCTTAACCGGAAGTTTCGGATTGAGGCTGAGATTTCGCTGAAGCTTGGCAAATGTGAACGGGAAGGGTTCGAACGCAATCACCGTTCCGGAAGGCCCCACTCGCTCTGCCAGACGAAGCGAAGCAAAACCGATATTGGCCCCAACGTCAAATACACAAAACCCGGGCTTGCTTTCTGAAATCAACTTTTCTAACGAATGGTCCGTGTAGCTGAAAAAAATCTCCCAGTCATTTAAGTTGCTGATGTCCAATTCAAACCTTAATCCGAACCGAACCACACTTCTGAAACTCCCGGGTTTGTACTGGTAGTGATTGGGCAGAAGCCGAAAGGCCAGGAGTCGTAACCACCGAACCTGAATTGCCCGGGTTAACAGGAATTCGACCGGCCGATTCATAAACGCGGTTCGGAATAGGTTGAAAATACGTGTTCGTAGGGGCAGCCGGCTCATGTCATTCAATCGGTATTGGCGCACTCGTTCGCAAAAAATCCGCCTCCGAACAGAAGGCGACATTCAAATGAGTGGATAAGAGGCGAATAACCTTGAGCGTGTTTTCTAATTCTCGCGCGCTGGCAATATTATAGTCATGGGTGGTTATCATCCCGGTCACCACGCCCTGCGAAGGCAAAAACCGGTTAAGGATTCGAACAAAGTCCATCGGATAGTTACTGCCGGTAAACCCCATCAGTGTTTGGACAAAGACGGGGCCGGTTTTCTCCCGAAAACTCTGGCCGAACATGATGTTGTTTGATGCCAGAAAATTTTTCGCCCAGGTGTTGTTAACCCAGGGTTGCTGGGAAAAGGAAAAATCAAGCACGAGGTGATTTTCACCAAGAAGCTTCATCAAAAAAGGATTCACAAACCACCACCCGGCTGAATAACTGCGGAGGGTAAATCCGTTTTGCTGAAACCAATCCATTTCGGCTTTGAACTGCGCTCGTGTTCCCGGTTCATCAGCCGCTTCAAAATTACCAGCCTTGATTTGGTTCCCTGGTTCGGAAAATGGCTTGTCAACCGATTTCCAAAAGTGCCCGTGGTATCCGATGTCAGCCCATTCCCTCAGTTGGTGAAGGCGTCCGGCAAACTCGTCACTGCTGACACCCAATTGGTTCATTTGCTTTCGAATGCTTGGATTCTCCGGAGACATTACCGTGCAAAGGGCGCGCTTACCGGTAATCGAAACGTATTGCTGACAGAAGTGTATTAACTGCGAAAATGTAGCGGGCTGCTGAATCTCCTCCGTATGAAAAATAACCCCACAATGTAAGTTAACGGACTTGGGCAGTCGCGCAGGCTTAAGGACATAGTAAAGTGACTTTAGAGCATCCATCTTGTTAGGAACGCAAATAATCAAACGCTTTGTACACCACGTTTTGAACCGTATAGTTATAGAACACCTTTGGCTGACCACCAAAAGACTCTTTAAAAAACGTTCGTCCTTCTCCCGGCTTTGGCACACCACCCCAATCATAGGTCACGTAGCCGTGACTTTTAAAAAAGAGCATATCGTACCAATGCAAAGACTTGTTCAAATAGCCACGGATCGTGTCGGGTTGTTCTCCGACATGGTGACTGGAGAGCAGGCGTGCAATAGCACCGTCCGCCAAGTAGGCATGGTAGATCATGGGTTGATTGGCGATGCTCACGCCTGTCAGGCAAAAACAACCGGCCCTTATCATCGCATGTAAACGGCTACGGCCAAAGGGCATGATTTCCTTGGCCATGGCGAAACTTTTCTGCGTGTCTAAAAACCGCTCAAGCACGTCATCGGAGGGGTCAAACGCAAACCAAGGCTTGTGGTCAATCTGCTGCGCTTTCCGAATATGGTACCGAAAGGTGTCGCTGATTTGCCGGTGCAACGCGTCTTCGGCAAGCTCGAGACTTGACCAAAGTGTATGAAACTCCTCGTAGGGCCGGGCGGGCGGCTGCATGGCCTCGTAAAAAAAAATGCGGCCAGCCAATTCAACAGGCGATCCGTCATAGTACCAAACCTCCTTTTGAGATATCAACGGAATTTTTCGTGTAATCACCTCAATCATTACGCACACAAAGGTAATACAACCAGGTATCCGTCACGAGGTCATAATTTTGGGGAGACACCGGTTTGCCCTGAAGGTCAAAAACATTTTGCGCGATGAAACCATACTTCTGCAGCGTTTGCACCTGAAAGGCCGGCCTCACCCAGTAATTCTTGATTTGATAAGCGTGTGAGCCGTCAACCACCCGGGCAAAATTCTGGCGCTGCATTTCACGTATGGGTGGGTTCAGCTTGCGAAGAACGAAGGAGCGATAGTTTTTCTGCAATATCTGCCGATGGATTGGCCAAAACTGGTACCGAACGTGATCTGAAAGTGCCTGCAGATTATGAGACGAAAAGACAAAATACTTACCCGTTTTGGTTACTCGCCTGATAGCCGTCAGCGCAAGCTCCCGATCTTCGGGCGAAATACTGTCCAAACCGTTAAAACTAAACATTACGAGATCAAACTCTCCATCCGCATAACGCGACAAATCCCGGACATCGGCCTGGGCAAACGTATAAGGATTTGCCGCAAACATTTTTTTGCAGGCCGACACCATGGAATCGGAATAGTCAACCCCTTCGTAGTGACGAACCCGTGGGGCAAAAAAGTGCGTAGTTCGGCCCGCGCCAATACCAATGTCGAGCATGCGGAACGAGCCTAACTCCGGCTTCAGGAAATCCAATATTGCCGCTTCGGGCGGTTGCAGTTCGGGAATCTGCTGAACATAGTAGTCAACCACTTCATCTGACTCATACACCTGAATATTGGAGTCTTCAGATGGTTTGTAATTCAGGATGCGCAAAAAGTTCGAAACTTTTTTCAACAGAGACGCCATACGTTATTTCTTGAGGTGTAAGAGTTCCGTTATTTTCGACCGAATAAATTTGATGTCTTCCAAATTCAAGACAAAAAGTTGATACCAACGTGTGCTCGTGTGCCGATGAAAACGCCACACGAGCAACGCAGTGGACACAACATAGGTACTCACAGAGGCAATGGCTGCCCCCATAGCTCCTTTTGCGGGAATCAGAATGATATCAAGAACCACCGTTATGAGTAAGCCTAGCGTGGAGACAATAAGCAAGTCCTTCAACAACCCGACTCCGGCAAAGTAGTTTCGTAACACGGTGAAAACCGCGTACGGAACTATACCCATCAGCAATATTTTCAGCAGCAAAAACGAATCATCAAAGACACTCCCGTACAAAAACCGAATAAGTTGGTCTCCGGTTAACCAAAGTACAAGAGCAATTAAACATGAAATGAAAAAAGTTAGCCGGCAAAGGAAAGCTGACCACCTGTCCACCCGCCCCGCACCCTCATTCGCGGTAAAGGCGGTGAGCACCAAACCCACGGAATTCGGCAGTAACATCATAGTCAATCCTACATTCGATGCCAGAGAATAAAGGCCAAGGTCAGCTGCACCGGCAAAATGATTAACAAACCAATAGTCCAGTTTCATGGTAAGAAAAAACATGATGTTACTGGCAAAAATAACCATGCTATACCGGACCATAGACACCACTCCGTCACGCGGTGGCATACCCCAGCGGTAAGACGAGGAAACATACCGATGATGAACCCAGAAGCAGCCGAAAAGAGTAACCAGGGCCATCAGCATTTGAACAAAAAAGAAAACCGATGGGCTGGCTCGGTCGGAAGAATAAAAAAACAGCAAGGCGTAGATTACCAACGTGCCGCCAATGCTGACCAAGCTAATCAGATTTGTTTGAGGGAAAAGCCGATGGCCATTCAGTACGGAAACAAAAAGATACCAACCCGACAGTCCCAAAAAATAAATAACCATCATGACTTGATCGGTAAGTTTGTTGTAAGGCGCAGGGAGCAGAAGATGTTGAAAGCCCCAGCCATTGCTGATGATCATCAGGGCAACGAAAGCAAGCGTTGATGCACCAAGGGCAGACAGCGAAAAATTGAAAAGGCCTGGCCTATCGAACTGGTCTTTGGCGGCAAAGTAGAGGAGAGCGTGCGGAAGGCCTAGTCCGAGCATCATGGCCATTAACTCCACCGCAGTTGAGTAAATCGTAAAAACGCCTCGGCCTTCGGGACCCAGCAATCGGGCGGCCATGATTGAATTCAAGAAACCAGCCAGAAAGGTAAAAGCATTGAGGCCAAAGGTGGTGGCGACCGACTTTTTGAATGACATGATAATCCAGCAATTCGAAATATATAGCTATTTGAAACATTTTGGCGACACGTGACTCAAATTCGCTGCAGGTAGTGGAATCAACGCAGCGAACGTAACCCGGCAGCGAATTGAATGCTTCCTGCTAACTTGCCATTGAATTCCATGGAGGACAACCGTTACCCTAACTCGCTGCGCGATGGTTTCGCCATCACGTCTTTCGTTCACGGGCAGGGAACATACGTTCATCCATCGCGCAAAAGTCCGAGTATCGCCTTTCTCACGCCCTACCCGACTAATACCGCTCCCGGGCCACGGTTTCGATTCGAGCAGTATTACGGTATACTCCAAAACCACAGGATTAGATTCAAGGTTTTTTCCTTTTTTTCAGAGCCCGACTATCGCAAAGTTCGCCAACAAACGGGCCGGGCTCTTCTTTGGCCATTGCTGAAGGGTGTCGTCAACCGGTTACGCACCTTATCCGAGCTGCTGCGTTTTGATTTTGTTTTCATTTACCGGGAGGCTTGCCCCGTAGGCCCCCCAGTATTGGAATGGATCATAGCTCAGATCTTTCGAAAAAAAATTATCTATGATTTTGATGATGCGATATGGCTGACGGACAATCGTCACGAAACAATAATTGAATCATTTCTGAGATGGCGGGGAAAAGTGAAATGGATTTGCCGCTGGTCACATCGGGTCAGTTGTGGCAACCGTTACCTTGCTGATTTTGCTTCGAAATACGCTCGGCAGGTTGTTGTGAACCCCACCACCCTTGACCCGAGTCGGCAGCAGGCCCGGCTAAAACCAGAGAAGGAACCGGGCCAAGAGGGCATCACGATTGGTTGGACTGGTTCGCATTCCACGCTTAAGTATTTGGAATCGTTTTTGGGTATTATCCGGCAACTTGAAGAACGTCACCCTCACCTTCGCTTCTTAGTAATTGCCGATCGCAATCCAGAGTTCGCACTAAAATCGTTTGTGTTCAAGAAATGGAATCTGGAAACTGAGATTGACGATTTGCTGGAGATGGATATTGGTGTTATGCCGCTTCCAAACGATGAATGGACCCGCGGTAAATGTGGATTCAAAATCTTGCAATACATGGCGCTGGGTATTCCGACTGTGGGATCACCGGTTGGTGTGAATGCCGAAATTATTTCGGGTTCCAACGGGTACCTGGCCACCACCAATACCGAATGGATCGAAGCATTGGAACGCCTGATTTTTGATCGCGCTTTGCGTAAGCGCCTTGGGGAAGAGGGTCAAAGGACCGTAATCGAACGCTACTCCGTTGAATCTAATACCGGTAACTTTCTGGCGCTGTTTAGTTTACTGAACACGATAACCAACGCCAGGGCATAGAAGGGCATCAGCGTAATCTTGTATCTGGACAAAGTACCAAAGTTGTAGGTGGATACACCCACCGCAAATGCAAATGACAGGCTATACACCAATGCAAACAGGGAATTTCCATCCACAACACGCCAGGTGGGCCGAAAAAGAAACAAAATGAAAACATACACCGTCAGCAACAGAAAGCAGAGACTCTCAAGGGCGGAAAAAAACATCAACGGATTGACCACCTCCCAGAAGTAGGGCCTGAACAACGTTACGTTAATGGCAGCCGGTGCCAATCGAAACATCGACTCAAAAGAACCATCCAACTCGCCCAGCGTATAGCCCGAGCCCGCGTCTTTACCCGTCCAAAACCGAATGTCGTAAGCCGTGATGCGAGCCGTATTGGCCAGGTTCTCGAGGGCATATCGTTTATCTTTCGCGCCAATCTCCTTGACTGCCAAAAAGGCGCTGCCGATCACAATGGTTGCCATAAAAGGTACCAGCAGCCACCGCACGATCAATGAGCTAATTGAGACAATTCGGGCAGCAAAAACCCAGATAAGAACAGCCGGAACAAATGCCTGAAGCACAAATACCTTAATTTGAAAAATGGTATAGAGTGCCGCAGCTAACATCAATAACCGCCATGCGGTCGGCTTCCGTTCGATAAAGATCTGATTGATCAGGTAGGTTCCGGCTCCCAGAGCAGCCAATACCAACGTATCTTTTAGCACCCCGCTGCCCCAGAAAAATACGGACGGCACAAATAAACAGGCTACGGCCAGCCCGCGGTGCATCTCGGGGTACTTGGTATAAAATGTCAAAAACAAGAGCCACGCTCCAAAGAACCCAAGCACAGCAAAGAGAATGGCGGTAGCACTATAGGCGGAAAATGTAAACAAATCGAAAAAAGCGGCTACGCGAATAACAGCATAGCTGCTGGGATCACGATAAAAAACAATTTTGGATGCATACTCATAAACACCCTCAGCCGAACTCGTTGAGCCAAAAAGTAATTTTACTCCCTTTTCAGGGCTATCCCAAAACGCTTCCCAAATGTGCCGGCTGCCGTGCGTGTGAAAGTTGTAGGTGTCGCCACCGGAGTAATAGTACTGGTAGATAAAGCCCAGTGCCAGGGCACCAAACATCTTGACCAAGAGGGCCGGGAAAAAATACTTCCGGGTGACTTCATCCGTAAACCGTGGCCGAACTGCATAAGCGGCTGCCAGCACCAACAAGATAACGATCGGGGTAACGATCAGGTCGCGCTGCTCCATGTCAATCGGAGTTTTTCTTTTCCATCTCGCGCAGTCGCTTCTTGGCATCCTTAAAAGCCTCATCCTTCCGGCCGGCTTTCTTCTTCGCATCTTTAAAATACCGTTTTGCTGCCTCGCGGTTTCCCTGCCTTTGGTTGATTTCGCCCAGGGCTATGAGCGAATAGAGGTAGTAACCACTTTCGGTAGCCTCAATCTCTTCCGCATACTTCACGGCCAGTTCGTAGTACGTTTTAGCCTCATCATATTTTCGTAAAACATCATAGTGTTGCCCCAGAAAAAATGCGGCATACCGGCCACTGGTGGCTTCGTAACCAAAACGCCCGCTATCGATAAGCGCCAAAATCTGGTGGCATTCTTTGGCCATCTCCGGAAAAGACCCGCGCGAATACAGGACCCGCGCATAGTACCGGTGGAAATAGGGATTGCCCGGGTAAGTCTGCCGCAAATACTGCGAGGCTTTGAACGCGCCAGGCTGATCATTCTCATAGCTGTTCAATATTCGCATCAACCACACCATCGCTTCGGTGCGCGTATAAAATGCGTTGTAGGAAACTTCCTTGAGTTGCTCCAGTCCCAATTTCTTGTCACCCTTGCGAAAGAACCACAGCAGCGGCTTTAATGCCGGGTAATTCTCCGGAACCCAAACCGAAAAGTAGTTGTACAAGGCATCTCCAAATAAAAGCTCCGGGCTCAGCTCACTCCCGGCCTTGCTCTCCTCCAGGTAGTTCAACGCCCGTTTACCCACTACAGCTGCCTTTCGCCAGTTCTTTCGCTCCTCATCGGCATAGAGCCTGCCCTTGAACCCGTAAGCGGCCGCCAAAAAGAAGGAAGCCTCTACTTTATACTCCGGTCGTTTGTCGTAGAGTCGTTCGGCCACTAAAATGGCGCTGTCCATATAGGCTAAAAACCGATCGTCATAGACCGTGCGTTTGGTGTTGGGCATGATCTTCCACCACTCGCTGAGGCCCAGCAAAAAATAGGGTAACGGATGCCAGCCGTATTTAATCTTAAAGTAGCGGAATTTGGTCTCCGCTTTCTCAAATTCGAAGTTGTAGAGATTGGTCAGGGCCTCAGCCGCCTCCAGCTGGATATCGAGATTTGAAATCAGAATGAGCGTGGAGTCACGGTTGTCGGGCCGATGGCCGGGTGTGGCGGCACAGGTCCCCACAGCGGCTATCACCAGCAAAACAACCAGGCTCTTCATGATCACCACAAATCTAATTGAAAGAAATCACGTTAATTAGCACCATGCAAGCGGAATCCGGTTGGAGCACGTTGTTCGGGGCACAGAAGCGTGTGCTATTTGTTGTACTCTGCATCAGCGCTATTCTTTTGCTTTATATCAAAAAACAATTTATCGAATATGAAACAGCCGCCTTCGAATTTCTTCAGGACCGGCCGGAGGGTGGCATCCTGCGACTGATCAGCACACTCCAGTTTATCTCCATCCCGCTGATTTACGCCTGGAAGTTCACGGTAATCGGATTTGTTCTTTGGATCGGGTGTTTCATGTTTGGCTTTCGGATTACCTATTGGCAGTGCTGGGGTGTTGCGCTGGCAGCCGAGTATGTCTTTCTGCTGCCCGAACTCATTAAAATTGGCTGGTTTTTGTTCGTTACAAATGACCCCACGCTGCCCGAAATCCGGGCGTTTTATCCTCTGTCGCTCATGAATCTGGTGAACTTCGCCAATGTGGATGTTCGGTACCACTACCCGCTAAAGTCACTTAACGTTTTTGAGATCCCGTACGTGTATCTGCTCGTTACGGGTTTGTTCTATTTTGCCCAAAAACAAAAAAAGATGATGTGGTGGATTGTGACAACATCCTACGTGCTCATCTTCTCGCTGTGGTTGTTGTTCTACATGATCGTATATAAATAGGCCTGCCGTGACGTTAACGATCACGCGGCCCAATAGGGTATTTTAGCTATTTTCGCCCCTTCTAACGGCCGCAACGCGCATGAATTTTCAGAAAACGAACAACATTACCGGTTGGTTGACCTTTGCCATTGCTTTAATGGTGTATTGGGTAACCATGGAAGAAACTGCCAGCTATTGGGATTGCGGGGAGTTTATTGCCACCTCCTACAAACTGGAGGTATCGCACCCGCCCGGAGCCCCGTTGTTTATGCTCCTCGGCCGGTTGTTTTCGTTCCTCGCCATGGGCGATGTAACCCGGGTGGCGTATTGGATCAACATGATCAGCGTGCTTAGCAGCGCCTTTACCATTTTATTTCTGTTTTGGACCATCACGCTCTTCGGCCGAAAAATGATGGGTATCCGGCAGGACGGACCGGTCACCGAATCGCAAACCTGGTTGCTGGTAGGAGCCGGACTGGTGGGGGCGCTGGCCTACACCTTTAGTGATTCGTTCTGGTTTTCGGCTGTCGAGGCCGAAGTATACGCCCTGTCATCGTTTTTCACTGCGTTTGTCGTTTGGGCTATGCTGAAGTGGGATCACATAGAGGACGAAAGCCGAGCCAACCGCTGGTTGCTGATGATTGCCTACATGATGGGATTATCCATTGGCATTCACATGCTCAACCTGGTAACCATACCCGCACTGGGCCTGATCTACTACTTCAAAAAATATGAACCCAATCGGTGGGGCATTTTACTAACGCTGATGATCAGTGGCGCCCTCGTTTTGTTCATCAATGACTTCATTGTGCCGGGCTTGCCCAGCATTGCCGGCTCGTTCGAGATCTTCTTTGTCAACACGTTGGGGCTTCCCTTTGGCTCCGGTGCTTTGTTTTTTGCCGTGTTAGTGGGTGCGGGCCTAGCGTTTGGCATACGCCAAACTCATCTCCGGAACAAACCATTGCTCAACGTCTTTTTACTGGCCACGTCCTTTATCCTCATCGGGTATTTCTCCTACGCCACCATTGTCATTCGGTCCAACTACGAAACAAACATCAACGAAAACGCCCCTAAGGACGTGATGAGCTTCGTTCGCTATCTCAAACGCGAACAGTACGGGAGCCGCCCCCTGCTCTACGGAGCCTATTTTACCGCCCGCCCGGTCGATATTGAATACGGCTCACCGGTGTACATCAAAGGAAAAGACCGGTACGAAATCTCCACCCGGAAGTTTAGTTATAAGTACGATCCGGCTAACGAAACGATGTTACCTCGGTTGTGGTACCCCGATGGGAAGAAGGCCTATGAACGAATTATGGATCTGCCGGAAGGTCAGCAACCAACATTCGCACAAAACCTGGCCTATATGTTCACCCACCAAATTAGCTTCATGTACGTACGCTATTTCATGTGGAATTTTGCCGGCCGCGAAAGTGACGACCCCATGGCAGCTTGGCTCACTCCGATGGATGCCTTCACCAAGGTACCGGCCTTGCTGGAGGAAAACCGCGGACGCAATAACTTTTTGATGATCCCGTTTGTGCTTGGCTTTTTGGGCATGTTCTTCCAGATCGTGAAAGACACCCGGAACTTTGCCGTGGTGGGGCTCTTGTTTGTCATGACGGGTGTGGCGATTGTTGTTTACTTAAACTCACCCCCTGAGGAGCCGCGCGCACGGGATTACATTTATGCCGGATCATACTACGCGTTTGCCCTCTGGATTGGATTGGCCGTGATTGGCATTGCCGAAAGCCTGCAACGCCTGTTAAAGAACGTGAAGATGGCTGCCCTGGCAGCGACATTCATCGGGCTGAGTGCACCTACCGTCATGGCCCTGGAGGGCTGGGACGATCACAATCGCGCCAACCGGTACTTCTCCGTAGACTCTGCCAAAAACTACCTTGCGTCATGTGCCCCCAACGCCATACTGTTTACGGGTGGCGATAACGATACCTTCCCGCTGTGGTACGCTCAGGAAGTAGAGGGATTCCGCACCGATGTGCGCGTCATTGTGCTCAGTTACTACAACACCGACTGGTATATCGGGCAAACCATGCGCAATTCGTATGAGTCCACGCCTTTCCCCTACACGCTGTCATTGCACCAATACCGCCAGGGCGGCCCGAATGAATACCTGCCCGTAGCTAACACCGGTATCAAGAGCATCGATTTACATCAGTACCTGGATTTACTGCGCCAGGACTATAAAGGCTTGCTGCGCGATGAAAACAACATCGTTCCCAGCAAGCTGATGACCCTCAATGTGAACCGGGAGGAAGTACTCAAGAAGGGTATCATCCCGGCAGGAATGGATAGTCTGGTGGTGGATCAGATGCAGTTGCGCATCACAGCCTCCCATTTGCAGATGAAAGACCTGGCCATGCTGGATGTATTAGCCACCAGCAATTGGAATCGCCCGATTTATGTTAACATGACGTCCCTCAACCAGTTTCAGGTTGACCTTAGCCCTTACGTGGTTCAGGAGGGAAACGCCTATCGTATTCTCCCCATGCGTAACATTCGCAACGACCGCGAGACGTTGGTCAACACGGAAAAGACCTATGACAACATGTTGAATAAGTTCAGCTACCGGGGCCTGGATGATCCTACCGTTTACTACTCGGATGACTACCGGGGCTTTGTGCTCAATCAACGCCATTCATTCAATACGCTGGCCGAAGCGCTGATTGACGAGGGCAACATTGCCAAAGCCGATTCGGCACTGCAATTCATGCTGCGTGTAATTCCGGACAACGTATTCCGGTATGATCCTACCAATGTTTCGACCGTGAACCTGCTATTTAAGGTGGGCCGTAAAGACCAGGCTGTAGCCATGGCCAACCTGATGGGCGACCGGGCCGATGAAATGGCCACTTACCTGATTGGGCGTGGAGATGGCATCACCAGCGAGGTACGAAACAACTTGTCGATACTGGGGATGATGTATCGCACGCTATACGAACATGGCGAGGTCGAACTGGGTAAGAAGTACGAGGATGCCTACGAGCGTCATCTTAATGATCTGGAAATCCGCTCGCGGATTCAACCCTGAGTCAGAACTCAATCTCACCCAGGAACGAGGCGTTTTCCAGAACATAGATCATCTGGTGGGCACTCCGGTCATTGAGGACAAGGGTGCCGCTGACCTCAATGGGTTTGTCGGTGTACGCAATCGCCTTTGTCAGGAAAACCTCAACAACAGTTTCGGGGCCGCCTGATCCACAGAAAAAACAGGCGTTGAGCGGTAATGATGACAACATAAAGTGGTTTCCCTTTAACCCGTTCTCAAACGGAACCATATAACCCGGCAACGTCACTTTCTTTCCACTAAGCGCTTTTGCCTCAGCCGAAAACAGAGGTTTCCCAAACGGGTGTTGCTCCGTCTTCTCTTTTGCGTACGTGATGCGGTACAACTTTGGCCATACCTCTGACGGGAGCCCGGTATACGAAGCTCGTGGCTGTGCGAACGCACATAATGGCAAGGCCCACAGGAAAAACGTACGAGCGATCATCACGCGTGCTGAATTGTAAAAATAGACAAACGCACGACCCGGCTTCTGTAAAAAAATGCCAGCGGCCGAACTAGGCCTCTTCCCTGGCATAATCATCAACCGGCAAGCAGCTGCATACCAGATTGCGGTCACCATACGCGTTGTCAACACGACTTACCGAAGGCCAGAATTTGGCTTCTCTGACAAAGGGTAGCGGATAGGCGGCCTTCTGCCGGCTGTAACTGTGAGTCCACTCATCAGCAGTGATTACCGCAGCGGTATGGGGAGCATTCTTGAGCACGTTGTCTTCCCGGCTAAACTTGCCCTCTTCCACTTCACGTATCTCGTTCCGGATTTCAATGAGTGCCTCTACAAATCGATCCAACTCGGCTTTGGGTTCGCTCTCCGTGGGCTCAATCATAATAGTACCGGCCACGGGGAAAGAAACAGTGGGCGCGTGGAATCCAAAATCCATCAGGCGTTTGGCGATATCTTCCACTTCAATGCCGGCCTTTTTGAAATCACGGCAATCCACAATCATTTCATGGGCGCAGCGTCCGTTGGTTCCGGTGTACAGAATCTTATAATGACCGTTCAGTCTTTCTTTAATGTAGTTCGCGCTGAGTATCGCCAACTTGGTTGCGGTGGTCAGTCCCTCGCCACCCATCATTGAAATGTAGGCATAGGAAATGGCCAGAATGCTGGCGCTACCCCAAGGGGCTGCCGACACGGCCGGAATAGCCTCCGGTCCGCCCGTCTTCACCACCGCGTGTCCGGGCAAAAAGGGTTTCAGCTTGTCGTTAACACAAATAGGGCCCATGCCAGGCCCGCCTCCACCGTGCGGAATGCAAAATGTTTTGTGAAGATTAAGGTGACAAACATCCGCCCCGATATTGGCTGGCGAGGTAAGTCCGACCTGCGCATTCATGTTCGCGCCATCCATGTACACTAGTCCACCATTTTGGTGAATGATCTCGCATATCTCCGTAATGGCTTCTTCAAAAACTCCGTGAGTCGATGGATAGGTGACCATCAGACAGGCGAGACGGTCCTGATACTGCAAGGCCTTGGCTTTCAAATCAGCGACATCCACCTTGCCGTCCTCGTCTGATTTTACGACAACCACATCCATACCGGCCATTACCGCACTGGCGGGATTGGTTCCGTGCGCGGAAGCGGGAATCAACGCAATGTTGCGATGGTGGTCACCGCGATGCTGGTGATATGCCCGAATCACCATGAGCCCGGCATACTCGCCCTGGGCTCCGCTGTTCGGCTGTAACGACACACCGGTGAATCCCGTCACTTCCATCAACCATTTCTCCAGATTGTTGATCATCTCCTGATAACCGAGTGTCTGGCTGGCCGGAGCAAACGGATGAATCTGGCCCAATTCCGGCCACGTTACAGGAATCATTTCCGTGGTAGCGTTCAATTTCATGGTGCAACTGCCCAATGAAATCATCGAATGCACCATCGAGAGGTCCTTATTCTCCAACTTTTTGATGTAGCGCAGCATCTCGTGCTCGCTATGATGCATGTTGAATATCGGGTGTGTCAGGTAGCTGCTCGTACGGACGAGGGAGCCCGAGAACTTCAACGAGGAAATGGGTTGAAGGGAAGTTGGAGCCGCCTGGCCTGTGGCGCTGGCAAAAATGGCAAGAATCGATTTCAGAGACTCGACCGAAGAGGTCTCGTCCAGCGAGATTCCGATATGAGGGGTTGCGAAGTACCTGAAGTTCATTCCGGCTGCTTCTGCGCGGGTTCGCACCTCTTGCGGGTTCGCCACTTCCACCTTCAACGTATCGAAGTAATTCGCATTCACCTGCTTGATGCCAAGTTTTTGCAAACCGGCCTCCAACATCTGCGCGAGCCCATGAATGCGCCCCGCGATTTTTCGCAAACCGTGAGGCCCATGGTAAACGGCATACATACCCGCCATCACCGAGAGCAATACCTGGGCTGTACATATGTTGGATGTGGCTTTCTCTCTCCGAATGTGTTGCTCGCGGGTTTGCAATGCCATGCGATAACCCGGATTGCCCTGCGCGTCTACCGAGGCGCCAATGATACGACCTGGAATCTGGCGTTTGTACTCATCGCGGGTGGCGAAAAACGCTGCGTGCGGTCCGCCAAAACCCATGGGCACCCCGAAACGCTGACTGCTGCCCACCACCACATCCGCTCCCATTTCTCCGGGAGACTTCAAGACCAGCAATGCCATCAGGTCGGTACCCATCACCACAGCCACATCGCGTTCGCACGCGGCCGAAATGAAGGATGAATGATCTTGTACCCCGCCATCGTTATTCGGGTATTGGATATAAACGCCAAACACGTCCGCATCCGTTATATCCATTTTGGAGATATCCCCAACCCGTAGTTCAACACCAATGGGCGCGCAGCGGGTTTTTAATACATCTATCGTTTGAGGAAACGTGTTGTGATCCACAAAAAACACGTGGGCATTTTTCTTCGATGCCTTGCGGGCGGCATACACCAGGTGAACGGCCTCGGCTGCCGCTGTCGCTTCGTCCAGCAGCGAAGCATTCGCGATCTCCATACCGGTCAGGTCAATGACCATGGTTTGGTAATTGATCAGCGCTTCGAGGCGGCCCTGGGCAATTTCCGCCTGGTAAGGCGTGTAGGCGGTGTACCATCCCGGGTTCTCGAGAATATTGCGCAAAATTACGCCTGGGGTAATGGTGTTGTAATACCCCATGCCGATGTACGATTGAAAAAGTTTGTTCCGACCCATCGTCTTTTTGAAGTCATTCAAAAAGGCAAACTCCGATTGAGCCGGGGGCAGATTGAGCGGCTTCTTGAGGCGGATATTAGCCGGCACAGTCTGGCTAATCAGTTCATCCACCGATGAGGCCTTCACCACGTTCAGCATTTCATCAATCTGCTCGGCACTGGGTGCATTGTGGCGTCTTTCAAACTTCTCGAAATACAACGGATCAATCGACATAGACCTACTGGGAAAATGATTTTGCTAGAACAACAACTTTTTGTGCACCTGGTTCCCGGTGCCGTCCGCACCGGGGCTTCCGTCAGGTGTTAGAAACGCTCGAACTGGGAGAAGAAGAAATCCCCCTCAATGCCGGCATTTTCGTCCGAATCACTGCCATGGATCGCATTAGCGTCAATCGATTTGGCAAACAGTGCGCGGATGGTGCCCGGAGCTGCCTTTTTGGGGTCTGTTGCCCCGATCAGCTTACGAAAATCCTCCACGGCATTTTCCTTCTCCAAAATCATGGGCACAATAGCACCGGACGACATGTAGGCGCAGAGTTCGCCATAAAACGGACGCTCCTTGTGGATGGCGTAAAATTGACCGGCCAGTTCGCTGGTCAGTTTTACTTTCTTCATGGCCACAATTCGGAACCCGGCTTCTTCAATCATTTTCGTAATCGCACCCGTGTGACCTGCTGAAACAGCATCGGGCTTTATCATCGTGAACGTTCTTTTTCCTGCCATGGACTTGTAGGGTTTAAAAATTTGCGCGCAAAGGTATCAAAAGACGATGAAGAATTGCGTTCAAAACCCGCAATTCGGCCCGAAAACTGCCAGAATTGAAATGTGCGCTTTTCTACCGATTTTTGCCGGCTCATGAAAAATCAGGAAGAGCTGGAAATGCTTCTGCAATCACCTCGCAATGTGGTGGTTATCATGCATTTCAAGCCGGATGCCGATGCGTTGGGCTCCTCGCTGGGCCTGGCGGGCTTCCTCAAAAAGCTTGGTCATCGCATCCAGGTGATCGCCCCCAGCAATTACCCGGAGTTTTTGGCTTGGCTACCCGGAAATGAACAGGTATTGGCGGTAGACGACCGGTTTGGCGACTCCTTGCCGAAAGCTGTTCAAGAAATCGAAAAAGCAGACATTCTTTTTTGCCTCGACTTCAACAATCCGAACCGTGTAAACGCGTTGGAAAAACCACTGCGCGATGCCCGCGGGGTGAAAGTTGTGATTGATCACCATCTGGAGCCGGAGAACTTTGCTGATTTCCAGAAATGGAACATTCAATCAGCCTCTACGGCCGGCCTCGTGTTCGATCTGATTCACGATTTAAAGGCGGTCGATAAGATTGATGCCGATATTGCCACTTGTCTTTACGCAGGTCTGATGACCGACACGGGGGGATTCCGTCACAACAATACCCGTCACCAGGAATTTCTCATTGCGTCCTCGTTGGTAGCGCATGGAGCTGATCCTCATGTGATTGCCAAGAAGATATATGATAATAATACATTGGAGCGCCTGCGTTTAACGGGCTTCGCCTTATATGAGAAGCTGGTGGTGGTGCCGGAGTATCGGACAGCCTACATGGCCTTAAGCGGCAGCGACCTCAGCCGATTCAACGCCCAGACGGGCGATCTGGAAGGGCTCGTGAACTACGGCCTCTCCATTGAGGGCGTCCGCATGGCGGTTCTGATGTACGACCGAAAAGATGAGGTGAAACTGTCGTTTCGCTCCCTGGGTGATTTTTCAGTGAATGAATTAGCCCGGAAACATTTCAATGGCGGTGGTCACCGTAACGCTGCCGGGGGGCAGTCCAAAACCTCGTTGCAGGCAACGCTTGAAAAACTTTTGGCACTTTTGCCAGAATACAAAAATCAATTGAACGCATAACCAAATGAATAAGCACATGAGATCGATCCTGTTGTTGTTAGTCGTGACCCTGCTGGTAGCCGCCTGTTCGGAAACCGAGAAGACGCCCTCCGGGCAAGAGTTTACCTATATCCGTAAGGGGAAAGGTGAACCGGGGCGGAAAGGCGAATACATTTTGATGAATATGAGCTATCGGGACGCTAAAGACTCCGTGTGGTTTACGTCTGCCCGCGAAGACGGAAACCCGGTATTGCTGCCCATTTTGGACAGCATACCCAAATCAATGAAGGATGGCGTACGTGAAGTATTTCAGTTACTTCGGGTGAACGACAGCATCACCTTCAAAGTGCGGGCGAAAGATCTGTTTACCAAAACATGGCAGTCAGAAGTGCCGGCACACGTGGACTCCAGTAGCTTCTTCACCTTTTATGTGGGTGTTAAGGAGATTATGAATGCCGACCGGCTGAACGAGTTTCAGCGCGAATTCTATGAAAAAGAAAATGCCCGGGCCATGAAGGCCGAAAGTGAGCAATTGAAGAAAGATACCCTTGCGCTCAATCAGTATCTGGCAGAACGAAACATTACGGCCACCGGCACGCCTGAGGGAGTTCGCTATGTTATCAGCAAATTGGGCACGGGTGAAAAACCCAACTTATCACAACAAATCCGATTTGCCTATAAGGGTATGCTGCTGGATGGTACCGTCTTTGACGAATCCAAACAGCCTATAGTTTATCCGCTCAGTAATCTGATTCGCGGTTGGCAAATTGCATTTCCTAACTTCCCGGTGGGAACCCGAGCCACGTTGTATATTCCCTCTTCACTGGGGTATGGCCCACAGGGTTCGCCCCCCACGATTCCGGCTAATGCCAATTTGATATTCGAGGTTGAGTTGGTGGGCATTGAGAAATAAGTATGCGAGTAGCGAATTTTATTCCGTTGTTCCTGCTGGTGTTCGGATGCGCCCAAACCTTAACGCCACCACCGTGCACCGAAGAAGTTAATCCAGCCGAAATTGCTGCCGTGCCTGCCGATCAGTTGCAAATTGACCTGGATATTATTGACGATACCCTGGCCGCCCGGTCAATTGTACCGATCATCGATCCCACCGGCATACGCTATACGATCGAAAGGCAGGGAGGGGGCAGAGAGGTCCAATGCTTACAAAAACCCATCTTGGTAACGTACAAGGGCAAACTACTTTCCCCGGATGCCCGCGCCCTTAAGTTTGGTGGCATTTTTGACCAAGGCACGATCAGCATTTCGTTGTCTACCGTCATCGTTGGGTGGCAAGTCATGTTCCTGCAGTTCAAGGCGGGGCAACGATTTATCTCCCATCCGGGTTCGCTTACGGAACTTTGTCACGGCCGGCACCACTTGGATCAGGTCGAGCTGATATTCCCGCAAACGCAAACCTGATTTTTGAAATTGAACTGCTTGATGTACAATGACGCTGTGCCTGGCGACTCGTAACACGCACAAATTGGAAGAAATTCGGGCGAAACTGGGCAACCGGTTTCGCCTGATTTCATTAGACGATGTTGGTTGTACGGAAGAACTGCCCGAAACGACCGACACGATTCCGGGTAACTCGTTGCAAAAGGCGCAGTACGTGTTTCAACATTACCGTGTTGCCTGTGTAGCCGATGACTCAGGCCTGGAGATTGACGCACTTGCGGGTGCCCCTGGCGTTCACTCGGCCTGCTATGCCGGCCCGCAGCGAAGTCACGAGGATAATATCCAAAAAGTGCTAGGTGAAATGCGAAACACAACACACCGATCAGCCCAATTCCGGACGGTGCTCACACTTGTGACCGACAACGGCATTCAGGAGTTCGAAGGCATCTTGCGCGGAGATATCCTTCGCGAACCCCGCGGTAAGAATGGTTTTGGCTACGACCCGATTTTTCAACCGGACGGAATCGACCTAAGCCTGGCCCAGTTGTCGCTGGAGGAGAAGAATAAAATCAGTCACCGCGCACGGGCCATTGAAAAGCTGGTGAGCTACTTCCAAACCAATTCGCTATAATTGGTCATTCGTTATGAAATGGCCATAGTAAATGCTTCATACTAATCGGAATGATCATTCAGGCCATTCCATGCCTGCCTGCTGAAATGCCACTAGGGCATGCAGGCAAGTGACATTAGTAAATGAATATGAACACATGAAACCTTATACGATCGGCATTACAGGTGGCAGCGGTTCCGGAAAAACGTTTTTTCTGCAAGGCCTGTCGGCCAGTTTTGGGTCTGATCACATTTGCCTGATCTCACAAGACAATTACTACAAGCCACGGGATTTACAGCCCGTAGATGAGAACGGGGTAAAAAATTTTGACTTACCCGTCTCCATCGACCGCGAGGCTTTTGAAGCCGATCTCCTCAAATTACGCTCCGGACAATCGGTCACGAAACTCGAGTACACCTTCAACAATCCGGCTGCGGGGCCAAAAATGCTTGAGTTTAAGGTTGCGCCTATTCTGGTTGTGGAGGGGCTTTTTGTCCAATACTTCGAAGAAATTGCCTCCCAACTCGACTTAAAGGTTTTTATCGAGGCGAAAGACCATGTTAAACTCGGCCGCAGAATCAAGCGCGACCAGGTAGAGCGCGGATATGATCTGGATGACGTGCTCTACCGTTACCAGTGCCACGTGATGCCGGTTTACGAGCGCCTGATCGAACCCCTGAAGCACCAGGCCGACCTGGTGATACCCAACAACTCGGATTTTAGCCACGCGCTTGAGGTTCTGACCGGTTTTTTGAGGCACCGGCTGGCACTTGCAAATTAGAAGTCAATCCCTACTTTTGTAGGCCTTTTTGGCGGGCATGCAGAAGCAAACGAATCGTCTCGCAACATTGACACTGGGCATTTTTGCTGCCCTCGCGATCCTGTTTTCGCATAGCTTCAGCTACCAGCCCGAACGATCAGAGAAAAACAGCGAAGCTCAGGAACAAACGGAGACCGGAACCTCCGTGCAGACTGCCCCGGCCACGGTGTCCGGTCCTCAGGCATCCGTTCAAACCGAAACTGAACCCTCGGTAATTCAGGTTTGGGTGCGTGAGGTAAAGCAGAAGGCGCTGGCTATCGTAACAGAAACCGCATCGTTTGTTTTCCGGCACCTCGTAGGTGCGTCCATTTCGCCACAGGCACCCTGATTAGAATCTTCCCCAATCCTAACCCGACCACTGCTATCCGGCCGGGCCTACTCATTTTCTTAACTCAAAAATCAATTCGGAATATTATATGCAAAACAAAGGAATAGTTGTTGTACTCACCGTGGTGATCACCGCGCTGTGCTTGTACTATCTCTCCTTCACGTTCGTGTCGCGAAAAGTGCAGCAAGATGCCATCGCGTATGCTACGGACGATAAGGGGACCGTTAACCTGGCCCGGAAACAGACTTATCTGGATTCACTCTGGAACAAACCCGTGTACGATCTGGGGTTTAAAGAATACACGTACAAAGAAGTCAAAGAAAACGAACTGGCACTCGGCCTCGATTTGCAGGGTGGCATGCACGTGGTACTGGAGATTTCACCAGCTGACATTGTGCGGGGCCTCGGTGGTTCTTACGCCACGGACGAAACGTTTCGCGCAGCCTTGACAAAAGCGCGCGAAGGTGAAAAGCGTGGCGAGGGTAAGTTCACTGAACTTTTCCGGCAAGCTGTAAATTCAGCTAAACCCGATGAGCGTCTGTCGCTGTATTTTGCTTCGGCTGCTAACAAAGACCGCATTACCCAAAGCGCCACGGATGATGAGGTGGTCGAATTTCTCGATAAAGAGATTGATCAGGCAATCGAGCGATCGTTTACCATCCTCAAGACACGTATCGACCAATTTGGCACTTCACAGCCTAACATCCAGCGGCTTCAGGGCACGGGACGTATTCAAATCGAAATTCCGGGAGCCGACAATCCCCAGCGCGTACGCAAACTTTTACAGGGTGTAGCCCGCCTGGAGTTTTGGGATGTCGCAGAATACAACGATCCGGCTTTGATTGGCGCATTGTCATCGGTAAATGATAAACTCACGCAGGAACTGCAAGCCCAACAAGCCAGCACACCTGCTATCCAAAATGCCGCCACGCCTGCCGATACCACGCAATCAGACCTGGCGAAACAACTGGCAGCCCAGGACAGCACGGGCACCTCGTTGGATTCCCTTACCCGGGCAACCACTTCTCCGCTATTTGGAAAGTGGAGTCAGGGTATCCCCTTCTTGTATGATGTAAAAGATACCGCGGAAATCAACCGGATTCTCAGACGGCCCGATGTACGGAATCTCATTCCTTCGTCTATCAACTGGGCGTGGGATGTTAAACCCAATCCCGATGTAACTCCGGGCGTAGAAGATATTCAACTGAACTTTTTGAATGTTGGACGAAACCGTAAACCCTTGTTGACCGGTGAGGTGATTACCGATGCCCGAAACGATTTTGATGACAAGGGCGCACCAGCCGTTACCATGAACATGAATGCCAGCGGCACCAAAACATGGGCTAAGGTAACGCGCGAGGCTTCCCAGCGCCAACCGAAAGGCCGCATCGCCATTGTATTGGATAATTTTGTTTACACGGCTCCCACGGTTCAGGGCGAAATTCCCAACGGCAACTCCCAGATTACGGGGAACTTTGCGTTGGAAGAAGCCAAAGATTTGGCAAACGTTCTGAAGGCGGGTTCGCTGCCGGCACCTACCCGCATTGTGGAGGAGGCCATTGTTGGCCCCACGCTGGGTAAGGTTGCCCAAAATCAAGGTTTGATCTCCATGGCTTGCGGTCTCGCGCTGGTGGTGATTTTCATGATTGCGTATTATGCGAAAGGTGGCTGGATTGCCAACCTGGCGTTGCTGTTCAACATCTTCTTCATCCTGGGAATTTTGGCTCAGCTCGACTCTGCGCTTACGCTGCCGGGTATTGCCGGTATTGTATTGACCATGGGTATGGCCGTAGATGCCAACGTACTGATTTATGAACGAATTAAAGAAGAGATGCGCCATGGCCGTAAATTGTTGGATGCCATTAAGAAAGGTTACCAACGCGCCTTTGCCACCATCTTTGACTCGAACCTAACAACCCTGCTCACCGCTATCGCTTTGTTTGTCTACGGTCAGGGGCCGCTCCGCGGCTTTGCCATTGTGTTAATGATCGGCATTGGCACCTCGTTCTTCTCGGCCGTTTACATCTCTCGCGTTTTTGTGGAGTGGATCACCCGGAAAGGTGACGAATCAAAAATCAGTTTCGAAACCGGGTTGTCTGGCATGGTGCGCAAGCGCAGGGAGTTTGATTTTATTGGAGCGCGCAAGATCGCCTATATCGGCTCTGTCGCTTTCATTGTGTTGGGAGCCGTCCTGATTGCCATTCAGGGCCTGAACCTCGGGGTAGATTTTAAGGGTGGACGCTCGTATGTAGTTACCTTTAGGGAATCGGTAGAGGCCACCGAAATGAAAGTGGCGCTTGCCCAGGGATTTGAAAATGCCGGGACTGAGGTGAAAAACTTCGGCAGCAACAACGCCATTAAAGTAACTACAGCTTACCTGATTGATGATGACAGTGATGCCGCAGATGAAAAAGTGAAGAGTGCCTTGATTAGCGGGGTCGCCAAAAAAACCGGCTTTACCTACGTTGAAAATGCCAGCGAAGTGGCGGATAAAACGTTTACCATTGGTTCTTCGTCTAAGGTTAGTGCCACGGTAGCGGATGACATCAAGAACTCGGCCTGGAAAGCCAGTCTCTTGTCCTTGATCGCCATCTTCATTTACATTTTGGTGCGTTTCAAAAAGTGGCAGTACTCGGCCGGTGCCATCGTAGCTACGGTACACGACACGTTGTTTGTATTTGCTGCCTTTGCCGTGGCGCGTGTATTTGGCATCGCGTTTGAAATTGACCAGGTGTTTGTGGCAGCCGTCTTGACCGTTATTGGTTACTCAATCAACGACACGGTGATCATCTTTGACCGGATTCGCGAATACTTCGAAATGGGTACCTCGCACGATCGCAAGCGCATCTTCAACGATGCGATCAACAGCACGCTGGCCCGAACTTTGATCACCTCAGGAACAACATTAGTAGTGGTGATTGTGCTGTTCCTCTTTGGAGGCGAATCGTTGCGCGGATTCTCGTTTGCGCTGTTGCTCGGTATTGGCGTGGGTACATTCTCATCCATTTTCATCGCATCTCCGGTAGTTTATGATTTCGACAAGAAGGGCGAAGAAACACCCGCCCTACAACCGAAGGCGGCCTAGGCCAAACACGTTTTTGCATGAAACAAAGGCCGCGTACGCGGCCTTTGTTTTTTTCAGGCACTTAACAACAGGTAAACAACAGCTCCACCTACATAACCTAAAAACGCCAGCCAGCTAATCCGCTTGACGTACCAGATAAACTCGATACGTTCCATACCCATTGCCGCCACCCCGGCTGCCGACCCGATAATCAGCAAGCTGCCGCCTGTACCCGCACAGTAAGCGAGGTAATGCCATAATGTACTGTCCACCGGAAATTCGGTCAGTGAATACATGCCCATGCTGGCGGCAACCAAAGGCACGTTATCCACAATAGCGGAGAGCACCCCGATCAGGCTTACAATGATGCGGGAATCACCGAACGTACGGTCGAGCGTAGCTGCAAAATGATGCAGCGTCTGCATCGACTCCAGCGCACTCACGGCCAAAAGAATTCCAAAGAAGAACAACACGCTCGGCACATCGGCACGCGAAAGCGCAGTAGCCACCGAAAACTTACGTCTCTCAAATTCATCGGCAGCCGGGTTGATGATCTCCGAGATGATCCAAAGCACGCCCAGCCCAAGCAGGATTCCCATGTACGGTGGCAAGTGAGTGACCGACTTAAACACAGGCACGAACACCAGCGACCCGATGCCCGCCAACAGCATCAGTCGGCTGGCAAACCCGGGTTGATGATTACCGGCAGGAGAATGGGCTTCGCCAATCGACCCCTTTAGCTTTGTATTGAGAACCAATAAAGGAACCAGCAGGCAAACCATGCTGGGTAAGAAAAGACCTTTCATAATGGCCCCCGATGTAATCTGGCCACCGATCCAAAGCATGGTTGTGGTTACATCGCCAATGGGTGACCACGCGCCTCCGGCATTGGCGGCAATCACGATCATTCCCGCAAAGAAGAGTCGCCTATCCTGATCGGGTATCAACTTCCGCACCAGCGATACCATGACAATCGTGGTGGTGAGGTTATCCAGAATAGCGGACAGAAAAAAGGTGACCCAACTCACCAGCCACATGAGCGTGCGAACATTTGTAGTTCTGATACGATCGGTAATGATTCGAAACCCCTCATGGGCATCGACCAACTCTACAATAGTCATGGCACCGAGCAGAAAGAATAGAATCGCTGCAATTTGACCCAGGTGATGCGACAACTCCGCCCGAATGAACGAGGAATAAAGATCACCGTCTGCTGGCGATTGGGCCGCAACAAATGAGCTATAACCGGGCGTTTGTTCAAATTGAGCATTGGGCGGTTGCCAGGCAAAAAGTGCCCAGCACAATACACCCGTGATTAGCGCTGTCGCGGCTTTGTTGATCTTTATCGGATGCTCCAACGCAATGGCCAGATAACCGATGATGAAGACCACGATGATCAGGTTTTCCATACTAGTTTCGTGAGGGGAAAGATGGCAGCCCGCACGAAAGAAACGGGCGTTGCCTGCAGGCTTCTAATGAATTTTTAATAAGTGACACGCTACCTTTGCTCTATGCGTATTTTGTTGATTGAGGACGAACCAAAGACGATTGTTTCGGTTAAGAAGGGTCTTGAAGAAAACGCCTACACGGTAGATGCCACCACTGATGGCAAAACCGGCAAACACCTGGCCTTTCGTAACTCCTACGACCTGATCATTTCCGACATCATCATGCCCGGGCTTAGTGGGCTTGAATTGTGCCGCGAAATCCGAAAAGCCAAAATCAATACACCCATTCTGCTGTTGACCGCACTTTCCAGTACAGACGATGTTGTGACAGGGCTGGATAGCGGAGCCGATGACTACCTGGCGAAACCTTTTGAGTTCAAAGAATTGCTGGCCAGAACACGGGCGTTAACCAAGAGAAAAGGTGATATACAATGGGACAGCACGCTGGTCTATGAGGACCTCAGCCTGGACACCGAAACCAAGGTGGTCAAGCGTGCCGGAAACATCATCCGGCTCACCGCAAAAGAATTTGCGCTACTCGAGCATTTTATGCGCAATCCGGAACGCACACTGTCAAAAGCCGAACTGGCCCGCCACGTTTGGGGCATTGATTTTGATACCGGTACCAACATGGTGGAGGTTTACGTCAATTACCTGCGAAACAAAATGGACCGCGACTTTGATACCCGCCTGATTCATACGCACTTTGGGCTCGGGTACATCTTGAAAAAAGCCTAGTCCGTGCAAATCCGCACCCGCCTCACCGTCCAGTTTACGCTATGGGTAACCGGAATCATCTCTGTAGCTTTCCTGGCCATCTACACCCAGATGCAGCTGGTTACCCACGAGGACTTCCGGGAGCGGTTGCGGAAAAAGGCCATAACTTCTGCGGTGTTGCTGTTGAAAGTGGAGGAAGTCGACTCGGTATTGCTCCGCACCATTGACCTGGCCAAGCGTGACCTCTTGCACCATGAAAATATTTCGATTCTAAATGAGTACAGGGAAGAGATTTACACCAACAATGATAAGATTCACTTCAAACTAGGCCCGGATTTTTTTCAACAGGTGGAAAACGAAGGGGGAGCCACTCGCCAACAGGGAGATTTTGATGTTATCGGAGTGCCATTTCACGATCGGGGAAAGCACTACACGCTCGTAGCCGGGGCAGTTAATGAAGACGGTGAAGAGCGTTTGCGCAGTTTGCGCGTGACGCTTGTAGCACTTGGAGCCGGCATGGTACTCATTATAGCATTGGCCGGATGGATCTATGCGGGGCGTGCACTTCGCCCGATACAAAAAATGATTCGGGATCTTCAGCAAATTTCACCCAGCGAGTTGACCTCGCGGCTTGAAACGCCCCGCCATTTGGATGAAATCGGTCGCCTCACCACCATCATCAATGATCTGCTAACGCGAATCGAACGGGCATTCGAAACCGAAAAACAATTTGTCAGCAATGTTTCGCACGAGCTCAAAAACCCCCTGACGAAAATCACCTCGCAACTGGAAGTAACACTATTGCGACCGCGCCCGCCCGAAGAGTACCAAAAATTGCTGGAGTCACTGCTGGAAGATACGCGCGACCTCAACCAACTGGCCAACAGTTTGCTGGAATTGGCACGACTTTCAGCCGTACGAAATGGTCAGCCAATGGAAACGGTTCGATTGGATGAAGTACTGTGGGATGCCCGCGACCACGTGCTCAAAATTAACGAGCACTTTCACGTCACCGTGGTGCCCCTGCAACTACCAGACGAGGCCGTCCACCTGGAATTACCCGGGCATGGCCACCTTCTCCGGCTGGCGCTCCAAAACATCATCGAAAATGCCTGCAAGTTTTCGCCCGACCATACGGCCCGGATTGAACTTAACCGCGAGCCAGGTGCGTTCGTCATTTTGGTTTCGGATCGTGGCCCCGGCATTCCACCCGAAGATTTGGCCAACATCCTGAATCCGTTTTTCCGCAGCAATGCCACCTCGCAAACAAAAGGCCATGGTATCGGTCTGTCGCTGGTTAGCCGAATTGTGGCACTTCATGGCGGAACGATTCATTTCGAACAAAGGCAGCCCGGAACATGCGTCCGGATCACTATCCCGCAGCGGGCCTTTTAAGTTTTTTCTAATTGATGTTTCCGGCCGGACAACTCGCTGAAGTCTACCTTTCGAAAAGTTTTAGAGGTTTAAAGATTCGGGTTTTTTCATAGTACAGGTTTATTTTTTGGGGAACCATTGTGTCAGTCAAACCAATCGCCCCAAAGGGTCAGCGCAAGCTGACCCTTCTATTTTTGGAAGAAAAGTAACGCTGCGGCTGTTTTTAGTAGTTTTGCGGCCGCTTTATGAACCTCCCCTCTGAAATTGCCAGGCGCAGAACCTTTGGCATCATTAGTCACCCGGATGCGGGCAAAACCACGCTTACCGAAAAGCTCCTGCTGTTTGGCGGTGCCATTCAAAAGGCCGGAGCGGTAAAATCCAGCAAAATCAAGGAACACGCCCGCAGCGACTGGATGGAGATCGAAAAACAACGCGGTATTTCCGTGGCCACATCGGTGATGGGCTTCAACTATAAGGATCTCAAAATCAATCTGCTGGATACCCCCGGTCACCAGGACTTTGCCGAAGATACCTTCCGCACGCTCACCGCAGTGGATAGCGTTATAATGGTGATTGATTGCGTGAAAGGTGTGGAGATGCAAACGGAGAAGCTGATGGAGGTTTGCCGCATGCGCAGCACACCGGTGCTCTGTTTCATCAACAAACTGGATCGCGAAGGCCAGGATCCTTTCGACTTGCTGGATGAAATTGAACAAAAGCTTGACATTAAGGTACGGCCGTTAAGCTGGCCGATTAGCATGGGGAAAACATTCCGCGGAGTCTACAGCCTTTACGAAAAGAAGCTACACCTTTTTACGCCCAGCAAAACTACCGTAGAAGAGGGCGTTGAAATCACGGACATCAATAGTACCGAATTGGATCACCTGGTGGGTGAGAATAATGCCGCCAAACTCCGCGCTGACGTTGAGTTGATTGAAGGCGTATACCCCGAATTCGATGTAAACGAATACCTGGCGGGTCGCGTAGCCCCGGTGTTTTTTGGAAGCGCAGTCAACAACTTTGGTGTGAAGGAGCTACTCGACACGTTCATTCGTATTGCCCCTCCCCCGCAACCGAGGGCTACATCGCTGCGCGTGGTGCACCCGGAAGAATCTAAATTTTCAGGTTTCATTTTTAAGATCCACGCCAACATGGATCCCAAACACCGAAACCGCATCGCGTTCATCCGCATCTGCTCCGGCAAATTTGAGCGGGGCAACAACTACTACCATGTGCGTCAGGAGAAATCGCTTCGGTTTTCCAATGCTACCGCCTTTATGGCACAAGACCGCGAAACCGTTGAAGAAGCCTGGCCGGGCGATATTGTGGGGATCTATGACACGGGTAATCTAAAGATTGGGGATACGCTGACCGAAGGTGAAAAAACAGTCTACACGGGTATTCCAAGTTTTTCGCCCGAGATATTCAAAGAAGTGCTGAACAAGGACGCCATGAAAACCAAGCAATTGGAAAAAGGGCTCCAGCAGTTAATGGAGGAAGGCGTGGCCCAGTTATTCACATTCGACATTGGCAAACGCAAAGTGGTAGGCACTGTGGGTGCGCTGCAGTTTGAAGTCATTCAGTTTCGCCTGAAGCACGAGTACAGCGCCACGGTGGAGTTTGTACCACAAAATATCTACAAAGCGTGTTGGATTAGCAGCAGCAATCCTCAAAAACTGCAGGAGTTCATTGACAGCAAACAGCGGCATATCGCCCGCGATAAGGAGGGAAAACTGGTATTTATGGCTGAGTCAAAAGCATGGCTGCAAATGGTACAAGACAACTTCCCGGAAATCCAGTTTCATTTTACGTCTGAATTCAAGAGCTAGAACCTCGCTTTGCGCCAAAGGTCAATGGTGCTGTACCAGGCTTCCGCAAAACGCTTGTCACGCAGCAGGATGAAGTGATCCGGATCATACACGCTGCCGCTTTTTACAAACGTAAACGACACATCGAGGGCGCGGTAACGCCAAACCTGGTTGCCAGAGTTGAAGAGTAATTCGTCCGGAGAGCCAAAGACCAGGTAAATCATACCCCGGTCGGACCGCCAGCCTTCTTTATATGAAGTGAAATACGTGTTCGCCAGCTCAACTCTGCGAAAATAACTACGCATAAAATTCCGGGCGCGATCTTTATCGCGCGTTATTTCCAGGATCACTTTATCGAACAGCGCCTTATCGCTGCCGGCCGCCTCCAGACTCTTGTACTCGTCAGGCGTACACACGTACATGAGCGGATCGCGAATCTGTTCTACGCGGTTGAATTTCGGAAAAGGGGGCGGAACCGCCATCATGGTAAAGCCCTCAGCAGCGGCTGTATCCTCCTGAAACAAGTAAAGCCCGGGCGATTTGAACCGAATCGTTTCCCCACTCCTGACCTGAAAAAGTGAGTCGTGAAACAGAAAGCGCTCAACCGGTGCAAGCTTTTCGGCAAACGGTGGTAAAGCGGGAGGAAACTTTTGATTACGGTAGAATGACACAAACATCGGTGTGTTGGGCCCGGAGCCCACCACCTTAAAGGATTCGCCAACGGAGACGTAGCTGGACATCCAGACTCCAGCTTCATTTTCCAGCCGGCCCCTGACCGGAAAAATCGGCTCAATCAAATGATGGAAAGTCCATTGCCGTCCGGTTTTCTGATTGCGGATGATCAAAACCAGCAGGTAGGGCTTTTCCCGCAGATCAACGGAAACAAGGCCCGTCACCGGTTTACTCTGCGCTTCAATTACAACGCTATCCTTTTTGAACTCGGTACCGACACGCTGGGTATAACTTTCACGCGTCTCCCACAACACCAAGTAAACCTGTTGCAGATTGTCTATTGGCTTAAAAGATAAGCGATAGTCTACCCGCATCTTACCCTCCTCATGTTGTGCATGCAGTGATACCTGCACTTCTTCATTGGGGTCGTACAAATAGTTTTGATTTAGGGAGGCAATGGACTGAGCCTTCAACGAGACGGCAGCCATAAGCCCGAATAACGTGATCAGCAGTCTTTTCATACACACAAACCGGTGGTTAATTTACAACGAACAATTGAGAGTATTCGGTTAATTTGCAACCGGATTTTTTTATGGCTTCCGTCTTTACTACCGAGATAACATCCGGCTCCATCCCATCCGATAACCCGATTCACCAGCGTTTGTTAAAGGCCTATGTGTGGGCGGCCGACCTGGTGAGTGGTCATACCCTGGAAGTGGGCTGTGGAGAAGGCCGTGGCCTGGATTTATTGCTGCCTCGCGTAACCGCCCTCACCGCTATTGACAAGCTGACCAACGTGATTGGCGAATTGCGCAAGCGCTACCCGTCTATCACCTTCATCGATGACTTCCTGCCGCCCTTGCGCAACCTGGCCGATAATTCATTTGACTGTGTGGTAAGTTTCCAGGTAATTGAACACATCGAGGATGATCACTCTTTTTTGAAAGAAATTCACCGCGTATTGAAACCGGGCGGCCTCGCGTTGATCACGACTCCCAATCGACCTTTGTCGCTCAGCCGCAACCCCTGGCACGTGCGTGAGTATACGGCCAGCGAGCTTACCTCACTGGCCCAAAAGTATTTTGCTTCGGTAACCATGAAAGGTGTTACCGGAAATGACAAGGTACTGGCATATTACGAGCGTAACAAAAAATCCGTGGAACGCATTACGCGATGGGACATCCTGGATCTGCAACACCTACTGCCGGCAGCGTGGCTGCGCGTGCCCTACGAAATACTGAACCGGCTCAACCGAAACAAATTGAAAACGACTTCGGACGAACTGGTCATGTCCATCCGACATGACGACTACCTCATCACCGAGGATGCCGAACACGCACTGGATTTATTTCTGATCGTGCGGAAGTGAGGTAATACTAGAAGCCATCTCAAAAACACTTCACCATGTCAGTTTGAGCCTGTCGAAACCGGGTTTCAGTACCGAATAGCCTTCGACAAGCTCAGGCTGACAATTGAAAATTGATTTTTGAGATGGCTTCTACAACCCGTACTGGTCCAGCAAGTAAACCATGGCAGCCATGGCAGCCGCACCCATCTCCAACTCGCGTTTATCCACCTTATCGAACGTATCTTCCGCGGTGTGGTGGTAATTGAAGTACCGTTGGGAGTCGGGCAGATAGCCCATGAGCGGTACGCCCTGCGGAGCCAGTGGTCCGATATCCGCACCGCCTTCCTCCTGACTGAAGTCGGCCAGCCCGTATGGTTCCAACAACGGCTTCCAGCTTCTCACCTTGGCCTTCTTCGCATCATCCATGCTCAGGGTGAACCCACGGGGCGTGAAGCCACCGCGATCCGATTCCATGGCGGCCAGATGCTTTTCCTTTTTGGCCAGGGCCTGCCGGGCATACTCGGTTCCTCCGCGCAAGCCGTTCTCCTCATTCATGAACAAAACAGCCCGCACGGTGCGCTTCGGCTTATACCCCATGGCTTTAAACAGCCGAAGCACTTCAATGGCCTGCACGCAACCTGCCCCGTCATCGTGGGCCCCCTGACCCAGATCCCAGGAATCGAGGTGACCGCTCACCACAATAATCTCTTCCGGATACTCCGAGCCCTTGATCTCTCCAATCACGTTGTACGAGGGGGCATCGGGCAAAATTTCGCAATGCGACTCCATATAAAACTGCAAGCCGCTATCGTCTTTCAATAGTTTACTGAGCAACTCGGCATGGCGCGTGCTGATGGCCAGGGCCGGAATTTGCGGAACATTGGGTGCATACCGCAGTCCACCGGTATGTGGATAATCTTCAAGATTCGATCCCATCGACCGAACCAAAGCACCTACCGCACCGTACTTGGCGGCTTCGCTTGCCCCGCTTCCCCGCTGATCAACTGCGCCACCATAGCCGGCAAAGGTGTTCAGCCGCGTGGGGTCCATGGCCCGATTGAAGAAAACAATCTTGCCCTTAACGTTCTTTTCGCCCAATTGCTTGAGTTCATCAAAACTCCTGACCTCAATCACCGGAGCTGAAATGCCGGATGGGCCCGTACCGATGCTTCCGCCCAACGCACAAACGTTCACTTCCACGGTGCCCATCTTGCGCGAATTCACAATACGACCAATCTCCTTTTGACCCCTCACCCAGTGCGGCACCATCACCGGCTGAAGGTAAACGTTATCGAAGCCGTAGTCCTGCATGACATGGCGGCCCCACTCCACGGCAGCCGCAGCTCCGGGTGAGCCACTCAGGCGGTGCCCGACCTTGTTGCAGAGGTAGTCCAGCATAGCGTACGACTCACCATTCCGCAAGGCCTCGTCAAAAATCTGCCGGATCGATGACTCATCGCGGGTTTGTGCAGCGCCCACGAGTGACCCCAGCAGCAGCAGACAAGCGCCAATATATTTCATAGTCTCAACATTTACTTTTTCACAACTTTCGCCTGCTGAAGCAAGTAGATGTGGTGGTCCGGATCGCGGTCGTTCAACCGCAAAATTCCCTCCATCCAAATGGCATCAGGGCTGAATTTGATTTTTTCATCGGTCTCGACTTCTACCACCGTCTCGGGCCCGGCTGCCCCGCAGAAATAGCACACATTGAAGGGCAGGGCCGAGAACATGAATTTTTCAACATCCCCCACCTCCCCGGCTGGAATCACATATCCCTTCAGCTTCACCTTCTTTCCCTGGTAGCTCTTCAAATGCTGACTAAACCGTGGCACCTCAACCGTGTAACCCTGCGGATCTTTCTTTGTCTCAAAACCAACCTCAGCGAGAATATGCCAGAAATTAGTATCATTCTGAGCGGGCGAAAGCCACCACAGGAAAAAAAGCAGAAGTCGAATCATCAGCGAAAAATACAGAATCGCGTGCGCCCGAACCAAGTAGTTTAAACAAACGTTTGAAATGCGGTGATGATCTGAGAGATTTGAATGGTCAAAAATTCAGCTTATGGCGTATCTGTTTGAGTCCTTTGCCGGTTGGAAGGCCTATAGCCAGGAAAAGAACATGGCCTTGCCGGAGGTGGTGATGGAGTACGAACAGCATCAACGAAATCGCACGCGCCAGGAGATCATCGAAGGGCTGGCCAAAGCGTTGGTCGTTATGAAAGATGCCGTGCGGACCGGGCTGGAAGAAGACATGACCTCACGGTCGGGCATGATCAATAACGGAGCAAAAAAGGTGTACCGATACCCGACCCCGGTACTCAGCAAGGAATTTCAGCAACTGATCTCGCGTGCGCTGGCGGCCAAAGAAGTCAACTCCTGCATGGGTCGCGTAGTGGCTGCGCCTACAGCCGGAGCAAGTGGCATTATGCCCGGCATTCTGTTTACGTTGCAAGACATTCACAAAATCGATGACGAAAAAATTATTGAAGCCATGTTACTGGCGGCCGGCATCGGGTTGATCATTGAACAAAAAGCATCGATTGCCGGGGCAGTTGGAGGGTGCCAGGCGGAGACGGGCACGGCAGCCGCCATGGGGGCCGGAGCGATTGTCTTCTGCCTGGGCGGCAACACGGACCAGATATTCAATGCGGTGGCCATCACCATTCAATGCATGTTGGGCCTCGTGTGCGACCCGGTGGCCGGTTTGGTTGAAGTGCCTTGCGTGGTGCGCAACGCCAGTGCTGCGGCTATTGCCTTCAGTTCTGCCCAAATCGGGCTGGCCGATGTCAGCAGCGTAATTCCCGTGGATGAAGTAATTGAAGCCATGGGTGAAATTGGTGCCAGCATGGAAACGCGTTACAAAGAAACGGCCCTGGGCGGATTGGCCGCCACCAAAACAGGCCAAGCCATCAGCAAGAAAGTGTTGATCCGGGATATTGAGGTGTTACCGGATGAGGATGTCCGGTGATTTCAATTCCACTGAATGCCCTGCACCCAGTCTACGATAAAATCGTAACCAAAGTAAACGGCAGTCGTAAGCGCCACTGACCACAAGCAGGCGCTGATGAGCATAAAAAATATGACCTTCTGGCGCGAGCTACCCAACCCCACGGCCAACAAGGTGCCACCAATCGGTGTAAGAATTACGGGCGTTAAAAAGGCGATACCCGGTAGTCCATACTTCAAGTACCACGTGGCTGATCGGCCATCCAGGTTGCGCTCGGGCCGGTCTTTAAAGAATCGCTGAATGATGTGCTTCCGAATGAATTCACCGAAATAGGTGAACGCCACCACCGATGTCATCATCCCCCCTGCCGTGGCAATCATCGTGGTGATCAGGTGCAAGCCGGCAGCCCTTCCACCGATCGGCCCCAAAATAAACTTCAGCGTAGCCGAGAGCAACACCGGTATCGCCTTAAGGATTTCTTCCCACATAACTTTCAATTCCCCACAATTTGGTCAGGATTGGGCGCAGCTCATAATTTTTCTCCAAAACTCAAATCACCCGCATCGCCCAGCCCCGGAACGATATAGAGTTGCTGATTGAGCTTTTCATCAATCGCAAACGTCCAAAGATCGTAAGAGGTGTTCAACGTTTTTTGAATGTGCGCAATACCCTCGGGAGCAGCAACCAACGCGGCCAGATGCAAATGCCGCGGCTTTTCGCGCTGCAACAGCTGGCCACATACCCGCAACACAGACTGCCCGGTGGCCAGCATCGGGTCAATCAGAATCACGGTGCGATCGGTAAGGGGCGGCAGGGCCATATACTCCATCTCGATTGCCAATTGGCTCTCACTTTCTTTACGGTAAGCACCTATAAATCCACAGTCGCTTTGATCGAAAAAATATTGAAAGCCTGCAAAATAGGGAAGCCCGGCCCGCAAAATGGTAAGTAAAACCGGTGGCTGATCTGGCACCAGCACGTGAGCTGGCGCGAGCGGTGTTTCCACTTTTTGCGATACGTAGGTCAGGTGCCGCGAAATCTCATACGCCATGATGGCGCCTAACCGCTCAAGATTATGGCGGAAGCGGGCCCGGTCGCGCTGGATATCACGATCGCGCAATTCAGCCAAGAATGCAAGGGCAATGGTGTTGGTTTCACTCAGGTTGTGAATGGTCATGACGTTGAAATCAACCGAAAATTTAGCGAAATGTCGTAAACTGCCGGTGAATTCTTTATCAATGAATTACTCGCTCCTAAAACAACTTTGTGAAATACACGCTCCGTCAGGTGAAGAGGGACGTTTGAAAGAGTTCTTAACAGCATACATCCGCAAGGCCAGCCGCCATTGGAAGGTTAAACCCAAACTAATTGAAGGTGAAGAATTTCAGGATTGCCTGCTGCTGAAGTTTGGCCGGCCGCGCACCCTTGTGTTGGCGCACATGGATAGTATCGGGTTTACGGTGCGTTACCAAAATCAACTGCTCACCATCGGCAGCCCCGAGGCCGACATGGGCACCCGGCTGGTAGGCCGCGATTCGCATGGCGAAATTGAATGTGAGTTGGAATACGATAAAGAGAACCACGCGTTCTACAAATTCGGTCGCACCATCGACCGTGGCACATCCCTCACCTACAAAAGTAACTGGCGCGAAACAAAAACGACCATCCAAACGCCTTACCTCGACAACCGGCTGGGCATCTACAATGCCCTTCGGGTAGCGGAATCGATGAAAGATGGTATCATCGCCTTCACCTGCTGGGAGGAGCATGGTGGCGGCAGCGTAGGTTATGTGGCGGAGTATGTATACCGCAAGTATGGTGTTCGACAGGCGCTCATTTCGGATATCACCTGGACTTCGGATGGCGTGGAGCCGGGGAAAGGCGTGGTGATTTCCCTTCGCGACCGCAACATTCCGCGCAGGAGTTTTGTCAACAAGATCATTGCCGTGGCACAGAAGAACCATATCAATCATCAACTGGAGGTGGAAGGGATGGGGAGCAGTGATGGTGGTGAACTCCAGCGCTCACCCTTTCCATTCGACTGGTGTTTTGTGGGCGCCCCGCAACTTAACCCACACACGCCCGATGAAAAAGTGAACAAGTCCGACATCGAAAGCATGTTTAAACTCTATTCAGTACTTATGCGGCAACTCTAGCCCGCCACGTTTCAAGTCAGCTTCCCCGTCTCAATTTTTCAGTACCTTTACTCATGACATTTTCCCATCCATTTATTCCATCGATATGACTTCCCGCAGGGCTTTCATTCAGCAAACCGCTTGGGCAGGTGTAGGGCTCTCCCTGTTATCCGCCTCAGATGTATTCGCGACAGCAAAAGAAAAAGTTCGGCTGGGCTTTATTGGCGTTGGCCTGCGGGGACAAAATCACCTTGAATTAGCGCTCAAGCGCACAGACGTTGACGTGGTTGCGTTGTGCGATATTCAGCAACGGATGATGGATGCCGCCTTACAGCTGGTGAAAGAGTCCGGCAAGCCCTCACCCCAGATTATTCTGGAAGGAAATTACGGCTACCGCAAACTGCTGGAAAGAAAGGATATCGATGCCGTAATTATTTCTACCCCCTGGGAATGGCACACCGTACAATGCCTCGATGCCATGAACGCGAAGAAATGGGTGGGCTGCGAAGTAATCACGGGCATGACCGTAGACGAATGCTGGCAGTTGGTCGACACGAGCGAAAAAACCGGCATACCGCTGATGATGCTCGAAAATGTGTGCTACAGGCGCGATGTGATGGCCGTACTCAATATGGTGCGGCAGAATCTCTTTGGCGAACTGATTCACCTGCAGGGGGGCTATCAGCACGACTTGCGCGAAGTGAAATTTAATGACGGGCAAAAACCTTATGGCGGTGGCGCTGAATTTGGCGCAAAAGGATTTTCTGAGGCGCAATGGCGTACGCAACACTCCGTGGTGCGCAATGGGGATTTGTACCCTACACATGGCATTGGTCCAATCGCCTTGATGGCCAACATTAACCGGGGCAACCGCTTTACGCGCCTGTCCTCGTTTGCCTCCAAGGCGCGCGGCCTCCACGAGCACGTGGTGAACGTAGGCGGCAAAGATCATCCGAATGCCAAAATCGATTTCAAGTTGGGCGATGTGGTGACGACCATGATCAGCGCGGCCAACGGTGAAACATTCCTGCTGCAACACGACACCAACCTGCCCCGGCCCTATTCGCTGGGCTTCCGGGTGCAAGGCACAAAGGGCATTTGGATGGACGTGAACAAGTCGATGTACATTGAAGGACAAAGCGCTAAGCCACACCAGTGGGAAGAAGCCAAGGCATGGCTGGAAAAATATGATCACCCGCTGTGGAAAAAATATGGGAGCGATGCCAGTGGCGCGGGGCATGGCGGTATGGATTGGTTTGTTTTGAACGCTTTTGTTGAATCGGTGAAACGCAACGTTACCCCGCCCCAAGATGTATACGATGCCGTGACCTGGAGTGCCATCACTCCACTTTCCGAGACTTCGATTGCGCAAGGCGGCACAGTAGTTGACTTTCCGGATTTCACCCGCGGTAAGTGGGAAAAAAGAAAGAATGAGTTTGCGCTCGATGATCGCTATTGAATCTGAAGCAATGAACCTACAAGCATTTTCGTTGTTTGATGTAGTATGAAACTCAAAGACCTCACGTTTCGAAAAACCATAGCAGCCGACAAAATTAGCACGAAAGTGTCGTCTTTGGCCAAGCAAATCAACCGCGACTACCAGGGTAAGACTCCGCTCTTTGTGCCGGTGCTGAACGGCTCGTTCATGTTTGCGTCTGATCTTTTAAAGGAGATCAACCTCACCTGCCGGGTGTCGTTCGTGAAGGTAGCCTCCTACTCCGGCACCGCCAGCACAGGCCAACTCAAAACGCTGATCGGTCACGAGGAGAGTTTATTTAACCAGGACATCATCATCATCGAAGATATTGTCGATACCGGGTTAACCCTTCAAAAAATAATGGATGAACTTCGCAGCCTGGGCGCGCACTCCGTAGAAGCCGTGGCGCTGCTGCGCAAGCAACCCGCCCGCGAAAAAAATATTGAAGTGAAATATGTCGGGTTCGACCTGGAGACCGAATTCGTGGTGGGTTATGGCCTCGACTACGATGGCCTGGGCCGCAACCTCACCGACATCTATAAAAAAGTGGATTAAACAGGCCCTTGGCGAATTAGCCGGTGGATCGCTACCTTGCGTTCCTTTTTTATCTAAACCTAACGGCAATGATTAACCTGGTGATCTTTGGCCCGCCCGGGGCCGGCAAGGGCACACAGAGCGAAAAGCTCATTCAGAAATACGGATTTGTGCACATCTCCACGGGCGACTTATTCCGGTGGCATACCAAGAACGATACCCCGCTGGGCAAGCGCGTAAAAGAAATCATGAACAGCGGGGCTCTGGTGCCCGATGACATCACCATCGCCATGTTGAAAGAAGAACTCGACAAAAATCCGCAGGCCAAAGGTTTCTTATTCGATGGATTTCCGCGTACCGTAGCGCAGGCCGAAGCGCTGGACCGGTTTATGAAAGAAAATAATACAGCCATTCACTACGTGTTGGCACTGGATGTGTCGGAAAAAGAGGTGCGCGACCGGATTGCCAAAAGAAGAACGATTGAAAACCGTGCGGATGATGAAGAAGATAAACTCAATAAGCGGATCACCGAATACTTCACGAAAACCATTCACGTGCTGCCGTACTATGAAAAAGCCGGCCGCCTGAATACTGTCAACGGGATAGGGCCGATTGATGAAATTTTTTCGCGCATCACAGCCGTGATCAAATAGAATTCAACATTCAATAGCTGTGTCACGGAGTACCTCGCCTCAACCATCTTTCATCTGAAATCGTAGATCACGGTGTCCAGCCCTAATTTTATCGACTACGTAAAATTCCATGCCCGCTCCGGACATGGGGGCGCAGGTTGTTTGCACTTTCATCGCGAAAAATTCGTACCCAAAGGTGGGCCCGATGGTGGTGATGGCGGGCGCGGTGGGCACATCATCCTGCGCGGTAACTCGCAACTCTGGACGCTGCTTCACCTGAAGTACCGCAAACACATTCGAGCCGAAGATGGTGGGGCCGGTGAAGGCCAAAACCGAACCGGGGCTGATGGTAAAGATGAAATTCTGGAGGTGCCCCTGGGCACCGTAGCCAAGCGGGCCGAAAGCGGTGAGGTAGTTTGCGAGATCAATACGGACGGGCAGGAGGTGATTCTGATGGCAGGCGGCCGTGGGGGCAAGGGAAATAGTTTTTTTACTTCGCCCACCAACCAGGCACCCCAGCATGCACAGCCAGGCGAACCGGCTCAGGAGGATTGGATCATTCTGGAATTAAAGCTGCTGGCAGACGTTGGGCTCGTAGGATTTCCCAATGCCGGAAAGTCAACCCTGCTGTCGGTGATGTCGGCCGCCAAACCCAAAATTGCAGACTACGCATTTACCACGCTCACACCCAACCTCGGGGTGGTGCCTTACTACGATGACAAATCGTTTGTGATGGCCGACATCCCCGGAATCATTGAGGGTGCAGCAGAGGGTAAAGGGTTGGGCATTCGCTTTTTGCGCCACATCGAGCGCAACTCACTTCTTCTGTTTCTCATTCCGGCCGACTCGGCCGACATTCGCAAAGAGTTTGACATTTTGCTTAATGAGTTGCGGCAGTACAATCCCGAACTGCTCGATAAAAAGCGGTTACTGGCGATTTCGAAAAGCGACATGCTGGATGAAGAGCTGAAGGAAGCCATCAAAAAAGAGTTGCCCCCGGGAATACCCTCTGTTTTTGTGTCCGGACTCAAAAAGGAAGGGCTCAAGGAACTCAAAGACTTGATCTGGCAAACGCTAAAAAGTTGATCCATCGGCCAACCTGTCACGATTAAGTGGCTTGGCAGTATTATTGCCCTTTAAAACGCGTTTTTTAGATGATTTTTTATGGAAAACCCCGCGCAGCAGGAGCACGATTTGCCCAAACATGATGATTCGGTGGTGGAAGAAACGCCTCCTATGCAATCAACCGAGCCGGTGACGGAATCTTCCGGCAAGCCGGAAGCCGATCCGCTAAAGAAATTACAGGACGAATTGGCAGAGGCCAAAGACAAATACCTGCGGTTGTATGCCGAATTTGACAACTTCCGCAGGCGCTCGGCTAAAGAGCGCCTCGAACTGATTCAGACGGCCAACGAAAAACTTTTGCGCGACTTCCTTCCCGTTGCCGATGACTTCGAACGGGCCGAAAAATCATTTGCGGGCCTGACCGATAAAGAGGCCGAGGGATTCAAACTGATCCACAACAAGTTCAAAAAACTACTTGACCAAAACGGGGTGAAGCCCATGGAGGCCGGACCTGCCGTAGCTTTCAATCCCGACCTGCATGAGGCCATTACCCAAATACCGGCTCCGGAAGAAAAGTTGAAAGGTAAAATCGTAGACGTGGTGGAGAAAGGTTACCTGCTCCACGACAAAGTGATTCGCTTCGCCAAAGTGGTGGTAGGCCAATAATTCACCTCTTATGAGCAAGCGTGACTATTACGAAATCCTCGGTGTTACCAAATCGGCCAGCGCTGACGAAATCAAGAAGGCTTACCGGAAGGTAGCCATCCAGTTTCACCCGGATAAAAACCCGGGAAACAAAGAAGCGGAAGAGAAATTCAAGGAGGCCGCTGAGGCCTACGAGGTGTTGAGCGATGCGGACAAGCGCGCCCAGTACGACCGTTTTGGTCATTCCCGGGGCAATGGCGGTTTCCGAGGCCACGAGATGAACATGGACGATATCTTCTCGCAGTTTGGTGACATTTTTGGAGGCGGCAGTCCGTTCGACAGTTTCTTTGGCGGAGGAGGCGGGCGAAGCCGCACCCGCAAAGGCTCCAACCTGCGCATCAAACTGAAGCTGACACTGGAAGAAATTGCCAACGGTGCAGAGAAAAAAATTAAAGTGAACCGCCTGGTTCAGGCCGATGGTGTCACGTTCAAAACGTGCCCTGCTTGTCAGGGACAGGGTCAGGTGCGCAAGGTGGTGAACACGATGCTCGGCCAAATGGTCTCGGCCAGCACCTGCTCGAGTTGCGGAGGCTCAGGCCAGATCATCGATAAACGCCCTCCGGGTGTCGATAACTCCGGATTAGTCAGCAAAGAAGATGTGATTTCGGTGCGCGTACCGGCCGGGGTGGGCGATGGTATGCAACTCTCGATGTCTGGCAAGGGAAATGAAGCTCCGGGTGGTGGCCTGCCAGGCGACCTGCTTATTCAAATTGAAGAGGTTGAGGATAAGGTGCTGAAACGGGACGGCAATAATCTGATTCATGATCTGCACATCAGTTTTATTGATGCCGCGCTGGGCACCTCGGTGGAAGTGCCCTCGGTGGGCGGCAAGGTGCGCATCAAGATTGATCCCGGAACGCAAAGCGGTAAGATTCTGCGGCTGCGCGGCAAGGGTTTGCGCGACCTCAATGGCTACGGTACGGGAGATCAACTCATTTATATCAATGTCTGGACACCTAAGCGACTGACGTCCGAAGAGCGGGCGAAACTGGAGTCGCTTAAACAATCTCCGAACTTCCAGCCGAGTCCTGAAGCCGGTGAAAAGGGCTTTTTCGAGCGAATGAAAGAGTATTTTGGTTGAAATTGTTTGCTCTTTGTGGGGCATCGACCTCAAATCCCTGAACAAATAGAAATTTTAAAAGTCGACTGAAACCCTGGGGAGAACTCCCCGTTTAACCTAGCTATGGGTTTTTTTTGCTTAACGAAAACTTAACAAAAGGCACACAGGCACAACCCTGCGGGGTGGCCAACCGTAAAACAGGTAAATGAAGGCGTTTGTCTTAGTTGGTATTGGCGGATTATTGTCTCTGGGCGCAGCCGCCCAGATTAAAAAGCAATTTTCTATTGGTGCATCGGACGATTGCAAACGGGTATCCTTGCAGTTGAAAGCAAAAACCGGCAATTGCTTCATCCGCCCCAGCCAGAATAAAGAGCTCCTTGACATTTACAGCAACCAGCAAGCAGAAGAATATGCGCATTCGCTCGCGCAGGATGTGCGTGGCGATGTATGCTCTGTGAAGATAGCCATGGACCAGGCTAATCAGAGAGGTGTGGGCCAAAAAATTTCGTATCAGGTTTTTGGTGGCGAAAACCGCACCGTAGACGGTAAGGTCTGGAAGTTCTATCTCTCCGAAACCAAACCCTATTCACTTGATTTGGATTATGGGCTCGGTAATGCTGATATCGATTTGAGTGGCCTCGCAGTTGAGCGGTTAAAGATCAGGACCGGAACAGCCGATGTTCTGCTTTCCTACAGCGCAGAACCCAATAAGGTAAAGATGGATACCTTCTTCGTTAAGGTGGATATGGGCTCATTACAGGCCAAACACATCAACCTGGCCAACGCGCAGGTTGTGGTGGCCGAGGTTGGTTTTGGTAACATGCTGCTGGATTTCAGCGACAAGACCGAATATCCTCGGATGGTGCAGGGTTCGGTAGGCGCTGGCAATCTGATAATTCGGCTTCCGTCAAAAGATGTACCGGTGCTGGTTAAACTGTCGGATTCGTGGTTGTGCAGCATTGACCTGGTTCGGAGCCTGAAAAAGATTGGCGACAACACCTACGCCAATGCTGCGTATTCCGGCAATCAAAAAAATGCTATGGTCTTTGACCTTGACGTATCCATGGGCAAGATCACCTTCCGCGAGCGTCCCGAATAGTAGTTGCCTGTTTTGATGTTGAATAAACATTCCGCGGAGTTTGACCGTGTAATTCTCTTCCTATTTTTGCTACTAATTTAAAATAAACATAAACCCCTGCCTTGTGGAAGCACTTGTAGCTGAACACGTGACAAAGCAGTACTCAAATCATACCGCCCTGGACGATGTGAGTCTGACCATTCCGGAAAAATCTGTTTATGGCCTTCTGGGGCCCAATGGGGCCGGCAAAACCACGTTGATCCGAATCATCAATCAGATCATTAATGCCGATGGGGGCGAAGTTCGAATTTTTGGAGAAAAATTGAAGCCCGGCCACGTGGAAATCATCGGCTACCTGCCCGAGGAGCGCGGTCTCTATAAAAAAATGAAAGTAGGTGACCAGCTCATGTACCTGGCTCAATTAAAAGGTTTGGGAAAGCAGGATGCATTTCAACGTATTAAAGTCTGGTTCGAGCGATTTGAGATTAAGGACTGGTGGAATAAGAAAGTGGAGGACCTCTCGAAGGGCATGGCACAAAAAGTTCAGTTTATCAGCACCCTACTTCACGAGCCTAAGTTGATCATCCTGGATGAGCCATTCTCCGGTTTCGACCCGGTGAATGCCCAATTGATTACGGATGAGATTCTGGGGTTGAAAGAGCGCGGCAGTACGATCATTTTTTCCACCCACCGGATGGAGACGGTTGAGTCGCTGTGCGATCATATCGCCATGATCAACAAGTCAAAGAAAGTGTTGGAGGGCTCCAAAAAAGACGTGAAAGCAAGCTACAAGACAAACACCTACGTAGTGGAGCATCGGGGCAACTTCCGGCTTTCGGGTGTGGGTCACCAACTGGTGTCGCAAAAAGAGCTGGAGGGCAATCACTTTGTAACATTAATCAAAGCGGATCAGGGCAGTTCGCCCAACGCCCTGCTGCACGAGTTGTTGCCTCAAACCGAGGTATTCCGCTTTGAACAAAAACTTCCCACCATGGCCGAAATTTTCATCAACCTGGTGAAAGCCGAAGGCGATGAAGCGTTGCGCAAACATTTACAAGAAGCCTAAACCGAAAAGCACCGAGATATGAACAAAGTTTGGTTGATCATTCAACGCGAGTTTTTGAATCGCGTGCAGAAAAAATCGTTTTTGGTTACCACCATTTTGGTGCCGTTGATTATTCCGGCCATTATGGGGGTGTTGGTGTATGTCATGATTCAGGAAGTAAAGGAAGCCAAGCCTGATACCCTTCAAGTGCTGGACGAAAGTCAACTGTTTAAATTGGAGTCTAACAAGAGACTGACTATTGTGCCCGTTTCAGGATCAATTGTTCAGGTCAAGGCTGCGTATATGGAGTCAGATGATTTCGGATTGCTGTATATCCCACCTGCGGAGTCAATAGGCGACATAACGGGAATAACACTATACACAAAGGAGAGCCAAAGTCCGGAAAAAGTTGGGAACGTTACTTCCATGCTAACAGATTTAGTGAAAGATTCGAAGATGGAGAAGTACAACGTAGACAAGGAAACTCTAAAAGATATTCGAACAACCGAGGTTAATCTACAGGAGATTAATCTTAGTGAGGATGGCCAAGAACAATCCAGTAATACTCAAATCAAGAGTGGTCTGGGTATGGCCTTAGGAATACTCATTTACATGTTTGTACTCATTTACGGAATCCAAATTATGCAGGGCGTCATTGATGAAAAGACCTCCAAGATTGTCGAGGTGATTGTTTCTTCAGTAAAGCCATTCCAACTCATGCTTGGAAAGATAATTGGGATCGCTTCCGTTGGGCTTTTGCAGTTCATAATTTGGATCGTGTTGATATTTGGGGTTACCACGTCAGTATTGGGTTATTTCGGTTTAAAAATGCCTCAGCAACAAGCGATGGAGCAAGTGATTGAAAGCACCAGCGATGAAGAGGTAAAAGAGGTCATTGCAAAGCAGAGCAATCAAGGTCCGGAGTTTCTTCAAAACCTGAGTCAAATCCCATTTTTGAAAATCGCCCTAGTATTCTTGTTCTACTTTCTGGGGGGGTATTTGCTATATGGTGCCCTTTTCGCAGCAGTAGGTTCCGCAGTAGAATCAATTCAAGAGTCTCAACAGTTCCAATTTCCAATTACGATTCCATTATTGATAGGATACCTGGGGCTTTTTATGTTTATTGTACGAGATCCGCATGGTACGGTAAGCTATTGGCTATCAATCATACCCTTTACATCACCAGTAGCGATGGTTGGTAGAATTGCCTACGATGTCCCCACATCGGATTTAGTTTTATCCATGGTGCTGTTGGTTGGCGGCTTCATCTTCACCACCTGGATAGCCGGCCGCATTTACCGCGTGGGTATTTTGATGACGGGCACCAAGGTAAACTACAAGGTGCTGGCCAAGTGGTTCATGACGAAGGTCTAGACCAGCCAAACCCTCAAACACCAAAAAAATCTCTCCCGATCCGGAGAGATTTTTTTCTTTACTTTCGGTTCGCATGGCCAGTAAAAACACCCCGGCATCCATGGAATTCTATCAGGACAACACGAACCTGAAGTGGATTATTCTCATCGTATCGGTGGTGATTAGCGTGGGCTCCATTTATTACACCGATGTGCTCGTTGACCAGCTCAAGGAACGCGAACGTAACCAAATCAACCTGTTTGCCCGCGCCCTGGAATACACCATTAACGAAGCCGAAAACAACATTCTGTTTATCCGGGAGGAAATCATTCTGAAAAATCACTCCATCCCCACCCTGCAGGTGAGTGAGCAGGGTGACATTCTCAGTTACATCAACCTGCCGGTTGACTCGGCCTGGTCGGCCGAAAAGAAAAAGAGTTACCTCAACCGCCAGTTGGCTGAAATGAAGCGTACCTATGCGCCCATCGAGATCTTGCTCAAAGACGAAAACAACGAAGTATTCGGCCGACAGTACCTCTACTACAAGAATTCATTCCTGCTTAGCCAGCTCATGGCATACCCCTACATTCAGCTGTCCGTTATCGCCATTTTCGCCTTCATTTCGTACCTGGCCTTCAACTATTCGCGCGTGGCCGAACAAAACCGCGTATGGGTAGGGCTCGCGAAAGAGACGGCCCACCAACTCGGCACACCCTTATCATCGTTGATGGCTTGGCTCGAGGTGCTACGCGATGACCCGGAAATTAAAGGTAAAGGCGTGGTGGATGAGTTGGAAAAAGACATTCTGAAACTGCGGGTGGTCACCGAGCGCTTTTCCAGTATAGGATCAACCCCGGTGCTCAAATCGGAAAATGTGTACCAACTCATCACCAATGTAGTGGGGTATCTGCGGCCCCGCGTATCATCCAAGATTACGTTCGAACTCTACACGCTATCCGAAAACATACAGGCTAGAATTCATGCCCCGTTGTTTGAATGGGTTATCGAAAATCTCTGCAAAAATGCGGTTGATGCCATGGGCAACACCGGCACGATTGCCATCAAAATCTTACGCGGCAGCGACAGCAAAGTTTTCATTGATATTTCGGACACCGGCAAGGGCATACCCAAAGGCAGCGTGGCCAGTGTTTTCAAGCCGGGCTACACCACCAAAAAGCGCGGCTGGGGGCTTGGCCTGGCCCTGGCGAAGCGGATAATTGAACTCTATCACGAGGGGAGGATATTCGTTAAATCCTCAGAAGAAAACCTGGGAACCACCTTTCGCATCCAGCTTCAGGCAGGTTAAGAGAGCTTCCAAAATGGGGCGCAAAACCTTTGCCCAAGACCCTGAATATGCTACTTTTGCGCTCGGATTTTGGATGCAGTGGATTTCATTCGTAACTGATTCAAAATCATTTAGTTAATAAAAAATCTACACCTACAATTCATAAACGCAATGGCGAATTTTGGCAAAATCACCCAAGTTATCGGTCCGGTTGTGGACGTGGCTTTTGACGAGCCCGGTTCTAAACTACCCAACATTTTGGATTCTCTGGAAGTAACGAAGACCGATGGCACCCGTGTGGTGCTGGAGTGCCAGCAACACTTGGGTGAAGACCGCGTACGCACCATTGCCATGGACGGAACCGAAGGATTGGTTCGTGGCATGAAGGTGACCGATACCGGCACCCCAATTGCCATGCCGATTGGTGACGACATCAAAGGCCGCCTGTTTAATGTGGTAGGTGAAGCCATCGATGGGATTAAACAGCCAAAAGGCGATCGCTCACTTCCCATCCACCGCCAGGCACCCAGCTTTGAAAATCTATCGACTTCAGCCGAAGTTTTGTTCACCGGTATCAAGGTTATTGACTTGATAGAACCCTACGCCAAGGGTGGAAAGATCGGTTTGTTTGGTGGAGCCGGTGTGGGTAAAACCGTATTGATTCAGGAATTAATCAATAACATCGCGAAAGCCTACTCAGGATTATCTGTATTTGCCGGTGTGGGTGAGCGCACCCGTGAAGGTAACGACCTGCTGCGCGAGATGATCGAAGCGGGTATCGTTGACTACGGGCCCGAATTCATGAAATCGCTGCACGCTGGCGGTTGGGATCTTTCCAAAGTGGATCAACAGCGCCTGGCCGAGTCAAAGGCAACCTTTGTGTTTGGCCAGATGAACGAACCACCCGGAGCCCGCGCCCGCGTGGCACTCTCGGGGCTAACCATTGCTGAATATTTCCGTGATGGCGATGGCACAGGCAAAGGCCGCGACATCCTGTTCTTTATCGACAACATTTTCCGCTTTACACAGGCCGGTTCCGAGGTATCAGCCCTGCTTGGCCGTATGCCTTCGGCCGTAGGTTACCAGCCTACGCTGGCAACCGAAATGGGTGCCATGCAGGAGCGTATTACCTCAACCAAAAACGGTTCCATTACGTCTGTACAGGCGGTATACGTTCCGGCTGACGACTTGACTGACCCGGCCCCGGCTACCACGTTTGCTCACCTGGATGCCACTACGGTATTGAGCCGTAAAATTGCTGAGTTGGGAATTTATCCGGCCGTTGATCCGCTGGATTCTACGTCCCGTATTTTGCGTGCCGACATCGTAGGCGAAGAGCATTACAACTGCGCACAACGCGTAAAATTGACGCTCCAACGCTACAAGGAACTTCAGGATATCATTGCCATTTTGGGTATGGACGAACTCAGCGATGATGATAAGTTGGTGGTGCACCGCGCCAGACGCGTGCAGCGCTTCCTTTCACAGCCGTTCCACGTAGCGGAAGCCTTTACTGGTCTGAAGGGTGTATTGGTGGATATTAAGGATACCATCAAGGGCTTCAATATGATTATGGATGGCGAAGGTGATCACCTGCCGGAGGGTGCCTTCAACCTCGTGGGTAGCATTGAGCAAGCCTTCGAGAAGGGTGAGAAGATGATGGCGGAAGCAAAATAAGTTGCGTATGCACCTGGAAATCCTAACACCTGAGAAAAAGATATTTGAGGGTGACGTGTCTTCGGCCACATTCCCTGGTGCCGATGGTTCCTTTCAGATATTGAATCATCATGCCCCGCTGGTGAGTTTGCTGAAGGAAGGTTCGGTCGAGTATAAAACCGGAAAGGATGGCAAACAAAGCCTGGTGATCACCGGTGGCGTGGTGGAAGTACTGCGCGATCACGTGATTTTACTGGCCGATGGTGTGAAGCAATAGTCGTTGACGGTCAAAAGCAAAAAAGGCCACCGCGATGCGGTGGCCTTTTTAATTTCCTCAAAGACAGGCCACGGACGCCTACAGGCATCGCAAAAATACTTAAAGATCAAGTCCGTCATGCCGCGCAAGTCCCGGCATCCCATTCTCAATACACAGAAGCGCATTCGAGCACTATAGCCGGGGTATTAACTGCATTTTAGCTTCTACTCCCATTTCAAACTCTCGACCGGGTTCTTGCGTGATGCCCTCAACGACTGGAACACTACCGTAGCAAAACCAATCATCACGAGAAGCAAAAATGGCCCGACAAACAGGATCGCACTGATATCTATCCGGTACGCATACTGCGCAAGCCACCAATCAACCAAGTAATAACTTAATGGGAGGCTAATGATTGCGCCAACGCCAATCGGTGTCATAAAATGGCTACATAGCTCACGCGTTAGGTAACCCACTCCGGCCCCAAGGATTTTCTTAATCCCAATTTCCTTGGTTTTGCGATGAATGGTATGGAGTGATAACGAAAAAAGCCCTAAACACGCGATGACAATTGCCACCCAAGAAAACACACTTACACTACGGTTCATTAAAATATCGGATTGATATTGTTTATTGAAAAAGTCATTCAGGAAAAAGTATTGAAAGGGTTTATCGGGGAAATGCACTTGCCAAATCTTTTTAATCTGATCAATTTTCTCGGGAAGGTTTTCGCCATTCAGCGATAATGTGAGGAATTTCATATACCCGGCACCGGTAATGTATGCAGATGGAAACAGCGGATCATGTAAACCAGCTTCGTGAAATGATTCCACCACACCAATAATCTCACGAGTGCCAAACAATTCAATTTTTGTTCCAAGTGCTTCTTCCGGTGTTCCAAGCTTTAGTTGTTTAACTGTTTCGGCCGTAACAATAACAGAACTCTGATTGCCCAATGAAGACGAATAATTTCTGCCTGCCAGCAAATACAAATCAAACGTTTCAAGGAATTTCTCATCTACGCGGGTTAGGTTACACCGCACCACCTCATCGCTGGCCGCTCCGGTAACCCGGGTACTGCCGCGCCATTCATTCTTCCTACCGGGTATGCTTGATGAAACGGTGGCCTGCAGACTAATCCCGTTCATGGCCACTTCCGATTTAACGGAATTCAGGCGGATGTTGAAAACGGAATCCATCTCTTCACTCACCCCGGGCAAGACTTTTACAACCAGCTTTCGCGCAATACCAAAACCAAGGTCCTTGTTTTGCATAAACTCAATTTGCCTGAACAGCACAAAAGTGCCTGTAATCAAAATCAAGGAAATAGAAAATTGAATGGTAACAAGACCGGTTTGAAGCCGTGGCCGTTGGTGTTTTACCAACATGCCTTTTAATGCTTCGCGGGGATTTAGACGTGTGAGTACAAAGACCGGATAGAATCCGCCCAAAACAGATACCAGCAACGCTACACCCACTAGCGTTAGCCAAAACATAGGTTGCTGATATAACTGTAAAGTGATTTGTGATTCAAATGACGTATTGAACCACGGCATCAAAAGCCAGGCGGCAGTCAATGCCATACCGATCGACACAGTAATTAATATCATGGATTCCATCAGGAACTGTGCAGACAACTGAATTGCGGTTGATCCTATTGTTTTTCGTATGCCCATTTCCTTGATGCGTTGCAATGCCCGCGATGTACTCAAATTGACGTAATTGATCACCGCTATCACCATAATGAATATGGCCACAACAAACAGGCCGTAGACGATTCTCCGATTGCCATTCGGTTGAAGCTCACCTTCGAGGTGTGAATCGAGGTGGATGCCTTCTAAAGGTTGTAGTTCAAACTGAGAACTTGCCCCAGGCCGGGTTTTATAGTACTCACCGGTATAAGACTTCGCAAAGTCAGAAAGTCTCGCGGACACCCGTTGCATATCTTCGGGCGAATCAAAGAGAACATAGGTATAAAAACCATCCCAGGTGAAGAGGCTTCTCTCTTCATACACGTTAAACCACGATTGAAGCATGTCAAACTTGAAGTGACTGTTTCCAGGTAAATCTTCGAATACACCAGTAATCGTAAATGCGCCCATCCCGATGCTGCTGGTAAGCACTTCGCCAACAACATCAAGACGCTTAAAGTAGCGCATGGCGGTGCTACTGGATAGAATGACTTTACTTTCACCGTTTAAAGCTGTGGCTCTATCTCCATAGATGAATTTCAAATCAAAAATCTGACAAAATGTATTATCGGCCAGAAAAGAATCAGGTTCGGAGAAACTGATCCGCTCGCCATCGCTCGTAGTTGCTACAAAAACGGGTTCAATATTGGTGCTTACCGGGAATAAGCGGGCCACCGATTTTACCTCCGGAAAATACTCTTGCAGTGCGATTCCAACTTCCGGGAAGTTCATGGCTTTTTTATAGAGCAACTGGTTATCGATAAACCGGTTGTGCTGTAAACGATAAATGCTCTTGCTATTCGCAAAAAACTTATCGTAGCTTAATTCAAATCGGGTGTAGTCGGCAATCAGAATACAAGCGGTGAGGCTCACACTTAGGCCAAAAAGTATAATGGCAACAAACACTTTACTTCTTGTCAGTACGCGTACAGCTACTTTCCAATAGTTTTGAAGGATATCCATCTGCCTAAAATTTAGAACCAACTTGTTTCGAAGTAAAATTCCCGGTCTAAAAAATCGTATCACATTCCACAGCAATCTTCTCCTCGCCTTCCTTTCACCAAACAACTTCACATCGTGCGCGAACTTTTGAAGTAAATCGCCTTCAATTTCCTCGAGTAGGTGTGCCGGGCAGAACCAGCGCAAAATCCGTATCGCCCAGAGATCCTTCATCAACTCATTTTTAACTGGGGTACCAACTTCCATAGCTCCACCCGCGTTTCTTTAAGTGCCTTAAGCATGGCCAGACCGGCACTGGTGATAGTGTAGATACGTTTGCGTCTGCCGCCCCGCTGTTGTGTAGCCCCACCCATGGCCGATTTGATTAGGCCTTTGTCCTCAAGACGATAAAGAGTTACGTGGACCGCGCTCAAATTAACGGAGCGCTTCAGGCGCGTTTCAAGTTCTTCGGCAATGGCCGCACCATAAGCATCGTCTTGCAAAGCCGCTACAAGGGTCAAGACGACCTCCTCAAACTCACCGACATACTCTTTAGCCATTTATATACTTATATTTTGTAAAGTAAATGAATGGAAAAATTATGCCTGAAACAAGTCAAAATAAAAACTCCGGTGCCAAACCGGCTCGGGAGTCGAAAAATATTACTTAACAGGGTTACTGCCGCACCAACCACCTCACAAAAAAGACCAAGCCAACGATCATGGCAATGCCGCCAATGATTGCGAACACATCTCCCCCAATGATGAGGGCCACCACTCCAATGGAGCCAAAAATGGCCGCCAACTTTAGATCCGGGTCCATGCCTTGGGATGCTTTTGAGGATTCAGGAGACAACTTCGATGAGGCCACAGAAGCCTTCAATGCCGACCGCAGATTTTGCCGCAGTTCCTTACGCTCGGCTTTGGTCATTTGAATATAGGTCTTACGCACGTCAACAGTCGGGGTCGATTCTGTCACAACCGGCACGATTTCGGTTGACGCAGTGAGTTGCTCTGGCTCAATAGCCGGGCGAATGGTCTTAGGGGCTGAACCCGGGACAGTATTCGCTTCTGCATACAACGGTTCATACGGCTTCACATTTTGAAAGTGCGCAGCATACTTGTTTGACGAGCAAGAAGCCAACACGCTCAAGACCAGCAGATAAAGAAGTTTCTTCATAGGTTGTTTTTTGTTTTGGTTTTAACGATCGAAAACAAACGATTAAAAAAGCGCTTTTCGAAATCCCAAAAAAACCGGAATTGACCAAAAATGGCACCATAAAACAGCAACAAGACGTTATAGACCGGCAGAATGAGCACATAATAGACCACGCTGGCCCATAGCGGAATTTCAATCTCATTAAACAGGAATCTAAACAACGGGCGTTTCAAGAAAAGCACGGTAAATCCGGTGCAGGCAAAAGCCAATAAGACCAAAATCACCCGTGCAGGGGACAGACCCCAGCGGGCCTGCAGGCGTTGCATCCAATTCATCGGGCAAAACTGGTGAATTGATTCCACACGGAATGATCGGGTAACGGAGCATTAATAGCGGTGGCCGATTTCGAAACCGGGTGAATGAACGTGAGGCTGCGGGCATGCAACGCAATTCGGGCATCATCCAGCGCAAATGGGGCGCCATAGCGCAAATCGCCAACAATCGGGCAACCGATAGCCGCCAATTGCACCCGGATCTGATGCGGACGACCGGTAACGGGCCTCACATCAAGCAAGTAAAATCCATTGGCTTCTTCCAGGATCGAATAGGATAACTCCGAACGCAGTGCATCGGGCGTCTCCCGGCTAAACCAGGCAGTCTTATTTTTTGATTCGTCCTTCCTAAGCCAGTGAATAAGCGTATCCTCAGGCTTGCCTGGTTTGCGTTCCACCACTGCCCGGTACGTTTTTTGGGTTTCCCGTTCCCGGAACTGTTGATTCATGCGTTCCAGTGCCTTCGATGTGCGGGCAAACAAAACCACGCCACTCACCGGGCGGTCGAGGCGGTGAATGACGCCCAGAAAAACCTCGCCCGGCTTCCGGTATTTCTCTTTGATGTACTGTTTGACCCGTTCAGCCAGTGGCGTATCCCCTGTACTGTCCCCCTGCACCAGCCAGCCGGCCGGCTTATTGACAGCAATGAGGTGATTATCCTCAAACAATACCTCCATGAGAGGCTACTTGATCACGCCCAATGACCGACCTACCTCGGTAAAGGCCGCGATCGCTTTATCCAGGTGGTGTTGCTCGTGGGCAGCCGACAGTTGTACCCGAATGCGAGCTTGCCCCTTGGCCACTACCGGGTAGAAAAACCCGATCACATAGATGCCTTTCTCCAGCAACTGGTCGGCAAACTGCTGGGCCAATGGCGCCTCGTAGAGCATAATGGGTACAATCGGATGTTCACCGGGTTTGATAGCAAACCCAGCGGCCGTCATTTTGCTGCGGAAGTATTGGGTGTTGCGTTCGAGTTTGTCGCGCAGCGCGGTGGTTTCGCTCAACATGTTAAACACCTCAATCGAGGCCCCGGTAATGCTGGGTGCCAGCGTGTTGGAGAACAGATAGGGCCGCGAGCGCTGGCGCAACAGTTCAATGATTTCCTTTCGGCCGGCCGTAAATCCTCCGGACGCTCCACCCAGGGCTTTGCCCAGCGTACCCGTGATGATATCAACCCGGCCCTGGACGCCCCGGTATTCGGGCACTCCCCTTCCCGTCTTTCCCAGAAAGCCGGTCGAGTGGCACTCATCGGTCATCACCAGTGCCTGGTATCGGTCGGCCAGGTCACATATTTTATCCAGTTGGGCGATCGTACCATCCATCGAAAAGGCGCCATCGGTAACAACAATAATCTGCTTTGCCCCTGCCTTGCGGGCTTCAACCAATTGCTGCTCCAGGTCAGCCATGTCATTGTGTTTATACCGGTATCGCATGGCTTTGCACAGCCGGACACCGTCAATGATTGACGCGTGGTTGAGCTCATCGCTGATGATGGCATCTTCGGCACCAAACAGGGGCTCAAATACACCGCCATTGGCGTCAAACGCGGCAGCATATAAGATGGTATCTTCTGCTCCCAAAAATTCAGAAATCTTCACTTCTAACTCCTTATGAATATCCTGTGTGCCGCAAATGAAACGAACGGACGACATGCCAAAGCCATGTGTATCGATGGCGCGTTTGGCCGCTTCAATTACCCGCGGGTGGGATGACAGGCCCAGGTAATTATTCGCGCAGAAATTAATCACCGATTTCCCATCGGCCGTGCGAATGTCTGCACCCTGTGGGGTGACAATGATTCGTTCTTTCTTAAAGAGCCCCGCTTCGCGAATGGCATTGAGTTCCTTTTGCAAAACAGGTTGTAGGGTAGTATACATGATTAACTGATTTTCGGTTTAACAAGGGCGGGGGTTTGGGGTATCGCCCGATGGGGTCCCAGGTGGGGCAAGGCCCAGCCAATACTTCCTGCGAACGGCATTGATCAGATTGAGCTTCTGCAGGGTGAAGCTGTTGGGGTGCATCTGCTCAAACAAATCTGCCCACTCCTTAAAAACGTCCGGTTCTGCGGCCGCAAAGCGGGCGGCATCAATCTTCTTCGACACCAGGAAGTCCGGAAACGACATGGGGCAAAGCTACGATGCGCCCGGCTATTTTCTTAAATCTCTGTTATCTTCGCCCCCCAAATCCAGTACATGCAAACCACCATTTTGTTGATTGGAGCGGGAGGCCAGTTAGGCGCAGAACTCACCCACGGTCTGCGAAAAATTTATGGCCCCGATCATGTTATCGCATCGGACATTCGCGATGCCCAGGGCGCGCTTAGAGAGGGCCGCTATGAGAAAATGGACGTGATGCAGCGCGACAAGCTCTTCGAATTTATTAAGAAGAACCAGGTGACGCAGATCTACCACCTGGCCGCCCTGCTCTCCGCCACCGGAGAGAAAGACCCACGGTGCGCCTGGAAGTTGAATATGGAGAGCCTGCTTTTTGTACTGGAGGCTGCCCATGAATTGAAGCTCCATAAAGTGTATTGGCCCAGTTCGATTGCTGCTTTCGGGCCGACCACCCCGAAACAAAATACTCCCCAATACACGATTATGGACCCCACCACCGTATATGGCATAACCAAGCTGGCGGGTGAGCTGTGGTGTGAGTATTATTTCCGAAGGTATGGTGTAGATGTGCGCAGCCTGCGTTACCCCGGCATTATCGGCTGGAAGACCCCGCCCGGTGGCGGCACTACGGATTATGCCGTTGACATTTACTTTAAAGCCATTAAGGAAAAAAAGTACGAATGCTTTTTGTCGGCCGACACGTACCTGCCCATGATGTACATGGATGACGCGGTAAAGGCCACGCTGGATTTGATGGAAGCGCCTGCCGAAAAAGTGAAGATTCGCAGCAGCTACAATGTAGGTGCCATGAGCTTTTGCCCCGCTCAGGTAGCCTCAACGATAAAACGTCACATCCCCGATTTCCAAATCAGCTACAAACCAGACTTCCGGCAAGCTATTGCCGACTCGTGGCCTAAATCCATTGATGATACCCCGGCCCGGCAAGACTGGGACTGGAAACACCGGTTCGGTCTGGAGGAAATGACAACGGATATGATCAGAAACCTTTCGGTTTAGGGAACCAGGAGGCGGCTTACTGTTTGGCGCCCTCCGGTGAACACAGAAATCGAGTAAACCCCTGGACTCCACTCGACAGGAAGTTGCACACGTGTCTCTTTCGTTTCCAGTCGGACTACCTGACGGCCATGCAAATCGCGAACAAAAATAACCGCAGGGGCTTCCGCCTGCTGAATCTCAATATTCACAAATTCCCCCTGCCTTGCCGGGTTAGGTGAAATGGCTACTTCCGCGTGTTGTGGATTGCGAGACACCAGCGTGACATCCGAAAACGCGAAAGTTCCATCCAAATCCACCATGCGCAAACGATAATACTGACGGGTACCCTTTATCTCCGAATCAACATGCTCGTAGGCAGTAACCGTTTTCGACTCTCCTTTGGCTTGCTTGCGCGCAATTTCAAAAAAAGTAAGTCCATCGAAAGATTTTTCAATGGCATAATAGTCGGACTGAAATTCCGTTGCCGTTGCCCACCTGATCAGGTTTTGTAAACCCGATGCCATCGCTTTGAAAAAAATAAGTTCGACAGGTAAAATGGGATTGCTGCAAAATGCGGGAGGCCCGGTACACGGCCCACCCGTTACAAAAGAACCGGTACCGGAAAGCGATGATCCGGTTCCTAACGTGGTTGAGCCCGCCACATTTACAGTGCCATTAACACTCACAAGGGTATTGGTGCCGCCCACAAAATTTCCACCGATCGTAAGGTTGCCATTTACAGTAATACTGGCATTATTACTCATCACCAGGTTGCCAATAATGGTTACCGTACCGGCTCCTGTAATCGAGATGATCAGGTTGTCATTCACGTTCACATTGCCATAAATGATAAGGTTCCCGGCAACGAAAATTGACATGTTGATATTGGACGTAAAGTCTCGCGGATTGCCCGGGCTGCCGAGCGTGAGAGTGGCGCCCGAGCTGATGAGCATCGAGGTGTTGCTTCCCGATGACACATTTCCTACCGTAAAGGAATCGGGTGAGCCGATATTGACATCTACGTTATTGTTGAGGAAAACATCTTCGCTGATATTGTCGGCCACATTACCACTCGTCCAGATGGCGGGGTTATTCCAGTTTCCGTCTGTTGTAATTGTATTCTGAGCGCAGAGGTTACCCGCGAGAGAGATAATGAAAGCGATAACAGACAACTGCTTCATAAAAACCCAAGGTAAGGATTTCCCGGGAAAAAATCGTGTTGAACCCACCCTTATGCCGGGCGAAAGATGTCGAAACCTGTTAAAAGGCTATTTTATGACACCTTTTCCCACCTGTTGACCGCAGTATTTACCCATATTTGAGCCCGGGTGGGAAAAATAAAAAATCTGGCTTCGGAAACTGCGATTTATGGGCTTGGCACCATTATTCCACGCCTAATCAATTATTTTTTGGTCATCCCCCACACCCGGATTTTTCTCCCCGAGGCCTATGGAATTATCACCAACCTGTATGCCTACGCAGGATTTCTAAATGTTGTGCTTTTGTTTGGCATGGAAACCGCCTTTTTCCGGTTTGCCAATAAACCGGGAGCTGATCGGAACAGGGTCTTTCAACTGGCCCAGACAGTGGTCGTGGGCATTGCTCTTCCGATTTCGCTGGTGATTGGGCTCAATGCCCGTTTTCTGGCCAAAACCCTGGGCTTTGCGGGCCACCCGGAGTACCTCCAGTATCTGGCGGGCATCGTTTTACTGGATGCCCTTGTCGCCATTCCCTTTGCCCGATGGAGGCAGGAAAAAAAAGCGACCTTATTTTCAATTGCCAAAGTCACCAATGTTCTCGTACTGGTGGGATTGAACTACCTATTTCTTTTTTCCAGGTGGTTTGAGCCTGCCCGGGGCGTGGGTTATGTTTTACTCGCCAATCTGTTGGCCAATGCTCTTTTTCTAATCTTCCTAGGCAAGAGCTTGCTTTCCTGGCGCCCGGCCTGGAACCAGGAACAAACCGGGCACATGCTTCGGTATGCCTATCCGGTAATGTTGATGGGACTGGCCGGCATGACCAACGAGTTGTTCTCTCGCATTTGCATTGAGTGGTGGTGGCCGGTGGATTTTCAGGGCCACTCCGCACAATATGCATTGGGCGTATTTGGTGCCTGCTACAAGTATGCTGTGTTCATGAATCTTGTGGTAATGGCCTTTCGCTACGCAGCCGAACCTTTTTTCTTTTCGAACGCCAACGACAAGCACTCTCCTGCCCTCTTTGCAAAAGTAAACCACTACTTTATTGTAGCCGGCTGTTTCATTGTTCTGGTGGTAACTGTCAATCTCGATTGGCTGAAGTGGATGCTCCGCTCACCGGCCTATCATGAAGGTCTTGATATTGTCATCATCTTATTGATCGCGTATTTGTTTATGGGCGTTTACTATAATTTTTCTGCGTGGTTCAAGATCACAGACCGAACCCATTTCGGCACCTGGTTCACCGCGCTAGGTGCCCTCATTACCATTGGCGGCAACTACTTTCTAATTCCCATTGCCGGCTACTATGGAAGCGCCTGGGTAACCCTGGCTTGCAGCGGATTCATGATGGTAGCCTGTTACACATTTGGCCAGCGGTATTTTCCTGTACCCTATCAGGTGGGAAAGGGTTTGGCTTATTTATTGTTAGCCTGCGGGCTGATTGGGTTGTCCAATACGTGGGCGTTTAACGCGCAGTGGCAAACCACGATGTACCACTTATTTTTATGTTTGATTTACCTGGTGGTGGCCTGGCAGGCCGAAAGAAAAAATGTTTCATCCAATGCCACCTGATCATGTATCTTTCAGCATCCGTTTCCTAAATCGTTATGAATATCATTATTCCCATGGCCGGGCTGGGCAAACGGCTTCGCCCGCACACCCTCAGCACACCCAAACCGCTTCTGCCGATTGCCGGTAAACCGATAGTGCATCGGCTGGTAGAAGATATCGCCCGGGTTTGCCCGGAAAAAATCGAATCGATCGGCTTCATTATCCATCCCAGTTTTGGAGCAGCCGTAGAGGAAAGCCTCGTGCAGGTGGCGACCGCTGTTGGCGCAAAAGGTAAGATCTACTACCAGGAAAAAGCGCTCGGTATCTCACACGCCTTGTTGTTTGCAGCCGAATTGTTTCAGGGGCCTGTCATTGTTGCCTTTGCCGATACGCTGTTCCGGGCCGACTTCCACCTCGACACCACCCATGATGGGACGATTTGGGTACAGCAGGTAAAAGACCCTTCCCAGTTTGGTGTCGTTAAGTTGAATGCAGAAGGTGAAATCATCGACTTTGTCGAAAAACCATCGCAATTCATTTCCGATCTCGCCATCATCGGCATCTACTACTTCCGGCAGGGTGAAAGGTTAAGGGCGGAAATGCAGTACCTGCTTGACCACGACATCAAAGAAAAGGGTGAATACCAACTGACTACCGCCCTTCAAAACCTGCGCAAAAAAGGGGCGCGCTTAACCGTTGGAAAAGTGGAGGAGTGGCTGGACTGTGGCAACAAGCAGAACATGGTGGAAACCAACCAGCGCTACCTTGAGCTGATCAGGAGCCAGCCCCTGATCGATACCTCCGCCCGAATCCACCAATCGGTGATCATACCACCTGTGTTTATCGGTGCTGACGCGGTCATCGAAAACTCCGTGGTAGGGCCCTATGTGAGTGTAGGAGAAAAATCCGTTATACAGAATTCCCGCTTACAAAACTCAATTGTGCAAAGCAACACCCGTGTTACCAACGCATTGTTGAGCAATAGTATGTTGGGTAATTTCGTTAATTTTGAAGGCCATTTTTCGGACGTCAGTCTGGGTGACTATGGCGCGGTGGCAAACTAATCTTGAAGGCATTTTGGGCATATCGCGTTGGGCTGATCGGGCTGTTGGTGGTTTTTTCCAGCAACGTGTGGGCACAGCGCGACCGCAAGAAAAAAGAGGCTGACCCGCAGTCGGCCGAAATGCAATTGCATGCGGAGCTATTTTTCACCGAGGGTGAAAAGTTCTTCATTTTGGAAGACTATGCGAAAGCTTTGTATTACTACCAGAAATCCCTGGAAATAAATCCGACCAACGCCACCATACATTACAAAATCGCTGAAGTGCTCGCCAAAAGTGAGAAGCCAGACGACCGGCTAAAGGCGAGCATCAGCATTCAGCAGGCGTTGCAGTTAGACAAAGCAAACAAGTATTTCTATCTGCTGGGCTCTTCCATCTATGCTTCTATGGGGCAGTTTGGCAAAGCCGGAGACCTGATCAAAACCTTAATCGAGCAAGTGCCCGGTCAGGAGGAATACCTCTTTCAACTGGCCGCGTTGCAAACCATGGATAAGAAACCGGGTGATGCGCTCGAGACCTATAACCGGATTGAGCAGCGAATGGGCATCAGCGAGATGTCTTCTATTCAGAAGCAGCAACTGTATCTGGACATGGGGAAAACCAATGAGGCCCTGGCCGAAGGCGAAAAACTGGTTAAGGCGTTTCCGGACGAAGAGCGTTATGCTGTAGGCCTGGCCGAGTTTCTCTCCCAGCAGAATCAGAACGCACGCGCGATCGCGGTATTGACTTCGTTTGTTGGAACCCACGCAGAGGCCACCAGTGCCCGCATGCTACTGGCGGGACTCTATTTGGAAACCGGTGCCGATCAGGATGCCCGGGTGCAAATCGAAATTTTGCTGCGTCACCCTCAAGTTGAACTTTCGTCCAAACTGCTCATGCTGGGTAGCTATCAGCAAAGCGCGTTAACTCAAACCAACGACCCCTCGCGGCAGGCCTTCACCTCGCGTATGGCGGCACTGTTGATCGAACAGTACCCCGGTGAACCCGATGTATTGTTAATGACGGGCGATCTTTTCATGAGTAATGGTGAGAGAGAACAGGCCCGGAAAGCCTACATCCAGGCGGTAAAACGAGGTATATCGCAATTCGAAGCCTGGCAAAATCTTTGTGCACTCGAGCTTGAATTGGGAATGACGGACAGTCTGTTGATCCATACTGAGCAAGCGCTGGAACTGTTTCCGAACCAGGCCAGTCTGCATTATTTTTCCGGCTACGCCCTGTGGCGCCAACGCGATTTACGAACAGCTGCCACCCAACTGGAGCAAGGCAAGCGACTGGCTGTGGGGCAGGTGGGGTTGCTCATAGACCTGAACATGATTTTGGGTGAAATTTACCAGGGCCTTCGTGATTTCCCCAAATCCAACCAGGCCTTTGACGATGTGCTGACCTTAGCCCCCAACCATGAATTTGTACTCAATAACTACAGTTACTACCTCGCCCTTCGGAAAGAGAATCTCGAGAAAGCGGAGCGTATGGCTGCCCAATTGATAAAAGACCATGCTGAAAACGCCAACTATTGGGACACCTATGCATGGGTCTTGTTCATGCGCGAAAAGTACAAAGATGCCCGAAAGGCGATGGAACGTTGCATTCAAACCGGCACCCAATCTCCGACCCATTTCGAGCATTATGGCGACATCTTGTTCAAGCTCGGGGACGAAGAAGGCGCTTTGACGCAATGGAGAAAAGCGAAATCGCTTGGTGCGGGGCCTGAACTGATCGATAAAAAAATTGCAAACCGAAAGCTCAACTGAAACTCATGCGCGTTCTGGCTCTGATTTGTGCAACATCGATATCCTTTTTGGCCGGGTGTGGCAAAAAAATAACACCCACCGTGCCAACGCCACCGAAAACCATCTCGATTGAAGAGATCGATTTCGGCTATCTGCACGGAAAAGCTAAGATGGTGTTTAAAGATGACCAGCGTGAACGTGAGGTCAAGGCCAACATTCGAATCCGCAAAGACAGCGTGATCTGGATGACTTTTTCTGTCGTGGGCGTCCAAGGTGGCAAGGCACTGATCAACCAGGATTCCATTACGATCGTCAGCACAGTTGATAAGGAGTATTATGTTTTTACGTATGCGGAACTATCCAAACGGTTCAATTTTGAGATTAACTACGGAGTGATCCAGTCGGCATTGCTTGGCAATCCCATTATTGCGAAGAGGCCAGAGGACAAAATTGACCAGGAGGGTACATTTGATGTGTTACTGCAGCGGGCCGGCAGTGTCGCGGTGAAGAATCTGATCAACAGCACAACCCGCAAGCTCGAACAGGTGGAACTATCGGAGACCACATCAACCAATTCGTTAAAGGTGACCTACTCCAACTTTCAGCCCGTGGGCGAGCGCTTGTTTCCGTACAACGGCATCATCAGTATTTTTTACAAAACGCCAAACGGCATTGTTAATAACACCATCAGTTTTGAATACAATAAAGCTGAAGTGGGCGACAAGGAGCTGAAGTTCCCGTTCAATATCCCCAAGCGATATGATCGCAGATAAGTGGCGCTTTCTGCTCATGCTGTTGGTATTGGCTTCACTGAGCGTGCAGGCTCAGAAAAAATCACGCACTCAACTCGAAAAAGAAAAGAAACAGAATCTGGAGCGCATCCAGGAAACCGAACGCATTCTAAAAGAAACGGCCCAGAAGAAAAAAACATCGGTGGGCGAACTCAATGCGCTTAGTGCGCGCATTCAGCAGCAGGAAAAACTGATCAAGTCCATCAAAGATGAAATTGCCCTGCTGGAGCAAGACATTGCCGAGAACAATGACATCATCATCGCCCTCGAGTTGGACCTTTACAAGTTAAAGGAGGAATACGCGGCCATGCTATATGCAGCGCAAAAGGCAAGCGGTAAAACAGACAAATTGCTCTTTCTCTTTTCGTCCCGTTCCTTCGATCAATTGCTAATGCGCCTCAAATACATGGAGCAATACGCGGAAGCGCGAAAAGACCAGGCACGAGCTATCGAACGGGCGCAGTCGCTTTTGCAGGCCCAGGTGGCCGCCACGCAGGTCAAGAAAGATGAACAAAGCGCATTGTTGTCAGAAGAAGAAAAGGAGAATACCAGCCTTACACAACTTAAACAGCAGCAACGCGGACTCGTGCGCAAACTGGAGAAAGAGGAGAAACAGCTTAAGCGCGACCTCGAAGAAACACGGAAGGCGATTGTAAAGCTTGACAAACTTATTGCCGATATCATCCGCGAGGAAATGGAACGGGCCGCTCGCGAAGCGGCAATAGCCAAGGAAAAAACCAATACAAATAAAACAGCTCCCGAACTGGATATAAAACTATCGGCATCCTTCGAGGAAAATCGAAACAAGCTAGCCTGGCCGGCCAGCGGCATTGTTTCACAAAAATTCGGGCGGCAAAAGCACCCGGTTTTGAAGAATGTAACGCTGGACAACCTGGGGGTGAATATTCAGACGCGCGAGGGCGAACGTGTTAGAGTTGTATTTGACGGTACCGTAAAGACAATTTCAGCCAACCCGTTGCTGGGCACCACGGTTATTGTTAATCATGGCGACTATTTTACCGTGTATACCGGCCTGCGGGAGGTGTTTGTCAAAAGTGGTCAGAAAGTAACCACCAACCAGGAACTCGGATCGGTTCAGCAAAATGTGGAGGGCGTGCCTGAACTCCGGTTCCGCATTTACAAGCAGACCACCCCGCTGGATCCGGAAGTTTGGCTCCGGAACTAGAACGAAAACACGCCCATCTGGTTGATCTAACTTTTACTATCTTTACACATTAAATAATTAGTCATGACAGCAATTCTTTTAGTTCTAGGCATCTTGGGTGGCGTGGGGTTCAATGAAATCTTGCTGATCGGTTTGTTCGTCCTCATCTTCTTTGGCGCAAAGAAAATTCCTGACTTCATGAAAGGCCTCGGTAAGGGCGTGCGTGAATTCAAGGATGCGGTGAAAGACGTGAAGAAAGAGGTGGAAGACGGCAAACAGGCCGGTCGCCTCGAAGAGTAATTCCCGGTTGGACTCCATCAGCAGCCTGACATCTCTTCAGCACCGCCTGAAGAATGGGGACACGTTGTGTACCCAAATTGTAAAAGACTATCTAACCAAGATCAACCAGCACCGGCACCTCAATGCTTTTCTTGAGGTATATGCCGATGAAGCCCTTGCCAGGGCTGCCGAAATCGATAGTCGTTTGGCCAACGGCACCGCGGGGCGCCTGGCCGGCCTGGTGGTAGGCCTCAAAGACACGTTTGCTCATGAAGGACACCCGGTTTCAGCCGGCAGCAAAATCCTCAGCGGCTACCAATCACCCTATTCAGCCACGGCTGTTCAACGCCTGCTGGACGAAGACGCGATTATCATTGGCCGTCAAAATTGCGATGAGTTTGCGATGGGAAGTTCCAATGAAAACTCGGCCTTTGGCCCCGTGCAAAACCCTCATGACGCTGCCCGCGTGGCCGGAGGTTCCTCTGGCGGATCAGCCGCAGCCGTGGCCGCAGGCCTTTGTCAAATAGCTATTGGTTCGGATACCGGAGGATCGGTTCGACAACCCGCCTCTTTCTGTGGAGTATTAGGTTTAAAGCCCACCTATGGCCGAGTATCCCGTTACGGCTTGCTAGCGTACGGGTCATCGTTCGATTGTGTTGGTCTGTTGGGGACCCATTTGGATGATATGGCTCGTGTGTTGCAGGTCATTGCCGGGCCGGATGCGTACGACAGCACCGCCTCTACCCAACCGCCTGATGATTATGCTTCCCGTTTACATGTTCCTATATCAAAAAAGTATAGCGTAGCTTATCCGGCTGATGCACTCACCAGCGAAGGCATTCAAATCGAAATTCGGGAAGCGCTCCAGTTGCGGATCGAACTCCTGCAACTAGCCGGGCATAGCGTTCATCCCATCACGCTGCCGTATCAGGATTATGTACTTCCCACGTACTATATTCTGGCCACTGCCGAGGCCAGCTCTAATCTCTCGCGGTACGATGGCGTGCGCTATGGGCACCGGAGTAAATCCGCAACCAACCTGGCTGACTTGTACAGAAAAAGCCGGGCAGAGGGTTTTGGGCGCGAGGTGCAGCGCAGAATTCTGTTGGGAACCTTCGTGCTAAGTGCGCGCTACTACGACTCGTACTATCAGCAGGCTCAAAAAGTGCGCACGCTGGTGCGTCAGGGAATGAAAAAAATATTTGATCAGCACGACTACCTCCTGATGCCGGTTGCGCCAACTACAGCATTTCGGTTAGGCGAACATTCGTCCGATCCTGTTCAAATGTACCTGGCCGATTTGTATTCGGTACAAGCTAATGTAGCCGGTATCCCCGCCCTGGCCGTGCCCGCAGGGCGGGACAGAAAGGGGCTTCCCATTGGTCTGCAAATATTGGGTAATGACTTCGATGAGGGGGGGCTGTTTCAGTTCTCGCAGGTTTTGCTCAACTTAGGGGTTTAAAATCAGGTCAAACGCTATTTTTTAAACTATTTCGTTATACGACAGATGAAAAATCTACTGTTGGGATTTTTTTTGGTGGCCGCAATGACAACCGGTTGGGCGCAAGAGCTGCCGGAGGAAACACTTCCGGATGAACTTGATACGCTCGAGACCGAATTGATTTTGGACGATAGTGTCTTCAATGGGCAGTACCTAACCTCCGAGTGGGACTACATCCCGGCCAACCTGTCACCCGAAGAAGTAGCTGATCGTTTGCGCGGCATTGAAGGTGAGGTGCCTTTGCATTACAACGATCGCGTTCAGGGTTTCATCAATTTTTTCCTGGTGCGCGATCGCGAGTATACGCGACTGATGCTGCGCAGAAAGGACCTCTATTTCCCCATTTTTGAAAAAGAGCTGGCGCAGCATGGCATGCCGGACGAGTTGAAGTATCTCTCCATCATTGAATCAGCGCTTAACCCCCGTGCCATTTCACGTGCGCGAGCCGTTGGCCTCTGGCAGTTTATGCCGGCCACCGGCCGGTATATGGGCCTACATCAAGATTGGTACCTGGACGACCGGATGGATCCGCAAAAATCAACAGAAGCTGCGTGCCGATACCTCGGTATGTTGTACTCCATCTTTCACGATTGGGAACTGGCACTAGCCGCTTACAACTCCGGCCCTGGAACAGTACGCAGGGCTATGCGAAGATCCGGCAAAAACAAGTTTTGGGAGATTTATCAGTACCTGCCGCGCGAAACGCGATCCTACGTACCCCAGTATGTGGCCATGGTCTATGCGATGAACTATGCCGAAGAACACAACATTGTTGAACCCTACCGCGAGCAGCTCCCGTTGTGGGATACCTTGCGCGTGACGGGCTTCACTAATCTCGAAACGTTGGCCAAGCTCACCGATGGTTGCCTTGACGATTTTCAAAAACTCAACCCATCGCTCCATCGCAATGCCATACCGGGCAACGGAAAGACTTTTGTTGTTCGGCTACCACTAGCGGTGAAGGAGCGGCTGGAACTTAATCGCGTAGCCATTCTTGATTCGGCTTCGAAAGCTGGCCGTACGGAAATAGAAGCGCTGGCAAAAAATGCCGTTGGCAACACACTCGGACGAGAGCCCATGACTTACCGCGTTCGGTCAGGCGATGTGCTGGGCAGCATTGCGATGCGGTATGGTGTTCGGGTGGATGACATCCGTAAGTGGAATAACCTGCGCGGGAATATGATTCGCACCGGTCAGCGGCTTACCCTGTGGGTTAAGCCTTCGCAACGAACGGTGGCCAGCGCCACGACACGGAAATCGATTCAAGCCTCGATAGCCGCTGATGCCAAGACCTACACCGTGCAACCAGGCGATACCTTATGGAACATCTCGCGTAAAGTGCCCGGCCTTTCCATCGAAAAAATCAAAAGCCTCAATAACCTGAAATCCAATAAGCTGCAACCCGGCCAGGTACTCATAATCGGATCGTAACCGTGACCTGTTGCCTGTTGCTGCATTAAGGGGGTAATTTCACTTATGATCCGACTTGTCCATCTTGTACTTCTTTCATTCTTTTTGTTGCTGGCGTGCGGTGAGCGCAGCAAAAAAAGCTTACCCTCCGCTACCGGCATTACGGGCGACATGTACCTGATGATGGATTCCCTCCAGTGGGAAGGCCCGTTGGGCGATGTACTGGACTCCCTGTTTCGGCAGGAGGCCCAGGTGCTGCCGCGCAAAGAGCGACTCTTCCACATGCGGTGGATTGACCCGCGCAAACTCAATTTTGTGCTGAAAGGCAGGCGCAATCTCATCTATGCCGTAACGTTGGATCAACGCACGTCCGGTGCCAGCTACCTTCGCGCCCTGTTTACACCCGAGTCAATTGCCAAGATTAAAGCCGATAGCGGCCTGTTCGTGCAAACACAGGAGGATGTATACGCCCGCAACCAGTCGGTGATGTACCTGTTTGCAAAAACCGAAGCTGACCTGATTCAGAAGATTCGAAAAAACGGCTCGCAACTGACCGCGTATTTTGATCGCACGGAACGGTTGCGGCAGACCGAAGCCTTATTTAAAGCAGGCGAAATGAAGGGCATCAATCAATGGGTGCAAAAAACTTACGGATGCTCATTTCGTGTGCCCTTTGGGTACCAGCTGGTGATGTCGAATGAGGAGTTTCTGTGGGTGAGACAAATCAACCCACGCGATGACAAAAACGTTTTTGTAGCCCGCACACCGTACCGGTCTCAAAACCAGTTCTCACGTGATAGTTTGATTGCGTTCCGAAACCGCATTTGCCGCAAATACCTTTTTGAAGACCCGGACGTTTCCGACTCTTATTTAATTACCGAATTGAACGTGCGCGGCAAAGAAGTGCAGGCGCGACCGATTACCTTTCAAAACGAGTACGCCACTGAATTGCGTGGCCTATGGCGGGCCAATAACTTCTCCATGGGCGGGCCATTTCAGGCGGTGGCGGTCGTTGACCGCTCCTCGAACTACCTCTACTACCTCGAGGGATTTGTATTCAGTCCGGAACGAGACCAGCGCGAACTCATGCGCGAACTGGAAACTATCGTGTATAGCTTCCGGCCCGGGCCGGTGGCGACCACCTCCGCTGGTCAATAAGCCAGCCCGGTTTCGGGTAAATAATTGTACTTTTCGCCTCGTAAACACGAACGAAGTTTCATGTCGTTAAAGATTCGAAGAGACGAAGCGCTCCAATATCATCAGCAAGGTCAACCGGGAAAAATCGAAGTTGTCCCCACCAAAACACTAAGCACCCAACACGATCTCGCGCTCGCCTACTCACCGGGTGTAGCCGAACCTTGTAAGGAAATCGCGGCCAATAAAGAAGATGTTTACAAATACACCGCCAAGGGAAACCTGGTGGCGGTGATTTCAAATGGCACCGCTGTGCTGGGCCTGGGTAACATCGGGCCCGAGGCCGCCAAACCGGTGATGGAGGGTAAGGCGGTTCTTTTCAAAAAGTATGCGGGCATCGACAGCTTCGACATTGAAATTGACGAGCAAGATCCGGACGCATTTGTAAAAATTGTGAAGGCACTGGAGCCCACGTTTGGCGGCATCAACCTGGAAGACATCAAGGCCCCCGAATGTTTCAAAATTGAGATGGACCTTAGGGAGAAGATGAATATTCCCATCATGCATGATGATCAACATGGAACGGCTATCATCTCCAGCGCGGCTTTACTTAATGCGCTTGAGCTCATTGGAAAGAAGATTGAAAAAATCACGCTGGTTGTAAACGGTGCAGGCGCTGCGGCTGTGTCTTGCTCGCGGATGTATTTGGCTTTGGGCCTCCGCCCGGAAAACCTGATCATGTGCGACAGCAAAGGGGTGATTACCCACCAGCGCGAGGGGCTTGATCCCACCAAAGCCGAATTTGCAACCTCACGAAAAGTAAGTACCCTGCAAGAAGCACTGAAGGCGGCTGATGTATTTGTCGGGCTTTCCGTTGCCGATATACTAAAGCCGGAAGACATTTTACAGATGGCCAACGACCCGATTGTATTTGCTTTGGCTAACCCCAATCCTGAAATCGACTACCACCTGGCCCGCAAAACCCGACCCGACCTGATCATGGCCACGGGTCGGAGTGATCACCCGAACCAGGTGAATAATGTGCTGGGCTTTCCCTACATTTTTCGGGGAGCGCTGGATGTGCGCGCCACTGAAATAAACGAAGCCATGAAACTGGCCGCAGCGCACGCATTGGCAGCGCTTGCGAAAGAGCCGGTGCCGGATATCGTGATTCAGGCGTATGGCACCGACAAACTGCAGTTCGGCCGCGAGTACCTGATCCCCAAACCGCTAGACCCCCGCTTGATAACCACCGTATCTCCGGCTGTGGCCCGGGCCGCGATGGAATCCGGTATGGCCAAACAACCCATTACGGATTGGGCCAACTACCATCAGGAATTGTTGAAGCGAATCGGACTTGATCAAAAGTTGACTTCGCGCATCACCGAGCTGGCGAAAATGGACCCCAAACGCGTGGTTTTTGCCGAGGCCGACCATGTGAAGATTTTAAAGGCCGCGCAAGCGTTGGTGGACGAAGGTATCGCCCACCCGATTTTGCTTGGTGAACGGGCTCAGATCGAACGCCTCAAAAAAGAACATCAACTTGAGTTGAACGGCTGCACCGTAGTTGATCCCAGCGAAGACCAGGCGTTGAGTAACCAGTTTGAGGAACAATACTATATCAAACGGCAACGCAAGGGAGTCTCGCGCCATGACGCGAAGCGAATGCTCCGCGACCGGAACGCCTACGGTGCCATGATGGTTGAAAACGGACTGGCCGATGCATTGGTTAGCGGATTGACGCGCGACTATTCGAAAACCATTCTACCGGCACTGCAAATCATCGGCACTGCTCCCGGAGTAAAACGGGTGGCCGGGATGTATATCATTATCAACAAAAAGGGAAATTTCTTTTTTGCCGATTGTACAGTAAATGTAGACCCGACAGCGGAAGAACTGGTGGACATCATCGGGCTGACGGCACGGGGCGTAAAGTTTTTTGATATCGAACCACGGGTTGCCGTGTTGTCGTACTCCAACTTCGGATCAAGCAAAGGGGATATTCCTGAAAAAGCGCGAAAGGCCGTACACCTGGCAAAGGAAAAATACCCGCAACTTATTATTGATGGTGACATTCAGGCCAACGTAGCCTTTGACACCGAGTTGCAGCGCGAAATGTACCCCTTTAGTGCCTTGGCTAAAGAGGGCGCCAATACCCTGGTTTTCCCCAGCCTGGCTTCCGGCAATATTGCGTACAAGTTGTTGATGGAAATTGGAGGTGCCGAGGCGATTGGCCCTATTTTGCTGGGAATGAAAAAACCCGTTCAGGTCTTGCAATTGGGAAGCTCCATTCGCGACATCGTTAATATGGCAGCTATCGCGGTAGTGGGGGCTCAGATTTACAATCGCAGCCACTAGGGTGGTTGCTTACGAGGTGAATTACTCGTAAACTGCGTTTTGTTTTTTGCCACTGCATGATTGCCTATCTCCAGGGAAGACTGGTTCATAAAGAGCCAACACACATCATCATCGAAGTACAGGGCGTTGGGTATCACGTCAATATTTCGCTGCATACTTTTTCGCAGGTAAATGATCTTGAAGCCATCAAACTTCATACCCACCTGCAGGTGCGCGAGGATGCCCACCTCCTGTTTGGCTTTTACTCGCTTCAGGAAAGGCAGATGTTTCAACATTTGATTTCGGTAAATGGCGTGGGGCCAAGCACGGCCCTGGTTGTGCTCTCGTACCTCCCTCCACCGGAGCTACAGCAGGCTATCGTTCGGGAGGACCTGGCCACGCTTCAGGCGGTAAAGGGCATCGGCTCGAAAACCGCCCAGCGGATAGTGCTGGAATTGCGCGACAAGCTGAAAAAGGAAGGGACAGAAGGCGCTATTCATGGCCCGGTTTACAATACGCAGCGGCAGGAAGCGTTATCTGCATTAATGACCTTGGGAATCAGCAAGGCCGCGGCCGAAAAAAGTGTCGATGCCGTTCTCAAGAAATCGGGAAGTACCATTAGTTTGGAAGAGCTCGTAAAACAAGCACTTAAAAACGCCTAAGAGAGTTTTGACTACGCTGCACCGGACATGGCAAGTCGCCCTTGGACTGAGCATGTTGCTTTTAACATGTTGGTCCACAACTGCTTCCTATGCCCAATTTCGCATGGGCCGGGACACCACACGCCTCGACTCGCTGAACCGCCCGGTGAGCGCGTACCGGCCCAGCTTTCGCCTGCGCGATCGCTATGGAGACCCTTTCTCGAACTACACATCGGTGTCCCCCCTCTTTTTAAAGAACCCCAAAAGCATCGGGTTGGAGTTGCAGATCGACACGGGGATGAACTACACCATATCGGAGAAGATCGGGCGCCTCAATTTCCGGCCGGTAACGACCATGTCGTTCCCGGAATTCAATCTGCAGCAGGACCGCCTTGCCCGCAAAGAATATTGGCAGTCGCGCAGCCGGGCGCTGGATGGCGAAAGTGCCGTAAGCAGCCGAAATCTCCTTCCTAAAATATACGTCAGTCCCGTGCTCGACCGCATCTTTGGCGGCAGTTATGTAGAACTCATTCCACGAGGCAATGTGACACTTGATTTTGGGGGAAGCTGGCAAAAGATCGAGAACCCGGCTATTCCCATCCGCCAGCAGCGAAACGGGGGTTTTGAATTTGACCAGCAAATTAACCTGAGCGTGGTGGGCAAAGTGGGTGAAAAATTACGGGTGACTACCAACTTTGACAACAACAACTCCTTCGATTTTCAGAACAACCTGAAAGTAGAATACACGGGCTTCAAGGAAGACATACTCAAGAAGCTCGAGCTGGGTAATGTTAGTCTGCCTTTGAATAACAGCCTCATCACAGGCGCTCAAAATCTGTTCGGTATCAAGGCGCAAATGCAGTTTGGCAAAATGTTCGTCACCGCCATCGCCACCACGCAGCGGGGTAAGCAGTCGTCTGTGCGGGTGGCCGGCAGTGCTAACGGAGCTTCGCAAGGCCGCCCATTCGAAATAGTGGGCTCCAACTATGACGAAAACCGGCACTTCTTTTTAGGCCAGTTCTTCCGCGACAATTTTGAGCGGTGGCTGGCTACGTTGCCGCAAATTCTCTCAGGCGTTAACGTCACCCGAGTAGAAGTTTATCTGTTAAACCGAAACAATGACACACAAACCCTGCGAAACGTAGTGGGGCTTATGGATATGGGTGAAGCCAAAGTCTACCGCGGCAACGTTCTGTCTCCCACCCTTCCGGCCAATTCGCCCACCCAAAACGGTGCCAACAACCTTTTTACTTTGCTGCCGGCTAGTGCCACGGCCGACAACATTAACGGGCTGCTGGAAGCCCAGGGATTTGTCAATGGCACCGATTTTGAAAAAATCACCGGGGCACGCAAGTTGGCGCCTTCCGAATTCACATTTAATAAGGAGTTGGGGTACATTTCACTACAACGGAAACTGCAGAATGATGAAGCCTTGGCAGTCGCCTTTGAATATACTTTTAACGGCCGTGTGTATAAGGTAGGCGAACTCACCGAGGATTATTCCAACAAGCGCGAAGACGAGATTGTGTATTTGAAAATGCTTCGCCCGCGCAAGATTGCCGTGAAAGATCCGGCCGGCCGGATCTTGCCGACCTGGCTGCTCATGATGAAAAATATTTACAACCTGAATGTGTCGCAACTGACGCGCGATGGCTTTCAGTTGCGCGTGATCTACCGCGATGACCGTAGCGGTGTTGACAACCCCCAGTTACAGGAGGGGCAGTTTGCCCGAACACTGCAACTGATTGAAGTGTTTGGTCTTGACCGACTCAATCCGTACAACGATCCGCAACCTGACGGTAATTTTGACTTCGTAGAAAAGATCACCATTAACCCCGAGACGGGCGCCATCATTTTCCCCTTCCTCGAACCCTTCAACACCGCTTTACGGACGCTCTTCAACGACCCGCGGGAGGACCCGGGTTTGCGGGACTTCCTGATCAACAAATATGTGTACGACACGCTCTACCGTACAACCAAAGCCGAAGCCGAATTAGACGCTACGAAAAACAAGTTCTTCATCGTGGGTTCATTCAAGGCCGGATCGGGCCGCGAAATAATCATTCAGGGATTCAACATCTCACAGGGTTCGGTAAAAGTCTTCAGCGGTGGCTCTCCCTTGCGCGAGGGAACCGACTATACGGTGGACTACACCTTTGGAAAAGTCACCATCCTGAACGAGGGCATTCTATCCTCGGGAAAAGATATTGAGATCACCTACGAACAACAGGATCCTTTTGCCTTCCAGACGCGATCCCTTTTGGGAACGCGTTTTGACTATAGCTTGAATGAAGATGTGAATCTGGGCGGTACACTTCTGTACTACAATGAACGTCCATTGATTTCGCGCAACCTGATTGGGACGGAACCTGCCCGAAATTTTCAATATGGGCTTGACATCAACCTCAAAAAAAACTCACGTTTTCTCACCAAAGTAGTTGACGCCCTCCCTTTCCTGGAAACAAAAGAAACATCTACGGTAAATCTGAATGCCGAGTTTGCCCAGTTACTACCCGGCACCTCCAATATAGTGGACGGAGATGGCACCTCGTTTATTGACGACTTCGAGAACAGTGCCACACCGTACAACATGATGAATCCTCAGGGCTGGAAGCTGGCGACCGTGCCCACCCGCGATCCCCGGTTTGACCTGGCCGGAGGCATAACGAATGATGCGCGGGCAGGCTTCAAACGCGCCAAACTGGCCTGGTACCAAATAGATAATCTTTTCTACCGCGAAAACAGTCGATTTAAACCCGGCAACATTTCGGGCAAGGATCTGGAGAATCATTATTCGCGGGCTGTGTTACCCCAGGAAGTTTTCCCGTTCCGCGACCCGTTTATTGGCAATTTTTATGAGCAGGTGTTTGACCTCGCCTATTACCCGGCCGAACGCGGACAATACAACTATAATCCTAATTTCTCCCGTGAGCCGGTAACCTCCAACTGGGCCGGTATTACTTCAGCCATTCGTACGGAAGTGGACTTCGACAAAGCCAATATTGAGTATGTTGAGTTCTGGCTCATGGATCCCTTCATCAAAACAGAAAACGGCAGGATAAATGATGGCACCGGGGCTCCACCACAAAACAACACAACCGGAGGGCGACTTACCCTACACCTCGGTAGTATTTCGGAGGACGTGATGCGCGATGGCAAGCATGCCTTTGAAAACGGTTTACCGAACGATGGTAACCTGGCCCTCGCGACCGAAAATGAATGGGGCTACGTCACCAACCAGCAATTTGTCAACAACACCTTCGATAACTCGGCCACCTCACGCGCGAACCAGGATGTAGGTCTTGACGGTATTAGCTCAACCAACGAAGCGCAGAAATTCCAGACGTTCGTTAATGCGATTGCCAACCCCTCCGAACGTGAAGGGGTACTACAAGATCCCTCTTCCGACAACTTCAACTACTTCCTGGGCAATGCCCTTGATGCCCGTGACGCAAAAATTCTGGAGCGTTACAAGAATATTAACGGTATGGAGAACAACTCACCCATTCCACAGGGCAACCAACCGTTCGCCCAGTCGGGCTCGGTGAATCCGGAGAACGAAGATCTTAACCAGGACAACACCCTGAGCGACCTCGAGGAGTATTATGTTTACAACATTGATTTAAAGCAGGACCAACTGGACGTAGGCAAAGGATACATCGTTGACAAAATCACGCCTAATGGATTTCCTGATGTAACTTGGTATTTGTTTCGAATCCCGGTTCGTCAATTTAATGCCCCGCCAGTGGGTGACATCAACGGATTCAAGTCGATACGCTACATGCGCATGATCCTTTCAGAGTTCAGCCAACCGGCTGTGCTTCGTTTTGTCAACTTCAGGGCGGTGGGCAATCGCTGGCGCAGATATGATCGTAACCTGGCCAACATCGGGTTTGGAACACCACCGGAACCCAACCTGGACAATTTCTCGGTCTCGGTAGTAAGCGTGGAAGAAAATGGCCAGCAGAATCAGGAAAAACCAGCTTATGTGCCACCGTTAAGACGTGATCGTGATAATACATCGGCTGTTGAAAGACGGCTAAATGAGCAGTCTGTTCAAATTCAAGTGCGTGATCTGGCCGATGGTGACGCACGGGCCATTTACAAAAATGTGTCGCTCGACTTTTTTAACTACGGACGCATCAAGATGTTTTTTTCGGCCCACGGACCCAACCTGAACGATGGTGAGTTGGTCGCATTCTTGCGGTTGGGCACCGACTTCGATCAGAACTTTTATGAAATTGAATTGCCGCTGAAGATAACGCCACCGGGAACCACTGACTTGGGCACCATTTGGCCGGAGGAGAATGAAATTGACCTGGAGCTGAATGAACTGTATGCGCTGAAAGCGCAACGTGACCGTGAGAATTACCCGCTGGGTCAGCTTTTTCCGCTGGCCGGACCCCGACCAGCCGGTAAACACGGGATCCGCATCCTGGGCCGGCCCGACTTAAGCCAGGTGCGCTTGATGATGATTGGCATTCGGAACCCCCGAAGCAACGATGGACGAAGCGCTACGGTAAACCTGTGGGCCAATGAACTGCGACTCACCGATTTTGATCGCACTGCGGGCTGGGCAACGAATGTGGTGATGAATGCGAAACTGGCTGATTTGGGTACCATCACCGGCTCCCTTCGACACCTTTCCTTTGGCTACGGCAATGTCCAATCTAAAATCTACGAACGGGAACGTGGCGAAACAACGCGCTATGATATTTCCGCGAATCTCAACGTAGACAAGTTGCTCCCCCAAAACACGGGGCTAAAGATTCCGATGTTCATCAGCTACGAAAACACCACCATCAACCCGAACTACGATCCGGCCAATGCCGACTTACGGCTGGACGCTGCGCTCAAGAGCTTCAATACCGAAGCCGAACGCGAAGCTTACATCCGCAAAATACGCGATGAGTCCATCAGGCGGAGCCTCAACTTCACCAACGTGCGAAAAGTGAAGGTGAAGAAAGATGCCGCCACCCACATCTGGGACATTGAGAACTTCGCGTTTACCTATGCTTTCAGTGAGGCCACACAAACCAATTTCAATCTTCTGGAGAACACACGAAGAACGGTGCGGGGTGCGGTTGCCTGGCAATACACGTTCAAGAATAAACCTTTTGAGCCGTTTAAGGAGTGGAAAACAAAGTCGCCCTGGGCGCAACTGGTCAAGGACTTTAACTTCAATCCGCTGCCCTCGACCATTTCGGTTCGCGGTGAACTGGACCGTTCGTTCACCAAGATCGCCTATCGAAATGCCAATCCCGATCAACTTAACTCCCGGCCTAACTTTCAGAAGTTTTTTGTATTCAACCGATTCTACAACTTCCGATGGGCGCCTGCCAAGAGCCTGACGGTGGACTATAACGCCCGGGTGAACGCCATCATAGACGAACCGGAAGGCGACATTGATACCCAGGAAAAGCGGGACTCCATCATGACCAATCTGAAACGCCTGGGGCGCATGAAGAATTTTGAGCAGAACATCACGATGAACTATACCCTGCCGTTGGAGAAGCTCCCTCTCACCAACTGGCTAAACCTCGAGTACCGGTACAACGTAGGCTACTCATGGCGGGCGGGCCCCGTTGAACGCGTAGACACCCTGAAGTTGGGTAACATCGTGCAGAACACGCAAAATCAGGGGTTTAATGGACGCATTGATCTGGTTAAGCTTTACAACAAAATCGGATTCCTGAAGAATGTGAATTCTCCGCCAAGGCCTTCCACCAACCTGGCGAAGCCCAAGCCGAACCAACCCGACACGGTGAAGCAGCCGCCTGAGATGAAAGGACTAAAGCAGTTGACCCGACTGCTGATGAGTGTGCGTAACCTTACGGGGCAGTACACAATCGATCAGGGAACGATACTACCCGGCTTCCTTCCCACACCGAAACTTTTGGGTATGGATGAAAACTGGGCCGCGCCCGGCTGGAGTTTTGTATTGGGAAGTCAGGATCCCAACATCCGGTTCAAAGCAGCCGAAAACGGATGGCTCAGCACCGGCACCAACCTCACCGCTCCGTTCAGCCAGATTCAAAACAAGGAGATCACCTTGCGCGCAAACGTGGAGCCAAACAGCGATTTTAAAATTCAGCTTGATGTACGGAAGACGGCCGGAACGGCATTCCAGGAAATATTTAGGTTTGATGTGGACAGCGGACGATTCGAATCGTTGAGCCCCAGCCGCACGGGAAATTACAAGATCTCCATCAACACCATTCGAACCTCTTTCCGAAACAATACAAGTCTTGAATCCGATGTGTTTCAACAATTTGCCGATAACATCCCGGCCATTCAACAACGTTTTTCTGCGGCCACCGGGCGCAGTTATGAAACGCAATCGCAAGACGTGCTCATTCCGGCTTTTCTGGCCGCGTACTCCGGACAATCCGTTAACAAAGTCAAGCTCTCGCCATTTCCCAACATCCCGGTGCCGGGTTGGCGTGTGGACTATTCCGGACTGAATAAGATCACCGCTTTAAAAGAAGTGTTCCAATCCGTTACGATCAGTCACGGTTACAATGCCTCCTATTCGGTTTTGAACTATACCAATTCGCTGGAATACACGGACGTGGATGTGAATAACCCCGTAGAGAATTACAACCGTTCGCAGTTTGCCAACCAGGTCAACAGCAAAGGCGAACTTATTCCGGTATATGTGATCAATCAGGTTTTGATTACGGAGCAGTTTCAGCCCCTGATTGGGGTAAATGTGCGCACCAAGAGCCGGATGAATCTGCGTTTTGAGTACAAGACCAAACGCGACTTGGGTCTGAACATCTCCAATGCACAGGTAACCGAACTCAACACACGTGATTGGTCGCTGAGTATTGGTTACACCAAAAACAATATGAAGCTCCCTGTCAAGGATCAGGGGCGCACGATCACGTTAAAAAATGACGTTACATTCCGGTTGGACATGAGCGTGACCAACAACAGCACGATCCAACGAAAGATTGACGAGGTGAACACCATCACCAACGGGAATATTAACTTCCAGCTCAAGCCGAATGTGAGTTACGTGGTTAATCAGAAGCTCAACATCCAGATGTATCTGGACCGCAACATCAACGAGCCGCTGGTGACCAACTCCTTCCGCAGATCCAATACGCGGGTCGGTATCAAGATCCTGTTCAACCTCGCCCAATAACCGCCAGCCGCAGTTGAAATTTGGTTTTCAGGGTGGCAAAATACCCGTATTTTTGCACCCTAAACCCTGATAAACGCATGAATATCCCGGAAAACCTCCTCTACACAAAAGATCACGAATGGGTAAAAATTGATGGAAACCGCGCCACGGTGGGCATAACCGACTTTGCCCAGGGTGAGTTGGGCGACATTGTCTACGTAGATATCTCTACCGTTGGACAAGAAGTAGAGGAACATGAAGTTTTTGGCACCGTAGAGGCGGTAAAAACGGTATCCGACTTGTTTATGCCGGTGGCCGGCAAAGTGGTGGAAGTGAACCCGGCCCTAGACGGTGCCCCTGAAAACGTCAACAGCGATCCATATGGAGCGGGCTGGATGATCAAAATTGAACTAAAAAACGTAGGCAACACGGCCGGACTATTGTCGGCTGCGCAGTACAAGGAACTTATTGGCAAATAACCGGTTAGTATAGTTGTGATTGAGTTGCCCGTTATATCGGTTGAAGAAGTACAGCGAAAACGCAAGCCGGACTGGCTTCGTGTAAAATTGCCCGTGGGGCCGGAGTATGCCAAGGTGCGCAAGCTGGTGGATACCCATAAACTGCATACGATTTGTGAAAGTGGCAACTGCCCGAATATGGGCGAGTGCTGGGGTGCCGGCACAGCTACATTTATGATTCTGGGCAACGTGTGCACGCGCAGTTGTACCTTTTGTGCCGTGGCAACCGGGCGGCCGACTGAATACGATGCCGATGAACCCAGGCGAGTAGCCGAAGCTATTCAACTCATGGGCGTGAAGCACGCGGTAATCACTTCGGTGAACCGCGATGAACTGAAAGACCGCGGTGCCGAAATTTGGTACCAAACGGTAGTACAAACCAAAGCAATAAGCCCAACCACCACGATTGAAACGTTGATCCCCGATACCAAAGGAAACTGGGATGCACTCTACCGCATGATAGAGGGTGGGCAGGAAGTGGTAAGCCACAATATGGAAACAGTCGGGCGGCTTTACCGAAAAGTGCGGCCGCAGGCCAAATATGAACGAAGCCTCGAACAGATTAAGCGCACACGCGAAGCCGGCAAGCGGACCAAGTCCGGCATTATGCTGGGCGTGGGCGAAACGAAGGAAGAGGTTTTTCAAGCCATGGAGGACCTGGTGGCAAATGGCCTGATGATTCTCACCCTGGGCCAATATTTGCAGCCTACCAAAATGCATCTCGAGGTGGCCGAATTCATTCATCCGGAAACCTTTGAGATGTACAAAGAAGAGGGATTGAAACGTGGTTTGAAGTATGTAGAGGCCGGACCGCTCGTGCGCTCCAGCTACCATGCCGAACGCCACGTGAACGTGCCGATGAACTAATGCTTGCGTATGAAAGCGGGGATATGCTTTTTGATGGTACTATTCACACTGCCGGCTATGGCCCAGCAGAGTCTCCCGGAAGCCAAGCGGCCCTACCGAAAACTGGCGGCTATTGCCGGAAACCATTGGTCGGGCACTAACATGGTGGAAGCCGGTGTAGCCTGGGGCCACCGCTGCACCTACACGAATAATTGCAATTTGATTGCCAACCGGTTTATATACGACTACTTCTCACTTTCGGCAGAGTTTGAAACCGGTACTAACCCATTGGTGGCCGCCAAGGCCGGATATCATTTTGTTTTGGGCGTGCCTTCCGTTGGCGTAAGTACCTTGTGGTACACAGACGGAACATATTCCGACTTCGTGCTGCGACCGGAGGTCGGTCTATCGGCCTTTGGTATTGCTACTCTTTCCTATGGCTACAATCTGCAGGCCCGTCAGTCCATTGAGCGGGTCACCGTTAATCAGATCAGCCTGAAAGTGATACTCGGTACGCGATTGTTTAAGTAGTACCTGTCCGTTATTTTTTATCAACGGCCAGGCGATTCTCCCGGTTGGCAATTTCCCAAGCGTTGAAAAACATTGCCTTCGCTCGCTTAGCCATCAAATCAAAATCAATTTTACTTACCTCATCGCTGGGTTGATGGTAATCTTCATGAATACCATCAAAATAGAAGATGATCGGAATTCCGTTTTTGGCAAAATTCCAGTGGTCGCTGCGCTTATACAAGTTGGTCGGATGATTTTCATCGTTGTAGGTGTAGTCAAAGGCCAGGTGTGTGCGCAGCTTGTTATTCCGTTCGTTAATTTCATGCAACTCGCTGCTCAGTTTATCAGAACCAATCACATAGACATAGTCAGACTTCCCTTTGTGTTCGGCATCCCAGCGCCCCACCATATCCATGTTCAGGTTAACAACTGTTTTTTCCAGCGGAAATACCGGGTGCTCGACATAGTATTGCGAGCCCAGCAAGCCAACTTCTTCGGCTGTAACCGTCATAAACAAAATACTCCTGCGCGGACCATTTCCTTCGGCCCGGGCCTTGGCAAACACACGCGCGAGCTCTAATACACTCACCGTACCTGAACCATCATCATCCGCACCATTGTTGATCAGGTCACCGGTGCCCTCACTTTTCTTTCCAATGTGGTCGTAGTGTGAAGTGATCACGATCACCTCATCTTTCTTGTCCGTTCCCTCCAAAAACCCCAGAACATTATCCGTCTTTACTGTCTTTACGCTCATTTGTGTCCGGTACGTAACGGCACAGGGCTTCATCTTTTTCAACAACTCAGCCCTCTTTTCATTCTTGGCCACCTCCACCAGCTTGGCATATGTCATTTTGAACATTTTCTCAGCCACCGAGGGGTTGATAAAAAAGACGCCTTTATTGCGCGGGGGCGCTAAACTCAGACCACCGCCTGAGACAAAGCTTCGCATTTGAAACGACAGACCCTTATAGTCATCGCCCGATAAGCCCAGCACGATGAATACCTGATCGGCACCGCCAGCGCGTAAACGCTCCGCTGTGCTGCGCAGGCCGGACATAGAACCCAGTGACGGAAGCCAGATCAGAACCGATTTGCCGGAGACACCCAGTTGCGCCAGGTCTGCGTCACCGCCCTGACCGGCAAAAATGACCGAGGTGTTTTTGTCGCCCTGGCTATCGGCCATACCGGTGTATACGAATAATTCGTTGTCCACGATCTCGTCACCAATCTTCAATACCACTTTCTCCTGCCGTGTCGAAAACAACTCTACCGGCTGGAAGTAGGAACCGTTTACCGGCCCCTGTAAACCAATTTCCTGAAAATGACTGGCGATAAACGCAGCTGCCATCCGCTGACCGCGACTGCCGGTTGCCCGACCCTCCAGAGCATCGGAGGCCAGGATGGTCAGTTGATCTTTCAGGTTAGCCGGGCTGATTTCATCTCCGTAACGTGACGGGTCTACCTGGGCCCAGCCGGTACAGAAAACAAAGAGTGCAACCAGGTTCAGAAAAAATGATTTCATGGATGTTCGTTTCGGCTTGGAATATACTGATTTCAGTTTGGCAACTGCCCCCCGCATAGCTGCTCAAGCAACGTCAACTGATTGCGGGGACGCACCAGATTTTGCCCGGCATAGTGCGTTTGATAGTAGACATCACCCAGCAGGAAGTCCGACAAAAACCGCAGGGCCATAATGAAGGTCATCATCTTGCCAGCAAAGGGTACCAGCTGGATTTCCTCCCCGGTCAGCACCGGCTCCATGGCGGACATATACCCCGTAACAACCGCTTCGTAATACTCGTCTCGCACGGCAATCCGTGTTACATCCCTTTCCTCTTCACTCACCGGGCTTACTAGCGTCCGAACCAGATCTCCTAAGTCATAGATAAAATATCCAGGCATAAGCGTATCGAGGTCGATGACGCAGGCCGGCTCATGCCGATCGCCCCACCACAAGAGATTATTGATCTTCGTATCATTATGAAAAACACGCTTGACCAGCGCCCCCGATTGCAGGCAGGCCCGATACTGATCAACGAGCGTTGAAAAACGTTTGGCTTGTGAAATCTCCGGGCTCGCCTCAGCCAACCGGGCCGGCACTCCCCGCTCGCAGGCATCCGTGAATTGTTGCCAACGCCACGCGAGGTCGTGAAATCGGGGAATCGTTTCCCCCACGCCCGCAATTGGCAAGTTGCTCAGCAGCCGGTTAAAGCGACCAAACGCAGCCGCAGCGGCATACGCCTGAGCGGGACTTGTGGCCACATTGACCGTATAGGTTCCTGAAAGAAAGGGAAAGAGGCGCCACGGTTCACCCGATTCGTCATACTGCAGATCACGTCCATCAACACCCTGCACGGGCTCGGGAAATAGGTAGCCCGGGTCATGCTTGTGCAGATAGTCGGCCGCCAACCGGATATTGGCCGAAATGACCTCCGGCTTTTGAAATACCTGCCGGTTAATGCGCTGCAAAATGAAACTTGGTCCCCGGGTCGGTACTTCAGCCCGATAGGTAAAATTGATGTGCCCCGTGGTGATCCGCTCCACAAGGCAATCACCTGCCGGAAGCCGGAAGCGGGCGAGGACCGCATCAACCTCTCTTGGATTTACCAAAGTTTTTGCGGGTAATCACCCCGTTGCACCAGCTCGCGAATCCTGGACGATACGGTCTGTTTGTCTTCCTGGTAAGTAACCCCAAACCAGGTCTTTCCGCCCGGCAGTATTTTCACCTTGCCCAACTTGCGCTCGATGAGTTCGGTTACCAGCAAAGCGATGTAAATTTCAGCGCCCGGGTTGTGGTAGTTAGCCGCCACAAATTCGTGAAACATCTTTTCAGCCAGATCAAATACTTCGACCTGAAACCCCCAGCAATTCATGGAAACCGGTGCAACAGGATCCAGCACCACAGCATCATCTTTCAGCCTGCTGATGATCTTGCCATGTTCGTGTACAATGGTGGTGTGTTCGGTCATGGAAACCAGAAAGCCCGCAGCATCCGCCTCGGCAACACCTCGGGAGACACTGCCGTGATCGGACAATACATTCCTGAGCGTATAGCCGACCATCGCGTGCTCGTGAGGTGGAGCGGTTTTGAAAAATTGCGCCAGTGAGGCAAACGCTTCGCGGCCGTAAAAATCATCGGCATTGATCACCGCAAACGGGCCGTTGATCACCTCCCGGCCACAAAGCATGGCATGAGTAGTTCCCCAGAGTTTCTTTCGGTTAACGGGCTGGTAAGCGGGTGGCACAAACTTGTCCAACGACTGAATGACAAAATCAACCATTACCTTACCTTGGAGTTTGGGCAAGAACATGTTTCGAACCGTGTCGAGTATTTCTTCCCGAACCACGAACACAACCTGACCAAATCCTTCCCGAATGCAGTCGAAAAGGGAGTAGTCCATGATGGTTTCCCCGCCCGGGCCAAAGCCATCAATTTGTTTGATACCTCCGTAACGGCTGCCCATACCTGCGGCCATGACTAAAAGTGCGGGTTTTGTTGTGTTACTCATCGGAATGTTTTAAAATCAACCCGTGAAAATCGCTAAAAGAATCGAATAACAAACACATCTTCATGAGTTCATCCCCCAAAAATTCCTATGCCTTTTCTATTGCCATCATCGGCATGCTCTTTTTCATTTTTGGCTTTGTCACGTGGCTTAATGGTACGCTGATCCCATTTCTCAAATTGGCGTGCGATCTGAAAACCGATGCCGAAGCATTTTTGGTGACATTCGCGTTTTACATGGCCTGTTTTTTTCTGGCGATTCCCTCCTCCTATATTCTAAAGTTCACGGGATTCAAAAAAGGAATGGCCTGGGGACTTGTGGTCATGGCAGTGGGTGCTTTGATTTTTATCCCGGCTGCCCATACCCGTGTATTTGGATTTTTTCTAACCGGCCTCTTCGTGCAAGGCATGGGGTTGTCGCTCCTGCAAACCGCATCCAATCCCTACATCTCCATTATTGGGCCCATTGAGTCGGCAGCCCAACGGATCAGCATCATGGGCATTTGCAATAAGGTAGCCGGAGCCATCAGTCCGCTGGTATTAAGCGCGATTGTTTTGCAAGGGGCTTCTGAAATTGAAATGCAGGTGAACGCAGCTACCGATACGGCCACCCGCACACAATTGCTCGATTCGCTGGCGCAGCGGGTGATCTGGCCGTATGGTATCATGACCGTTGTGTTGCTGATCCTGGCTGGCATGATCTTACTCTCGCCACTGCCCGAGATTGAAACCGCTTCGGAACATGAGCAGGAAACCAAAGCGGGTTCTAAGTCGAGTATACTGCAGTTTCCACATTTGTTATTGGGAGTCGTCTGCATTTTCGTTTACGTGGGTGCTGAGGTAATGGCCGGTGATGTGATAGGTTCCTACGGAAAGTCGCTGGGCATCAGTTTGGATGAAACGAAGAACTTCACCTCATACACCCTTTTTGCCATGGTGATTGGTTACGTAGTGGGCATATTCAGCATTCCCCGGTACATCCGGCAGGAAACCGCGCTGCGATTGTCGGCTCTCGTTGGTCTCGCGTTTTCATTGCTCATCTTGCTTACGTCAGGTTATACCTCGGTGATGTTTATTGCGCTCCTGGGCTTAGCCAATGCCCTGATGTGGCCTGCTATTTTTCCGCTGGCAATCGATGGTTTGGGCAAATTCACCAAAATCGGTTCTGCCCTGTTGATTATGGGCATAGCCGGGGGGGCTATTATCCCGCAGGGCTATGCTGCATTGGCCGAGCAACTGGGGCCGCAGGGAGGTTTTGTAGCATCGGTGGTACCCTGCTACTTGTTCATTCTCTACTATGCGGTAAGCGGGCATCGGGTGGGGAGGGCACGGTAACCGTACACCACTATTGAAAATCCGGGGCGATATGCGCCAAAACGATATTGAGCACAGCGCAATGAACAAAT
>JAJTGY010000046.1 GCA_021298015.1 Flammeovirgaceae bacterium
TGGTTGTCGCGCGGTGGGAGTGGGCTCTGGACTTTTTTTGGAGTCATTTGTAAACCGTCACCTTGCGCGGGGTCAGCGTCTAAAAATTTACTTTGTCACCCGTTGCGTACGACTTGTTTGTCCGCCCGCATAGTGCACAACGTTTGGCTATTTGCAGTGGATGGCTTTTGAAAACGTATTTGTCCACCGTGACCAAACGTAATAGCGAAGATAAAACTTTATACTTACACTTCACTCAGCCATTGCAAATAGCTGCTGTTAGCAACATGTGCCCTTCTTCTCTCTCGTTATAAGTCGGTCTTTAGGTTGTCGTTGGGGTGTCACATAGAATTGATTGTCATTGTACATGGTTGTCCGTTTGTTATTCATTTGTTCTTTGTCCCAGAAACGTGGTTGTGAAACTGAAAGAGCGCGGGGGGCAACCTTGGCGAATCTTTCGTTTTACTCTTACTAATCTGTCAAATATTGGTGCAGGGGTGCGGCACTCTTAGCAAAGCTTGGATTTTGCGGGTCGGCATGTGCGGGCTTTGCCATGTGTGCCGCTAGGGTTGGTCTCACTTTCGGGTTATACCAACTAGCTGCTCAAAACGAACTTTGATTAGATTCAATCCGTACGAAGAGATCAATCACTTAACTTCTTGATATAATCTGGTGTAGCAGGTTCGTCTTTGAAAAAATCCCCTTTTTTTCCTTGTGAGAGAGCCCATCTGTCAATCCAAGATATACCCCATTTTCCATATACTGTTATATTTGTTTGATATACATTGTCTTTTAAAGCTTCTTCCATTGTTACGAACTCATAATTGTTTTTAAGGAACATCTTTGCCAGCGAATCCAGATAATCCGCATTAAGCAAGTTGGCATGAATTAGTAAAATTTGATTTATCTCCCGACCAAAAAGTAGATACACTTGTTTTTCAAAATATTTTAATTTGTGCTCCATGTAATCAATGTAATCTGAGCCTATCTTCTTCATTAAAGCAAAATTCTCGTTATCCTTAGCTCTTTTGTATGCCAGTGCAAACAGGTAATCTTCATTGTCAATTGTCACTGGAGCTATTGTATAGCCATGGTCAGAAAGAAAATTGTTCAAGGAGTCATTTTTTTCTTTTGAATTCCCCACGTGCAAAAATGGGTGCCTGAAATAAGTAAGTGCCAAACCATTTCGATTAAGTATTTCTCGCGTAAATATTTCACCTTTCAAAACATCACGACTAAAAGCTTGAAATGAAAGATTATTATAATCTGGATGCGAGTATGTATGATTACCAAGTTCTAATCCATTATCAACCCACTGATTTAGTAATTTGATTTGCCAAGAAATTGCTGTGTTATTTTTATCATACAATTTCATTTCGTTTACAAAACCGATTGCAGGAATATTATTCCTATTCAACGATGCAATAATCTTATCTGTTAGGCTTTGCTGATAGACTGAATCCGAAATACCATAGGTGACTAGGGGCAAATCATCAATAGAAAAACAGATTTTCTTTTTTTGACCAAAAGTTACAATTGTTGAAGCCAGTAAGATTAAGAAGAAGATAGGTTTCATAAATGTGATTTTTGGTCTAATTACAACGAGCTATGTCTACTCATTTCGCAATGAGCGTATGGGGTTTGTAATTCCTGCCTTAACGGATTGATACGTAACGGTGACTAAAGCAATCGCAAGCGCGGCAATACCTACGCCTAAGATAGTCCAAATACTAATTTGGATTCTAAAGGCAAAGCCACGAAGCCACCATGTTTCCATTAAGTACCACGAAATCGGTGCGGCTAATAGAAATGAAATCAATACTGTTCTTGTAAATCCACTGGTAAGCAGAAAGAATACATCTACTATGCCAGCACCAAATACTTTGCGGATTCCAATTTCTTTAGTGCGTAAGCTAGCCGTGTAAGCAGAAAGACCAAACAATCCTATTAAGGCAACAAAGATGCTAAGACTGGAAAACAGCGTGAATATTCTACTCGTTCGTTTTTCTTTTTGGTAATGAGCTTCTAAAACCCCATCAACCATTCTCAGTCGAAGAGGCATATCAGGTGCCAATTCTTTCCACTTTGATTCAATATTCGAAATGGCTTCTTTATAAGCGCCTGGTTTAACCTTTGCTACTATGTAGCTCATCCGGCTGAATATTATCTCATTGCTCTGAATCACCAAGGGGTTGACTGCTTCATGTAACGTTCTGTAATGAAAATCTTTAATGACACCAATAATGGTAAAAGTAGTCCGCTCACCAGAACCATAAGTTTGTTCAAGGAAAGTTATCTTTTTGCCAATTGGGTTTGATAATCCAAAGGTTTTTACAGCAGATTCATTTAAGATTACTGAAAGTGAATCGTTGGTTGCAACGGAAAACTGTTTCCCATCGAGTAACTTAAATCCCATTGTTTCTGCAAACTCGTCTCCTATATACATTGTGTGAGTTGACCTTATCTCTGGAGAATCTTCAGACTGATATTGCTGAGGATAAATTCCATTCATCGAGGGCATGGATAAACTTCCGGCAGAAGATAGAACTTGTGGCAACCTATTAATTTCATTCACTAAACTACGTGTGAAACTAGGTCTCATATGGAAGTTCCCTTCAATTACCAGCAATTCTTCTCGATCATAACCTAAGTCTTTTTGACTAAGAAACGTTGTTTGCTGCTGCATTATCAAGGTGCAAATTACCAAGGAGATTGAAATCCAAAACTGAAAAACTACCAAACCACTCCTTATCCATTTACCCCTTGGGGTTGCCGTGAAGTTGCCCTTTAGTACATTAACTGGCTTAAATGATGACAATACAAAAGATGGATAAAGTCCAGCTAAAAGACTTAACACAATAATTATAACAGCTAGTACAAGAGCTGTTTGCAAATTGAAAACGAGTTGTAAATTTTTGTCTGTAAGAAGATTGAAATACGGCAATGATACAATAATAAGTATTGTAGCTAATCCCACTCCAATAAAACTAACGATAAAAGACTCATTCAAAAATTGAAAGACCAACTGTCTCTTGAATGAACCTAATACTTTTCTGACCCCAACTTCTTTAGCTCGTTCGTGAGAGCGAGCTGTAGCAAGATTTATGAAATTAATGCAAGCGATAGCGAAAATAAGAATAGCGATGCCAATGTGTATCCTTACCAGAATAATGTTACCACTAGGTTTCATGCCACCAATATCGTCTGGGTCTAAGTAAATACTTCTAAGTGGACGCAAAAAATAAGTATAACCATTTCCCGCCTTTTTGTAATCTAACCATGAAGTTTTGTTTACTCGCTCAAAGTCAGCAGCCGCATATGAGTCTACCATTTTGGGAAACATCGACTCAAGAGCTATTGAATTTGCACCCGCTCTTAACTTTAGGTAACAGTAAGAATCAGGTCGATTAAAATTGTCGAGATTGAACCGTTCGATGGTATGGATTGAAATTACTAAACCGAACTTAAAATGAGTGTTAGTAGGAGGGTCTTCACAAATTCCAGTAACAGTAAAAACATTGCCTGACATCGTAATCAACTTTCCGAAGGCATCTTCATCACCAAAATGCCGCTTCGCTGTACTCTCCGTGAGTACCATGCTTTTCGGATGCTGGAGCATGGTACTCCTGTCTCCCTTCAAAATTTTGAAGCTAAATATTTTGAAAAAATTACTATCGGCAGCGTAAACATCATTTTCAAGATAGTTCAGATTGCTTTGGTCAGAACCTTTGTAAGAAATAATCATATCATCAAATGGACCACAAATCGTTGTTGCTCGCTCAACCACTTGGTAATCCTTTGCCAACACACTCGCAAAAGAATGAGGAACTCCTGCTAGAATTTGGGTCTTATCGGGATACTTTCGCTCTAGAATGAGTTTGTGTATGCTTTCAGCATCAGCAAAATCTTTGTCGTAAGAAAGTTCACTCTGAATGTATAAAGCAAGCATTATACAACTCGCCATCCCAATAGCTAATCCAAGAACATTAATTAATGTGTATGCTTTATGGCCGATTAAATTCCGAAAAGCTATTATTAAATAATTTTTAAGCATACTTAAATTGATTGATTGTTGCGAATATTGATGATAGGCAGATTTTTGTTTTCGTTTCTTTATGGCATAAAAAAAAAGTGATAATGCTTGTTGCAAATATTTCAGTTTCGCTCTCGCGACTGACATCTTCCCAAGATTAGTATAGAACAATTCTTCCATGTCACCGCGAAGGTCTTCGATAGGAGCGTTGCCGCAATACCAGTCGAAAAGTTGGTCGACAAAACGGGGTGGCTTAATATTTTGCTCTTTCATTTGGCAAGGGAAAGATTTGCTTTAGAAAGTTTCCAGAGCGCATCTCTCAAGTCTTTAACATGATGGAGACTTAGCTTGCCTTGATGCGTAATCTCAAAGAAACGCTTTCTTCTGCCCCCTCTTTCCTGAGTCGGTTCTCCTAGCCAAGATTTTATCAAACCTTTCTCCTCTAGTCGTGTAATGGTTGAATGCAAAGCTCCAATGCTAATACTTCGGTTGCTTATTTTTTCAATGTTCTCTTGAATAGAAACACCATAAGCATCTTCGCCAAGACTGGCAATTGTTAGCAAAACAAGCTCTTCAAATTCGCCAATGTATCCTTTCATGAAACGATGATTTTGAAGTAAAAGGTCAAATATATTAATATGTTTCTATTATTCAGAAGTAATAAATAAAATCGTTATAAGCTTTTGCTGTGGGTTTGGCTCTTGGCATTGCTTTGGTGTCGTTGTGGCATGTGGGGTAATGGCAAGTGCCAAAAGCATTGGTGAGTATCTCTTTAGGTTGCCGTGCGGTGGGGACTGTTTAGAAGTTTCTTTGTTCGTCAGCCGAGTCGAGTCCCAGTCGTTTATGCTTGTTTTTTAATGTCCACTGAGTCTAAGGAAACGATTACTTGTTCCCTGTTTAGAAACTTAATAGATAAGATTGTCGAATGTTACTTTTTGTCGTAGAGAATCTTTCGGGTGACACTAAAGGGCATTGTTGCTAACGTTTGTGTTTGCGATGTGGCCGGCTTCCGAAGCTGCGGTCTGTCCCCCGTAACCAAATGTTGGTGGTTTATAGGTACTCAAATTTAACCACGGTGTCAACACGGGCGCGTGGGGAAATGTCCCGCGTTTGCCGCGGACTGGATTCCTGTCCACGTACACAAAACCGTCCGCGTAAAAGAGTCGTTATACATTCAATAGTCCGCAAACTGTCGAGCGGAGACGGAAAATTGTCGCAGGTCACGGGTCTGTATTTTGAAACCTGGTTGTCGCGCGGTGGGAGTGGGCTCTGGACTTTTTTGGGAGTCATTTGTCAACCGTCACCATGCGCGGGGTCAGCGTCTAAAAATTTACGTTGTTACCCGTTGCGTACGACTTGGCTGTCCGCCCGCATAGTGCACAACGTTTGTGTTTCTGCAGTGGTGCCTTTCCGAAGCCGTGTCCTGTCCATGTGGAGAAACGTTGGACGAAGATAAAACTTAAAACCAACTCGTCACGGCACCATTGCAGAAACATGCTGTTAGCAGCTGTGGGGTTTCCGCAGTCAAATCTCAACTCCATTTACTTTGGCAAAATTCCGAATGTCGTCCTCGTAGTCCGTCATGTAGCCCTTCTCCAAGTCCTCCAATAATTCTTCTAGAGTCCCCTTATACAAGTCAGCCGGATAACTTTTCAAATATCTTATTAATTCATGGATTGCTTCTTCGTCCCTGTTCAATGTTGTCAACGTTATGTACAGCCCCAGTGATGCAAGTTCAGACTTGGGATTCAACTCTGTCGCCCTTCTAAAATTTATTAATGCATTTTCGTTTTCCCCTAGGTCACTATGTATTCCGCCCAACACTGTATGAATTCCATGTGTCCTTTCGTCAACTGAGTAGTCGTTCAATATTTTAAATAGTACGTTAATTGAGTCTCTCAATTCTCCTTTGTCCCGGAGCTCAATTGCCAACTCAAACATGCTATCAATTGTCGTCATGCAATTATTGTCAATTCATCTCTTATTCTCTTGGAGTATCTGTCCACGGAACCCCATTGCTGCTAACGATTGGCTATAACCAGTGGCGGCTTTTGAAAACTTTATTGTCCACCGTGACCAAACGTAATAGCGAAGATAAAACTTTATACTTACACGTCAACCAGCCATTGGTTATAGCTGCTGTTATGCACAGGGCGTTTCTGTCGATCGTTTTAGTTCATCGAATCTTTGTCGCAGGTTAAAACTTTGTCAGCCAACAACTCGAAGTCGCTAACGAGTCAAGGTCTGACGGAAACGTCCTGTCCAACTAGTTTAAATTTTTTGTCATGATGTATGTTAAAAGTCTAACGACATAGAAAATTCCTAGTCCAGCTATAAATATTGTCGATGTTGGAAAAAAGTCTAAGGTTACCTGTCCGAAAATTAATCTGTCAAATATTGGTCCGCTTAAATAAACGTGAGTAAGCAGTCCCAAGATTATTGAAATGGATTGGAAGATTAGATTGTCTCTTTTAAATAAATTCCTTGTCATTATGTTTGTGAAATAAATTGTCAAGCACAGTGAAATCGTACTTGCAATTGTAAATAGTAACCAATTAAGCCAAATGTCGCTGAAGTAAGAGTCTGTCCGAGTTACATGGTCGACAAAGTCAATAGTGGAAATTATAGCAACTGTCACATAAAACCAAAACCAGTAAGATTTAAGAATTTGTCTCAAGTCTGCTTAACTCTTATTTTAAACTTCTATTTTATCGTTTAGCTCTTCGCTTTCTTCGAAGCCGTCCACGCCTTGTGCATAACGTTTGTGCTTCTGCAGTAGCGCGCTTCCGAAGCCGCGTCCTGTCCCCGGCACCAAACGTTGAACGAAGATAGCACTTATAGTTTACACTTCACCGCGCTATTGCAGAAGCATTTTGTTGCCAGCCGTAGGGTCATTGGCAACACTTCAATCATGGGCTTTATTCTCGTCAATGGACAGGTCTATCAACCCACTAAGTAATTGAGAATGCTTAGTACTATAAATTACTTGTTGCTTGTTTGGGTTTAATAGGAGTTTAAATTGTTCGTTAAAAAAAGTCAAGATTCCACTCAGCTGCAAATTGCTGTAAAATTCTCCCAATTCAGTCCACGTCTGTCCCATGTGTCTACACTGCTCAAGATTACCAATAGGTGTTCCGAAGTCAATAAACTCTACTCCACGTCCTAAAAATCTTTCTCGAAAGTCTCTATGGTCAAACCCACTTACAAAGTCAATATATACGCATATGAAGTAAGGCATACTGTGCTCAGAAATAATCTCATCGTATTTGTTTAACTTTTTTGTAATCTCATTGGGACTTAAATTTTCTATCTGGTTTACCTTTTGTGGTTTGATGTCAATTGAGCTAGCGTGTCCAACACAGCATACATGTTTTGATTTGGTGTTTATCTTTCGAATCTCAAATTCAAAATTGTCTGCGATTGTAATACTTTCACCTACAATTCTAGTAGAGTCCAGCCAGTGTCGTACTTCATTAGAAATTTGGTCTAAGTTGTATTTATTTGAGTCAAAGTATTCGTTAATGAAATTAATTTTGATGAAATAACTCTTAGGAATTTCCTCTAGTTTCCCCATCAGTTTACCCTGGAAATCACTTCGTACTTGGTCTTTATCACTTTTTCCAAGTCGATAAACGTCACAAATGGCAGTCGAGTCCCTGAGTTTTATTAACCAATCTGGTCTTTGATTATTAGGGAATTTTTTGTCGTATTCTACTTCAAACCCCAATTCACTAAATAATTTCCCGAACCTTATTTCGGCAACAGTAGATATGAAATTATTTCTGTCGTTTTCACTTTTAAGTCGTTTCAAAATTTTCTTTGCTGTGCCTTCTTGAAAAATTGTCAACGAGTCCATGAACTCAGGATGGTAACCGATATATTCTTCCAAAAGTGAAGGGTTCATTTGACCCTGTGGAGAATTTGTCATTATAAATTGTCAGTCGTTATTATGAAACCCACATTGTCCGACCCTATGGCTGGCAACGTTTGTGTTTCTGCAGTGGTGCCTTTTCGAAGCCGTGTCCTGTCCCACGAAACCAAGCATTGAACGAAGATAGAACTTTATACCAACTCGTCCGGCACCATTGCAGAAACATGCTGTTGCCGGCTGGCCCTTCTTACTTAATCTCAGTCGGTCCTGATTTCAAGTCAGTCGTCAAAACATCCTTTACTTTTTGAACCAGTTCTTTCAATGTCGCGTAACTGTTGTCCGGAGCATTTAACACAATGACTGCAATCGTGTATTTGGTAAAATTTTGTTGATACTGTAAGTTTTTGTCAAACGTTACTAAGGCGTCAAACTTATTCTCGGTCAACAGTCCTAATAATTTGCCGTTTGAAATTCCAGTCCAGCCTTTGTCTGCGGCTGTGTAAATTTCATATTCTTTAAAGTCTTGCTTTAATCTTTTAGGAAGATTCTCATCAAGCAGCAGTCTCATAGATTTGCTCGATGTTTTTTGAGGTCAGAATTTTGCTAGCAATTTCGATAACTGCAATTGCTTGTTCCTTTTTTACTGTCGGAAAGTCGTCCAGAAATTCGTCAAGTGGTATCCCTTTCTCCAAATGGTCAAAAAGAGTCTGAATAGGAACTCTTGTACCCTTAAAAACGGGATTTCCAGACAGTATTTCTTTGTCAATATTTATGTAGTCCTTAACTCGATACATAGTCCAAATGTACAACTTTTTAACGATAAACTTCTCTGTCCTGAAGGGCTTGCCGGCAATGTTTGTGTTTCTGCAGTGGTGCCTTATCGAAGCCGCGTCCTGTCCCACGAAACGAAAACGTTGAACGAAGATAAAATTTTATATCAACTCGTCACGGCACCATTGCAGAAACATACTGTTGTAGGGCGTTTGCGTCCACCGTCATAGAAAAATTCTCGTCTCCTTTTTAAGTTCGTCCAGTATCAATTTCGAGTCTTGTCCGTCTCGATTAAATATTAAATTTATGACTGTCCCCGTTGACTTGCTGTATCGTCTTTCTAGTGCTGTCGAGTTGCGTATTAATAGTCCTTCTTTGCTTATATTTTCCTGAATTTCTTTTATAAGTTCAATCGCCTTCTTGTCGTCAATTGTTTGTCAGTCCTGAATATGTTCAACCAACAACTTTTCTATAAAGGTGTCAAGACTTTCAGAAGCCCAGTATTCGGATAAATATCCTATGTCAATTGTCTCGCCCGTCAAATCTTTTAATAATTCAACTGCAACATGCCCGTCAATCTTTCGACTTTCGAAGTCCTCGATTATTTGTCGCAGTTTGATTTCCTTGTCTGTCATTGTCGTCTTGAAGCAAATGCCCTACAACGTTTGTGTTTATGCAGGCTGCGGTTTTCGTAGCCACGACAAGTCCCCGTGGGCAAACGAAATTACAAAAACTAAACTACAAACCAACCCCAGTCAGTCCGGTCACATTAATTCGTCATCGTCATATGTGCCAAAAAAGTCCAACGTGCCGGAGGTCACTTCTCTGTCCTGTTTACTGACTGCGTTTCTTGCCGCGCCAAGTCCAAATGGTTGTTCACTGTCACCCGAAGCCGAAAGAGTCCGATCACCGAAAAAAAATCAACACAAAGTCTGCGACCTGTCCGCGGTGCCGCAAAGTTGTCGACCTGCTGCGAACTTTCCACGGAGACGACCTTTCAAAAAAGTCAACCGTCACCTAGGTCAATTTTTCACCACGATTTGTCAACGGTAACCTGTCCCGCAGCGCCTGGCCTGCAACGTTTGTGTTTCTGCAGTGGTGCCTTTTCGAAGCCGCGTCCTGTCCCACGAAACCAAACGTTGAACGAAGATAAAACTTTATATTAACTCATCACGGCACCATTGCAGAAACATGCTGTTGGCGGCTGGCCATTTATTAAAACTTTCTTATAGCTCTTACATTGTACGCATTATACTTGTCATAAGCGGTTTGCTCAAAATAGTCCGCGAAAGTTTGTCTCCAGGCAGAGTTATAAATCTCACGCTCAGTCGAGCTCCAGTAAGGAGCAGTTATGTCGGTCGCAAAACCACCTACAAGCTCTTTTCTTAAATATAATTGATTGAGTTCGTCTTTGCTTGGTAAGAACCAGTCATCATAACCATTTAATACCAAGTTGAAACAAAGTCGCGCAGCTATGTTATCATCAGAACAACCGTTTACGATGTCAATTGTATTTTGTAATCCCGTACCAATTGCCTCTCCGTCTGCTCCTGTGATTGCAGTTGTTTGGCAACCCCATTCAGCTTGTCCTTGGTCAAATTTTGCAGCTATAAGTCCGTGTTCACCTGATTTATCCACATAAAATATTATTCCACCTCCGTATTCTTGTCCAACTTTAAATTTCGGTTCTTCGTCACATGCGATTAGCAATAATCCCAATATGTAATAGTTCAAGGTTCTCATAAAACAAATTTTTTTTGTGGCTTGCCGCCAACGTTTGTGTTTCTTCAGTGGTGCGCTTCCGAAGCCGCGCCCTGTCCCCGATACCAAACGTTGAACGAAGATATAAACTTTGGGCTACACGTCACCGCACCATTGAAGAAACATTTTGTTGTGCACTCGGGCGCGTCAACCGTCAATTAGTTTACGACTTGTCGCAAGTCGTCCGTTATTTTTCATTGACGAGTCCGAGTCCACTGTTAGAAAAAAGTAGGGTCGTGTTCAGTTTTGCCTTTTCAAGTCGTCCGCTGCGAGGTGTCGCGGTGCGAAAAAGTGATAAAGTGACCACGTTCTCTCCGCGGGAAAGATTTGTCGTCCAGATGTTTTTTTTGATTTTGCTTCACCGTATGCCTGTCGGCATACAAGTCTGCGAAGTCAAACGTTGTGTTGTCTGCCGCGTCCCGTCTACGGAGACGCGTCTCGCGCCTGGTGCACAACGTTTGTGTTTGTGCAATTAAAGGTATTTTATGTATGGCGGTTTTGCAAGTAAAACCTACGGAAATGGCCAAAAAGGTCAAAAATCGCGGATATATCTTTTGTGCAGTTTGGGTTTGTTGGTAGGCCTGCCGTTGGGTGGTAAAGCGCCCAACAAGACATGCGGCCGTCCCTTCGCTTTTTTTTGCGGTGGGCAAGCCGTACTAGCCGCCCAACATCAGCATCGGAGGTAAAAAATTCTAAACCGGCTTAAACTGCTCAAAGGCTTCGTGGCAGGTGTGGCAATAATAAATGGCGCGGCACAGCGTGGGGCCAAACGGGTTTTTTAACTCGGTGTTCGTGCCGTTGCAGCGCGGGCAGGTGGCGCTTTCCAGTATTTCCAAATCGTGAAACACCTGCGCAGATGCCGGAGGCGGAGCTAATCCGAATTTTTTTAATGCGGCCTTTCCCTTCTCCGTCATCTTGTCGCTGCTCCAGGGCTCGCGAAACGAAACGGTGACTTCGGGCGTGAAGCCGTGCCGGGTTATCACCTGCTCCACTTCCTGCTTCATAATTTCCAATGCCGGGCAACCGACAAACGTGGGCGTCATCTCCACACGGGCCACGCTGCCGTCTACCTCGGCTTGGGTAATCACCCCCATATCCACCAGCGACAGCACGGGTATCTCGGGGTCTTTCACCTCTTCGAGCCAGGAAAGTAATTCAGCATTCAATGGTCCAATACTTTTTCCACTATCCAACATCCAGTATCTAGTATCTAGTATCCAGTATCCAGCATCCAGCATCTAGTATCCAGCATCTGCCCCTCACCACTCCGCACCCGGGTCGATGCGGAACACTTCACTCATTTCATCCAGCAGCGGTTGCAAATGTTCGGTGTGCTCACCTACGCGTCCGCCCAAATGCGGGGTTTGAATTTTCCAATCGGGTGAAGTCAACTGGGTTTGGGCCAGCGTCTTCTCAATCGCTTGCTGCCAGCGCGCCTCCAGCGCTTTCTCGCCTTCATAAATCTGATCTGCGATTAGCTGATCTTCATAGGGTGAGCGCTCAAACATGCCCAAGGCATAAGGCGCCAGTTCGTTCAGTGACTGCTGCAACCGCCCGATACTTTCTTCGGTGGCGCTGCCCAGCTGTTTGATCCACGTGTTGGCATGCAGCGTGTGGTAGCGCAGCTCGCCCCGCACTTTGGCGGCCAGTTGGGCCAGGGGTGTGTAGGAGCTCTGCATCAGCATTTGCCAACGCAGGGCATCGGCCGTATCGAACAGAAAGTGCCGCACCAGGCTGAAGTCATACTCGCGATTGGGCAACTCCACCAGTGTGCAATTGTGAAACTGGTTCGCATTACGCGTAAAGGCCACGGTATCCGGTTCCTGCTCGCCCAATTGGTGCAGCAACTGGTAAAGTGCCTGGCTTTGCCCGATCTTGTCCTGGGCCATGGAGGAGAAGGCGATGTCTTCTTCCAATAGCGGGCCAAAGCCGGTCCACTCGGAATTGCGGTGCCCGAACACCAGCAGGTCATCGGCCATTTTATACAGGATTTCTTTCAGTGCCAGGTTGCTCATGAGCCGGTTTGTTTAAATCGTAAGCGATAGTGCAGCACGTAGTAAATCAACAGCGGCACCGGAATATAGTTCAGCGTTTTAATGCCGGTAGCCAGGTGCAACGCGCACAACACCAGAATCAACGCGGTGAGTACAATCTTCAAAACCTTAAACGAAGGGTCGTGCACGTTTATGGCTTCCCATAATTTGGCGATGCCCACCAGCGCAAAGCCTCCGTAAATCCAATAGCGCTGCGGGTCGTGGCCCCGGTACATTTGAATAATGCCGGTTACCATGGCTGCCACAGCCAGTAGTTCCAGCGCCCGTTGCTGTCCCTTCCAGTTCACGTGGTTTTACTTCGCTCCAAAAATTCTTTCAGCTTATCGCCCCCCTTATAATCCGAGGCATCGCGGAATTTCTTTTCCGGCAGGGTGAGCCACAAATCTTTTTCTTCCTCGGTGGTGAAGCGGATGTCGGCCGTGCGAATGGCCCACACGTTGTACACCACCTTGCCCTGATGCAGGTTGAGCTGTTTGGCTTTCCACATGGCTTCCTGTGGAAGTACCGCCTGCACCTGGCCCACGTGCACATGCTGTTTGCCCCGTTTGGGCAGCACAAAAATGTCGTAAGCCTCAGCAGTGCCGGGCTGGTTGATCACTTCCGCCAGTTGATCCATGGCGCTGGTATTGCCTTCGGTGGTGGGGGAGACGTACACGTGGCGGGTGTCAGCCACAAACAGGGACGTGCACAGAAATCTGCGGGTGAACGCTTCTTTCGCCAGTACAAAAGCAAGATCGCGGTTGGCGGCATGCACAATGCCCTCATGCTGAAAGGCCTTACCGTCTTTCGGTTGCACAAACACCTCGAACGTGCCGAGCTGATCGAGTGCAGCTTTCGGCAGAATTTGCCCCGGCTGGCCTATGGCCGGAAGTCGGTTAACGCGGGGATCGAGGGAATTCAATTTTAGATTTTTGATTTACTATTTCAGAATCTCGTCACCCCACTGACGACTACGCCAAAGGAGTTACGTAAGCCGTTTTGGGCGACTTGAGGGCTTCGCGCACCCACTTGCCGCGTTCTTCCGCAATGCGTCTCACTTCGAGGCGTTCCTTATTGCAGGGGCCATCGCCATTGATTACGCGTTTAAATTCTTCCCAATCGGGCTCGGTGTATGCCCACTTGCCGGTTTCGGTATTTTTCTTCAGGTTGGAATCCGGAATGGTGAAGCCCAATTCCCAGATCTTGGGCACATACATATCCAGGAACTGGTTACGCATATCATCGTTGGTAGCCATCTTCACTTTCCACCTCATCAACACTTCGGTGTGGGCCGAGATTTTGTCGGAGGGCCCGAAGAAGTGCATCATGGGCGCCCACCAGCGGTTGAGGGCATCCTGAAACATCTGGCGTTGTTTGGCGGTGCCGGAGGCCAGGTAAATCACACAATGGTGGCCGTATTTGAGGTGAAACGATTCTTCGGCACAGATGCGATCAAGGGCGCGGCAATACGGGCCATAGCTTCCCTTGGCGTTGGCAAGTTGGTTCACAATGGCGCCCGCGTCCACCAGCCAGGAAATGAAACAGCAATCGGCCCAGGTTAAGGTGGGGTAGTTGAAGATGTTGGAGTATTTGGATTTGCCGCTCAGCAAATCTTCGATCATTTTCTCGCGACTCTTGCCGAGGGTTTCAGCCGCACTGTACAATAACTGGGCGTGGCCTACTTCGTCCTGCACCTTCGCCATCAGCGCCATTTTGCGTCTGAACCCCGGTGCGCGGGTGATCCACGTGCCCTCCGGTAACGCTCCGATAATTTCGCTGTGCGCATGCTGCTCAATCATGCGAATGAGTTGCTTCCGGTAGAGTTGTGGCATCCAGTCGGTGGGCTCAATTTTTTCGCCCCGGGCAATGCGCGCCTCAAACTCGGCTAGTTTTGCCGGATCTTCCTGGGCCACACTGTCGGTCTTGATTCCGTCAAACGTATTTCCACCTCCGTACATAACAATAGGTTTTAGACCCCAAAACTAACTACTGTTAGGGGATTTAAAAAAACAAAACAAGAATCAGAGCTTTTGTTTACGCAAACCGTTAATCAGCATGTCGGCCAATTGTTCACCTAAATCGGTGGGCACAATGTTGCCATCCGGGTCGTACCACATCGGCATCCAGTTTAAGGATGAAAACAGCGTCATAACGGCCAGTTTGGTATCGATGTTTTCCTTGAATTCGCCCGTGGCAATGCCTTCTTCAATGATCGTTTTGAACCGGTTGATGTAGTTGATGCGCAGCAACAGAAACTCGCGCAGGTAGGGCTGACTCAGGTGCCGGTGTTCATTCATGAATACGGCTGCCGCCACCAGGTCTTTGGCCATCACCTTTATATGACCAATAATGCCCAGTTTGAGCTTTTCACCCGCTGTTACCTTCATTTTTTCTACGTCCTGCAGCGACTTTCGGAATTCCGCGGCCATATCAAAGCACAGGCTCTGCAGAATTTCTTCTTTTGATTTGATGTGCGAGTACAGGCTGGCTGCCTCAATGCCCAGCATTTGCGCCAGGTCGCGCATGGACGAGGCTGCATATCCTTTTTCGCGGAAAAGCTCGGCCGCTTTGCGGATTACTTGTTCTTTGCGCGAAAGATTAACCACAGTTTCCATTCGTTCCACTTCTCTGACGTCAAAGTAAACGATTAAATTTGACAACCCAGATGATGAACACATGAAATTCCTTTCCATTCGGGAGTACTTCTATCGGTTAAGTAACCGAGCAACTGTATTGGTAACGTTTGCAGTTGCCGGCATTGGTGCGGCCGAATTTCTGCGCGATTTGCAGCCGATTGTGGAGGGTGATGCCGTGATGTTTGTGTTTGGGGTGATAACGGCATTGGCTCTCGCAGAACTAACGCTCGTTAATGCGTGGTATGTTCCACAACAGATCCGGGTTATCAGGCGGGAGTTCAGCCTTGGACTGAAACTGGAGCGCTACGCACAGCCTGTTTTTTTCCGCCTGGTTATTTGTGTGAGTGCTGTCATGTGGTATGCCGTGGGCTACTATCTTACCGGCCACCTCGTTTTTATCCTGCCCGCAACTGCGGTTTTATTGCTGTTCTTCTTCTTGTGGCCAACGCGCACACGCGCCTGCCGCGAACTTGAACTGAAACCGGACCAGCGCCAGATGGTGTTGCACGATCTTGATTTGCGCTGAAAATCAGGCCTACCCTGAAAACAAAAAACTCCCGGCCTTTTATACCAGTCGGGAGTTTTTCTTTTTTTTGGTGATAACGCTCAGAAGCTGACACCAAACGTTAAGGCGTTTACTTTTGGCCCTTTGTTTTCTTCGAACAGTTCGTTCAGATCGTAGTTCACAAAAATTTCGGAGTCGCCAAAGCCGAGCTGCAACCGCACACCATAGCGGAGCGGATTGAGGTAGTAGCTGTCGTGCTCATGGTTTCGTCTGCGATCACCATTTTCAAAATAAGTCTGTTTCGTGTAGCTGTCCAGGCGGTAACCCAGGTAGCCGCCTACGCCTATCCGAAAGCTCCGGGAGTCGGTGTCGTTGAAGAACGTGGGCTTGTGACGCCCGTTGCCAAAATCCAGAACCGGCACGAGTGACAGGTTAAGATGGGTTACCGTGAGTTTACTCTTGCGGTAGTCCACATCCGATAAATCTTCCCCGAAGATGATGCCATTATCATCGGTACTCAGAATGGTTCGTTCGTTTTCAAACTTGAAGTTGTACCAACTTACACCACCACCCCATTCGATGAAAAATTTGTTGGCCACCCGGGTGCGTTGAATGGAGTTAAGCCCCACATACCACGAACCCCAGGGGTGCACGGCATACGGATCGGCCGAAGACGGGAACCCATCCGCATCTATCAGGTTATTGATTCCCAGGTCGAAGACAAAGTTCTGGCTGGTGCCTCTGCGCGGCTTGTAGGGGCGCACGGTTTCCCATGGCTCTTCCTTTTCAACCTCTGTCTCCCGCTCGGGTGATTTCGTAGCCGCGTCAGGTTGGTGTTCGTAATCACGGGCCGATTTCGTCTGGCTGCTATCGCGGGCATCCAGTTTGTTGATGATGTCGTCCATCAACTGCTGAAAATTATACTTCCGGAAGGTTTCCAGGTCACTCTTATCGCCCACGGTAACAACTACTTTACTGGCTTTGCCCACTTTTACCACCACCGAATCGGGTTGGGCGGATTGGGCCGAGGCCGGGAGGCACAGGGCCAGCAAAGCGATGATGACGATCAAATTCTTTTTCATATTCGTTAGTTCAAAGTCTCTTGTTTGGTTGTTTTTTGATTTCGGGCGAACAGGTTGTGCTTTACCTTATCCAGTTCGGCAAACAGACCCTCACCATTTTTTGTGTCCTTGGCCACGGCCCACGCTTTGGCCAGCGGACTCTGTTTTTCCTCCGCGGGTGGCTCGGCTACAGCCACGTCAGTCGTGGCATCAGCCAGGGCAGGCAACTCGTACACCAGCACCATCGGTTTCACTTCGTTAACGGCCACTGCGGTTGGTTCTTGCGTCTCCATCACCGTCTCCACCGGCACAGCCGCGTCAGCTCCGAATGTCTCAGCCACCGTTGGCTCCCCGTTCGTTTGCTGTTCCGCCTGAATGGTGGGGCTTTCCACAACTGCAGCTGGCTTGTTGGTTTGCTCCTTCACGGGTAGCTCGGCCCGATGCGCAACTTCTATTTTCTCCGGCCTCACGATAGTCTCCGCCTTCGGCTGCTCAACGGGTGTTTCGATGGTGCGCGACAGGGTAGGCTCAGATGCTTCCGGCCGCACGAGCCACCAGAGCGCCACTACTGCAACCGCTACTACAGCAGCCACCCGCCACCAGATAACAATCCTATTTTTTTTTGCCAGGTTGGCCTCAATCTTTTCCCACGCCTGTGCACCGGGCTCCAGGCGGTGGTCGCCCACCAGCCGCTCGAAAAATTTATCCGTGTTGTGGTCCATGGTGCTCTGATTTTTTTGTTTCTACGTCCAGTTCAATCAATCGCTTTTGCAGCAAAGCCCGGGCTCTGCTCAACTGCGATTTCGATGTGTTTTCGGTGATGCCCAGTTGCGCGGCAATCTCCTGGTGCGAATACCCCTCTATGGCGTAGAGGTTGAACACCATTCGGTAGCCAGTGGGCAACGCGGCAATCAGGTTCATCAGGTCTTCGGCTTGCAGGTGGCTTTCCAGTGCCTGGTAGTCGGGTTCGCGTTCCGCCTTTTCCACGTCCACATCCAGGTACAGCGATTTGTTTCTGCGCAGGTAGGTGAGGCATTCGTTCACCATAATCCTGCGGATCCACCCTTCAAAACTCCCCTCACCTTTAAACTGATCGATGCGCTCAAACACTTTGGTAAAAGCCGTCACCATCACATCTTCGGCTTCCATGCGGCTGGCAATGTACCGGCAACACAGCGCATACATGCGCGAGGCAAAAAACTCATAGACATGCCGCTGCGCCTGGCGGTCGTGGCGCCTGCATCGTGCTACCCATTCTGTGTCAGTTGCCCGGTAAATAGTCAAGCTCATTCAAAAGCCGTTCGTATCGAAGATGCCGAACGCCCGGCCGGGGTTGCATGTGGTTTTAGAATATTTTCAATAGGCTGCGGAGTAATCGATGGAAATGGTAATCCATACGTAACTGCCGCGGGTTACCGTAACCGGGCTGATGTTGTTTTCCGAATCCAGCAGATTGGCCCAAAGCCCTTTGTTTTCCTTCACAAATACGGAATATCGGCCGGGTTCAAGCCGAATAGTAAATGTGCCATTCGGTTTGGAGAATACCCGCTTGACCAGCCGTGTGTGGACCTTATAAAAGCCGTCCTCTTCTTCCACATCGCTTCGGTTGGTCAGTTCAAAAACATAAATCTCACGGGCAATACCCTGCCGCGGTATCTGTTCTCGTTCCGGTCCCGGCATCTGGTTGCCGGTAACCCAGTAAAGCTGACCTTTAACGCCTTGTCCCTGGCCATACGTTAGCAGAGGCAGGGTTGCCAGCAGAAGTAAAAAAATACGTGACATCATGTGTCCTCAAATTCCGGTAAAGAGGTTAACCGTTTCCAAATATTCCGGCACAACGGTATTCCATCCGAATTTTTCGGTAATGGTGCGGCCGAGCGCACGGGCAGCTTTTTCTTCACCGTGGGTAATAAACGTAACCTTGGGAGACTGGATTAGGGTACTGAGCCATCGCAATAGTTCGGGTTGGTCGGCATGGGCCGAGAGGCCATGCACCTCGCGAATGCGGCATTTCACCGGCACATCATCGCCAAAGACGCGGATGGTGGGGGCACCTTCCAGCATGTCGCGGCCCCGTGTGCCCTCGCCCTGATAGCCGACAAAAAGAATGGTGTCGTTCTCGCGTGGCAACCGGTGGTGGAGGTGGTGCAAGATGCGACCTCCGGTGCACATGCCACTGGCCGAGATGATGATGGCGGGCGACTTACGCTCGTTCAACGCCTTGCTCTGATCGCGCGTGTTGCAGAAGTGGATGTTGGGTGAATCAAATAAGCTGATCAGTTCGCCCCGCTCTTTGCGCACATCAATTTTATGGTTGCTGGCATGCCGCTCGTACAGGTCGGTGGCGTTGATCGCCATCGGACTATCGATGAAAATGGGCAGGGTTGGTATTCTGCGTTCGGCCATCAGGTGATGCAGGTAATAGATCAGCGTTTGCGTTCGCCCCACGGCAAAGGCCGGAATAACGATACACCCCGAGTGTTCCACCGCTTCGTTCACCACTTCGGCCAGCCGGCTTTTTACGTCACCCATTGGGTTGGTACGATCGCCATAGGTGGACTCGACAACCAATACATCCGCAGTCGTGAGCGTATCGGGTTGGCGCATGATGGGGTCGTCATACCGGCCCACGTCACCGGAGAAGACGATCGTCTTGGTTTGCGCCTTACCTTCTAAGCTAAAGGTTACAAATGCCGAGCCCAGCAGATGGCCGGTGTTGCGAAACATCACACTCACGTGCTCGAGCAATTCAATCGACTTGTCCATGGGGTAGCTGCGTACCATGCTGAGTACGTTCAGGGCGTCTGCTTCGTTGAACAGGGGCTCGGGTTTGGCGTGCTTACTGTAGCCGCGTTTGAATGCGAACAGGGCCTCTTCCTCCTGTAGTTTCGCAGCATCTTTTAACATGATGGTCATCAGGTCGGCCGTGGCATGCGTACACAGAATGGTGCCGGCAAAACCATCGCGCACCAGGCGCGGCAGGTAGCCGATGTGGTCGATGTGGGCGTGGGTGACCACAATCATATCAATCTGCCGAACATCAACCGGCAGCGGATGCCAGTTGCGTTCGCGCAGTTCTTTCAGGCCCTGGAAAAGGCCACCATCCACCAGGATGTTGGCGCCATCCACCGTTAATAAATATTTGGAGCCGGTAACACTTTTGGCCGCTCCGAGAAATTTAAGCGATACGTCCATTCCAGTTTTTACCGGCAAGATACCGCATAAATCGAAACGTGTTTCAGCTCATTATCTAGCTGCGTAGCCTTTGACGTACAATGAAGTTATCCTTTTGCCGGGCTGTAAGGTCACCGGTTCTTCGGGTTTTTCGCGGTAAAACTTTTGGCCACTGCCCCTGCCTTCGGAAATGGTAATGATGTGGCTTTCTTCTTCAGGGCCCTTAACGCGGCCCCACGCATCCACCCACTCCACTGCCAATACGAATGGTTCGCTCACCACAATCTGGTACGGCTTTAGGTCAAATTCAATCCAACCTCTTTTTTTTGAGATGGTGAGGAATATGTTTTCGTTAACGAGTGGCTCGAAGGCCTCCGTGGCATGCAATAGATGTAAGCGGAAACGGACGCTGTCAAACGTGTTTTCGTGCAGATGCATGTGAAATGAAACAAGAAAGAGCGGAAATTCGGGTCGCTCTACCCGCAAACCTCGGGTTCGCCCTCTTTCACTTTCATTAAAGCCCCACCCGGTATGGTAAAAACTCTTTTCATCGTTGCCGAGTGCGGTCAGCTGCTTGCGATCATATACGACCACTTCCCTCAACATCTTGTTATCGGCTACCAACCTCACGTTAAGTGTAACTCCGTCTTTCAAGTCTCTCAAACAAAACGAAAGTTGTTGATAACCGAGATACCGAATTACCAAAGAGTCTTTAGCGACAGCCCCCTGCAAATCCAACTGAAATTTTGCATTTCGGTCCGCGATGACGCCAATAGATTTTCCTTTAATCCCTATCGTGGCGTACGGCAGCAACTCGCCTGATTGGCGGTCGCGGACGGAGCCGCTGATGACTTGCGCTTGTAAGTCGAGCGCAGCTGCCAGAATTAGTATTACAATTCGCATAGTTTAATTCTTCATAACCTCCGGCTGGCCCGAGTACTTAACAGTGCTGATCGGATCGGTGTCAATCTCAAGCCTCTCGCGCACGTTGACGCGTGCATTCGCGCCCTCTTTCACCTCTACCAGCGCGCGGTTCACCTCGTATCCGTTGGCTTTTAAGCTACCCAGTTTTTCAAAGCTTGCTTCGAGGTAATCACCTTCGCCATCCAGTTCAACTGAAATGGGCCCACGGGCGGTGACGTACAGGTTGGTTACATCCACGCGGGCATCGCACGCGAGGGCACCCAGCAAATCCAATTCGAGCCGATCTTCACGAAAGCCGCGAAGGTTCACCTCACCGGCACCCGTGAAGCGCACTTTTTCAATATTGGGCAAGGTCACCGTGATTTTCATTTTGTTATCGTCCAGCAAAGCGCCCTCCCAAAATCTGTTTTTTCGGTTGGCGTAATCGATGTGCAGGGTCGTGCCCACTACAGAAAGCGAGTAACGTTTCTTTTCGCGTTCGTTTCCTTCCAGGCGGATGGCAAACTCATCGCCCTGAACCAGATTCAGATCAGCGTAGGCGGTGGCTCGGATCTCATTGAAGTCGCGCAAGCCAAACTGGTCCGGTGGTGCGCTTACCCGGCTGGGCGATGTATTCGGGCAACTGATGCACTGAAGCCCCCCGTTCTTGTCAATGATAAACGTCTGCGTCATGTCATCTACGTCATAGTAGTTGCGGATGAGACGCCACACTTCGGGTTCAATGGCAAAGGGTCGGTTGTAAGGCACAAACAAATCGATGTCAAGGCGCTGAAAGCTGAACCGGGTGTCCGGGCGAAAGTGAATGTTCGAGTCGAAGACCAGGATACTGTCTTGCTGTTGCACCGTGTAATCGACCAGCTTGGCATTTTCCTGCGCTTTTTTGATATCATTCCCCTGTGCTTCGAAACGCAGCACCAGTTTCAGATCATTGCCGTCATAGCCGCGAAGATCCAGATCGGTCACCCAGTAGTCGTTCATACCCACTTCGTTAAGCCGCAACACGGGAGTGCCCGCGATGGCAAATGTTTTTTCCTCGCGCACTTCGCCTTGCTCTTTGTAGTTGAGGATGAGAGCGGGCACCATGGCACTAAGCACCGCTACACTGACGAAGAACAGCACAAACATCGTCCACCCGACTACTGAATTGATGATTAGCTTTCGCACGATAACCGAGATGCCCAGAATTAATAGAAGTGCAGTGGGGATGACAGCCGCCAGAAATCCGAAGAGCAGCAGCCAGCCGGAGAAAGCCTCGCGAATGGATTCGATCGGCAGACTGGTGTACGGCTCGAGCCCCCAGTAGGAGGGAAACGCGGAGGCTGAGATGAATCCAAGCATGATGGCAAAGCTGAACAAAACGGAGAGCGTGAGGGCAAGCCCCAGCATGACCAGCACCAGCCCGATGAAAATCCGGGCAGCCTCCAGCGCCACGTTGAATATTGGCCCGATAATGCGACCGAGCCCGCTCAGAATGGTGGCCAGCAGGCGGAAAGGGAAGAGGATAATGCGCGTGAACGTGCTTTCTTCTTCATCCTTCTCATTTAAATTTTTTTTTACGGTGGACTCGATGTTCGAAAGCGTGACCGGTTCGCCCTGCATTTGCATACGCTCGGTAATGGATCGCGCTTCGGGCAGTGCAATCCACAGAATGATATAGGTGATGATACCTACGCCAAAAATACCGAACACAACAAAGAGGATTCTGACAATGGCGAGGTCCAGGCCAAAGAAGGCCGCGATACCGGCTGCTACACCACCGATTACCCGCTGTTCAGGGTCGCGGTACATTTTTTTCACATGGGGCTGCTCATCCAGTTTGTCGTTGCCCGGCAATACAATCCACAAGATGATATAAAGCAGCACGAGCCCGCCATAGCTGCCCAACACCAGCAACGCAAAGAACAAACGCGGCCATACCGGGTCTATGTTAAAATAGTGACCGATACCGGCACACACACCACCCAGTACTTTACGTTTAGTGTCGCGCTCGAAACGGGCTGAGGACGGACCCCCCGAAGCGGAACGCGCGGATGAAGCCGGTGCCGCGGTGGAGTGATCAGCCTTCTCCTGCTCTTCGGCCGCTTTGAAGTCGCTTACATTACCCATGGTCGCCATCAGGGCCTGCACATCTTCGGCCGTGATTACCTGCTTGCCTTCATTCAACTTGGCCAGAAAGAGTTCTGCGATTCGGCTTTCAATGTCGGCCAGAATTTCGCTGCTGTCTTCGAAGGCGGCAAAATACCGGTTCACCGAGTCCAGGTACTGCCGGAGTGTTTCGTATCCGTCTTCCTCAATGTGAAAGATGATGCCGCTGATGTTGATGGAGATATTCTTTTTCATGTGCTTATAATTTTAGATCAAGGCCACATGGAATGGCCACCGATCATTTTCGGTAGGTTTAAAGGGTGTTACAGGCCATTTCATAACGCGATAAAAGTCAGATTAGGCTTGAGTAGTGGTTTTCGAGTTGATCATTTCGGTGGAGCGCACGAGGTCGTCCCACGTTTCGGAGAGGCCTCGAAGGAAGGCATCACCCGTTTCCGTCAGTTTGTAGTATTTCCGGGGTGGCCCCGATTTCGATTCTACCCATTTGTACTCGAGCAGCCCGGCATTCTTCAGGCGGGTGAGCAGCGGGTAAAGGGTACCTTCAACCACAATCAGCCGGGCGGCCGTCAGTTCGTCCAGCAAATCAGACGCGTATACCTCGCCCCGCGAAATAATGCGCAAAACACAGTACTCCACTATCCCTTTTCGCATTTGTATTTGAGCGTTTTCCAGATTCATATCGATGTCGATCTGTGTATATGTACGGCAAAAGTACTATGTATGGCCAAGTACTGGATGAAAATTTTAAAGAAATCTTTCAAATACCCCTAAATTTGTCAGGAATGGCCACTTACCGGGTTGGGAATTTGAGCATAGAACGAATTGTGAGCCGTATCAACCGCTGGGTGCGCACCCTGATTATTTTCCTTTTTGCCTTCGCGATCGCGGTAGGCACCCGCGCCCAGTCATCCCAAGCGTGGATCGACTTTTCGCAGAGCTATTATAAGTTGACGCTCGCCCAGGATGGTCTGTATCGTTTAACGTACACCGACCTGCAAGCGGCAGGATTTCCGGTCAGCACTGTTGATCCGCGAACCCTCCAACTCTTTCATCGCGGGGTTGAACAGGCTATTACCGTACAGGGCCAGGATGATGCGCAGTTCAATCCCGGTGATTTTATCGAATTTTTAGGCAAGCGAAATGACGGCACACGTGATGCAGCTCTTTACAAGCCATCTGCGCTGCAGCCCCATCCTTACCAAAATCTCTATTCCGATTCGTCTGCCTATTTCCTTACCTGGAAACTGGCCACACTGGGCAAGCGCATACCCACTTTTTCTGAAGTCAACGTTGGGTTGCCATTGGAGACATCGCATACAAACGAGGTGCGGGTGGTTAACGCCAATGAGTATTCTACGGGCAACACGGTTAGTCTGTACTTACAATACACCCATTTCGATCAAGGTGAAGGGTGGACGGGCCAAACCATTTGTTCCGGCAATGCCGGATGTACCGGCCAGTTGGACTACGTTCTGGAAAACCTGACCCAAGGTGTTGTGCCCGCGGGATTGCCGCAGTTGTCGCTGATGGTGGTTGGCCGCGATGCCATTCCGCATCAGGCCGAAATCTGGGTTGGTCCCAACTCCGGGGCGTTGCGGTTGTTGACTACGCAGAGCTTTTTCAATTTTCAAACGGCACTGGTGCAGGCGCCTTTGGCGTGGACCGACATTGGGGCCGATGGCCGGCTGACGGTGCGCGTGCGAGCCATCAATACTCCGCGCGATCGGTTAAGCGTCTCCTACGCGCAGGTCCAACATCCGCAAAATTTTAATCTTCAAAATCAAAATAACCGGTTGCTTCAATTGGCGGTGCGTGCGGTGGGCAAGGCCTATGTTGAGTTGCAAAACGCATTGCCTGGCTCACGGCTGTTCGACATCACGGAACCGAGTGATGTTGTGCGTGTGGGCACCCAATCGGGCGGTGGGCTGCTGACTGCGGTAGTGCCAAATACCAGCTCATCAAGAAAAATTCTGGTGACCAACTCGTTTGCCACGCCACGCGTACGAGCCGTTCGTTTTCGCGCGATTACGGCCGCAGCTCACAACTATTTAATTATCTCCCATCCTTCGCTGATGAAACCCGGTGGCAGTTATGCCGATCCGGTTCGCGCGTTTGCTGCGTATCGGGCTTCGTCTGCCGGTGGCGATTACGACACGCTGGTGGTCACGACTCCACTATTGTACGATCAGTTTAATTATGGAGAGACCAGCTCAGTTGCGATTTACGAGTTCATGCGGTTCATGGTGGAGCAGGGTAATCCCCGTTATCTCTTTCTCATCGGCAAAGGTTTGGACGTATCAACCGGATTTCATCGCGGACGAGTTACCACGTATAGTGACCTTGTGCCCTCTGCGGGGATTCCGGGTTCGGATGGCGCGTTTACCGCTGGGCTTGGAGGTGCTGGTGCGTTTGAGCCGGCTGTTCCCACTGGCCGCATCACCGCATCGACACCGGCTGATGTTTCGGCTTACCTCAATAAGGTGAAGGAAATTGAAAGCCAGCCGGTGACCGAACCCTGGCGTAAAGAACTGCTGCACCTCAGCGGGGGTATTCAACCCAATGAAATCGTGGCGTTCCGTCAGTTCCTGGATGGATTCAAACAGACGGCCGAAGGGTTATGGCTGGGCGGACGCGTCACCACCATAGCCAAGCGTGATCCGTCACCCGTGGAGGTGATCAATATTTCAGACAAAGTCAATGAAGGCGTTAACCTGATTACTTTTTTTGGCCATTCATCGCCTGGCACGATTGATATTGATATTGGGTTTGTGTCTGACCCGGTGTTGGGCTACAACAATGTTGGTCGGTATCCTGCCTTTTTGGTGAATGGCTGCAATGCGGGTGCTTTCTTTTCGGACTCGAAGGCCTTTGGCGAAGATTGGATTCTGACGGCCAACAAAGGTGCCCGGGCGTTTATCGCGCATAGCGCCTTCGGCTTCGTGGCGGCCTTGCAGCAGTATTCCAACTTCTTCTACACCACCGGATTTGCCAATCAGGATTTTTTGACCCGCGGCATTGGCGATGTGCAGCGCGAGGTATCCCGTCAGTTTCTCGCGCAATCCTCTCAGAGTATTCAAGCCGTAACCCAGGTGCAACAAATGGTTTTACTGGGCGATCCGGCTGTTAAATTATTTGGCACGGCACTGCCCGACTTTGCTATTTCCAACACCGGTGTGGGTTTGGTTTCGCTGGATGGTAACCCGGTGACTGCGCTGAGCCATACGTTCGGTGTGCGTTTCATTGTGCGGAACCGGGGTGCTGCCACGAGTGGCAAGCTGCCCGTGCGGCTCACCCGTCAGTTGCCGAATAACTCCACGGTTGTCTACGACTCGCTTTTTGCCGGAGTTTCATTCCGCGATACGCTTGTCTTTGTTCTCCCCCGCGAAGAACAGGGATCGGGGAACAACCGGTTTACGGTTGTGCTGGATCCGGCCCAGCAATTCACCGAGTTGGAGGAAAACAACAACACGGCCGTCTTTGAGGCGCTGATCCCGCTCAGCTCCACCCGAAATCTATTGCCGGCCCCTTACGGCATCGCCAATCAACCTCTTGTCGAGTTCGTTTTTCAAAATGCGAACACCACAGCCGGGTCGCGGGTGTACCGGTGGGAAATGGATACCGTAGCCACATTCGACAGTCCCTACAAAAAGCAGCTGATCATTCAGGGATCACCCCTGGTAACGCAAACGTTTGGCGTTCAAACCGCAGACTCGGTCGTTTACTACTGGCGCACACGTTTCGATCAACCGCTGCCGACCGAGAGTGCTGACTGGGCGGTGTCGTCCTTTACATTCATTTCCAACGGGGCACCGGGTTGGGCCCAACTGGAGTTTGAGCAGTTGGGAGAAAATTCAACCGTGGGCCTGGTGCAAGATCCTGCGATTAAGGGCTTGCGGTTTGCCGAGTCAACGGCCTCGGTGTTCGTGCGCACTTTTGGAAGCGACTTTCCGTCACCACCAACGGATGTGTCATTCAAAATCAATGGCAGCGAGTACAATTTAGCTACCCAAGGTCAGCCGTGCCGCAACAACACCATTAACCTGGTGGCCTTCAATAAATCAGCACTTGTGCCGTATGCGCCTGTGCCTCTGAATTTTCAGGATCCACGCACGTGTGGCCGAGAACCGCAGGTGATCAATAGTTATTTGTCCAGTGAACGCGAGGCAGGTAGTGATGACTTGTCTCAAGCCATTACCAACACGGCACTCAGCGACTCGGTGATTTTGTTTTCCATTGGTGATGCCGCGTACAGCACGTGGACTACTGGGCTCAAATTGAAGTTACAGGAGATTGGCGTTGCCGCGGGCCAGCTTAGTTCGCTTGTCGATGGTGAACCGGTTGTCATTTTGGGCAGGAAAGGCGCACCCGCGGGAACGGCCCGGCTGTTTCGCGCGGCTGCGCCCGCCACGGCTGGGGAGGTGCTTGTTTCCGAAGAGTTGACAGGCCGTGTAACTACCGGGGCGATGACATCGGTGTTGGTCGGACCCGCTGCTGCCTGGCAGGAGTTTATTCCATTTGTGGAAGATCGAGAGGCATTCGACCAGGTAAATTTTTCGATTTCGGGCGTGTCGCTCACCGGCAGCGAATCGCCCCTTTTAAATGGCGTTACGGGTCGCAGGAATCTCTCCGTTTTTCAAGCCGCTGATTATCCCTACGTGCGGGTTACCTACCTCGCCACGGATGAAGTGAATCTGACACCGGCACAGCTCCGCTGGATGGTGACCTACACGCCCGTGCCAGAGGGTGTGTTGTTGCCGGGCCGCAACGCAACTGCTTCCCCCCGGGTTGTTGCCGAGGGGCAAACAGTTGCAGTTGACTACCGCTTTGTTAACGTATCATCCTATGCATTCCCCGATTCGTTGACGGTAAATGCCGGCCTGCGCAATCCGTTAGCCGGTGCTGATCCGGTGAAGACATTCCGGATTAAACCTCCGGCCCCGCGCGATACGTCTTCCTTTTCCGTCAGCTGGTCAACCCTTGGGCAGGCGGGCGAAAACGATGTGTGGGCGTGGGTCAACAACCGCGTGCTGCCCGAGTTGGCGTATGATAACAACATCCTGGATCGCCAACGCTATTTACGGGTAGAACGTGACAAATTGCCACCTGTATTAGATGTCACATTTGATGGCCGTTACTTACGAAATGGCGATTTAGTCAGTGCCAGCCCAACCGTTTTGATGACCCTGATCGATGAGAATCCCTTTTTGTTGAAACAGGACACCATAGGATTCCAGATGTGGCTGAGCTCTCCGTGTTCCACCGGTGTGTGTGTGCGGCAGATCTATTTTTCGCAGCCGGGCGTCAGTTGGCAGTCGGCATCAACCTCAACACCGTTTCACGTTTCGCTTCAACCGGTGTTGATGCCGGGTGCGTACACGTTGCGCGTGGTAGCGCGTGATGCCAGCGGTAATACCAGCGGAACCGAGCCGTATGAGATTACCTTTTGGGTGGAGGAGGGAACTGCTTTTGAGCTGAAGTCCGTCTCCCCGAATCCCAGTGCAACCGATGTATTGTTCGAGTTCCTCTTAAAAGGTCAGGATGTTCCGGACGAGTTTTCACTTGAGATTTTTGCACCCGATGGGCGAAAGGTGCACAACTTTGGTGATGCCGAAGTTGCCAACTTTTTTATTGGTACCAACCGGCTGGTTTGGCAAACTGCCGGCCTGCCTGCGGGTGTCTATTTGTTTCGGCTGAGTTTCCGGGTAGGGGGCAATCCCACGGTCACGACTGGTCGCGTGGTTAAACTCTGATCAGTGATGGTGGCCGCCCGGGCCGTGTACATGGCCATGGCTGATTTCATCGGCTGTGGCCGCCCGCACTTCCATTACTTCAACAGCGAAATGGAGTTCAACGCCCGCCAATGGATGGTTGGCATCCACCGTTACTTCCTCGAGACCCACATGCGTAACGGTGACCACCGAACCCTGATTGGTGGAGAACTGCATTCCCTTTTCTACCGGTTGCTGACCAAAAGCTGACCGAGGCACTTTCTGCACCATGTTGTCATCTTTTACGCCATAGCCGCGTTCGGGGCTCACCTTGATGCTGAATTTTTCACCCTTCACTTTGCCTTCCAGACCTTCTTCCATACCCACAATCAAATTGCCTTCACCGTGGAGATAGGTCAACGGATCGCGCCCGCTGCTGGAATCCAGAACCTGTCCTTCCGGGTTGGTGAGGGTATAATGAATTGAGGCTACGGTGTGCTTGGCAATTTTCATGCGATTCGGGTTTTCAACGGTAAAGCTATCTTTTTTTCCACGGCCCCCACCGGGGTGACGATAAAATTTGCAAGCTCCGTTAAACGGGACACCCGCGAGCGGGTCTAAACTCAAACTTAAAGACAAACCAAGATGAAACGTATTGCATTATTCGCACTGTTGTTGTTCGCGCTTCTGGCGGCAGCCGAGGCTCAACCCAAGCGGGCTCGAGGCCGAGCCGGATCGATCCGCGAAGCCGATCAAAAAACTGTGGATGCTGCCCAGGTTCCGGAGGCAGTTAGACAGGCCCAGAACGTAGCCTTTCCCGGGTTGTCGGTAACGCGATGGGAGCAGCGCTCCGGAAAAAATAATCAGCAAAACTTCACCCACTACGTGGCAGTGTTCAAGCAGGACAGCCGCACCACGCGTGCCCGCTATGATAGCAACGGCAAATCATTGGCCGTAACCAAGTTTTTCACGGCAAATGATGCACCGCAAGTGGTGACGTCAGCCGCTGCGCGTTATACCGGATACAGCTTCGTGGGGGGCGAGGAGGTCCTTACCGACAAGGGTACGTTTTATCGCGCACGATTTCGTCAGGGGGCAAAAAAATTGACCGTATTTCTGGATCAAACCGGAGCAGCGGTTGAAAAGAAAAATCAGCCAAAGTTGCTCGACATCAAAGACGAGGGGAATTAAAAACCAGACGAATATTGATGCAAAAACGAAATCCCCGGTCTAGCCGGAGATTTTTGTTTTAACGTTTTTATTTGAACTCACACCTCTTTTAATAACTACGTACCGCCCATAGCTTTTGTCGATGACCTGTACACTGATGACACCTGACTTGTTTTTCTTTTTCCTGATAAACACCTACAAAAGTAAAACCAAAAAAGCCCTTGGGACACCCAAAAAAGCAAATTTCAACCTCTCATAATATTGATTATCAAGTGGTTAATTTTATCACTAAATAAAAAGCGGAAGACAGGAAGAAGCCCAGTATGCTAACCCGAATTTCTCCGCCAATACGTTTGCGCTGGAGGGTAATCGCTTCCGCGAAACCGGCTTTAGCCACGACCCCAACGGCAATCTGCTGACCCTCAAAAGGTACAATATATCACAAACGAAGATTCATGACTTTACCTACAGCTACCAAGCCCACACCAACCGCCTTACCAGCGTGAGCGGTTACATGAATGCCTACACCTACAATGCCGTAGGGCAGATGATCGGGCAAGACCACTCCCGGTGATAGCTGCGATTTGAGCCCAATCAGATGTTTAGTCACCGGTGAAATTTTGAAAACATGCCTTCCGTCATTTTCTAGCGGTTGAACAGCTGGTACATTAGCATCGTCCATTCAACTAAAAGTTATCTATATGAAACCCTTTGTTATAGGCTTTTTGTTTGTGCTGGCGGCAATTTTCCCAATCCTGTTCTTTCCATTGCTGGCCCTTACATTGGTGACGTTGATCATCCTGTCACTCCATTTGTTTAAAAATGGTGTGTGGGGTGATGACCATAGCTTGAAATCGCACTGAAGCTAAGGTTCTGGATTGAAACGATTTGCGTCCCGGTGAAATCCCGGAGGGGAGGCGTGTGTATTGAACTTTTTAAGATACTTTTGATGCTTTGGCGCCTGCCTTTATCCCTCATAGGGATAGGCAGCGCAAGGGTGTGACATCGCGCAATCCACAAAATCAAACCGAACGAGAAAAACAAGTTGATCGGTTAACAAGCCCTCTGTAAACTTGTTAAAAATTCGAGGTATTACATCAAATGTTTAAAAAATGGATACAACTACGATCACAAAAAAGAACACGATAAACGGGGAAGCCAAATGCCCGTTTCATGGCGGTGAAGTGAAAAAAGCCGGTGGCACGGGAACCCACAACCGCGACTGGTGGCCCAATCAGTTGAAGCTCAATATCCTGCGGCAGCATTCATCGTTGGCCAACCCCATGGGCGAGAAGTTCGACTACGCCAAGGAGTTTAAGAAACTGAACCTCAAAGCCCTCAAGAAGGATATTTTCAAATTGATGACCACCTCCCAAAGCTGGTGGCCGGCTGACTACGGGCATTACGGCCCGCTCTTCATCCGCATGGCCTGGCATTCGGCCGGTACGTACCGGATTTCGGACGGACGCGGTGGTGCCGGTTCTGGCACCCAGCGCTTTGCTCCGCTCAACAGTTGGCCCGACAACACGAATCTGGACAAGGCCCGACTTCTGCTTTGGCCGATCAAGCAAAAGTATGGCAATAAGATCTCCTGGGCCGATCTGATGATTCTGGCCGGTAACTGTGCGCTGGAGTCGATGGGATTCAAAACGTTTGGTTTTGCAGGCGGCCGGGAAGATGTCTGGCAGCCGGAGGAAGATGTGTATTGGGGTTCAGAAAGCAAATGGTTGGATGACAAGCGTTACACGGGCGATCGCGAACTGGAAAATCCGCTGGCCGCAGTTCAAATGGGTTTGATTTATGTGAACCCCGAAGGCCCCAACGGAAAGCCTGACCCGCTGGCAGCTGCGCGCGACATCCGCGAAACGTTCGGTCGCATGGCCATGAATGATGAAGAAACCGTGGCCCTGATTGCCGGTGGTCACACGTTTGGCAAAACTCACGGAGCGGCTGATCCCTCGAAATATGTAGGCCCCGAACCGGCAGCTGCATCCATTGAAGAGCAGGGCCTGGGGTGGAAGAACTCGTTTGGACCAGGCAATGGCGCACATACCATCACTAGTGGGTTGGAAGGGGCATGGACCACCACACCCACCCAGTGGAGCAATAACTATTTTGAGAACTTGTTTGGGTTCGAGTGGGAGTTAACCAAGAGCCCGGCTGGCGCTCACCAATGGAAGCCGAAGGGCAATGCCGGTGCCGGTACTGTGCCCGATGCACACGATGCCGGAAAACGCCATGCACCGATGATGCTCACCACTGATCTGGCCCTGCGCGTTGATCCAGCCTATGAAAAAATTTCGCGCGACTTTTTCCAGAATCCGAAGAAATTTGCGGATGCCTTTGCACGGGCCTGGTTCAAGCTCACGCACCGCGATATGGGCCCGTTGCCACGCTACCTCGGCCCCGAGGTGCCGAAGGAGGTACTGATCTGGCAAGATCCGCTTCCGGCAGCCAAGAAATACAAGTTAACCCCCGGTGATATTGCCGGGTTGAAGACGAAAGTGGCGGCATCAGGGCTTTCGGTAGGCGATTTGGTATCCACCGCCTGGGCCTCGGCTTCAACGTTCCGGGGCTCCGACAAGCGCGGGGGTGCCAACGGGGCACGCATCCGGCTGGCCCCTCAACGCAACTGGGAAGTGAATAACCCGGCTCGTTTGAATAAAGTGCTCAAGGCGCTCGAAGCGATTCAGGCAAAGTTCAACAAGGGTAAGAAAGTAGTTTCCATGGCCGACCTCATCGTGTTGGCCGGTGGTGTGGGTATCGAGATGGCGGCCAAGAAGGCCAAGCTTTCGGTTAAAGTTCCGTTTACGCCTGGTCGCGTAGATGCCACCCAGGAGCATACCGATGTAGAGTCTTTTGCGGTACTCGAACCGGCAGCCGATGGCTTCCGGAACTATAAAAGCAAAAAGCACAAGGCAGCAGCCGAGGACATGCTGGTGGACAAGGCGCAATTGCTGACGCTTACCGCTCCGGAAATGACGGTGCTGGTGGGCGGCCTGCGTGTGCTGAATACCAACTTCGACAACTCGAAACATGGTGTGTTCACCCGCAAGCCGGGAACGCTGTCGAATGATTTCTTTGTGAACCTTCTGGATTTGAACACAACCTGGCAGGCCACCGGTCAAGATCAGGATACGTTTGAAGGGCGCGACCGCAACACGGGGGCGGTAAAATGGACCGGAACCCGGGTTGATCTCATCTTTGGTTCAAACTCCGAGCTGCGCGCGCTAGCCGAAGTGTACGGCAGTTCCGATTCGCAGGCCAAATTTGTTGAGGATTTCATGGCAGCCTGGGTGAAGGTCATGAACCTCGATCGCTTTGACCTTCGCTAGATTGTCCTTTGCAGAAAAAGAAAAGTGACCCTAACCGGGTCACTTTTTTCGTGCTCGGCATGGCCAACAGGAGACGGGGTAGAAATGCTTCATTGGCGAATCGGGTTGCGCGGAGGTGTACAGGCGGCCGCGCAGCAGAGGGCCAGCAGGGTAGCGGTGCAGAGGTGGCGTGGATTCATGCGACTTTAAATCTACGCATTTGCAGGCAAAGCTGTCCCGGGGTGGGGTTGACCGGCAGCAGCTGGCTTACTTTTTGGCTATCAGGTCTTATTTTTTCCGGGTTAGTGTTATTGACTGCCTTTAGCAATCGTAAACCGTTTCCCGATTTCATACACCACAATGCTTAGCACGGCATAAATGAGTAACAGACACCATTCACGGAACCCCAGCGGAATCGTATGCAACATGGTATTGAAAAATGGCGTGTATACCGCAATGAGGATCAGGCTAATACCCAATACCAAGGTTGCCAGGAGGTACTTGTTGTTAAATGGATTTAACTTGTAGACCGGCACTCGGAAACCGCGAATGGCAAAGATGTAGAAGAAGGTATTCATACCCAGCGCAACAAAGGTTACTGTTCGGGCGAATTCCAGGTGACCCGTGGTATTCCAGAAGTAGATAAAGATGCCGAAGAGCAGCGTATCCATGACGAGGGCGTAAAACAGAATCAGTTTTTTCATCTCGTTGCTGATAAGAGGTTCGTCTTTCTTACGAGGCTGGCGCTTCATAAGCCCTTCATCAATCTCATCAAAGGCCAATGCCATAGCGGGTAGCGAACTTTCGGCCAGTTTTATCCACAGGATTTGTGCCGGCAGCAAGGGTAGTGGCAATCCCAGCAACACCGCCCCGCCAACTACAACCATCGTAGAAAATGCATCGGTGAGAAGAAATAGCATGACTTTTCGGATGTTATCGAAGATGATTCTGCCTCTGCGGACCGCCTCAACAATCGTGTTGAAGTTATCATCGAGCAGCACGAGGTCAGCCACATCTTTTGAGATGTCGGTACCACTACCCATCGCCACGCCTATGTTTGATTTCTTCAACGCAGGCGAATCATTTACTCCGTCTCCGGTCATAGCCACCACCTCTCCATTGCGCTGGAGGGCGCTTACGATCAGGCTCTTGTGTTTGGGTTCTACCCGTGCAAATACTTTGATGTTGCCTACGCGAGTTGATAACTCTTTATCCGATAGGGTATCCAATTCCGAACCTTCAATCACGTCCTCAGGGCCCACCTGCATACTTAGTTCATTTGCAATAGTGGCGGCAGTTTGTTTGTGGTCACCTGTAATCATGACGGGTTTGATCCCGGCTTCGCGGCATTGCTGTATGGCATTAACCACTTCCGGTCTGAGCGGGTCTCGGAATGCCACCAATCCGGCAAAAATTACATCCTTCATATCAGCCGGTGAGAGTGGATGTTCGCCTGGCTCGTATATATTCTTGAATCCCAGGCCGATTACCCTCAACCCTTTTGAGGTTAACTCCTGATGGGTTGCCTTGATCTTGGCGATATCCTCTTGCCGTAGCGGTAAGGCGGTTCCTTTGCTGAAATAGAATTCAGAAAAGGAGAGTATCTTCTCGGGCGCTCCTTTTGTATAAATGAACTTTAAGAGTTGTTTCCCGGCTGAGGCGTGAAGCGTTGCCATGAATTTATGTTCTGACCCAAAGGGGATTTCTGAGATAATCGGTGATCGTTCAAGAAGTGAATTCCGGTCAATACCGCGCGCATGTCCAGCCAGCAGAAGCGCTCTGTCGGTAGGATTGCCACTGGCTTTAATCTCACTGTTTTCGTGATGGATAAACCCCGCATTACACAAGACGGATATCTCAAGTAGTTTTTTTATGTCGGCAGGCACAGATGCGGCTGCTGGCTCAGCGGGCAAAACGGAATCGTATGTGATGAATTGGTCGGTGCGCATTTCACCCCGTGTGAGTGTACCGGTTTTGTCGGCACAGATAACGGTAACGGATCCCAGCGTTTCGGCCGCCACCAATTTACGCACCAATCCGTTTTTCCTTACCAGTTTATTCATCCCCACCGTCAGAATTACCGTCATGGCCGGAATTAATCCCTCGGGTACTGCAGATACTACCACCGCCACTGCGGTCATAAACATTTCCAACAAGGGGATTCCGGTAAGAATACCAACGGAAAAAATGATCACGTTAATCACTACCAGGATGATACCTAACCATTTCCCAAAAACAATCAACTGGACTTGTAACGGAGTTTGTTCTTCTTCGGTGGTCTGGACCATGGTAGCGATGTTTCCCAACTCCGTGTTGGTTCCCGTTGCCGTAACAATGGCTTTAGCATTTCCATTGGCGGCCACCGTACCCGCGTAGATCATGTTTTTTCGTTCAGCCAGCGGTGTGTTTTCGGGTAAAGGTTCGGTTTGTTTAGACAAGGGCAATGACTCACCGGTTAACGCGGATTCAATGGTCGAAAAATTGGTGACTTCGATGAGTCGTGCATCGGCAGGAATCTTATCACCCGATGAGATGAGGATCGCATCACCGGGCATAATTTGTTCGTGCGAAACGGAAACCGGTGTACCGTCACGCAACACCTTAACATCGTAGCGGATGAGTTTATTCAGGCGCTCCAGGGCCTGGCCAGCTTTGTACTCCTGGAAAAAACCAATCACACTGCTGACATAAATGACTACTGAAACGATAAGGGCATCGACCCAATGCGATGTCAACACGCTGATCAAGAACGCGGCAAAAAGAATATAGATGAGTGGATTCTTAAACTGCCTGAAAAAGGTTGCCACCACGGAGAGCTTTTTCTTATCGGGCAGTTTGTTCAGGCCAAACGTCCGGATTCGTTCGTGGGCATCGGTGCCGTTCAGTCCTTGTTGGCCAGTGTTTAGTTTCTGCTGAACCTCTGATGTGGACAATAGATGGTAGTTCATAAAGCTACGCGATGAACAGACTTTGATTATGTTTTAAGAAATAAGGTTAACATAAGACCTATGTACAAAATCAGCATGATTAAAGTATCTATACCAAATCGCCATATTTTCTTTTGGGGCTTTGCCATGAATCCCAACCCGGCCACCGCAGTCATGATGATGACCACCATCACAGAATCCAAATGATCTGCTTTGATATCGGCAAATAAAGATCCCCGGGTGTAAAAGATATCCGTGAGGGCAAGAATGAAAATGTTGAATACATTACTGCCTAAAAGGTTGCCGACCAAGAGATCGAAAGCACCCATCCGGATGGCGGCATAGGATACGACAAGTTCCGGCAGTGAAGTGGCGGCTGCCAGAAACAGGGTACCGAAAAAGGTATTGCTCAATCCGCTCAGGTGAGCAAGTTGTTCTCCGAAGTACGGTAGAAAAAGTGCGGCTCCGATAACCACAAGGGCATTGGCGCTATAGGCGAATACCGCTTTTTTGAGTTCACCTTTGGTGTGTTGGCTGTCCGTATTAGCGTGTGGATGATTTTCTTTCTCGGATTGCGTGAATTGAAACATTCCCCAAATGGCAGCGAGGTAAACCAGAATGAGGAGAATTGAAAATGGACTTATCCACAACAGAGCCAGCGTAACCTCGTCCAGCATTATAGCGAGGCCACTTACTGCGATAAGAATGATCCCAAACAACCCTGCATAAAGATGACTGGTTTTCACCAATGATGTGATGGGATGTTTGATGCGCGCATCAATCAAGGATAGAATGAACAGATTAAATACACAACTTCCGAATACATTGCCCGCAGCCAGATCAGGCTCATGAACAAGTGTAACCGAACCAATACCTGTCATTAATTCAGGCAATGAAGTGACAGAGGCTATTAAAATCAGGCCCACCCAGGCGTTACCCCAGCCGGTGAGTTCGGATATTTTATCGCCATACGTTGTCAGCTTTGCTCCACTAAGGATAATGACAACCGCGCAACCAATGAAGCCAGCCAGGTACAGATACAGATCACTCATTGTAATGTCGCGTTTTGATAAAACTGAGTGTCAAATGCTGTTGACGTTGATGGAGTTCATGTCGTCCAACGTTTGAGATGGCAATGTTACGCTTATTATTCCTGAACGGAATCGAGGCTAAAGCTTTCTTGGGTTGGTTAAATTAGAAAATCTTTAGAATTTGGTTTAGTGTGAGATCTTTTGGCCCGGCAATGCACTGAGTTGCTCGGCAGCCCTGAAGAACTCACGGGATGATGAAAGTCAGGCTAAGGATCATGTTCATTGTTCGCGGTTTATGGCTTTACTCGGGCGTAATTATTCCGTTCTGCAGGTCGTCCAGAAATTTCCTTGGATTTGTGGTAAACCTTTCAGCGTCAGAACCCGCAAGAATTCGAGCAATTTCAGATAGTTCCGGGTCAAAGGTGTTGGGATGGTCCGCTCTAAATTTTAACCCTAAATCCCTGGTGAGGTTGATCACCTTCTCAATGAACGCGAGGTTTAATCCCCGTAGGTCCACTCTAAATCGTATGTCTTCATTGATTTCGGATGACTCTTTGTCCCAAGTGACGACAAGGTCATTTGTGTCGGGGCATCCCCAACATTGTAGGGTTTCGGTGCTCCAATCCCGTTCGAATAATTTGTCAAGAGTTGGTGAAATATCGTGGATACTTATCGATCGATTTATTTCGATATAATCCCAGAATTGTCATTAGAAAGCTAAACTCAATGGTGTCGTAAAGGAATTGACATTCATCCAGAGTCCTGTAAACCATTCCCTTCGTTTCATGGCCAACGATAGTTTAAGGATTC
>JAJTGY010000086.1 GCA_021298015.1 Flammeovirgaceae bacterium
TTCCAGAACACATCCGTCTCCGAAGTTTCGCCCAAATAGCGCACATCGCGCACCAGCAGGTAACCCATCAGCGGATCGAACAGCAGAAAGAACACACCGAACGCCAGCACAAAACTCTGCAGCCCGTGGATCCATACCAGCCAACCGTTGGGCAGCAGCCACACGTTGATCATGCACGCGGCCAGCATCACCGGCAGGCGCAGCAGCCAGATGTCAGTCTTTTTCTTGTCGCGCAGCCCGGCATTGTGGTCGCGCATATCGAGCCAGGCTTCAATAGCCACCGGCAGTAGCATCAGCAGAAAGGTAAACACGTGTTTCATGGGTGTAAAAAGGGTTAAGTGAGAGCTTCTAAAATCTGGTTCTGCACCATTTCGTCCAGCCGGTTGCGCACCCGGGGGCTGTCGGCAAAGAAGGTGCGGGCCGGCAGCTGGGTGTTCATCCTGCGCGTGTGGCTGCGCACGCGAGCGCTCCGGCCCGCGCGCCTGCGCGTGTGCTCGCGCACGATGGCCGTGGCGGTAATGTTGGCGCCTTCGTTGTGGGCCTCCATGTAGTCGTTGGCCGTCAGCTGCACGCCCGTGGCGGTAACGCTGGCCGTTATGCTTCTGCGGCCGTCACCGATATCCACCAGCACCAGGCGGCCGGCATCGCGCGGAGCTCCCGGCTTGCGCTTGGCAAAGCTCACACCATTCACATCCGTTTGCCGCTTGATGTTATCCAGCGCGGTGTTCACCATTTCTTTGGCCACCAGCTTTTTCAGCCTGCCCTTCAGCGCTTGCAGGTTGGCTATGGCTTGCTCAATGCTCATGGCGCCAGGGGCAGGTTAAAGTTGTTATCGGCCTGCTGCTGGTGCTCGGGCTCTACGTAAAACTGCGGGTGCGTAGGCGGGAAGATCACCTGCTGTTCGCCCCAATTTATGCCGAAGCCCGGCTTGGGTTCGCCCAGTTCGTTCACGTTCAGCGTGCTCACTTCACCATCGCTGAGCTGGCGCACCGTGCAGCGGCAGTTGTAGTCGAGCGGGGGCAGCCACTTGTTCCAAAACGGATCGGTAAGCGGCTTAATGATGCCGTCAAACTTCTGGTGCGCGGCCCGTGTGCGTTCATCGCCCACGGTTTCGAACTGCAGCAGCGGCAGCTCGGCCACATCGTCTTTAAAGCGCTTCCACTTGCCGGCCATGCGGCTGGTGGCCACTGCGTGATTGTACTCCGTGCGCAGGAAGTCCACGTTGTACTCCTTGTTCAGCGCCAGCACATCGGCCCGGAATTCGCTGAAGGCTTTCACGTTGCCCTCGGCATTGCGCAGCAGGGCATTGGCCTGCAGCACAAAGTGGTAGTTTTTAAACCCGCTAAAGCGGTACACGTTCTGGAGCAGGGTTTCCAGCATCAGCTTGTCGCTGCCTTTGGCTGCTGCCAGGGTAAGGTTGTACCCTTTTTCCACGCCCTTAAACAGTTGCTCACTCACCAGCTTCCACAGGGCCGGGTCCACATCGCCCGGGGGCAGACTACCATCGCGCACGCGCGCGATGATGTCGTCAATGATTTCGTTGAGGTCATTGCGGTAGCTAAGCGTAATGGCGCCCGTGCCGCGTTTGTTCGCTGCGCTGCCCAGCTTGTAGTAGGCACGCAGGTCAGCGAGCTTTTTTGCGCCCGCCCCTCCCTGCGGTGAACCTTTGGCAGGCGAGCCTCCCTGCGGTTTAGCGGGCGGCTGCGGCTTTGGCGGGTCAGTTTCGGGTGGGGCCGTGTTGTTGCCGGAGTTACCCGTGCGAACAACAACCGGCCGTTGGCCAGGAGGCTCAATCCCGAATTCCTTGTAAAAGTCTTCCTCGGCTATCGGTGCCCCGGATTGCAGCAGCTGTATCCAGATAACAAGCTTCTTTTCTTTGTTTAGCTCATCAGCTGTTTTAAACTTGCCGTGTATGCCTTCCAGCGGGTAGCCGTGTGGCACCAGTATGTTGTGCTTCATCGGGTAGTTAATCACATACTCGGCATACAGGCGGTCTTCCAGGTTAATGGCTTCCTCAACGGCTTTGTGCACCTTGCCCAGTTCGTAGCTTCCGCCACCTTCGCCACCGGTGGTAAGCAACTGGCCCAGCACGCCAATGGTGATTTCGTTGTTGAGGATCTCGTGCAGCTTGTCATACGCATAGGCAGTTGACTGCTTTACCGAGTCTTCAAAACGCACATCGGCAAATCCCTTGGGCACAATGATGTACGCAGCGGACCCATACTCTTCCGCGCTGCGCTTGGCTTCATCGCGGCCCTGCGGTTTGTTCGGATCGTATTCGTAGATGCGCAGCGGCATGCCGAACATCTCGTTGTACCGGGTGAAGTCAGCCAGGTTCTGCCGCTTCATGAGCACATACGGGGCGATGTTGGCCAGTAAACCCAAATCATTCTTGCGCCCGATCTGCAGAATGTAGTTGACGTATATGCCCTCACGGTACAGTATGCCAGCATCACTGACGCCATCCTTGCTGATCAGTCCGCGCTCGGGTTTCACGTTCTGCCGAGGCACCAGTTGAACGTCACCGATCAATCCATCGCTGCCAAGCATAAACTCCACCAGCGTGGTGCCCCAGAAGATCCTCTCCTGCAGGCGGTGCAGGAATTCGGCAAACCAGGGAGCCTTGAAGTTCTCCATAACTACCTCGTTCTCCAGCCCCACCCATTCAAAGGGATTGGTTTTCACCGCCCGGATACGCTTGTCCATAACCGAGCGCAGGTGAAGGTCTATTGAAACATCGAAGTAGGTATTGATCAACTGCCTGCGGTTGGGGTTCAGGCTGCTCTCCGCGCTCTTGATGTTTTGAAACCACGTTTGTATGGTTTGGTTGCCGCGTGTTACCTGGCCAATGGTGATGTCCTGGATCACGATGCTGGTTGCCTCTTCGGCCCGCTTTACTCCCTGTTTTGCCATGGTGTTAAAATTTTGCCTCTGTTCTATACGACCCCCTTTTCGGGGGCATTGCCCATAATTTTCTCCCGGCTTAAACCTGAGCGAGTTTAAACAGGTTTTAAATACCTTTACCGCTCAACTCCGACCCCCACCACCTGCCCGGCCCTAGAAGTACGGGTTTCGGGGGGTGGTGCTGCCCCATTGCACCACGTTGCCGTCATCTACCCCGTCTCCGTCCTCGTCACCCTTGGCCGGGAAGCCCGGATCAAAGTCGCCCGAGGCCACTTTCTCCAGCCATGCCAGCGCATCGGCATAGCGCTTGTCGCGCATTTCGGGCACCTGGCCGGGTGCCTGCCGGGCGTGCAGGTGGTACAGGGTCATGTCTACTATATACATCACCAGCTCCGGGTCGCGCGCGGCCCCGGTTCTGGCAAACAGCGCATCTACATCGTAGCGGTTGCGCAGCCGGCTTTTGGCCTGGCTTATGGCTTTGGCTTCGGCATCGGTGCGGTTGGCCGGTGTGCTTTCAATCAGCTGCGTCAGCTGCTCGGTGCGTATCTGGGCGGTATAGTCGCTGTCAACTAAATAGGGCATGGGCAATGTGTTTACGGTACGTGCGTTGCGCCACACCGGTGACTTTCACCAGTTCGCGCACGCGGAAATCCTTTTTGTCATACTTAATCAACAGACCGCACAGGTACTGGCGGGCGCCCAGGTAGCGCACGTGATCCTTTACCGGTTCAGGTGTGCTGTCGATTATCCGTTGAGCAATAGCGCTGCGCATCAGTACATGTTTTTGTACTTGTTGCGCTTGCCCACGGTGGCCGGCACGTTGGTCACCACTTTCTCCATCAGCTTGAACACGGCACCCTCGCAGGCATCGGGTCCGTCTTTCTTTATGCCGGTGTGCCCGGGCTGGAAGCTGGTGAACTGGTAAATGAGGTTAACCATGTGGTGGTTGTCTTTCTCGGCCTCGTTGAAGTACCAGTTGCCGCGCTCGAAGTAGCCGCTGAGGGAAGCAATGCGCGCATCCTTGTCCGGCTTCTGGCGCTTGTCGCCATTGAGCGGCAGCGGTTTGCCCTTGGCTTGCGCCACGGCATTGAAATCTTTATACAGCAGATCCTGCAGGAACACTTCTTCCATCCACAGCTCGCACACACCGCCACCGCTGCGCACCAGGTGATCAAGCACGTAGCCCCACTCAATCATTTCGTCTACACTGGCGCGATCGCAGAAGGCTTTGACCACGTGCAGCTCACCGCGGTGCAACCCGATGAGCACCCAGCTTTTGTGATCGCTGTTCTTCTTATTCTTAAAGCTGGGATCCAGGTAGGCCACCAGCGCCAGGTATTCGTTCAGTGCAGGCAGCGCTTTGTAGCGCACCCAGTCTTTGCGGAATACCTTGCCCTCGGTGATCGGGTTGTTGAAGTACTCGCGCTCGGCCAGCAGCGTGCCCATCTTGCTGATCATGTACTGGCAGTCCTCCTTGCTGTGGCGCTTCCACGTGGGGTTGCCGTTGGCATCGAGCAGGTTGATGGTCTCTTTGTAATCGGCCTGCTCGTAGAGGCGGGCCATGAGGCTGCGCTCGCCAATCTTGTTGTTGAGCACTACAAACAGCGCGTGCGCACTTACGTCCATCGTGGGCCACAGTGCGCCCATGATCCACTGGTAGCTTTTCTCCAGGCGAATGTCGTTGAGCACTTCCTCGTCATCGTCAAAGTCATCGCCTATAATAAGGTCGGGCCGTTTTTCATCTTCCTTGGTACCGCGCGGGCTTTGGCCTTTGCCGAGGGCGCGGAAGCTGATGCCCTGGCTGGTGACAAACTTGTCATCGGCCCAGATGCTAACCGTTTTAAACGTGCCGAAATCGTTGAGTAAACGCTGGTTATACTCAAACTGCAGGCGTATGGCGCGCAGCATTTCACTGGCCTGGTCAAACGTTTTGCTCCACCACACCACGTTGCGGTAGCTGTGGTGCAGATTGTATAGGCTGCGGCAGGTGAGGTATATGGCGAACATCTGCCAGAAGGTGGTCTTGGCCATGTCGCGCGCGATCATCCAGGCGAAGAACATCTTCTTTTTTTTGCTGGTGAGTATGGCATTGCCACCGCGCAGGTGGAAGGCGGCAAACTCGCTGCTGGCCCAGCTGGGGAAGTAGTACGTAAGAAACCCGGGCCAGTCCTCCAGCAGGGCAGCCACGCGCACGCGCCTGGCTTCGGGGCTTTCGTCAATAGCCACATCGGCCGTGCTGGCTTTGATCTGTTTCTCCAGCGCCTCAAATCGCTTTTCCAGTTGCTGCCGGCTTTTCATGCGTCAAGCTGTTGGGCTTTGGTTTGCAGAAACTCTTTGCTGTAGCCAACCAGTTGCTTGGCCAGTTCCGGCTTTACGCCCAGCAGGTACTTAAGGAACTCTTCCTGCACGTTGTAGTAATCGGGCAGGCTGGTGCGGCCGCTCAGTTCGCGGATGTTCTTGGTCATCTTGGCGATGGTATCCGCTTCGCTGCTGGTGGGGTACTGCTTTTCGCGGGTGTTGATCTCCGTAAGCAGGTTATTGATCTGCACCAGCATCATGCTGATGTTGCGCTCGCGCGTGATCTGGTTAGCCGCCTTTGTCTCCTTCCACTTAAACCGCTTGGCCCAGTCGCCCACCGTGTCCTTGCCCACGCCAATGGTTTCGGCAATCTCCTGGTAGGTCATGCCGCTGTTCATGTAGAGTTCGTATGCGCGGTTGCGCAGCGTTTCGCTTTCGCCTTTGGTTCTGCGTGCCATGGTGCAAAGGTGGATTTACGTGGGGATTAAAACCCGCGCCATTTCGCCCATTCAAATTTTTGGAGCACCGAATGCCATTTTTAGGCTAACCTAAAATTTATTTTAAGCACAGCCTAAAAAATCTGCCCAAGTTTGGGCTCTCGATAACGCGCCACATGTCCAAACCGATTGTATTGACGGATGATAGTGTGATCAACAGCTACGGCTTCCGGGTGATGACGGCAGGCGGTGAACTAACCGACTACCTTAAAAACCCTGTGCTGCTGTACGACCACACCCGCAGGCATGGCGAGAACGACCGCGACATCATTCTGCCGATTGGCAAGATGACGGATCTGCGCAGTGATGGCAGCCGGATTATCGGCACACCCGAGTTTGACCTGGAGGACAAGTTTGCAGCCGAGGTTAGCCGCAAGTACGACAAGGACATCATGAACATGGCGTCCATCGGCTTTGAGGCCATGGAGTGGAGCACCGAGCCGGAGCTTATGCTGCCCGGCCAAACGCTACCCACGGTAACCAAGTGGAAGCTGAAGGAGGTAAGCATTACCGACATCGGGGCAAACCCCAACGCCTGCAAGCTGAGCCACCAGGGCTTCACGCTCACACTCAATGCCGCAACCAGGCGCGAGGACATCGAAGCGTTTTTCAAAACACAACAACCAACCAATCCACAAATGAAAAAAGTGATTGCTGCGCTCAACAACAGCAAGCTGGTAAACCTCTCTGAAGCATCCGGTGAAGAGCTGGTGGCAGAGGCAGTGACCACGCTAAGTGCACAGCTGAGCGCCAAAGACCAGACGATTGCGGCCAAGGATGCCGAAATCAACCGTCTAAAAACCGAGGCCCAGGCCGCCAAGGAAAACGCGCTGAAAGAGCGTGCCACCAGCCTGGTGGAAAGCGCGCTGAGCGCCAAGAAGATTGTAGCCGCCCAGAAGGACAACTTCATCAACCTGGCCAGCCAGAGCGAAGAAGGCTACAAATCGGTGAAGCAGTTGCTGGACAGCCTGCAAGGCTACCAGCCCGTAGTGCCACAGTTGAGCGGTGGCCCCGTTGAGCTGCCCACCAGCAAGGCCGAGCTCGTGAAGCTGCACGACAAGTATGCCAAGGGCGAAGCCTCCTGGAAAGAGCTTTCCGAAGATCAGATCAAACAGATCTGGAAAGCCAAGCACGGAAAAGAAATCCATTCCTCAACCCTAAACGCCCTTTTGGGCAAATAAGCAAATGGTAACAGGCGATATCGACTTTCCCTATGGCAATGCAGACGTGCAAAGCTTTGCACCTGCCGCTGCCGTGACGCTCACGGTAAAAAACCTGCTGACGTACTTCCTGGCTTCTGCAGCCATGGCAGCCGGCATGACAATCAACTTCGCCATTGACGGCCAGATTCGGCCGGGCGCCCGCGTAGTAGTACGCGCGGCCAGCGATGGCACGGCCCGCACCGTAACCCCCGGCACCGGTGCGCAAGGTTTGGCTGTGACCGGTGTAATCAACGGTGTGTTCGAATACGAATTTGAATACAAACCGAGCACTGCCGTGGGCACGTTTGCCTTCGTGCTCATCAACGCTCGTCAAGTGGCTTAACCAACAACTTTTTAATCTGATGAAAACACTTTTTAAACTATTCTTTTCGCTGATCAGCACGGTGTTGGTAGCCAGCATCGTGGCCAGCGTGTATGAGGTGCCCGTGCCGGATGTGCTGCAAGTGATGGCAGCCATCAGCCTGGTGCTGTTTGCCATCCGCATTGTGGCGCTGGCTAAAAATCCGGCCGATGCCGGCCGCGTTTCCGGATTGACCTACGGTGTTGCCGTGGAGTTCTGGGAAAGCGTGATCGCGGAGTTCATTATGAAGGACTACCCGTGGTTGCGCAGGGCCAAAGACCGATTGGACGAGGTAAGCACTAACCCCACGCACATCCGCGATGCCGAGAAGATCGAGCTCACGTATGACAAGGTGGCCAGCGTGCTGAGCGACCACATCAAGAACCTGGACTTCCTCAGCGCTTACAACGTGTTGTTCCGCTGGGCTGGCAAGAACCCTGCCGCTGGCGGTGTTACCCCGGCAGACCTTCCCGCAGCCAACATTCGCAGGACGAGCGGCACGACCGCTGCCACGCACCTGAGCGGTGCAACTGGTAACCGCAAGATCTTCAACCTGGCAGATTTCAACGCGGCCAAAACCACGCTGATCAACCTGACCAAGCGGGAGCAGAACGCGGGCAAGCGCGCCATCTTTATGGATGAGACGCTGTACAACCAGTTGAAAGCCGACACTAACCTGGATACGTTCGACAAGCGCGAGATGCAGGGCGTAGTGATGCAGAACGGTGACATGGTGCGCATTGGTGGCTTAGACATCATCCGCACGGATGTAATGCCGCGCTTCAGCAACGTGACCACACCGGTTGCCAAAGACCCGCTGACCGATGCCGATTCCGGAATTCCGTACAGTGCCTCGTTTGCCACGACCGACAACGCCTGTGCGCTGCTCGTTGACTTCGACCTCGTTCACATTGCAATGGGTGATATCAAGCTGTTCGAGACCCTCGGCAGCGCAGATTACCAGGGCGACATCTACAGCGCGCTGGTACGCGTGGGCGCAAGCCGCGAGCGTGCCGATGCCACCGGTGTAGTAGCCATCGTGCAGGAGCCTTAACCGGTTACTGAATGAACAGCCATAGCCAGGAAGCCGGAGGTGCCGCAATTGGCGGCACCCTCGGCTTTATCAAAAGCCTGATTACGCTGCCCGCCTTTGTTGACATCCACGTGGTGCTTCACACCATGCTGCTGGCAACGGTAGGAGCCATTACCGGCTGGGTGGTTACAGGCTTGCTCAAGTGGATAAAAAAGAAACTCACCAAATAAAACCAACAAACCGTGAGCACCAAGAAGAAAAATGCAGCAGCCCCGGCCGAACAGCCCGAGGTTGCACCGGTGGAAAATCCGGAGGCCGAAAACGCACCCGAGTACAGTGCCGACCTGAAGGCCGCGCTGCAGGGCATCTTCCGCGATGACCCCGAAGCCGAAGCCTACTACAGCGAAGATGAGAAAACCTTCCTCAACCCGCTGCAGTACGAAAGGCTCGAGAACAAGAAGGGATTTGTAAAATACCCTAACCCGAAGTAATCATGTCTATAGTTGCATACGATCGTTGTGCCACACTTGGCAATCATGTGCCCGCGGGTGACTGTCTCCCGGAAGGCACTGGTATTCTCGGTCTGCTCCTGATCAAAAAGGGCTTTGACCTTACCACCGTTACTGACGGCACCAGCTACGGAGCTGCCAAAACCGCCAACAACCTGAAGGTGGTAAAAGACCTTGAAGCCTACTGGCCCGGAGCCACACCGCAAACCATAGCCGGCAAAGCCGGCCGTATGGAGCGGCTTGGCCACATTCAGTATGAGCTGCCCTTTACGCACGAAGGCGTAGATGCCAACATGACCTTCTGGAACACGCTGAACCATGCCCGCAACTGGGGCGTGGCGCTGATCACCGAAGACTACAAAGGCTACGGTGCGCTCGATGCCCAGCTGGAGCCCATTCTGGCCAGCTTTTTTGCAGCTCCGGGTGGCGAGCAGGAGTTCGGAAAGATTCTCGAGTTCCGCGGCACGGTGAAGTGGAAGAGCCGCGACCTGCCCGTGATCCTCTCCCCGCTTATCTGGACGCAAACCTTGCTGAAGGCCGACTTCCAGCCGTAACGAGTAAGCAGGTCCCTGTTCATGCTACTTTATCCTACGAAGCTTCAGCGAAGTAGGAATCAATCAAACTTCAACCCAATGCTATGCCTGGCAAAAAGTTACAGTTCCTCGTTATCCACTGCACGGCCACCCCGGCCGGCCGCAACGTAAGTGCCGATGAAATACGGCAATGGCACCTGGGCCCGCGCCCGGAAGCCGATGGCGTTTTGTACAAAGGTGAAAAGTTCAGCGCCCTCAGCGGGCTGCCTCCGGATAAGATCGGGGGCGTAAGCGTGTACAAGCTCAAGGGCCGCGGCTGGCGGCAGGTAGGCTACAGCGACATGATTCACCTGGACGGCCGGATTGAAAATCTGGTGCCCTACAATGCCGATGCTTTGGTAGATGCCTGGGAGATTACCAACGGGGTGATGGGCCGCAGCAACAACAGCGTGATGCGCCACGTGGTGTACGTGGGCGGCATGGCTGCCGACAACAGCCAGCCGGAAGATACGCGCACGCCCGCGCAGCACGTAAGCCTGCTGGCCTACGTGCAGCAACAGATCGAGCGCGTGCCCGATCTGCTGGTGGCCGGCCACAACCAGTTCGACAAAAAAGCCTGCCCGAGTTTTAGCGTAGTGCAGTGGGCACTCGGCCGCGGCATACCCGCCAAAAACATCTACGACAAATGGCCAAAGTAATTTTGACACTTCTGGTCTTGACGTTTTTTGTCAACGGCTGCATCACGTACAGGCAGTGCGTGGATAAGTTTGGCTACCTGAGCCGCGACACCGTGCGCATAACCGTGCGCGATACGGTGCGCATCGTACACGTACTGCCGGGCGACAGCCTGGAGACGGAAATCAACATCGATTCGCTTTGTGCGCGGGTGGCCAGCTCCAAACTGCAGATTGAAGATTCGCTGCAGCGCAACCGACTTACCCTGCGCTGGTGGGTTGACCGCTACAACCGCCTGCTTAAAGTGCGGGCCGTGCAAAAAGCAGACACGATAACGATAACAAAGATTGTGGAGGTTCAGGGTGAATGTCCTCCGCAGGTGGTGCTAGACCCGGCCAAAAGTCTGCCATGGCATAGCAGGCTGTGGAACTCGTTCCAAACTTTTTCAGCCTGGGTGGTCGTGGCCGGGCTAGCTATCCTCCTGTTTTACTTACTCTTTAAACGGTAGTTTCTATGCTGCGCAAACTGTGTTTATACATCATTGAAAAGCTCTACCGCTACACCTACGAGCCCGTGCAGCTGGACCGCATCAACAGCAAGTTGATAAAGCCGGTGCCGGGCCTGGTAATTGAGGGCGTGCAGTACTACGAGTTTGCCAACGTGGCCGATATGCCCGAGGGCAGACGCGCCCATTACAATTATCTGCGCGATGAGCTGGCCATGGGTGCCGACCGCGAGCTGATCAACCGGTTTATTGACCAGCTGAAGAAAGCCAACAACGAGGGCGACACCAGCCGCATCGGCAGCCTACTGTGGATGCTGGAGGACATCGTGAACAACCTGACCACCACCGAGGCGCTGTTTAACATCGCTTCGCTGCTGTACTTCGATGAGCAGGAAGACCTGGCCGTGTATGATGTGGACTACAATAAGCTGAAGATCGAGCGGTTCAAGACCCTGCCCGACAAAGGTTTTTTTTTCGACTATCTGCTACGGCAAAGTTTGAAGATTTCTGGCGAAGCACTACCGGCCGACATAAAGGAGTTTTTGGCCGCAAACGCAAGAAAGCTGCAAGCCTTCAACCGGATACTCGGTACGAAAACCGAATCAAAACCCTTGAGCGATTTGACCAGATGACAGCCAACTATTGCCAAAGCGAACAAGAGGTGCAGCTGGTGCAGCGCAAAACCGCGGAGAACTACTACCGATGGCTCGATCGCCAGGTGAAGAAGGCGAAGGCAATGGAACAACAATTGAAGAAGAACCAGAAGTAAGATGGCAGAGTTTCCGGTAAGAGCGAACACCAACCAGGCTGAACGAGAGATCGATCAGCTCATTGGTGTATTGCGGAAACTGAAGCAAGAGGGCAAGCTGACCGAGCAGGAGTTCAATGACCTAAGTGCCAGTGCGAAAAAGTTTGGCACCGAGGGCAGCAAGGGCGTAAACGCCATCAACAAGGAGATGAACAACCTGAGCGGGGTGGGCAAGAAAGCCATTGGCGTGCTTGGTACTCTGTTTGCGCTCGACCAGATCAAGCAGTTCATTACCCAGGTTGTACAAGTTACTGCCGAGTTTCAAAAGTTTGAAGCCGTGCTCACCAACACCCTGGGCAGCCGCAGCCAGGCGCAGATCGCCTTGCGGCAGATACAGGATTTTGCAGCCAAAACACCATTCAGTGTTCAGGAGCTTACCGCCAGCTTTGTGAAGCTCGCCAACCAGGGCTTTAAGCCGACCACCGAAGAGATGCGGAAGCTGGGCGACCTGGCGGCCAGCACCGGCAAGCAGTTTGACATGCTCACCGAAGCCATCATTGATGCGCAGACCGGTGAGTTCGAACGACTGAAAGAATTCGGGATCCGCGCCAGCAAGGAGGGAGACAACGTAACCTTCACTTTCAAAGGCGTACAAACGCAGGTCGAATTCACATCCGAAGCGATACGAAACTACATACTTGCCCTGGGCGATGCAGAAGGTGTAAGCGGGGCAATGGCCTCCATCAGCGCAACGTTAGGTGGCCAAATCAGCAACCTGGGTGATGCGTTTACGCAGCTGCTGCAACAATGGGGCGACAGTCAGAGCGGCCCGGCCAAGTCGATTGTGCAAATGCTGACTTTGATGCTGAATGATCTCAAAGAGATTACCAGAACAGAGGAGCAGCTGCAAGCCCTGCGCCAATCCGATGCGCAGAAGAACGCGGTCGAACTTTTGAAAAACATGGCCGCCAGCACCGGAGACCTGGAGAAAGCCCAAGGTGCACTGGTGAACATGAATAACCGCAAGATTGACCAGCTGCGGGTAGAGAAAAGGGAGCTTGACATAACTACAGATGCCGGTGTGGAGCGCAACAATGAGATCGTGAATGAGATTCGCGTGTTAAACGCAGCCAACACGGCCATTGACGACTATGTAGTTTCGATCAATAAAGAGACGGATGCCAAGAACAAAGCAGCAGAAGCGGCTCGTAAAAAAGCAGATGCGGAGAGAGATGCAGCCGTGATCAGGCGCCTGCAGGCGACACAAAATGCCGAAGAAGGTGATTTTTCCTACATATCCAAATATCTCGATGGCCCCGGTGTGGATCCCGATTTGATTAAACGCCTGGACCAACTAACGGAAGGATTTGTAACCGGCCCGCAAGTGCCGGACGCAGACCCGGGCATTACAGCTGATCGCGCACGGGAAGAAAGCCTTGGCCAGCTGGTGAACTACTCCACCATGGCCTTCAATGAGATACTCCGCAGCCGGTCGGTGGCCGTGCAGCAGGAGATGGCCTTACTGGAAAACCAGTACCGCTACGAATTAAGTCTGGCCGGGAATAACGCTGATGCGCGCAACGCCATTCAGCAACGCTACGACCAGCAGCGCAGAGCGCTCATGAATCGCCAAGCGCAGGTCGACCAGCAGAACGCCATATTTGGGATTCTTGTTAACCAGGGCCCGGGAATTGCAAAAGCTATTTCTAGTGCACCGCCCCCGCTCAATTTTGCTTTAGGTGCAGCCGTGGCTGCCTACTTCGCGTTGATGCTGAACAACCAAAGGCGCATTCAGGCGCCCCGGTTTAAGGACGGTGTTTTTGGGCTGGACGGTCCCGGCACGGAAACCAGCGATAGCATTCTGGCCATGCTCAGCCGCAACGAAAGCGTAGTGCCTGCGCGCAAGAGCCGCAGGTTTGCCAGCGTGCTGAAGCCCATGATCGAGGACGACAACTTTAGCATGATCGACCTCAAGCGCATTGTGGACCGCAGTCTGCCCGACTTCCGCTTGCCCGTAGTTATGGGCATGCCTGGCACCGATAGCAAAGAAGTAGCCGAGGAGCTGCGCAAGACCCGCGAGGCCATTGTGAACAAGCCGGAAACCCGCATTGTGGTAGACAACAATGGCTTTGCCGTCTACAGAGGCAAGGCCGAACGCTGGACGCGGTACACCGCCAAACGTTACCCCGTGTTCGAATGAAGCTGTACAACTTCTATATCTACCACAACAGCTTTGCTGAGCAGTACTGGGTGAAAATACAAGACCCGGTAGGCTGGAACAGCCTGGGCAAAACCATTAACCGCAGGATGAAGTGGCACGGCATTTTTTACGAATACACGCCCAAGCTCAAGTTTGTTCAGGATGGCCGCCTGCTCATTCAGCGGGTGTACGAAACGTATGGCGTGCAGGCCGAGCTGCTGCTGCGCATCGATGCGTGGGACGAGCTCACCCGCAAGTACGTGCGCGACTTCACCGGCCGGCTGAACCTGACCACCTACAGCATTGACAAAGACTACGTGGAGCTGAACGTGGAGCCGCGCGGCCTGCTGAAGACCATTGAAAACCGGGAAGACACTAAGGTGAACCTCGAGGCCAGCGTGACACAAAACGGCAGCGCGTTACCTGCCTTGAGCAACACCACCGTGACGCTCCATAGCAAAACCATAATTCCTGAACTAGCAGCCAACCAGCTCAATGAAGATGCCGGTGAGTTTTACAGTTACGCGGACCAGGTAGTAACAGCCGACCCGATAGCCGACCGCAAGTATTTTTTAAAGCTTAACAATTCAAGCAATGGAACGTGGGCCTTTAACAACCGCATGCGCGTTAAAATAACCGGCCTTGTTTCTATCAATGACGATTTTTTGGTCGAGGTTGTTATCGCACGAAGAAAGGGTGACACAGGTGTAGTAAGTCAATCTGTGACAACGGTGATAAATGAAACAATCCCGGCAAACGTTTACGACAGCGGATGGATTGACTTAACAATACTTCAGCCAAGCTTTAATCCTTCGTATTCAGATGGTTTGCTTGGGGACGAGTTTTACTTTTTTTTCAAAATCACGTACGACATGTCGGGCGGTGGCCCCGGCCGCGCACTCTATCTTGATTTCGATGACACTGCTGATCAGCGACTGTTCATGCAGGCAGACACCAGCTTCCCGACCACACCGGCCACGGGCACCCTGATTTTTGAAACCTGGCAGCGTGTGCTGCGCAGCATTGCCGATAAGCCGAACGATGCCATCTTTTTCAGCAGCTACTACGGCCGCACCGAAAATGGCTACGCAGCCGATGGCGCGGGCAGCCTGCGCCTGATGCTCACCGGTAACAAAATCCGGGAACTGAATAGCAAGGGCGTAACCGTTAGCCTGAAGCAGCTCATGGACTTTTCTATGGCGGTGGATGGTGCCGGCATAGGCCTGGAGCGCGTTGGCACCACCGAGCGGGTGCGCGTGGAGCCGCTCACGCACTGGTACCGCGCCCAGAAAATGATGCGTTTAACGTTTGTTAAAGACTTGCAAAAAGAGGTGATACCCGAGCTGATCTACAGCGCGGTGAAGATAGGCTACGACAACAAGGCCCTGAACGAGCAGATCAATAACCTGGACGAGTTCAACGTGTTCCGCGAGTATACCACGCCCATCAGCGTGGTGAAAAACTCGCTTTCGCTGATGACCGACATTGTAACCAGCGGCTACACCATTGAATACTTGCGCAGGAACCGCGAGGCCCAAACCCGCGACACTGAGCGCGATGACGATGTGATCTGCGTGCAGCTCAGGCGCGGTGGCCTCAGCCTGATTACCGACAAGAATCAGGATTTTACGGTGCTCACCGGCATACTGGATGCACCCACCGTGTACAACGCTAAGCTGAGCCCGGCCCGCTGCCTGAAGCGCAACGGCCGTCTGATTGGCGCAGGCCTGCAGAAGAACCGCACGGAATCCCTGCGCTTCAACTTTGCCCCGGCCAATGCCGAGATGCAAAGCCGCCTGACAGGCGAGAGCGTGAATACCATTGAGAATGCCAGCCCGGTGATCAGCACCCTGGATAAGCCGCTGTTCCTGGCAGAAAAATACACGTTTAAGGCCGTGCTCACCCGTGAGCAGTGGAAGTACCTAAACACCACCGACCCGGACGCACCGAACAACGTGTGGCAGTACATCGAGTTCAGCGACACGGACCAGAACTTTACCAAAGGCTACCTGCTGAAGGCCACCCCTCGGCCAGACAGTTTAGAGGGTGAATTTGAACTCATCCGGGCGAACGTCTAATGGCACTGATCAACCTTTCATACTGCAGTTCGGCTCTTGGTGAATCAGTTCAGCTTGTTTACAATGATGTTACCCATGTAGTAGAGTCAGCCAATGTTGGGCTAGCTTGTTCACCTGGCGTGCCGTGGGTTACAGAGATATACCGCCATATCGATGGAAACTTTCTTTACCTCGTTTTGGTCGACAACACTTGGCCGCTTTATTCCAGTGTGGTTCAGGTCGCCTTATGCACCGTTTCAATCGCATCGGCTACGCCTACCAACGCCAGCACCAACCAGGCGGCAGACGGCCAGATTGCCGTAAGTGCCACGGGCAACGGCACACTGGAGTATAGCCTGGATGGTATTAACTGGCAACCGGGATCAACCTTCTTTAACCTGGCACCCGGCACCTACACCGTGCGGGTGCGCAACAACTACCTGGGCAACATCTGCTTTGTGCAGACGAACGTAACAGTCGGCTTTACTTCGCTGGTGTGCGACCTGCAGCTGGGCACCATTACCAAAACAGCAGCGCCAGGCGCTACGCTCACGATCGTAAACTACCTCACGGTGTTTAGTCACCCGGTGGAATACCGCCTGGATGCCGGAGCCTGGCAGGACAGCAACATTTTCACCGGGCTGGCCGCGGCAACCTACAACGTGCAGATACGCTTTAAGTCACCGTACACGGCTTGCGTGGCCAATCAGAACGTAGTCGTGGATGGCACGCCCTGTACAGCCTTTATCCAGGGCGTGGTCGCGCTTCCGGAAACAGCCCGATTTGCCAACGATGGTGTGATCAGCGTCAGCGCGTCATCGGCCAACGGACCTATTCAGTATAGCAAGAACAACGGCAGCACATACCAGGCAGGTAACGTGTTTAGCAACCTGGCACCCGGCACCTACCAGGTGCGGATAAAGGATGCCGTGAACTGCGAGGCCGTGGTGTCGGTTGTGGTGCTGGCCTACAAGCCCAACTACGTGCGCTTCCCCCTGGCTAACGCGCTTCGGGCCGTTATAACCGAAGGGCCGCAGGTGGATACCACGGTGCAGAATTTTGAGAATAAGCTGTTGCGGCAAATGGGCTGGAGCGGCATTACCCAGAACGACTGCTACACGAAGAAGGCCACCACCGAAGACATTGACACCCTGCAGTGGCGCAGCACGTACAACGCCCACACGGTGTCGCTTTACAATGCTGTTAACAACACATTAATCGGGTCCTTAACACCCGTTAAACAGACTACCTACCGCAAAAAATCAGACAGCCGCACGGCCAGCTTCTGCGAGGGTGCCACGGCTGATGAGGTGCAGGTGTTCTTCGACCCGGCCCTGCCGGAGTTCTACGGCACTGGCCAGCAGTTTACCATCAGCGGGCAGGCACTGCTCAACGGCACGTATGTGATCAAGGACATACGCATGGGCACGGGCCTGGCGCTGGGCTACGAGGTGCTGGTGTTCGATAAGGTGGTAGCCATCACCGGTGTGATCACCGGCACGCTGGCCGTAACCTACAATGCCCGGGAGTATGAAGTGTGGGAGGTGGCAGCCAACTGGGGAACCATTGGCATCGGCACGTACTACCTGGTGATAGACGGCACAGACGTGCAGTTTACCCACTTTAAGGCCCGCACCGAACCGATTGAAGTAGCGGCAACGCATGACGACCATGTAAAGGTCGAATACTGGAACCAGGACGAAAGCTTTGAGCTGGACTACGCTACCCGCCTGCGCCACAAACTACGGCTCGAGGGACTACTGCTGCCACTGCCCCGCCACGGAGGCGAGCGCACGGTGCACGAAGACAGCGAGCGCAAGCTGCTGAAGCTGCGCGAGGTCGTAACCCGCATTGCCGAGTTTGAGGTAGGGCCGCTGCCGTTTTACCTGATTGAAACCCTGCGGCTGGCGCTGGCGCACGACAACCTGTATGTGGATGGCATACGCTACACCGCTAACGATGACCTGGAAGTGCGCGACACGGTGGACCAGTTTGCCGACTGCCTGATGAAACTGCGGCAGTATGCCTACCTGGCCGAGAACGGTGTGGATACCGCTGGTGTAGACATAACGGTAATGGATGTTGATAACGAACTATTGGAACTGGAGCCATGAGCAACGTAAACAGACGCAAACTTCGCAACCTGAGCCAGCGCACCGCGCCCGCCCTTACGGACATTGTGCATATCTGGAGCTCAATCACCGGCAAAGATCACTTTACCACCGTTAACGACCTGCTGGCTGCCATCGGTGGCTTTGGCGGGGTTTACCTGGGCACGGCCGATGTAACCGGTGTGCCCATTGTCCTGGACTTTGACGGAAACGTAGACGCGCTCTTCAACGCCACGGGCACGATCAACGTCAACAAGACCCTGCAGTTCAACAACGCCAGCCTGGGCAGGCGCATGAAGCTGCTGCTGACCATTGCCAGCGGGGCGGTGCTCACGCTGCCCAGCAACGTCAAGTTCCCCGGCTACCAAAGCGGGTGGAATGACGGCACCAAGCAGCTCGACTTTGCCCAGATCGGTGACGGTGACTTCGAAATCGAGTTTGCCTACAAAACCGTGGGCACCTACTGGCAGGCTAAACTTCACGGACCTTTTTAAACTACACAACCATGGAACACATCATTATTCAACCTTTTTACGCGGCCATCTTCGGGTGGCTGGCGTTCAATGTCATTTTGTTTCGCATCGAGAAAGACAAATCGGACGATGCCGGTGCCGACTTCAGCGTAAAGCTGTACGCGGCCAAAGCCTGGGATAACTGGCTGGCATCGCTGCTTTGTGTGCCCATTGTACTCTACCTGGGCTATAAGCAACTCAACATCGGCATGATCGATGTTGACGACCCGAGCTGGAGCGACCTGTATTACCTGGCCGCGGGCTTCCTGCCGGAACTGATTATTGTAGCCTGGAAAAAATGGAAAGCAAAGCACGTATGAGACTGAAACTGATCATCGGCCTGCTGATCATCAGCGCCTCGGCCTTCGGGCAGAGCATGAGCGTGAACTGGCTGAAGCAAAGCACCTTTACTGCAGCCGGCACCAACACGTACACCGTAACAGCAACGGGCGTAACGCAGTACCTGCCCGGGCTGGAGTTGAAGATACTCTTCACCAACGCGAATACAGGGGCCAGCACCATAAACGTGAACTCCTTGGGCGCGCGCACCTTGCAGAAGAATGGCGCGGCCGTAGCCAGTGGCGACATTGCTGCGGGCGGCACTTACCGCCTCACGTTCGATGGTACCAACTTCCAGGTGCTGGGCATTGGCGGTGGCGGTGGGGGTGGTGGTGTTACCGATGGCGACAGGGGCGACATTACCGTGACCGGCAGCGGAGCTACATGGACTATTGATAATAATGCAGTCACCAACGCCAAGATCAACGATGTAGCGTGGAGCAAGATCACCGGCACACCCACCACTCTTAGCGGTTATGGAATTACCGGTGCTGAAACTTTGCAATCACTGCGTGTGAACGGCACTGCTGGCGCTGGCTTTTTGCAGATGGATTGGCAGAGCGCCA
>JAJTGY010000047.1 GCA_021298015.1 Flammeovirgaceae bacterium
GAAATCAAAAATAAATACCTAGATTTATAACGCAAATCAGGGTGGCTCACTTTGCACCGGAATGGTGGCTCACTTTCACCGGAATAATCAGATTGTTATTGATGGTGGCATGGAAGCAGCATGGCGTGAAAAAGACTGGCCTGCTGTCTGGAACATTCCCGTGGATGAGTTCATGAGAAAGCTGACTTCCGTTGGGAAGTAAAACACTATTAATTTTGTACAGCTGTAAACGAAGAGCAAAAGCAAAGAATGAAAAGATTAATCTTCACATTTTTTATATTTTTCATAGGAGGAAAAGCAGTTGCTCAAAACGAAATCACGGTGGCAAAAAATTCATTTTTAAGAGAAGGTGTTGCATTTGCGGGCTTTAGTGGTGGTGCCAGTCTGCGTGAAAGTGAAAACGAAAATTTACTTTTGGTTACTATTCAGCAGCAATCCAAAAAGGGCTATAACCTTATTTTTGCTGGAGGCTACTTGTTGAAACCCGACTTAGCCGTGGGGGCTGGAATGCGTTTTGATCAATCCCGTATATCAAAAACGTTAGTTGACCCTGATGGTATAATTTCCGAAGTGCGGGTGGCTGGTTCTATTATCACCTCGTCAGTCTATGTGAAAAATTTTATACCTTTAACAACCAACAGGCGAATCAACCTTTACAATATAGCCGGAATCGCTTGGGTAGCCGATCGAAGTACATCCGAAAATTTTAGTCAGGGTGTGCTAACCCGAACGTATACGCGCAAGAACGCATTACAACTGGGTATAAGTCCGGGTATTCAGGTGTTTGTGGTAGATGGATTTGCTACCGAAGTGGGTGTAAACGTTGCAGGGTTATCAGCTACCCGAAAGGAAATTGCTGTCAATGGCGTAGACGATTCCAGTGTTGACACGCTTGACCTCGACTTGCGTGTGAACATCTTATCTCTTAACATAAGTTTCTATTACTACTTCCTAATCGGTAAATAATTTTGAAACCAGCATTACTATTCTCCGTTGCCATTATTCTACTTTCTAATTCTTGCGTTCAGGAAGATCACTTTGGCCTATCACCGGAAAAGAAAATTTTGTCCTTTATGCTCGAAGATCAGGTGGGCAACTCACAAATAAACCAAGACTCCCGTACTATTTCGGTTACAGTAAGTGCAGTAGCCAATGTTAATTCATTGAAGGCCATTGAGATTACTACCTCCACGTTCGCTAAAGTAAGTCCTGCGGTTGGCGAAGCTCAGGATTTTACATTACCAGTTGCTTATGCAGTCATTGCTGAAGATGGCTCTAGTGTGGAATATACCGTAACCGTCAAGCAAGAAGGATCCGAACCGCAACTGGATAATGCCTCTTTTGACACTTGGTTTACAACTCCGAAAGGTTATCAGGAACCTGGACTAGATGCCAATTCAATCTGGGCAACGGGAAATGCAGGAACTGTTACATTAAGAAATCCTAACGTAACACCACTTGCAATTAACGGAAGTGATTTTGCAGCGAAATTAATTACGTTAGACCTCGGTAATTTGGCTGGATCGATTGGACAGCGTATGGCGGCTGGTTCGTTATTCACGGGCAAATTTCAGTTGGACATTGCCAATCCTTTGAACTCGACAAAATTTGGAATTCCTTTTTCTGCCAGGCCAAAGAAGTTTTCCGTGAAGTATGCATATAGTCCAGGCACTCCATATCTCAATAAAAACGGACAAACACTTGCTAAAAACGATTCGTGCGATGTGTATCTGCTTCTTGAGAATCGTGAGGGTACGGAAGTGAAACGAATTGCAACCGGATGGTTCCGTTCAGGTGAAGAAAAGATTGATCAGTTTTATACAATCACCGTTGATTTAATGTACGGCACACTCGGTGCGAATGTGCCGGCCTACCAAAAACCCGTTAACGGTTTGTATGGCGCTTCAAATGAAAAAGTAACACATCTTACCGTTGTATTTTCATCCAGCTATAACGGGGCTTTGTTTGAAGGTGGAACCAATAGCACATTGGTAGTAAACGATTTAAAATTGATATATTAATAATTACGTATGAGCAAAGGAATAAAACCCGTAGATCCAAACGCATTTTTCTCAAATCGCTTTAAGGGCAAAGTACTATTCATCACCGGTGCAGCGCATGGAAGCATTGGTGGAGCGACTGCCATTCGTGCAGCAAAGGAAGGTGCCCGGGTATTTTGTGTGGACATTAAAGAAGAAGAACTTAATAAAACAGTTCAAGAGATAAACACTCACGGAGGAGAAGCCACAGCCTTCAAAGCCGATGTGCGCGATTCGCAAGCAGCAGAAGCTGCCGTAGCAGCATGTGTAAAGCAGTTTGGGGCAATTAACCTTGTATTGAATGCCGCTGGTGTAATGGATGGAAACGATCCTTCAAAAGCACAGGACTTTGATAAAACACAACACTTACTGCCTGCACCTATTCACACAGCCACGGACACGTATTGGCACAATGTTATGAATGCGAACATTAACGGTATGTTCTACTGCATGCGTGCGCAGCTGAAACGAATGATTGCACAAGATACCGGAGGTTCAATTGTGAATATTGGATCCATTGCTGGAATTATTGGGCTACCCGGAAACTCTGCCTATTCGGCAAGTAAACATGCTGTGACAGGCTTAACCCGAAATGCAGCCATCGATTATGCATCATTCGGCATTCGCGTGAACTCAGTAAACATGGCACAAACCGATACCCCAATGGTGTTTCGTGCGATGGAATTTGTAAAGTGGGCGATGAGTAAGGGTTTGGGCAATGGCATGGCCAGTTTTAAGTCAGCCAGTTTGCTGGCCGCCAATGAGCCCGATAACCGGGGGGCAACTCCCTGGGAGCAAGCAGCCATCATTTTATTTTTGCTATCTGACGATGCCAGTAATATTACGGGTGCCTGTTATGCTACCGATGGGGGATGGACTGCATTCTGATTTGAACTTGTCAAAATAGTAAATCGGTTTTTTAGTGTGCCCGCCACAAATGCACCAAAACAAGACAATAACCTGGTAATGAAAAAGCTACTCTACCTATCTTTATTGTTTTGCGTAGCAGCAAAATCATTTGCACAAATTAAAGCGGATTCATTAAAACTCGAACAACTCAGACGAGAATCCGGTGTAGACCCCACACGTATCCAATCCCGCGCAGGCTATTCATTGTTGATATTTGATCAAGAAGATGCAGCTGGACAAATCAATAATCGAATGTCGTTGAACGTTGGTGTAAACCGATGGAATTTCAGCATGAAGTATGAAGCCATTACACGTACTACGGGCGAACCCGGTAGTGGCTTTATTTCCGGCATGGGTGATATCAAGTTCTCGCTATTGAATGCTTTCTTTGTGAAGGGTAAGCACGCGCTGGCCGGAGGGGCTGAGTTTTCGGTACCTACCGGCAAGTTGGGGTTTGGCTCGCAATACTTTTCCGTGTCACCTTCGCTTACATACTCTTTTACAATCAACTCCAGTCTATTTCTCGCGGTGCAACCCCAATACACCTTTGACCTGATGAAAGATCCTGTCAACCCTTCACTCAGTGTAGTCACGGTACGTTCCTTTCTAGCCAAGTTTACCAGTAATGGCTACTTCTTTGTATTTGAGCCAAGACCTATATATGATTTAAATAGTGACAGATTTGAATTGATTCTCTCCCCCATTATAGGCAAAGCATTGGGTGCTGGCTTCAACCTGATTTTATTGGCTGAGGTTTCAACGAACGAAACCACAATTAAGACCCGGGGTAACCTGTATCAGTTTGGATTTAATAAAAACTTTTAACATTGGAATTAGAACATACTATCACAAAAAAACCGGTACCTCCCGCTCAATTTACCAGCGCTCGGCTTGCGCTTTCCGATGATGACAATCCCGATGAGATCAACGGTACATGCTATTGCAACCGAAGTAGCCTGTGGTATTACCGGGTGCTCGAAAGATGAACCTGTTTCACCCTCCGAAACAATAGACAACGTACATTTCGTAAGCAGAACGTCCGGCACCTTCCTCAATAGACCGTCTTCCATTATCAAGCTTGAGTTGCGCGCAAGCGACCTCGAGTCAGGCCGCTCGGTGGAAGTGCGGGTGATGAATCCCTCCGTAGAATCAAAAGGAGCCTGGGTGCTAACTTCCGGAGGACACGGAATCAGCTTCTATGGCATTGGCAGTGAAACCAACACAACCTTAAACTATGCCCCAAGCCCGGGACTTGAAACGTTTGAGGTGAGGTGGTTGGGTGATAGAGGTTGGGGAACTGGCATTGCCGGTGCAGGGTATCCGAAAGCGGTGCGGGCTTATGCATCTATTGTGCAGTACCTCAAAGAAAAAGAGATCACCAACCTCACATTGATCATTGCGCACGCAGGAAGTGGCGGATCGTTTCAAATTGTTTACAGTTTAACCCGCTTCGGGCTCGAAAAATACATCAACTATGCCATCTTGGTTGCTGGGCCACCAACTGCGGATTTGCGGCAAGCCATTTTTGGCGACAAGACCCTGAATTCGTATTAGATGCTCTCGACCAGTCTTCGCTGCTATCGACCGTAACGCGCCCCGATTTGAGTTATACAGCCAGCTTGCTTTTTGTAAACACCGATGACGTACCAAATGCAGACGGCCAAGGTCTTTTATACTTCGATGCCGTACAAAGCCAAAAAGAATGGCACTTTCTCGCATCTGAAACTTCTCACGATGTTGCCGGTATACCTGCCGGTGCAGCCAAAATAAGAGCGTTGCTGCAATCTTTACTGTGATCTGGAATGCCAGGCGAAAGCGCATATTGGGCTCAACAACACGAAAGGTAATCGGGTTGAGTGCAGAGTGGAACGGCTAAAGCCTTTTTCATTCATATGGAGCTAAAAAATCCGGCACAAACAATAATGACAGCAGAGGCTCTCTTAAGTACGTTTCGTGCTGGCAAACAAACTGAAGCCATCTGCCGGTTTTTGTTATGCCTACAGCTTGCAGCGGTAATGCCGATACCGGATCAGAACTCCCCCCTGATGGTTGTGATTGATTTTTAGTCTGCCCTGGTGTCGAGTTTGGGATAATGATTATTTCGGGCTTTGCATTTCCACCAGAACGATTACCTTCACCTGATGAAAACATGCTGGATTACCTGCGTCCTGTTTTGTCCAATGGCCTTTTCGCAAACCATGAGTGATGAAGAAATCATTCGCCAGGCGCGGCAAGCTTCCAATGAAGGCATTGCCCGCAAAGATGTGGATGCCGTTGCCGCTTTCTGGTGGGAGGACTATGTCGTGATCACCGGGAGGGGCCATGTAGCCGCGGGCAGGGAAGCAAACGCTGCGGAATGGCGAAAAATGTTAGCGGAAGCTCCGTTAACCCGGTTTGAGCGAACTCCCTCCGAGATCATCATCAGCCGGAACAACCCCGAGCTGGCCTGGGAAAGCGGGCAATGGAAAGGGTTCAACACGTACAGCGCAGGCGGCCGCTACAGCGCCCAGTGGAAAAAGAAAAACGGGCAGTGGAAACTGCAGGCGGAGCTGTTCGTGGCGCTGGAGAAGTGATTGACTATTGTTATGATTAGACTCGAAGCTTTGAGCAATGATCATTTGCCGTGGACCGATCATAACATTTTTCAAGATGCTGAGAAAGTTGGGCAGTGCGCATTTAAAGCACCGGCTCTTTCGGTTGCGGCCGATCCGGGCGTAGCTGTTACTGCCCGAACGTTAATGGAAGAGAATGCCTCAGTGCAGGTGGCGCGAAAAAACAACTATGTATTTGCCGGCATAGTTACCAACCCCGAGGACGGGGAGGTTTGGGAATGGTTCTACCGGGGCTGAATTTCAAACGATGCAACTGTATTCTGAGCGGGCCTCGCGGGTAAGTACGCGGGTGACTCACTGCATGGTGAAATAATCGTGCCCAAAAAAAGAAAGAGTTAGCGAAGAATCCCCTTTTTGTGGAGCCGTGTTGAGAAAGGGGGATGCTTCGCTCCGCTCAGCATACGGCTGCGAATTTATGAAGGAGGGTGCCAAATGCCGAACCCGGAATCGCAGCGCGAAGGCGATTCGGTACAGCCCCTCCGCAACAACCTCTCGCTTTTCTTCGTTACCTTTAGCACCATGCACCCGGTGTTGCATCATCTTCGCGAACGCCTGGCCGCCTTCAGGCGCAGGTACTACTGGAACAACTTCCTGCGCGGAAGTTTGCTCACCCTTTCGTTGCTGCTCACCTACCTGGTGGTGGCGGCCTTGCTCGAATACAATCTTTGGATGGGCTCGGCCGCACGCCTCACGCTGTTGCTGCTGTTTTTTGCTACGGCCGCGTACTGCATTTATCGGTTTCTGCGCGCTCCGCTGGCGTTTTGGCTGGCCAAACGCGGCCTGGCCGATGAAGACAGTGCCCGCCTCATTGGCCGCCACTTCCCCAACGTGCGCGATCGCCTGGTAAACGTATTGCAATTGTCGGCCGTAGCGCCCAGCGCATTGGCCGAAGCCGGCATTGCACAAAAGTCGCAGGCGCTGCAGCATGTGCCCTTCGAAAATGCCGTGGATCTGCGCGAGAACGTGCGCTATCTAAAGTTTCTGCTGGTGCCGGTGGCGGCCATTCTGTTGTTGTCGCTGTTTAACTCCGCCATCTTCACCCAAAGCACCCAACGCATTGTGCAGTTCAACCGCGAGTTCAGCCCGGCCATGCCATTCCGGTTTGTGTTGCCGCAGCAACCCCTCGCTTTTGTTAACGAGGACTTCACCTTCGTGGTGAAGACGGAGGGCGAGGCGCTGCCGGCCGAGGTGTACATCAACAACGGCACGCTGAAGATGAAAATGGAAAACACCGGCACCGGCACCTTTCAATATGTGTTTGAAAAAGTCCAGGACGATTTGCGCTTTCAGCTCGAAGCCTCCGGCTTTTTCTCAGAACCTTACACCATTCCCGTCATCAGCCGGCCCGAACTGCTGCAACTGGGCATTACACTCGAGTATCCTGCCTACCTCAGGCGCAGCCCCGAGCAGCTGAATAACCCGGGCGCCCTGGAAGTGCCCGAGGGTACGCGCATCGGGTGGAAAGTAAAAACGGCTAATGCCCGCGAGGCCTTTATCGAGTTCCGCTCGGCACCGGGCCCGCAGGGCATGCAAACGACTGATAATCTGTTTTTTACATTCAACAAGGGGTTTCGCCAGCCCGATGAATACTCGCTGGTGCTGGAGAATGAACACAGCAAAAACCGCGACCGCATCACCTACCCCATCCAGGTGATTAAAGATCAACACCCCGAAATTGTGGTGGAGAACCTGCGCGACTCCGTACTGTATAAAGCCGTGATTTTGGGCGGCTCGCTGGCCGATGACTACGGGCTGACGGAACTGAAACTTCACTACCAGATTGCCCGCGGCCCCCAGGTGGTGCGGCAAGCCTCCGCCCCGATTGACTTGAAGGGCACGCAAAACACACAAAGCTTTTTCATCACCTGGCCGGTGGATTCGCTCCAACTGCAACCGGGCGATCAACTTAATTATTATCTGGAGGTATGGGACAACGATGGCGTGAATGGCCGCAAGTCTACGCGCTCGGCTTCGTATGTTTTTGCCATGCCGGGGCAGGAGGAGTTAAAGGCCGAAATCGCACGATCGGAAAATGCCGCAGAGAACAAATTGGACCGCAGCCTGCAGCAGGCGAAGTCGCTGCAGAAATCCATCGAAGAAGCGCAGCAGAAATTGCGCGGCAAGCAAACGCTGAGCTGGGAGGATAAACAAATGCTGGAAGACCTCGTGCAGCAGAAGCAAAAGCTGGACGACCTGATTGAGAAGCTGGTGGAGGAGAAGAAATCACTGAATGAAAAAAAGGATGCCTTTACCGAACAGAGCGAGCGCGTAAAAGAGAAGGCCGAACAGCTGCAAAAACTGATTGACGAGCTGAAGCAGGACGAGGAGATGCGCAAGCTGTTTGAAGAACTGGAGAAGATGTTGAAAGAAAATGCTTCGCCCAACGACATCCAGAAAATGCTGGAGAAGATGAACCGGCAGGAAATGAATCTGGAAAAGGAATTGGAGCGCGCCATGGAGTTGCTGAAGCAGGAGATGTTTGACTTCAAGCTGGACCAGGCCATTCAGCAGATCAAACAGCAAACCGAAGAACAAAAACAGTTGCTGGAAAAAACCAGCGAAGCCGCGGGCGAAAAGAAACCGGAGGGCGCAAAGGAGGGGAACAAACCAAAAGAGGGTGATGGCAAAAAAGGCGATGAACCGAAAGACAAAGGCGAACAAAAACCGGGCGACAACCCCACCGGTGAAAAAAACGACAAGCCTGAAAATGAAAAGCTGGCCGAGCAACAGCAAAAGCTGAAAAGTGACTTTGAAAAATTTGAGGAGACGCTGAAGGAGTTGGAGAAGATGGGCGAGGAGATCAGCGAACCCACCGACACCCCGGGCGAGCAGGACCGCGAACAGTTGAAACAGGAACAGAACGAAAGCGAGCAGCAGCTGAAAGAGAACAAGCCGCGCAAGTCCATGGACTCGCAGAAGAAAGCCATTGAAAAAATGCAGCAGATGCAACAGCAACTCGAGGGCATGCAGAACAGCATGGAAATGGAAATGAACATGGAGAATCTGGAATCCATGCGGCAGATCCTGCACGGGTTAATCAAATTGTCGTTCGACCAGGAGACGCTGATGAAAGACTTCAATGACGTGCAGCAGAGCGACCCGCGCTACATCGGGCTTTCGCAGCAGCAACTGAAGCTTCAGGATGATGCTAAAGTGCTGGAAGACAGCTTGTTAGCACTTGCTCAGCGCGATGTCATGATGGGGGCGGCCATCACCCGCGAGGTAACGGAACTCAATGGCCACATCGAAAAGGCCGTAGAGCAAATCAAAGAGCGGAGGAAGAGCAATGCCTCCGCTGAAATGCAATCTTCGATGACGAGCATTAACAACCTGGCGTTGATGCTCAACGATCACTTCGAGATGATGATGGACATGATGGCGAACGCGAAGCCGGGGAAAGGAAAAAAGAAACAAGGCCAACCCAGCCTTGGCCAAATGCAGCAGAAGCTGAATCAGCAAATTCAGGAATTACAGAAGGGCGGCAAGGGCGGGCGCGAGCTTTCGGAGGAGTTGGCGAAGTTGGCTGCCGAGCAGCAGCGGATACGCCAGGCTCTACAAGACATGCAGGAGAAGTTGGAGCAGCAAGGTGGCAAAGCTCCGGGTGGCGATTTGCCAGGCCAGATGGAACAAACCGAGATGGACTTAGTTAATAAGCAGATCACGGAGCAAACCATTCGCAGGCAGCAGGAAATTCTCACGCGACTGCTGGAAGCCGAGAAATCGATGCGTGAGCAAAACCAGGACGAAGAGCGGAAGGGCGAAACAGCAAAGGATTATGAAAAGCAGCTTCCGCGCTCGTTTGAGGAGTATTTACGTTTAAAGGAAAAAGAAGTAGAATTGCTGAAGACGATACCCCCGAAGTTTTACCCATTCTACAAGAACGAAGTGAACGACTATTTTAAGCGCATGGGCAACCCCCGGTAAGGCATGAACAAGATTCAGATTGAAATTCCCTCGCTCTTCGAGAACATTCGCATGATTGAGAGCTTTATTGACAATGCCAAAGAGCGCTTCCACCTCAATGACGATATCTACGGCAACATTATGATTGCAGTAACCGAGGCGGTCAACAACGCGATCAAACACGGCAATCAGAATAATCCGAAGTTGAATGTGGCGCTGTCGTTACTGCTTGAGAAAGACCTGATCAAATTCCGGGTAGAGGACGAAGGGAGGGGTTTTGACTATCATCACCTCCCTGACCCCACAGCACCCGAGAACCTGGAAAAACCGGGCGGCCGGGGCATCTTTCTGATGAAACACCTGTCGGACGAGGTGGAATTTCAGGAGAACGGGCGCGTGGTAGAGCTGAGCTTTTACATGAACTGATGGCCGTAGTTGAGTTCCTGTCAGCCGACCTCAATTTTAAACTCCCCGAAATCAAGAAAACCCGAGAGTGGCTGGGGGCTTGCGCCAAGCGCGAAAAGTGTACCCTGGAGCTGCTACAATACATCTTTTGCTCCGACCAGTACCTTTTGGCCATCAACCGCGATTATCTCAAACACGACACCCTTACCGACATCATCACATTTGATTATTCAAACGGGCGACACCTGGAGGGGGAGATCTACATCAGCCTCGAGCGGGTTAGGGAAAATGCCCGGCAATACGGGGTCCTGTTTTCAGAGGAGCTGCGCAGGGTTATGGTGCACGGTGTGTTACACCTGGCTGGCCATTCCGACAAGTCGGCCCGCGAAAAGGCCCAAATGCGCAAAAGAGAGGATGCCTGTCTATCTTTGTGGAAAAAATAGGTTCCACGTGGAACCCTTCAATTCCAGATTCAAGTCCCAAGTTCAAGATGTAGGAACCGGAGGCCTTGAAATTGAGGGTTTGGGTTAGGTTCCACGTGAAACATCAAAATCCATGTTTCCAGAGTACGATGTAATTGTGGTGGGGGCCGGCCATGCCGGTTGTGAGGCGGCTGCTGCAGCGGCCAATATGGGGTCGCGTGTTCTCTTGGTGACCATGAACATGCAGACGATCGGGCAAATGTCCTGCAACCCGGCCATGGGCGGGGTGGCAAAAGGCCAGATCGTAAGGGAAATCGATGCCTTGGGCGGCTATTCGGGACTGATCTCCGACCGCTCGATGATTCAGTTCCGCATGCTCAACCGCTCGAAAGGCCCGGCCATGTGGAGCCCGCGAACCCAAAACGACCGCCTTCGGTTTGCCGAGGAATGGCGTTTGGCGCTTGAGCGCACCCCCAATGTCGATTTCTGGCAGGAAATGGTCTCCGGACTAATCGTGAAGGATGGACGCGTAGCTGGGGTGAAAACCGCCATGGGACTGGAGATTAAGAGCAAAGCGGTCGTGCTAACCAATGGCACGTTCCTGAACGGCAAGATTCACATCGGAGAAAAGAACTTTGGCGGGGGCCGGACAGGGGAGAAGGCCGCCACCGGAATTACCGAGCAACTGATAAGCCTGGGTTTTGAATCAGGCCGAATGAAGACGGGGACACCCCCACGTGTAGATGGCCGAAGCCTCGACTATTCCAAAATGGAAGAACAACCGGGGGATGAAGAGCCTGGGAAGTTTTCCTACAAATCCGAAACGCAGCCCCTCGCCAAACAAATGAGCTGCTGGATTACCTACACCAATCCGGACGTACACAGCCAACTTTCGCGGGGCTTCGAACAGTCGCCCATGTTCAGCGGTCGCATCCAGGGACTCGGACCGCGATACTGCCCTTCCATCGAGGACAAAATCAACCGCTTCAGCGAGCGCGACCGACACCAGATTTTCGTTGAGCCGGAGGGCTGGAACACCATCGAAATCTATGTTAACGGCTTTTCCACATCCCTCCCGGAAGATGTTCAATATCAGGCACTTAGGCTTATTCCAGGCTTTGAAAACGTGCGAATGTTTCGCCCGGGCTATGCCATCGAATACGACTATTTCCCGCCAACGCAGTTAAAGCTGTCGTTGGAGACGCAACTCATTGAAAATCTGTACTTTGCAGGCCAAATCAACGGTACTACCGGCTATGAGGAGGCCGCATGTCAAGGCTTGATGGCCGGCATCAATGCCCATCTCAAAGTCAACGAAAAGGAAGCCCTGGTGCTCAAAAGGTCAGAAGCCTACATCGGAGTGTTGATTGACGACCTCGTGAACAAAGGCACCATTGAACCGTACCGCATGTTCACCTCACGGGCCGAGTATCGAATCCTGCTACGCCAGGACAATGCCGATCTGCGTCTCACGCCCATCGGCCATCGAATCGGTTTGGCCAAAAACGAACAGGTAAGCGCAGTGCACGACAAAACGGAGAACATCCGCAACCTCGCATTGGAACTGGCCAAAACAAAAGTGGATCCCGATCAGGTCAACGCCAGGCTCACCGAGCTCAGCTCAGCCAACATCCGCGAGAAAGTCTCCATCACCCATCTGCTGAAGCGGCCGGAAATTACACTCCGCGAAATCCGTCAACTGCACTCGTCACTCGCGCAGCTAATCGACAGTTACTCCGCAGACGTGGCCGAGCAAGTTGAGATCAGCGTGAAGTACGACACCTACATTGATCGCGAGCAAAAGATGGCGGAGAAAATCGAGAGCCTGGAGCATTACCGGATACGACCCGACTTTGACTACGACCGCGTGAAAGCGCTGTCGTCCGAAGCACGTGAAAAATTGAAAAAGATTCGGCCGGAAACCCTGGGCCAGGTGTCCCGCATCAGCGGTGTTTCACCAGCCGATGTTTCCGTACTTACTGTCTATCTTGGCAAGTAAATGACGGATACTTTTCGTTGTCCTGTTTGCCACAACAGCGCATGGCAGCCCTGGTTGATTTGCCGCGACTACACCACCTCGCAGGAAGACTTTCAACTTCAGCGCTGCGGTGTTTGTGGTCTTATCGCAACCCACCCCGCACCGCCCGAAAGCGAACTACCCCGCTATTACCAATCCGAAGACTATATCTCGCACACGGGCGGGTCGAAAAAACTGATGGATGTAGCTTATCGATGGGTGCGCGAACGCAACATTCGCTGGAAAGAAAAAACCCTTCGTCAGTTCAGCTCCGCTACCAGCCTGCTCGACTATGGCTGCGGCACCGGTGAGTTCATTGCTCATTGCCATCAAAGCGGGTGGCGTGTGCAGGGTGTAGAACCAAATGAAAAAGCCCGCATTGCGGCAACGCAACACGGAGTACCTGTCACGCCCGATCTCTCGCCCATCACGGACAGCTTCGCAGCCGTTTCGCTGTGGCACGTATTGGAACATGTACCGAACCCGGTGCAAACACTTGCTCACCTTGTAACTCGATTGGAGAAGGATGGCACAATTTTTATTGCGGTACCGAATTGCGCCAGTGCCGATGCCCAGCACTACGGTCCTTTCTGGGCCGGCTTTGATGTTCCCCGGCATCTCTGGCATTTTCAGCAACCCACCATGAAACAACTCCTGACCCAGGCCGGCCTCAAACTTCTGGCCACCGTCCCCATGAAGTGGGACGCCTATTACGTCTCAATGTTGAGTGAGAAATATAAGGACCGTAGCAAAGCCCCCCTCCGCGGATTCTGCCGTGGCCTTCAGTCGAACCAACGCGCAGCCGCCTCTGGCGAATACAGCAGCCTACTCTACATCGCAAAAAAATGAATGCTATTCGTCTTTTTCTGGTTGCTGTCTTGTGCTGGGCCTGCGCCAGCCAAACCCAGCCTACAGGTGGGCCGCGGGACAAGGCACCGCCAAAGCTGATCTCCTCTTCGCCCGCGCCCAATCAAAAAAAATTTAAGGGCACTTCGGTTGAATTAGCCTTTGATGAATACGTAAAACTGAAAGACCCCAAGGAAGAAATCCTGATCTCACCGTCCATAGGGAAAGATGTAAACTATGTGGCGCGAAAAAATAAAGTGATCATCACCCCAAAACGCCCATGGCTCGACAACACAACGTATAGTATCAGCTTTCGAGATGGCATTCAGGATATCACAGAGAGTAACCCGGCCGAAAATCTGCGCCTCGCCTTTAGCACCGGCAACACCATCGATTCCCTCCGCATATCCGGCAAGCTTAAGGACGCACTAAATCCCACCATCCCCGCAGGCTACACAGTAGCTGTCTACCTGACCGACACATTTAACATCTTCCGCCATACTCCGGAATATTTCACCCGCAGCTCGAAGAAGGGGACCTTCACTATCGAAAATCTAAAGCCAGGCAACTACTACCTATACGCATTTGAAGACCGAAACAAAAACCTGAAAGTTGACAGCCGGAATGAAGCGTTCGGATTTTTGCTACAACCCATCGCTGCCGGCACAAAACCGGATTCCATCACCATCTACCAGGTCCGCGTAGATTCAAGACCGCTAAAGGTAAATTCCATACGCCACTACCAGGATCGAAGCATTGTTCGGTTCTCACGCTATCTCCAGTCATACGGATTCAGTAAACCCGATACCTTACTCCATGGTTTTGGCGAACAAAGTGATGTGATTGAAATCTTTCACCGGCTGCCAACAACAGACAGCGTGCTCTTGAAGCTCACCGCCACGGATAGTGTCGCACAAACGTTGGACTCCACCTTCTACATTAAAGCTGGCAGAGCCAAATTCCCTACCACCACCGTTAAACTGGCAACCAAAGGGGTCTCCCTGCCCACAGAAACACGGGAACTGGTCATAATGATCACTTCAAACTCCATCATCAGAAGCCTCCGGCTGGATAGCCTCGGCATACAGCGGGACACAACCGTATTTCAACCGATTGGAGCCGACAACCTCGAACCATCAGACGATCACAAGACGATCACCATTCGAGCCAAACTGGATACCGCCTTTTTCAGAAAAAAAGCCCCGAAACCACAACTATACATCCCTGCAGGCTTCATTGAGACCGGTGACCGGGAAAGGAGCCAAAAACTCTTACTCCCCATAGAACCACTCACCCCGGACGCAACCGGAACACTAATGGTTGAAATCAAAACGAAGGAAAAAAATTTCATCATCGAACTCTTGTCCCCAGACGGCAAGGTGATTGAAACTCAGCGCAACGTTGCCCGCTACACCTTTCGCAACCTACCCGCGGGCGATTACCAACTTCGCGTCCTGGTAGATTCCAACGGAAACGGTCGCTGGGACCCCGGCAGCTTCATTAAACGCCAAACCACCGAGAGAGTCATGTACTACTACAACCTCAACGGGAAAACAACCTTCCCAATTCGAGCAGCATGGGAAGTGGGTCCTTTTGTTATCACTTTCTGAATCCATGTTGATAACTCTCCGAAAACCCACCCAACACTAACCAAATCAAAACTCACTATTAAAAATTTAAACACGATGTCTATAAGTCCCCTCTTATCTACAAACCAACCTTCCACAGTTAATCCAACCGAGCATACCCACAAATGCCACCATTTCGTTAATAACAACACCAAACTCCCAAACCCGCACAAAACAACGTATTTTTAATCCACAGAACTACCCACAAACTCCCAAAACAGACCGAAACAATCGGCTATCCACAAATGCACAGCGCTTATAACAATTACATAAATACATTAATTAATAATATAGTATTAGCTCTCCTGCTAATGTGGGTCACTGCACAATCGCTACACGCGCAAGACCAGACTGAAATAGCCCTTGCCAACAACTATTTACAAAACGGACAAAACGAAAAGGCGCTGGCGCTTTTTCAGGAGTTGGTAAAACAACCCGCTAACATCCCCCTTATCCACACGCCCTATTTGGAACTCTTGCTGGAGATGGGCAAGTATAAACAAGCGGAGGAGTATATTGATCGTCTAAACAAACGCGAGAACAACATTGCCTATCGCCTGGACATTGGCTATGTCTACTACCGTTCTGGTGATGCCGCGCGGGCCGATAAGTACTGGAGGCAGATCATTCAGCAAAATATTGGCGACACGTACCGGGCGCGCCAAATGGTAGATTATTTCACGGCCCATGCTCTGGTTGATTATGGTGTAGATGTATACCAGCAACTGCGCCAGAAAATGAACAACCCCCGTATGTTTGTGCTCGAGTTGGCCAATCTCTACCGGCTGCAGGGCAAGCGCGAAGAGATGGTAAATGAATACCTCAACTATGTCACCCAAACACCTTCGAATCTTAACTACATCAAAAACCTGCTGCAGATTTTGCTCACAAAACCCGAAGAATATGAAGCGCTGCAACGGGTGTTGATTGAACGCAGCCAGCGCAGTCCGGAGTCCGAGGTATTTCTGGATCTTTTGGTTTGGGTAAACCTGCAGGAGAAGAATTTCTCCGGAGCCTTTATACAGGCCCGTGCATACGACAGGCGATTTAAAAAAGAGCAATCGAAGACGCTTGAGATCGGCCAGATTGCCCTCAACAATCTTGACTTTACTAATGCAGAGAAAGCATTTGCTTTTGTTGCCCGCGAATACCCCGCGGGAGATCTTCACCTGCAAGGTCAACTGGGGCTTATCCGCACACAGGAAGCGCGGCTGAAACGCGCTTACCCGATCAACCGAGACTCCGTGCGATTACTCATTCGATCGTACCGCGGGTTTGCCCGGCAGTTCGATCCGCTGCCTGCCGCTTTGGAAGCCCGCCAAAGTCAAGCCCTTTTACACGGTTACTATCTGGATGAAAAGGATTCGGCTGTTGTCAAACTCCAACAGGTGATTGCGCACACGGCCACACCTCCGTTGTTGAAGGCGCGTTGCAAGATGGATCTGGGCGACATGTATTTGCTGAAAGATGAGCCTTGGGAGGCTACCTTGTTGTACTCGCAGGTCGAAAAATCGCAGCGCGAAACCACGCTGGGCTATGAGGCGAAACTAAAAAATGCCAAGCTCTCCTACTACAAAGGTGACTTCCGGCTGGCACAGGAGCACCTCGATATCCTGAAGGAAGCAACCACACGGGAGATTGCCAACGATGCCATGGAGTTAAGCTTGCGCATCAAAGAAAACTCCCTCACCGATACCACGGGCCAGGCGCTTAAGCTATACTCGGCCATTGAACTGTTGTTGTACCAGAACAAAAAGGACCAGGCACTGCAATGGCTACAGCAAATGGTGAAGAAAAGTAAAATTCAAATGAGCCTGGACGAAGCGATGAGCAAAAACTTCTGGCCACCCGCCACTCTTTCGCAGGAACAACTACAAGAACTTAAGCAGCGCGTAGAGCGCGAAGCGGCCAACGTGCGGGCCGGCAAGCCGGCTGATTCCGTTTGGGTGGAAATCACGACCGACTTTTTTCCGTTGCGCGATGATTTGTACTGGCTGGAGTCACGCGTCCGTGCGCAGCTGGGTCAGTTTGCGCAGGCCGCGGCTTTGTGTCAACAAGTGGTAGACGAATTCCCAGACGATGTACTGGCGGATGACGCATACTTCATGCTGGGTGAGTACTACGAGATCAGGCTGAACGACCGGGCTAAGGCGATGGATGTTTACCGCGATTTTCTCGACCGCTTTCCGGGAAGCGTCTACACCGCGGAGGCCCGCAAGCGATTCCGCCTGTTGCGGGGCGATTTTGAGGAGAAGAAAGTGAATTAAAAAAGGATCATATGCGCAAATTGATTGTATTACTCGCAGTTTTGCCGATGTTGTGTTCGGCACAGCCGGCTCAAAAGAATTTTATTGATCAGAATTATATCGAGGTGACGGGGCAGGCGGAAATGAAGGTGCTTCCAGATCTGATTTATCTCTCAATCCGTCTTGACGAACGTGATGCCAAAACGCGCGGACCACTTGAGCAAACCGAGCGAAAAATGATTGACAAGTTGAAAGAGATAGGTATTGATGTAGCTCGCGATTTAGCTGTGCGCGATCTGGCCAGTAACTTCCGATACTACCTCATGACCAAAGGCAGTGTTGACCTTTCCAAACAATATACCTTGATTGTACATAGTGGCAAACAAGCGATGCAGGCAATTGTAGAACTGGAAAAACTTGGGATATCTAACGTTGATCTTGATCGGATGGATCACACCAAGATACACGAATACCGTGAACAGGTTAAGATAGAGGCACTCAAGGCGGCTCATCAAAAGGCAAAAGCCATGGTCAACGCTATTCAGCAGAATATTGGTCGAGCTATTTATATCGAAGAGTTAAATGACTATAGCTTTCGAACCGCACAAGAAAATCGGGCGCTGCTTGCCAACACGGGAGCAGTTACACGAGGCATCGCGGATGCTGAGTCACCCGACTTTGATAGAATTTCGCTTGATTATCGTGTTTTAGTCCGGTTCGAATTAAAGTAGGGCCACCTGACCGGGCATTTCACAACGCTCTGATGAGTCGGTAGACCGCATCCAGTTTTTGTTTCTTCTGAATCAACAGTCGCTCTCGGGTGGGTGATGATAACCCAGGTGTTTCATAAGCCAGCGCGAGATCGTGCCAGTCTCCGATCTTATCTTCCAACTCGGCCACCACGGCCATGGAGAAAAGGAGATTCAACTGCGCACGAATGTATTCCGATACCTCTGCCCCATAGGCAATTTCTTTGAGCCGTTTACGGCTGCGATGCAGTTGGTCGGTAAACAAGTAAGGCGTGATGCATGTCCGCACGTGATTCTCGAGATCATGTACAAATGCGGCCTCGCCCGGAAAGGAAATCTTGGTCAGTCGTTTTTCTATCCGGGTGTAGTCGTGGTTGATTTTTTTTAAGGCGTGCACCAGTTGCCGTTGAAAATGCCGCACCATTCGCTTTTCGCGAACGTCCGGCTCGGCCATGTCCAGTGTGCCGGTGAGGCGGTATCGGTTCATCTGATGACCCCTGATGCGCCCCGCATCTTTAAAAATAACCAGGTAGTGGCGAAACAGATGACGATAATCACCCGATCCATAGTGTTTCACCAAATGCCGGATAAAGCGAATTCGCTTCAGCTGCACACGCAAATCGTGAAGCCAATCAGCCGTTGGTGTTTCCACAAAAGCCTGAGCCGTGCGCACCACTTCGTTGTGCACCTGCCGGTAGTACGTGATGAGGGCGGGTTGCAGCGAAGCCATTGGCTTTATTTTTCCGGCATCGCGATAGCTAAGATCACATACAGCAAGCCCCCGGTTCCAAGCATGAAGAAGGCCACCAGAAACAAGATGCGCATGACGGTGGGATCCATGTCAAAGTAGTTGGCGAGCCCGCTGCAAACGCCAAACAATTTTTTTTCGCCTTTTACCAAACGCTTAGCCATATCCAGATTTTTGGGTTGAACAAACCTAAGGAATTTTTGCAACGAGCTAATAAAGTCATGCCAGCTGACCATAAACGCGTACGCATTTTAGCTTTTCCGGAACGGTTACAAAATCCCTAATTTTGCGATAGGTAAAATAGACCGAACATCAACGCTTTGAAAGAACGATTAACATCAGAACAAATGCTCGAGATGCTTCGTACCCTGCAAACCCGGTTTGAGCAGAACTAACATCGTCATGCCGGCATCACGTGGGCCAAGGTTCAGGCACGGTTGGAGAAATCACCGGCTTACTGCTGGTCGCTGAATGAAATGGAAGATACCGGTGGGGAACCTGATGTTGTTGGACTGGATAAAAAGACGGGTGGGTATAATTTTTTCGATTGCTCCGCGGAGAGCCCGGCCGGGCGCAGAAGCGTATGTTACGACCGCGCGGGGCTGGAGTCGCGAAAGGAACATCAGCCCAAGACGAGTGCTGTAGACTAGACATGGCCAGCGCGATGGGCATTCAACTTCTTACGGAAGAGCAATACCGGTACCTGCAGTCACTGAGCCCCTGTGATGAGAAAACATACAGTTGGATAGAGACGCCCGCAGCAATCCGAAAACTGGCCGGGGCTCTTTTTGGCGATTATCGCTACGGCCAGGTATTTGTGTATCACAACGGGGTGCAGTCGTACTATGCCGCCAGGGGATTTCGGGGTTGCTTACGGGTGTAGGCCGCTACCCTTTGCGGGGCGGCAGCTCGAAAGCGGTTGCCTCATGCTCAAATTTACCTTTATGTGCCCCATCGCAAAAGGGCTTGTTAGCCGAGTGCCCGCAACGGCAAAGCGACACTACGGTGCGGCCCTGTAAGCCGTAGACGTTGCCTTGCATATCCACAATCTCAAAATCTCCTTCCACTTTTACGGAACCGTTGCTGTTAACGGTCAGTTTGGTTTTGTTCATATCATTACCTTTGACCATCTAACCACAAACCGCCAACAAGGTTTAAACCCCTCCATGAAAACCCGTCAAACCATATTTGGACTAGTTCTATTGCTATTGCTGGCAAAATGCAATTCGCCTGTGCAACAAGCTGAAATGCCAAAGTCGACACGCTATGAAGACCTCGTCAAGTTGTTTAAAGAATGGCGCGAGTTTCAGCGACCGGAGGTCAAGAACGGTGTGCCGGACTACTCCACGGCTGCCATGAAGAAGCAACACGAGGCGCTCAAATCCTGGCAGCAGCGCCTGAACAACTTCGATACCACCGGCTGGCCGGTATCCCATCAGGTGGATTGGCACATTGTGCGTGCCGAAATGAATGGTCTTGATTTTGACCATCGCGTCATGCGCCCCTGGGAGCGCGACCCGGCTTTTTATAAAACGCTTTGGATGGATCGAAGCGATGTGCCTGCCCATGAAGGCCCAGCCCATGCCGCCATCATCGACCTGTGGAAATATCCATTTCCGCTATCAACCGAGAACAAGGAAAAGTTGCTGAATCAGTTCCGCGCCATTGCACCGTTGAATGAACAGGCCAAAGTGAACCTCACGGGCAATGCCAAAGACTTGTGGATTGCCGGCATACGCGACATCAAAACACAAAGCCGCGATCTGGAAGGCAAGCTCTCCTTGCCGGGCATCAGCGATCAGGCTGACCTTGTGGCGGTGATTAAAGAAGCCATTCAATCTACCGATGATTTGGCCACGTGGTTGGAGCAGCAGTCAACCTCAAAGACCGGCCCCTCCGGAATCGGAAAAGAAAACTACACCTGGTACCAGAAGAATGTGCACCTCGTGCCGCTCACCTGGGAGGATGAAGTTTTATTGCTGAAGCGTGAGTTGGCCCGCGCGTGGAACGGCCTCAAATTGGAGGAACACAACAACCGGCATTTACCCGAGTTAAAACCGGCCGATACCCCCGAAGCCTTTGCTGCACTGGCGGAGCGCTCCGCGAAGAGTTTGCTTACTTTTTTGGAAAAGGACGAAATCGTAACCGTGAAAGATTATTTCGAGCCGGCTTTGCGCGCTCATCTCGGTGGCTTTGTACCGGCCGATAAACGTAACTTTTTTGTCATCGGCATGCACCACGACCCGCGCCCGCTGTATTCGCACTTCTACCATTGGTTTGAACTCGCCCGCATGGATATTGAGTCGCACGCCAGTGAAATCAGGCGCGAGCCGTTGCTTTACAACATTTTCGATTCGCGCAACGAAGGTACCGCGACCGCGGTGGAGGAAATGTTCATGCAGGCCGGCTTATACAATGATGATCCGCGCGTGCGCGAAATTGTATATATCATGGTTGCTCAGCGGGCAGCGCGTGGCCTGGGTTCGTTATATGCCCACGCCAACGAGATGACGATGGAGCAGGCGGGAAAAATTCATGCCGATTACACACCACGCGGCTGGATGAAAGTGGAGAAAGAACTTTTGATTTTTGAACAGCACTTGTATTTACGGCAGCCGGGCTATGGCACCAGTTACATTACCGGCAAGTATTTGCTGGAAAACACGCTGGCCGAATTTGCCCGCATGAAAGAAATGCAGCAGCAACCCTTTCGCGTGAAGGAGTTTTTTGATCAGCTCAATGCGGTGGGTTGCATTCCCATCACACTCGGACATTGGGAGCTGACGGGCGACAAAATGACCTTGTTGACAACCCTGCCGTAAACCGTTCTTGCCTGACGGATGGTTACCCGGGAGGAAACCAACCTTACGTTGCCGCACGGCCGTCAGGTTGTAGCCTGAATAATTACCGTGCAGTCCGTTTTTCGGCATTCGCGGGAAGAGATCTGGAGCCGAATCATGACCCCGGAAAGTCTGAAATTCATCTGCCGACCCAGGCTTTACTTTACGGCTGAAGCCGGGGACACAGTAAAAGAAAAATGGCAACAAGGAGATACCGCACAGCTAAAGGTATGGGGTTATGAATGTTTACCCTTTGGCAACCATAACATTCACCACGAGCGAGTCGATCCGCAACAGTTTGGAATCCAGTCGCGCGAAAAAGGCAGTCTCGTGCAGATCTGGCGTCATCGCATCACGATGCAGGAGACCGAGCCGGGACGAACCCGGTACACCGATCAGATGGTTATATATGCCGGGATGCTGACACGGCTGGTGGCGTGGTGGTCGATGGGTTTATACAAACACCGATAGCGCAGGTGGCTGAAGTTGCTGGCGCAGAACACCGAACCGGCATTTTTTCGCCCCCGGCCGACAAAGCGCTCTGAAATTTCCGTCACATCTTTAGCACACCGCGGAAACCCCTCGCGGCATAACTGATGATATCCGAATACATCGGCAATCTCTTTCTGGCTTTTCCTTGTCTTAATAGGCGGTCAATTACATACCTTTGCTCTTGACCCAGTTGTTTATCATTTGTCATCGCAACACAAGTTTTATTAACTTGGTCAATTGAAGGGAGGAAAAGTCCTCCTTTCTTTCAACCTCTTGTGTTGCACTTATTGGTTGAACTTAGAGTATATCTTACTCGCTAATCTGTTTAAAGCAACGTGTGGTTACTCAGGTACAGGGAAATGAAACAGAGGCAAACAATAGTCATTGGAGATTCTAAGCTGATTGTTTTGCTTTTGTTTTTACCTACAATTTGTTTGGCACAGCAAAGCGTAATATCTGCAAGAGAAAGCTTCAGATCAGACACCCATGCGCAGGGGCATTTTTATTTTAAAAATTTTTTTACTGAAGACGGCCTTCCGTTAGATGCTTTTGAATTCAGCTACATCGATCGAAGAGGGAACTTGTGGCTTGGTACCACAGGTGCAGGAGTAACCCGTTATGACGGAAAGCGGTTTCAAAACATAAGCACTTTGCATGGACTCGCCAATGATGTTGTTACTTCAATTTTTGAAGATCGGGACGGGAATTTCTGGTTTGGCACGTATGACGGCATTAGCCGTTATGATGGCAAATCGATTACCAACTTCGCTGAAAATGAGGGCTTGGAGTTTAAAACAGTCAAATCCATCTCGGAGGACAAAAATGGTCACCTTTGGTTTGGCACAGTCAACGGAGTGACCCACTACGATGGGCAGGGGTTTACGAATCCGGATTTAAATCACTCGCTTATCAGCCGAGAAATAAATGCATCCGTGGTTGATACAAAGGGCAATATCTGGTTTGGTTCCAGCAGTGGGTTGAGTCGATATGATGGAACTTCACTGATGAATTATGCAAAAGCGCAGGGCCTTGAAACGGACAAAATCATGGCCCTATTTGAGGATAACGAAGGTAACTTATGGATTGGTGGATACGAAGGCGGTGTTACCCGTTTTGACGGACTATCATTTAAAACATTCACGAAAAAAGATGGGCTTGCCCACAACAGTGTATGGTCGATTGCCCAAGATCACGAGGGTATCATGTGGTTTGCCACATCGAAGGGCCTGAGCAGCTACGATGGTTCTCGGTTTGCAAATTACACCACTGAGAATGGACTCCCAACAGATGAACTAGCCAGCTTATCGGTAGATCGTGACGGTAATTTGTGGATTGCCGCCTACAACGGTGGCGGGGTAAGTTTACTCTCCGGAAAAGAGACAACGAATTTCACCCCTTTGGATCAACCATTGCTAAGCCAAGTAAGAGCTATTGCGGAAGACAGAAGAACACGTGACTTGTGGATTGGTACCGAAGGCGGATTAGTCAGGTATGATGGTCGGTCATTTAAAAAATTTAGTCAAGACGATGGCCTGCCCTCCAACGTGATTCTGACCCTTACCAAGGGTCGCGATGATATTCTCTGGATTGGTACCCTCGATGGTGGTTTGTGTAAATTCGATGGAAAAAATTTTGTAACCGTTAGCGACAGAGATGGGTTGATCTCAAATGATATTGATGCAATCTATGAGGACAAAAAGGAGGCACTGTGGATAAGTTATACGGAACCCGGCCTGAGCCGATACGATGGCAAACGGATACATAATTTTTCAAGTGACTCGGGCTTACCCTGGGAGGAAGTGAGTTGTATAACCGAAGATGTCAGTGGAGATTTATGGGTGGGAACCAATGGAGGTGGAGTCAGTTGTCTCAAGGGCGAAAAATTCATTACCTACGCGGATGCCCAAGGGCTCCCCAGCAATAGTGTTCTTAGCATACTCGCTGATGGGTATGGTCATTTGTGGGTGGGTACACATCGGGGACTCAGCCGCTTTGACGGAAAAACCTTTCTTAACTTTTCTTTGGGTAAAGAATGGGGCAAAAACGTAATTCAGGAGTTGGCCTTTACGGCAAAAGGTGAGTTGGTTATGGGTACCAACGTTGGGCTTTTTGTACTTTCCAATTTGGTTTCGAAAACGGATCGTGGCAAGACGATTTCCGCTGACAACACCCTGTCGAACAAAGAACTGAGTGCGTACACACCCGTATTTGACCTATTCAATTCTTCGACAGGCTTCCAAATTGGTGCTATTTCTGGCGTAGGTGCAAATGCACTAATTGTGGGCCAGGACGGAGCAATTTGGGCAGCAACCCGTAACGTACAATCAGGTTTGGTACGCTTCGATCTTAACGCGGTACGAAAAAACGACCGTGAGCCTGAGGTGGCCATACAACACGTTAGTCCGGGAGAAGATTTTTTTTCATGGTACTCGCTACGGTCAAATAGCTCCGTGGATTCTGCCATCCGCGCTTACCAGGAGATTTTTTCCCACGGTGAAGTGCTACCGGATAAGGAGAGAACAGCACTTCAAAAAAGAATGAGCGGAGTCTCATTCACTGACATCACACCTTTCAATTCATTACCTGTTAATCTAACACTACCCTATGCACATAACCAGCTTAAATTCGAATTTAAAGTAGTAGGGATTGCTGCGAATAGCGAAATAAGCTATCAATATATTTTGGAAGGGGAAGAAAAAGAATGGAGTACATGGACTAATAACAACACGGCTACTTATAAAAATTTGCATGAAGGTAACTACACCTTTACTGTGCGTGCCCGCAATAAGCAAACGAATAGTGTTAGCCGTAACAATGTGAGTTTTTCGTTCTTGATTCTGCCGCCATGGTACAGAACCTGGTGGGCGTATGCCGGTTATCTGTTCATTTTTATCTTCAGCTTCGTTTTCGGCATCCTTTGGAATAGCAGACGACTCAGGGCGATAAATCTAAAGCTTGAAGCGGCAGTACAAAATCGAACAGAAGAGATTACCGCGCAAAACGAGGAGCTGGTGGCGCAGCAGGAGGAAATTTCGTCCCAGCGCGATCAGTTGGAAAAACAGAACCAAATACTCGAAGAATCCAAACGGGTTATCGCTCAGCACAACCAATATCTGGAGACAGCCGTTCGGCAGAGAACCCTCCAGCTGGCCAATAGCAACGAGGAGCTTAAGAAGCAGTTCCGTCAGCTTGAGCAGTTCAGCTTTATTGCCGCCCATAACCTGCGCGCACCCGTGGCCCGAATCCTCGGACTGGCAAACATCTTCAGCATCATGGGGCCAACCCACTCCGGCAACGTTGAGGTATTGGGCCGCATCGTTCAGTCCGCCCAAGACCTGGATACAATTGTTCAAGATCTTGGGACTATCGTTAACGCGCGGCCAGGCGCGGCTTTGCAGCGCGAGCCGATCGCCATCCCTGAACTGGTGACGAAAATTACCAGTCGTTTTGCCCGGGAAATTGAAGAGTACAATGTGTTTGTTGAAACCGATCTGCAAGTAGAGGAGCTCAACAGTGTTCCTGCTTACATCGACAGTATCCTCTCAAACCTTTTATCTAATTCCATCAGGTACCGGGCACTGGAGAGAAAAACCGTAATCAAGATTGCCGTTGTGCCGATGGATGGTGGAGTCACCATCAGGGTGGACGACAATGGCATCGGGTTCGATGCAACGAAATATGCCGACAAACTTTTCCAGCCGTTTCAGCGTTTTCATACGCATGTGGAAGGTAAAGGCCTTGGCATGTACCTGATCAAGACCCAGGTTGAAGCACTTGGAGGCCAGATTGAAGTCACCAGCGTGTTGGCCGAGGGGACTTCTGTACAGATCAGCCTTCCGAACACGAATTATTGATTTTGTTTATTACCATGTGCTTTGCCGATTTTTTAAGTTTAGATAAGCCACGCGGTGACGGTCGCTTTCAGGTCGCCCAAAAACAGAGCCACAGCGGAAAGAAAAACCAACCGGGAATACCCGGTTGGAACCTTGCCCATGGCCGGCTTATCAGTGACGTTTCAACATGGATAGGAAGGTAAGCGTCCGGTTTCCTCATTGTTCCGCATATCCGGACAAAAACATTTTGGAGCAACTTCGAAATAGTTCGTGCTCGTGTGGAGATGTGCTTCTATCTGGAAACCCCGATTGACCGAAGAAATTATGATGCACGATAAAATTGAAAATGTTGATCTTGAGCGGATAGCAGAGGTTTTGTACCGCAGGCACAGGTATGACTTTCGGGATTATGCTGTATCATCTTTCAGGCGGAGGGTGGTACGAATCATGCAGATCAGAAAACTTACCGTAGAAACACTAATAGAGAAGCTCACTCACTCTTCCCCCGCCTTCGCTCAGGAATTCCTCAATGAGATCACGGTAAACGTGACCGAGATGTTTCGTGATCCTGGCTTCTGGAACGTGATGCGGGAAGAGATATTTCCTGCCATCCCAAGGAATCAAAACCGTTTTAAAATATGGCACGCTGGTTGTTCCTCCGGAGAAGAGGTGCTGACCATGACAATTCTTTTAAAAGAGATGTGTATTTTAGATCACGTGCAGATTTCAGCTACTGATATTAACACGAGTACACTAAATCAAGCAAAAGCAGCTGTCTACCCTGTAAAGGCGGTACAGTTGAGTGAAGGAAACTACAAAAACTGTCAGGGTAGCCACTCACTGAAAAGCTATTACCGGGAGGAAAATGGATATGCAGCTTTCGATAGAGATCTGATAGCCCAAGTGAACTTTTTCCAGCACGATTTGGTCATGGGGGAAATATTCGATCAAGTAGATTTAATCGTGTGTCGTAATGTCATGATCTATTTCAATCAATCATTGCAAAATGATGTCCTCCGAAAACTCCATAAAGGTTTGAATAAATATGGCTATTTGGCTATGGGTTCAAAGGAGTCTTTGATCTGTTGCGGTTTCAGCAATCGCTTCATTCTTGTAAACCCTACTGAAAAGATCTATCAGAAAATAATCGACTAACGTTGGGGGATAACTCTTTTTTTGTTAACATCCTGACCAGCGGGCCGGATTTTTTTTATTCGGAGTAAAGAAAGGGGCGGTTACGGCACGCTTCGACCGGCTCAGCGTGACAAACATTTGACTCACTTCGGAAAAATCTTCGGATCCAAGCCAGGAATAATTTTCAGCGCGTTTTTGTAGTACAGCTTCTTCAAAATGTCATCGGGCAAGCCAATACCATACATGCGCCAAAAGGCATGGTAGCGTTTGTGGTACGGGAAATATTCGTCCTCGGTCTCCAGAACGCGGAAGTACGTCTCGTATTCATCCGGCTGCCAACTGTCCTTGCCAAACAAAATGCGATCCTGGTATTTCGTGAGAAACGCTTTCGCTGCGCGCGGCTGCCGTCCCAGTTCGGCAATCACCGCCCCAATTTCGCTGTACATGTTCGGCATCTCGTCCATCAGCGTGGCGAGTTTCTTCAAATCGCTGCCGTACCAGCCCAGGTGAGCATTGATGAAGATGGTTTTCTTATGCTTGCGAAACACGTTGTGCTGCTCGGCAATCAGGGTCTCCCATTTCACAGGGTCGGTGTCGTGCCTGCGGCCGGGGTGCAGTTTAAGTTCCAGCCACCGCTCATTCTTTTCGTCAATGGGTTGCCAGAACTGTTTCGGGTCGGCCGAGTGAATGAGCACCGGAATACCCAGCTCGCCACACTTGGCCCACACGGGATCAATGCGGGGATCATCAATGGGAATACGATTGCCATTCATATCTTTCATCATGCCCAGGCTTTTGTAAATCTTCAAACCTTTGGCGCCCGCCTTCACATCTTCTTCCAGTTGCCGGGCCGAGCGCGCACCCCAGTCCGCCTCGTGAATGCTGCGGAAGTCCACGTTGGTGAACACCACAAAACGCGCAGGGTAATTTTTCTGCACGTTGGCCATCGACTTCTCCAAATGTTCGCGGCTACCCATTCCGCGCCCGCTCAGGTTCACCATCACGGCCATGTTGAGTGCGTCCATCTTTTTCACCAACTCACCCAGGTCCATCGTGGGCATGCTGAACTGATGATTATGAATATCAATAAACGGAAATTTGGCGCGCGTCACGCGGTGCTCCTCCACCACCAGCGATGATGGCGGATCATACTGTTCAAAATCCATTTTCATCTCCAGCGGTTTTTCCTGGCCATAGGCCACACCCGCCAGTAACAACCCCAACAGCAGCGAATTTTTCATGATCATGATTTCGTAAGAAGACTCAAAAGTCGGGCCCCGGGTCACACCAAATTGTTAAATCTTGGCAAACGGCATTAAACCCTGACCAGCGCGAAGACTCTAACCGGTTAAACGAGCCAAACAACGTTATGAAGAAGTTGATTTCCTTTTCGGTGTTCCTTCTGCTGCTTTTGATGCTGGCCTTAGGGCAACGGGTACAAGCCCAACGAATACGTGCGGCCGAACGCGTAGAGCCGGCCATGCGCGTGTGGATACCCGGGCATTGGAAATGGAACGTGAGGTGGAAACGATACATCTGGGTGCCGGGGCATACGCTGCGGAAGCCGGCACCGGTGCGTGTGGTGAGGGTGCGAAGGGTTCGGTAGTTTCACACGGGGCTGCAGCGATGCAGCCCTTTGTTTTTGTGCGTCAGGCATGTTTACTGGCTAAAGGGTGCAAGTCCCGAATGAGTGCTGAAGTGCATATCATTAGCTAAGAGCAAGGGTGTCG
>JAJTGY010000013.1 GCA_021298015.1 Flammeovirgaceae bacterium
TATTCTAACAAACCGCCCTGTACCAGACCGGTACGCAGGGTGGTGTGAGAGGACAGGTAGCGAAATAATCGCTACCTTCCTACTCGATTGTGCGATTGACCGCTATTTCTCCGGATTCAGCACAACCTGAACAAAGTTTCGCCCATCAAAATATTTATTTGCGGCCTCCTGAATTTCTTTGGGCGTAAGGGCATCCATCACCTTTTCGAAGTTTAGAATTTCGGAGGCAGCATATCCGTTTTCGATGCTGCTTTGCAATTGGCGCATCCAGTAGCTATTGTCCTTCAGGTTCTCCTGGTGGGATTTCTTCCAGCCTTCTTTCGCTTTGGCCAGGTCAGCCGGAAGGGGGCCGTTCTTTTTGATTTTCTCAATTTCTCCCAGGGTTGCGGTAATCAGCTTGTCGACATTTTCCGGTCCGCAGGGAATAGAGATGCTAATGCTATAGCTTTCGTACGGATACTTACTCAATGAACCACTCATGTTTGAGGTATACGTGCCGCCCAACGACTCGCGCAACGTTTCGATCATCTTGATTTTGATGACCTCGACCAGCGCAGTCATCTTCAACTGTTCAGTAATGCTATACGGAGCTTCACCATTGAATTGAAGGGCAATGAAGCTCTTTGGCTCCATGCCGCGTTTAACTTCTTTTTTCACCACTCCCTTAACCGGCCGCACGCCTGCATCTTGGAGTGCAGAGTTTTTGGTTTTGTCTGAAGGCAGATTGGCCAGGTAAGTAGCAATCAAGGGTTTTATCTTATCCAGGGTGAACGCCCCGATGATAACAAACGTAAAGCCATTGGCGTTTCCGAATCGCTCTTTATAGATTTCCAGAGCCCGATCAAGGTTGATCTTCCCATAATCGGCAGCACTTGGAATACGTGGTCCCCGTGGATGATTTCGATAGACCGTGCGCAGCAACGAATCTTGAAACACCATTTGTGGATTGGCCAACATATTCTGCATCATGGCCTGCTGCTGATTGACGAATGACTTAAACAGTTCTTCATCCTTGCGTGGCTGCGTGAAGTAGAGGTGCACCATCTGAAGCATCGTTTCTACATCAGCCGCACTGCTGGAGCCACTGATGCCGTCTGTTAAAGTGGAAAACCGGGGACTCGCGGTGGCTGTTTTTCCGGCCAGTGTTTTTTGCAGATCTACGGGTGTAAACTTGCCAATGCCCATTTGGCTGACCAAGGTAGCCGCGTTTTCCGCGTTCAAACGATCTTTCACATCGTAGTTGAATTGTCCGCCAAAACGGAAACCCGTAAGCATCACCTGATCATTTTTGAAATCAGTGGCTTTTAAAATCACTCTAACCCCGTTGCCGAGCGTCAACTCATAGTAACCAGCTTCTTTGTTTTCTTTCTGGAAGCCAATCCGGCCGGCCACGGGGGGCTCGTCCATCAGGCTGGCGGCCACCGCTTTTTCTTCGTACGGTGTAACTTCCATTTTTGACGCTGCCTCTACCATAGCTAATAATTTCTCGTTGGTCGGCAGTTCGTAGTCAGGTTTCTCGGGCGCCAGCAGCAACACCAGTTTTCCCTGATTGGCCGGGATGTTGGTGGCCGTATACTTGTTTACCTCTTCCAAGGTGATGGTTTCCGAGAACTGTTTGTAATAGTTGAACTCGTTTTCGATGCCCGGAATGGGTTCCTGGGCCAAAAAGTTGCGGATGTATTCATTGGCGTAACGCTCCGATTCGGTCTTGTCGCGTTCGTTGTAACTGCGCTCCAGTTGCTTCAGCAGATTCTTTTTGGTGCGCTCTAACTCACCTTTGGTAAAGCCAAACCTGCGGGCGCGCTCATTTTCCATTACTATGGCATTAACGGCCGGTTCAATTCCAGCTTTGCTCAGCAGTGCAAAGGATTGGTACGACTCGTAATTGCGAATAAAGCCTCCCTGAATACTTCCGCCAAAGACAAAAGGAGGGTCGGCTTTCTGGGTAAGTTCCTGAAGGCGTTCGCTCAACATGGTTTGCACCATGTTTTTGATAATGGAGGCGCGATATTCGGCCAGCGTAGCCGCCTCGGTAAACGGTTGGGGTGAGCCCACCATTTGCAAAATAGAGTTCGGGTTTTCTTTGTCGGTAATCACGAGAGCTTCCGTTTTGCTCCGCGGGGGCACGGGAAACACCGTGCGCTTTCGTGGCTTTGACGGGTTCTTGAGTTTCTCAAAATGCTGACGGATGAGGCGCTCTGCTTCAGCTGGTTCCAGCGTACCCACCACCACTACGGCCATTTGATCAGGGCGGTACCAATCCTTGTAATACCGCTTGATCACTTCCGGCTTGAATGTTTTTAGAATTTCTTCTTTACCAATGGTCAGACGGTCGGCATATTTTGAGCCTTCAAAAAGTTTGGGAAAATATTGTTTGCGCATGCGGTCCTGTGCGCCTTTGCCAAGCCGCGACTCCTCCAGAACCACGCCACGCTCTTTTTCAATCTCTTCCGTTTCAAACAATATGTTGCTGGCCCAGTCCTCTAATACCTGGAATCCTTTATCAATGTTTTCTTTTTTGTCCGTGGGTATGGGCAAAATATAAACGGTTTCATCAAAGCTGGTGTAGGCATTTAAATCGGCACCGAATTTTACTCCGATTGACTGTAAGTAGGACACGAGGTCATTCTTCTTAAAGTTCTTGGTACCATTAAACGCCATGTGCTCGGTAAAGTGAGCCAGGCCCTGTTGATCATCGTCCTCCAGAATGGAGCCGGCATTCACGACCAGCCGGAGCTCAACCTTATTTTCCGGCTTGGCGTTTTGTCGAATGTAGTAAGTTAACCCATTGGGTAGCTTACCTACTTTCACCTGCGGATCGACAGGCAATTTATCCTGCAGGTTTTGGGCAAATCCGCTCCATGCGGTAAGCAGCAAGGCCAGAAGCCCGAAAATTCTAAGTTTGTAATTCATAAATTGAGGTTTGATTTCGTAATTGAAATTGTCAGGAAGCCAATCAACCAAAGGTTTCATGCGATAAACCTAGCGAAGATACACAACACATGCCTAGATATTATATTGTTAAAATAATGAAATCGGTTAAACAGGCAGTTAATTTCCCCAGTTTTTTTGAATGACGCTCAGCATTTCGGCATGGATTTGGCCATTTGCCGAGCATAGTTCCCCACCAAAAAGAAAGTTATCCCCACCTGAAAAGTCGCTGACGGTGCCTCCGGCTTGCTGTAAAATGAAGGTGCCGGCTGCCACGTCCCACGCGTTTAGGTTGTATTCAAAAAATCCCTCAAACCGGCCACAGGCCACGTAGGCCAGGTCGACTGCTGCGCTTCCAATTCGTCTCACGCCATGTGTGCGCTCCAGAAATTCCTTGATGATGGCCAGATATTCATCACGTTTTTCGAAATGGTAGTAGGGAAATCCGGTGGCGAGCAGACTCTCGCCCAACGTTCGGGCAGGTGAAGCCGAGATTACCTGATCGTTGCACCGGGCGGGTTCACCTGCCACAGCATGAAAACATTCCTGGCGATTGATTTCATACACAACGCCCAACACAATCTTTTTGTGATGCATCAGCGCAATGCTGATCGCAAACACCGGCAGGCCATGCAGAAAGTTGGTAGTACCATCCAGCGGGTCAATAATCCAGTTGTACTCCTGCTCCCGGGCTTGCTCCACGGTGCCTTCTTCGGTGATGAAGCCAGCTTGCGGTACCAACTCGCGCAGGCGGGTAACTAACCTCCTCTCGGATTCTTTGTCGACATAGGACACCAGATTGTTAAACCCTTCTTTTTGCTCAATTCGGGAGCGGTCAAACGAGTAACACTCTTTCGCAATAAAGGCACCAACATCACGGCTTAACCCGATGACTTCGTTTCGAATGTCCGACAAATTCATTTTTTCTTTTTTTCTTTTTGCGTGACTGCTTTTACGCCTGTAAACATTAACACCAGCGCCATAATCCATAGTGCACTACGGGCCACCAGTTCGCCCTTCGCCATATAAACGTCTGGGCCGGTGCCGCCCTGGTACGCGGTTTCCATAATGTCGCGGGTAATTGGTACAGACGATAAGGAGAGTACCGATACAATGGGCGGCAGGGAAGCCACCAGAATAAACGCGACCAAGGCCAACAGGTTAATGGAAGATCGGAAAATAGCTACATAAAAAAGCCAATTCGAGATAAGAATCCAGAGCGTAACAGCCGTGAAACCCAGGCTCGCGTCCCATTTCAACCACGAGGGTTTCAGTTGAAACGCATCGGCCAGCAGGATGAGGTCGGTCCGCCAGGGTGACTTAATCAACAAATACTCAAGGGCCAACCAAAACAGAATGATTACCCATTTGCCGATGCGCGGACCCAGCGTACGCCCAACCCAAATGTAGCTGCCAAACGCCAACGTGAGGCCGATCGCCTGGATGAATCCGGTAATGAGATGACTAAAATCAAATTGCCAGGCGGCCAGCAGGCCGGCCGTTAATATTATCCAGATCAACTCCAGGCCGTTCCACGGATTTTTACTCTCCAGGCTTTGGTCGGTGATGGCAAACAGTGGTGCCAACGCGGCCAGAATCAACACCGGAAAGGAGGACATGAGCCATCCGGCCACCAGGAAGGCCAAGCTCAGGCAGGCTAATACAATTGGCGGAAATCGCGTGCTAGTTTTCTTGGCCATGGATTACAACAACAATTTCACCCTTCACCTCGCGATCAACGAAAATCGCTTGTACCTCGGCTACTGATCCCGTTACCGTTTCTTCGAACTTTTTTGTCAGTTCCCGCGAAACGGAAATCATGCGGTCGGCACCGAGGTGCTCGCGAAGTTCCTCAATCAGTTTTTTCAGACGGTGGGGCGATTCGTACAACACGATGGTCCGGGGTTCCTGGGCCAATTGCTTCAGCGCAGTTTGTCGCCCTTTTTTGTGAGGGAGGAATCCTTCAAAGACAAACCGGTCAGTCGGAAACCCGGATTTGATCAAGGCTGGTATAAAAGCCGTGGGGCCGGGCAGGCAATCCACGGCCAGGCCGGCCTTCAACGTTTCGCGCACCAGCAGAAAGCCGGGGTCGGAGATACCCGGAGTTCCCGCATCGCTGATGAGTGCAAAACGTTCACCTTGTTTCATGCGATCGATAAGCCGTGTAACCGCCTGATGCTCGTTGAAGATGTGATAGCTCTGCAGAGGCCGTTCAATGTTGTAATGATTAAGCAGTACCCGTGACGTACGGGTATCTTCCGCCAGAATGATGTCTGCGGATTTGAGAACGTCCAATGCGCGAAATGTGATATCCGCCAGGTTGCCAATCGGAGTGGGCACGATATAAAGTGCAGTTCCGCTCATATCAGACGATCAATGGCTGCCGCCAGAGCCCGGTCCTTTTCCGTCACGATATTTCCCGCATCGTGCGTCTGCAACTCAATATCCACCCGGTTGTAGACGTTGCTCCACCACGGGTGATGATTGGCTTGCTCGGCCAGCAACGCTACACGCGTCATAAAGGCAAAGGCTTCTGAAAAATCAGCAAAGACGAAAGATCGCTTCAGCTTGTTGTCTTCTTCGTTCCACATGGGCGCCACGGGTTTGTCTGCGAAGGTACAATTTATCCGAAGTTCACAGGGCGATCAGACCTTCCACAACGGAGGCTTTCTGATAAACCGCAATCACCGCATCGCTGGAGGACATCGGCATGATAAAGGTCAGGCTGGTATATCGTCCGCGGCTTGATTCACGTTCGGTGGCCGGGTGTAAGGGAAACAATGCCCGCAACTCTTCTTCCTTTCCTTTGGGAACAATGAAACTAAAGGTGTACGGGGCCGGCCAGGTATAGTAGCCGTCCAGTTTCTCCTTAAAATCCTGATACCACTTTTCGTCCATAAACAAAAACGCCCTCCGCAGAGGGCGTTATCTTGACGTTAAATCATCAATACATCCGGTACCGCTTGTCTTTGATGTTCGCGCCTTCGCGAACGGCTTCTGTAATGTAGTAGCCTACCCGGCCGTCCAGGCCCTGTTTGAGTTGATTCTTAAACATGGTATAATCTCCAATGGCCGGTGCGGGCGTGAGGTTTTTCATTTCGAAAATGGAGACCCCGGTTTCACCGATGATTGGTGCCGTACGTTTGCCAGCCGCTACCGAGAATGCACCACCAATGGCGATGGGATCGAATCCGATGGTGGGCATTGACGTGGCATTGATTTTCAGGTCGCTGGAGGTGCCCACCTTCGCATCGGCACCGAAGCCCTTGGCTATTTCCTCCAACGTGCCAGTCTTTCCGGTTAATTGCTTAACGAGGTATTCGCCAATTTTTTCATTTTTTACTATTGGCCGAATTTCTTCCTTCACTTTTTCAAACGGTTTAGCACCTTCTTCCAGCTCGTTGGTCACTACGGCAATTACATAATTTCCTTCGATCTCGTTCACGGGCGATACCTTGCCTGCTTTTCCTTCGCGGAAAGCCCATGAAATGGTGACACGGGCATCGTTCAGGTTATTCATTCTGCGCTCAGTCGGCAACAGATCGTTGGCTTCGTACACATTGAGGCCTTCCTGTTTTGCTTTCTCCTTGAATTCGTCCACGCCCGAAAGATCCGTGGCAAAAGCATCGGCTTTGCGGAACGCTTCGTTGCGGGTTTCATCGCTTTCCGTAATCGTACGCTCGATGGACGCGATTGAGTACGTGGTGTTATCCTTTACCGCAGTAACATCAATCAGGTGATAACCATATTGCGTTTCCACCACATCACCCAGCAGCCCGGTTTTACGGGCATCAAAAACTGCTTTTTCGAAGGGCTTTACCATCATGCCGCTTTGGAACCAACCCAGGTCACCGCCTTTTGAGGCGGTACCGTCTGTGCCGTGCTCGCGGGCTTTTTCGGCAAAAGAGGCACCGGCTTTGATTTCATTTAGAATCTTGCGGGCCTTGTCGCGGGCCGTTTTCTTGGCTTCGTCCGTTTCGCTTTCCCACCGGATGAGAATATGGCTGGCGCGGGCGCTGTAGATTGTATCCTTACCTACCTTCACCGGTTTCATCACCTTGTAGGTATCACCATCGAGAAAGGGACCCTTGACGAAGCCGGGTTGAAGTTCTTCGGGGCTGATGGAGGCCGGGAGGTTTCCTTTGTTGTACTTCGAAAATGCGTTGGACGGATTATCGGAGTTGTTGATCGCAAAAACGGAATCATCAGCTGTAGTCTTTAACTCGGCCGCCAGACGAGTCAATTCTTCGCGTACCGCGGCAGAATCGGCAGGGGAGGGCGTAATCGGATAAAGCACGTAACTCAGGCTGCGGCTTTCTTCAGTCTTATAACGCTTTTTGTTGCGGGTGTAATAGGCCTTCAGGTCGTTATCGTTCACGGTTATCTGCGAGTCGCTCACGGCATAAAACGGAACATAGAGATAGGCCACTTCAGCTACATCGTTTTGATTGTGATAATCGCGCTCCGCTTCGGCATCCGTTACGTAGGTGGTTTTTACCAGCAGGTTTTCATACTTCATTCGCTCACGACCAGCCGCGAGTTCTTTCTGAAACGTATTCCAGCGGTAACGGCTTTCCTCCCACATGGCACGCGCTTGAGGCTCTACCGGTGCCGGTGAATTGAAGTTATTGATATACTCAACCACTCTGCGGCTGTCAAAATTACCAGCTGAATCGCGGAACGAGTTTTTGATGTTCTCATCTACATTCTTGCCTTGAATCATGTCCCAAACCTCATCGTTTGTTACCCGCACACCCACCTTTTCATATTGTGGCTGAATGGCGTTGCGCAGCAGCAAAATATCCCACGCCTGCTGGCGCAAGGTTGGCATTTCGCGATCGCCCGGCTGCCGGCCAAAGCTCAGCAGGTAATTGGTTTCGCGCTCCTGCACGGCATCCATAAATTCTTTGTTGCTGATCGTATTGCCGGCAATGCTGCCGACCGAGGTGTCCTGTCCACCGATCAGTGCGTTCGGTCCACTGCCAATTAAATCACTGCCCACAATAAAGGCGGCCAGGGCCACCATAATAAAGCCCACCACCCACTTGGTCATCTTAGTGCGAAGCGTTCCAATCAATGCCATAAATGCTAATGTCTAAGTCTGAAATGAGGCGCAAATTTAAGTGCTTTGGCCTTATCGCCAAAGGCGATTCTGGCGCAAAACCGAATAAATTTATTTGATTATCAGTGAGTTAAGAAGCGGACCGACACCGGCACGCTCTACTTGCCCCGCTTGCGCCAGGTATAGACGAAAAACAAGGTTACCGCAAGCATGATAGGTAAATAGGCAAACCCGATCCCCACCGTCATCAATTCGTAGATGCCGATGATGATGAAACCGGCCGCCAGGGAGAGGAGGATGATATCGATGAGTTTCATAACTAGTCGCGGATGATAAATTCACCCTCGGTTTTCTTTATTTCGTAATCGCTCATATCCTGGGCGGCATCCAGGCCTGTGCCAAAGATGATTTCCTGATCGAGTTTGATTTTGACAAATTTCTCGGTAAAGATCCGTTTGGTGTCGGGCTTCCAGAAAAGTTCTTCGGTGTTTAGTTGTTGATTCTTTTGGAGGTTGACGACAATGACGTCACCGCGACCGCGCCATTTATTTTCTTCCTTAAAATAAAACGCTTCATTGGCTTTTAAAGTCGATTGCAGGTCGCCCCGTTCATCGTAAAACTCTAAATACACTCCGTGCGGAAACTCACGGTCGCCATTTTGAAACTCAGATATGGTTTTGGCAACCAGCTTGATCTTGAGTTGATTCTTCTCGTGGTAGAGCATATCCACATTTTCCGCCACGCGCAGGGGCCCGGTGTAAGGCTCGGGCACCTGGGTTTCGGTTTTACCGCAAGCCCAGGTAAGCGCAGCCAGCAGGATGATTGACCAAATGGGTTTCATAAAAAAAGGCTGGCCTTGCAGCCAGCCTTTGATTGGTTTTCTTTCGGGTTATTCCTTGCCGCGGGTTTTCAACACTACGGTTTCATTTATCCAGCAACCCGTAGGTTTGCTCTCCCCTTCTTTCCAGCTCAGTTCGAACAATTCGGTTACCGAAGGGAATGAGGCGCGCGCCTGGGCCATTTTCTGGCTGTTGCCCGCCCGGGCATACATGTCATACGCGGCAATGTAGATCAGGCGATCTTCGGCCATCGATTTTTGTTTTTTGCACTCATTGAATGAACTCATGTACAGGTCACCGATTTTTTCAAAGCCTTCCTTATTTGATCCATCGGCAGCAATGGCTTTGCGGTAGGACTCGCGGGCAGCCGACTTCTGGTCGCGGGTCGACAGCAGGTCACCTTGGATGATGTATGAATCGGCTTTTTCTGCCGGGGTTTTCGCCAGCGTTATGGCCTCGGCTATGTACGTGTCGGCCTTATCATAGTTCTTATTTTTTGCATATACCTTAGCCATGTTTTTTGCCAAGCCGAAGTCCGGGGTAGTCTTGTGTACAACCTCAGCAGCTTCTAACCAGAGCGGGTCTTCAATGCAGCCACCTTTGGTCATAAACATGAAGATTCGGTTGGCCAGGGCGGCATCGTTCGGGTTTGCCTTGAATTTAGGCTCCAGGTTTTTCTTCACGAACGGGCAATCTACCGTCACCAACTTCACCAGAATGTCATCGACATTGGCTTTGATGGTTTTCAGTTTTTCAATCTGGTCTTGCTTATTTTCTGATGCAGCCTTTTGGATTTTGGCCTCAATCACCGCAGAGATCTTATCGTAACGGGCCAAAATCTGGTCTTCTGTAAGATTCTTCAATAAAGCCTGATTAAGCTGAGCTACCTTCATGTACAACTCAAGATTGCCATCGTTCACGTTGTTGCCGCTGATTTCAAACACGCGGTCGAACAGCGCCAAAACCGATTCCGTGCGCTCTTTGTTTTGAGAGAAATACTTTGCTGAATAGCCGGCTTTACGGTTCAGCACATTGATTTCATCACCGCAGTTCTTAATCCGCAGGTCATAGATAATCATGAGTGAGTCAGCCAGAGCCAGTTTTTTGGCGGGGTCTTTTTCTGCCCCGGCCAGTTTGTCGTAAATGTCGGCACCGTGGATATAGGCATTCGTGTGCCACTGGGGTGCGTTATTCAAAATCCACTGGAGTGATGCCGCAGAGCCGCGGTAGTTGCCGCTGCGCATGGCGTCTTCATAGATTACTTTGTTCTCTTCCAGTTTGGCACGTAGTGCCGGGTCGGTGGGCATGTTGTTTTTGCAAGGCGTTTGCGCACTGGCGGCAAAAGCGGCTATTACCAAAGCCAACAGTCCAATCGGGCGGAAATAGGTCATGTTTGTTTTCATGTTAGTCAAACCTTCTCTTTATAAACCATTGATCATTAAAAGTCATGCCAAAATAAAGCTTAAAGTAGCTCTCTTCAATACGATTCTTTCCAATGCTGCCCCTTTGCCCCACTTTTGCGGCAAAATCGAGGCTGGAAAAGCCCCGGTTTACCGGTAAGGAGAAACCAAAATTAATGCCCAAATCGCGCACGGGTGTGCCATTTATCAAGTACGGATATTCGTTGAGACTTACACCTGTTCGGTACGTAATACGCTTGAGATAAGTGCTAAGCGAGGTTGGATCGGGTGTGTACTCCGCGCCAAGCGCGAGGCGCCAGGCATTATGGGTCGCGGGGGTATCACCACCAAATCCGCTGAATTTGCGGTAGTCCTGAAAAATGGCATCCACACCAACTGTCCAGCGGTTGTTGAAATTACTAACCGAAAAACCGGCCCCAATGGTTTGAGGAAGACGGATGCTGCCCGATTCGCTGGCTACCAGCACGGTGGAGTCAACCGTGGTGCCGGCTACGCTTCGCTCCAGGCGCTGGTAATAAACTGCATTGATGTCGCTGGTGAAATCATAAATCAGACCTGCATTGATTCGATGATTCCTTCGGCCTACCGAATCGCGATGGTAGGAGAGGCCCAGCGTAAAGTTGAAATCGCGCACATTTATACGTTGATAAACAAGCGGGTTGTAAACCACGGCTTGGTTGGTGTTGGCCAATTGATTTACCGTTTGAATCGTAATGGCGCTGAACAGGTAAGCAGCTTTCACACCAATGGATAGGTCTTCCGTCAGCGACACGGCATTTGACCAAAACGCCTGGTTAATCCCGCCACTGCCAACCTCTTCAACGTTTACGGTATTGGTGCTGTTGATAATGGGTGATGTGTAGGAAAAACGGTAGTTGACTTCGGAGTAAGGTTGCAGGCCGAGGGCCATGCTCCAGCGCGTGGGCACCCATTTGCTGTATTCAATCGGCATAGCCAGCACGAGGTAGTTGATGTTGCCGCTGATGTTCCTTTCCGATCGTGCTGAATCCCGTAGCGTTCTGCGTTCACCCAGAATACCGGCACTGAACGAGGTCACTTTATTAAAGACTAATAAGGCCGGGTTCATGTTGTTGGTGTAATACGACTGCGGGTTACTGAGGCCAACACCCATGCCCTGGTTGTGGGCCAACCCGGTGCCATAATACTCCCCAATGCCAAAAGCAGAAAAGGGGGTTTTGGCCGTCTGCCCAGCGGCTGCAAAACACATCAGAAAAAAAATGGAAAGAAGAAACGCCCTTTTATGCTGCCACATTATGCTCCAAAATGCTGTTTAAACCCTCCAGAACTAAATTGGGGGCCACAAATATGGGCGGTTTCAACTGGTTTTCAAAAAGTTGAGCATCGCCCCCGCACAGGATAACGCGCAAGGGGCCGTTGCATTGCATTTCAAACCGGGCAATCATGCCGTTTACTTCTCCTGCAACGCCATTCAGCACCCCGCTTTGCAGGCAGGAGATCGTTGACTGACCAATGATGGGGACATCTACGACAGGCTCGGCCAGCGGAAGCCGGGCGGTTTGTTCGTGCATAGACCGGAAACGCATTCGCACACCCGGTGAAATAGCGCCACCCCGGTATACCCGGTCGCTCGTTACCAGTTCATAATTGATACAGGTGCCCAGATCAATGACAAGACAATTTTCTCCCGGAAAGCGTGCGGCGGCTCCGCAGGCGGCAGCTATGCGGTCAGCACCAAGGGTTCGATTCGTTTCATAGGCAATCGCGAGTGGGAAAGGTAAATCCGGGTTCAGCACAAGTACTCGTGAATCTTTCGGTAGCATTTCAATGCCTGCCGGGTCACCTACACTCGCAATCAAAATATTAGAAGGTGCATGCGAATGTAAAAAATCTGTCCCCGCGCTTAAACGCGCAAAGTCGGCAACCTGCAACAAATTTTGGTTTTTGAACAACCCAATCTTGGTTCGGCTGTTGCCTATATCGACTACGGCATTCATGTGTTGATGGCATCAGTGAAAAAACTGGAATATCAGCAAGTAAGCCGCGCAACCGGCAAAATACCCCAGCATGGCAATCAGACTCACGCGCTTCACGTACCAGATAAAATCGATTTTCTCCATCCCCATTACAGCTACACCGGCCGCTGATCCGATAATCAGGATTGAACCACCAGTGCCGGCACAGTAGGCGAGGTATTCCCAGATAAAATGATCGGGCGGATAGGTAGCCAGGTCGTACATACCCATGCTGGCGGCCACCAATGGCACGTTATCGATTACGGCCGAGAGAAGGCCAATGAGGGTAACTATCACCGACTGACTTCCAACAGCGGTATCAAGCCACACAGCAAAGTGGTGCAGCAGTTCAATGGATTCCAGCGCCCCAACGGCCAGCAAGATGCCGAGGAAGAAAAGCACACTTGAGGAATCAATACGTTGCAAAGCACCGGAAGCGGTGTAGGGTTTGCGCATCGCCTCATCGGCATGAGGGTTAATGAATTCGGATACAACCCACAGCACACCCAGGCCGAGCATCATGCCGATGTAGGGTGGCAGGTGTGTGATGGTTTTAAAGATGGGAACGAAAATCAGTGCTCCCACGCCCAGCAACAGCATGGTGGTGCCGCCACGAATCTTTTCATGATTGTACCCACCATGTCCGCCTAAATCAGTTGCGCTTGATGCACCGGTGGTGATACCGAGATCGCCTTTGAGCGTAAATGTCAGGTACACGAGAGGCACCAGCATGCAGATCACGCTGGGCAGGAACAGTACCTTCATAATGTTAACAGTGGTGATTTGTCCACCGATCCATAGCATGGTAGTCGTCACGTCCCCAATCGGTGTCCAGGCCCCCCCGGCATTGGCGGCAATCACAATCATACCGGCAAAAAACATGCGCATGTCTATGTTCGGGATGAGTTTGCGGATGAGTGATACCATGACAATTGACGTAGTCAGGTTATCCAGGATGGAGGACAAGAAGAATGTAACCCAGCAGATGAGCCATAGAAGTTTGACCGGGCTCTTGGTGTTGATGCGGTCCGTGATCAACCGAAACCCCTGGTAGGCATCCACCAGTTCCACAATGGTCATGGCGCCCAGTAGAAAAAATAATATTTCGGAAATCTTGGCTAAATGATGTGATAACTGTTCGCCTACATGACCCTCGGTTGATGACATCGCATAAATGGTCCACAACAAGACGCCCGTTAGCAGTGCGGTTGCCGTCTTGTTGATTTTGATGGGATGTTCAAGTGCAATCGCCAGGTAGCCGATTACAAAAACGATGATCACCAGCGTTTCCATATGTCAAGATTTTGGTCAGTCGCATTAAAGATAAATGAAAAAATGAAACTGCCGAACCGACCTTATTTGTCTGTTCTGGTTGTGTATGTTTGGGATTGGCCCAGGTATAAGGCGAGAATAACCAGCCCACCGCCAACCACGGTGAAAAAGGTAAAGGGCTCATCCAAAAACCACCACGAAAAGAGAATTCCGAAAACTGGGCAGAGGTATAGCCACATGGCTGCCTTTACGGCATCCGACTTAAGCAATTGCAGCCATAAATGCACGGCAACCATCGACACCGGCACGACCAGCCAGAGCAGGGAGCCCCAGAACCGAAGATCGTATTCGGTTGACCGCAACGGCCACACCAACGCGAAGGGCAGCAGTATCAGCCCGCCAAACAACACCTGCCAGCCGTTGATGGCGAGCCGCGGCAGTTGCCAGGGCACGGAAGAATAATACACGGAACCGATGGAGTACGTGAGCATGCTCAGGCCGAGAAGCGCTAATCCACCAGGCGTGGCGTGGCTGGTGGCAACGAGCGGATAGGTTGCCACACCAACTCCGGCCAACCCGATGAGCAAACTCAGCCAAGCCCGCCCGGCAATCGATCGCTTCAGCCAGAATGCCGAGAGCAGCCCGATCAACAACGGGTTGAGGGCGATGCTGAGGGTAGTGATGCCCGCGGCAACATATTGCAGGGCAATAACAAAAATGCCGAGGTAGAGCGCGGTGTTAAAACAGCCAAAGACAAGCAAGGGTACCCACTCGCGCTCATGGGGTAGGCGACTGCGCTGAATAACATGAACAAAAAACAGCAACAAGACGCCCGCGATGAGGAAGCGAAGCGTAAAAAACCACAGGGGATCAGCTGACTGCAGCCCGAACTTCCCGGCCGTTGACGCGGAAGACCACAGGATGGCAAAGGCGATACCGGACAGGAGGTAAGGCGAGCGGGGTGAAACGGTCATCGGTGTAAAGTAACCAAAGAGACCGAAACGAGCACGCTATATTTCGAGCCGTGTGCGCTACAAACCAAATACCGTTCGATTAAGCTGTTGAAGGGCTTGGTCTTTGAATGGGGTGGGCACCAGAATCGAAATGTTGTTTGGACTTCCACCGAAGGAAACCATACGCACCGACACGGATGGGAGGGCATCAAAAACAAGCTTTAAAACGTCCGGTTTCTCGGCCAGGCCCTGGCCGGCAATGCAGATAATGGTTTGCTGCTGATCAATTTCAATGGATCCCAGCGCGCGGAGCTCGCGCTCAATTTCCTCCAGTTGACGCGCGTCATCGATTGTAATAGATACCGCGACCTCCGAAGTGGAAATCATATCGATGGGTGTCCGGTATTTTTCAAAAACTCCGAAAACCTGGCGAAGAAACCCGTACGCCAGCAACATGCGCGAAGACTTGATGCGGATAGCCGTAATATTGTCTTTGGCGGCTACGGCTTTTATTTGTCCGCGGCTACCCTTGTCGCTAATCAACGTGCCGGCCGCTTGTTCATCCATCGTGTTTTTCAAACGTACCGGTATACCAAATTTCTGCGCGGGCACAATGGTGGAGGGGTGCAGAATCTTAGCCCCGAAATAGGCGAGTTCGCTGGCTTCATCAAACGTTAACTCCGCAATGGGAACCGTTTTCTTGACTACGCGTGGGTCGTTATTGTGCATGCCATCAATATCGGTCCAGATTTGAATTTCATCGGCCTTAATGGCGGCACCAATCAATGAAGCCGTGTAGTCGCTGCCGCCTCTTTTCAGGTTATCAATTTCATTCAGGTGGTTTCGGCAGATGTAGCCCTGCGTCACCAGGATCTCCACATTGCCGAGGGTGGCAATCAGCGGCTCAAGTCGTTCGCTGATTTTATCGAGTTCAGGCTCCTGGTTTTCATCAATGGACATGAAGTGAAGGGACGGCAGCAGGCGGGCAGTAATCTTTCGCTCCTGCAGGTGATGATAAAACAATTCCGTTGAGATCAGTTCGCCCTGCGCCAGCAGTTCGCGGTAGCTCCGGTCGTCAAAACGGCCAGCCGCCAGCAGGCGAAACAGACTAAAATAGCGCCCGACAATTTCTTCACCTATGGCCTGATACGAGGCCGACTGATAAAGGTCCCCGACAAACGCCTGGTAATGTTTCTCGAGCGATGCAATTTCCCGGCTTGCCTCCCCGGGTTGATGGTTCATCAAGTGATCGCCAATGCGCACGAGCGTATTGGTAGTGCCGCTGAGAGCGGAAAGCACAACGATTTTCTTACCGGGTGTGGCGAGCACAAGGTCCGCCACTTTCTTCATACGCTCGGGCTTGCCAACGGAAGTGCCACCAAACTTTACAACGATCATATCGGGTTTTATTAGGCCGACAAAGATAAGCAACGAAACAGACAGAAAGCAGGGCAGGAAAGGGGTCAACCCATCTCAAACGATTTCAGACCCACATTTTTTTCAGCGGACTCTGTCTTGGTAAAAAAAAAGGTCACCGGTTTCGGTGACCCTTCGGGCGATCAATCATCGCCAGATCTACTTCTTGTCGTTCACTTCTTCATATTCTACATCAGTGGCTTCGTTGCCTCCGGTAGCTGGGCCGCCCTGCGCACCGGCACCCGGTTGCGCGCCAGCCTGGGCACCTCCCTGGTACATTTCCGATGCGGCTGCCTGCCAGGTAGTATTCAAAGCGTTCATCGCATTGTCGATGGCTGCCAGATCCTGGCTCTTGTGCGCCTCGCGCAATTTCTCCAAAGCACCGTTGATCGCGTTTTTGTTACCATCCGACAATTTCTCACCGTACTCTTTTAGCTGCTTTTCAGTTTGGAAGATCAGTGAATCAGCCTGGTTGATTTTTTCAATGCGCTCTTTGGATTTCTTGTCCGATTCTGCATTGGCCTGGGCCTCCTGCTTCATCTTCTGGATTTCGGCATCGGTTAATCCGCTCGAAGCTTCGATGCGAATCTTTTGCTCTTTGCCGGTGCCCTTATCTTTGGCCGATACGTGCAGGATTCCGTTCGCATCGATATCAAAGGTTACTTCAATTTGGGGTATGCCACGTGGCGAGGGCGGAATTCCATCCAGATGGAATCGGCCAATCGTGCGGTTATCTTTTGCCATCGGGCGTTCACCCTGCAGCACGTGAATCTCAACGGAGGGTTGATTATCAGCTGCGGTCGAAAACACTTCCGATTTTTTCGAGGGAATCGTTGTGTTCGACTCGATGAGCTTGGTCATTACACCGCCTAGGGTTTCAATTCCCAGCGACAGTGGTGTAACATCAAGCAATAACACATCCTTCACTTCTCCGGTGAGTACACCACCCTGAATAGCAGCACCCACGGCCACTACTTCGTCCGGGTTCACACCTTTGGAAGGTTTTTTACCGAAGAACTTTTCTACTTCCTCCTGAATACGTGGGATGCGGGTTGAACCACCCACCAGAATGACCTCGTCAATTTGAGAAACGTTTACACCGGCATCGGCCACGGCCTTACGGCACGGCTCCAGCGTTCTGCGAATCAAGTCATCGCAGAGTTGCTCAAACTTCGCCCGGCTCAATTTCTTCACCAGGTGTTCAGGCACACCATCTACAGACGTGATATACGGCAGATTTATTTCGGTCTCGTTTCCGCTGGATAGCTCAATCTTAGCTTTTTCTGAAGCTTCCTTGAGGCGTTGCAGGGCCATTGGATCTTTGCGCAAGTCTATATTTTTCTCGGCCTTAAACTCATCCGCCAGCCAGTTCATGATGCGCATGTCGAAGTCGTCACCACCCAGGTGCACGTCACCATTAGTCGACTTCACTTCAAAAACGCCATCGCCCAATTCAAGAATAGAAATGTCGAACGTACCACCGCCCAGGTCGTACACCGCGATTTTCATGTCTTTGTTTTTCTTGTCGAGGCCATAAGCAAGTGCTGCAGCCGTGGGCTCGTTTATGATTCGCTTTACGTCCAAGCCGGCAATTTGCCCGGCTTCCTTGGTAGCCTGACGTTCCGCATCGTTAAAATACGCGGGAACGGTGATCACGGCTTCCGTCACGGTAGTGCCCAGATAATCTTCGGCCGTGGACTTCATCTTTTGCAGGATCATGGCCGAAATTTCCTGTGGCGTGTACAAACGATCGCCAATGCGCACACGCACGGTGTCGTTGTTACCCCGCTCTACCTGGTAGCTTACCATTTTCATTTCACCAGTCACATCATCGTACTTCTTGCCCATGAAGCGTTTGATGGACTGTATCGTGTTTTTGGGATTGGTAATGGCCTGACGCTTGGCCGGGTCGCCCACTTTGCGTTCGCCTTTACCGTTGTCCAAAAAGCCCACGATCGAAGGGGTCGTTCTGCGGCCTTCGCTGTTGGCGATTACCACCGGTTCGTTGCCTTCCATAACGGCTACGCAACTGTTGGTTGTTCCTAAGTCAATACCAATTATCTTTCCCATATAGCTGTTGATTACAATTTCAAATCTGCTGGGGAAGGGTCAAGGATTATGCCATCGGCTTTTTTGTGCCAAAAGGTGACACAATGGCATAGATGTCTACAAATCCGACTGAAATACCTGAAATTTTGATGGATTAAACGGCTTTAGGGCAGTTCGATCTTTTCCACCCGAACACCTGCCGCGAGAATACCCGAAAGCGAATCCGTTCGCATAAACTGCTGAAGCGACACGGTATAGGGGCCGGGGTAGGCGAACGCCTGCCGACTTATCAGGGGCACCCGGTGGTCATAAATATCTCCCAGGGCACTTTCGCCCAACGGCTTTCCCGACTTTGGTTCGAACAAGTAAGCCGAAGACAAACTGGACGCTAATGACTTGCCGGTGGAATCCTGAAGCGACCAGTTGACGAACAAACGCGACCACGGGTAATGGCGGGAATTGCGGATATTATAATAGATATTGTAACGCTGGGTCGTATCGTTAATTTGAAAAGTGAAGCGAACCGTGTCGTTTACATTCCAGACGCGATTCGTAAAATCGTGATTGTCCTCATACACACGCGTGCGATCGCAGGAAGCCATTAACGCCAGAATAGTTACCGCAACGAGAACTCTCATCCTTGCTTCGGTTGATTAGGGCGAGGACTGCGGTTGTCTCTACGCCTGTTGCGGTTCTTATGCTTCTTCTTGCTCTTGTTCTTGAACTTTTTGTCAAGATTCTCGAGGTCCTTATTGAGTATTTGAACGGGCTCGCGCACTTCTTCCACGTCTACTTCCAGTGAGGCGGGCTTTTTACCTGCCTTATTCATTTCCAAAATCTGATTGACGCGCTCGATGCTCACCGGGTGCCAGTTGTTGTCATCACGAAAACCAAACCACATGATTTTGCGGAAGATGTCGGTCTTCTGTAATGAGGCATCGCCCCGTTCGGTTTGCAAGGGCTTCTCCACATCCGGAATGTCGCGCAAGGCTTCCATATACGTCTCCAACTCATAATTGAGGCAACACTTGAGTCGACCGCATTGGCCGGAAAGCTTGCTGGGGTTAAGGGAGAGGTTTTGATAGCGGGCTGCACTGGTCGCTACGTTTTTGAAGTCACTGAGCCAGGTGGAGCAGCAGAGTTCGCGCCCGCAAACACCGATGCCGCCAAGCCGGCCAGCCTCCTGGCGCATGTTGATTTGGCGCATCTCCACCCGTATTTTGAACTCGCCTGCCAGTACGCGAATCAGCTCACGGAAATCCACACGATCTTCGGCCGAATAGTAAAAAGTGGCTTTGGTGTTGTCGGCCTGGTATTCGATGTCCGACAGCTTCATCCCAGGGTTCATCTGGCGGATGATTTCGCGGGTGCGAAACAGCGTAGGCAGCTCGCGCTTTCGAACTTCTTCAAACTTTTCCAGGTCCTTGACGTTCGCCAGACGATAAATTTTTTTGATTTCGCTGTCGTTTGCAATCTTCTTCTTTTGCATCTGCAACCGAACCAACTCACCCTGCAGCGATACGTGGCCGATGTGGTGGCCGGTTCCCGATTCCACAATTACGGCATCACCGGTGGTCAAACGGATTTTCTCGGTGTTGCGATAAAAATCTTTGCGTCCGTTCTTGAAGCGAATCTCGGCTACGTCAAAACGGTCTTCCACCGGCATGTCCATATTCGACAGCCAGTCGAACACATTCATCTTATTGCAACCCCCGGTGCCACAGGCCCCGTTGTTATTACAGCCACTTACCTGGCCATCTTTTTTTGTTCCGCACGCGCAACCCATACGATTTTAGCTCAGTAAAATCAGATTTACATTTTTGATCTTTTCAAATCCCGAGTCATATGTAACGAGGGGCAGGTCGAGATAGAGTGAGGTCGCAGCTATAATGGCATCCGGTAATCTTACTTTTTGGTTAAGATCAATCGCCAATTTTTTCACTTCCGATTTTAACCCCACGATTTTGCAATCGCTCAGAAGTAGGGTAAAAAAGGCAGCTTCCTCCTTTGTTATCTTATACCATCCCAACAGCTCAATCTCAGTTATGGAAGAAACATAAAGTCGATTTCTGTTCAAGTACTGATCGAGTCCGGGCTTGCCCTCGGCCAGATTAATCAAAACGTTAGTGTCGACAACCAACTCAACTCCATTCATTTCGAACCGAGCGCTGATCGGTTACGCCATCCAAACCTCTGACTAATTGACCAAAATACTTCCCCGCCTTAAATCCTTTCACTTTCTTCTTAACAAGATTTTTCAAAGCCTTGTCGACCTGGGCACGGGACGCATTCGTTGGCACCTTGGCAATCATTTTCCAAAATTAATCAAATCGAGGCCAATATCCTTACGGTATTGTGCACCCGGCCAGTGAATGCCAGCCACCGTGCGATAGGCCCGTTGCCGCGCTTCATCCAGGCTGGTGCCCTTGCCGGTGACGGCCAGCACGCGCCCGCCATCCGTAACCACGCCTTCGTCCGTTTGTCGTGTGCCGGCATGAAACACCCGGGCATCCGATGTCGAAGCCAGGCCGGTAATCATTTGCCCTTTGGCATAATCGCCCGGATAGCCTTCGGCTGCCATGACCACCGTTACGGCAAATTCATCACTGATCTTTAATTTCTTTCCAGCCAGCTCGCCCCTGGCGCAAGCGCTGAGAATCTCAACCCAATCGCTGTCAATGCGGCTCATCACCGATTGCGTTTCAGGATCGCCCATCCGGGCATTGTACTCAATGACAAATGGCTCGCCCTTCACGTTCATAAGCCCGATGAAAATGAAGCCGCGGTACGGGATGTTTTCTTGCTGAAGACCACGGAGTGTAGGTTCAATAACGCGTTGTTCCACTTTCTTCAAAAAGGCCGAGTCGGCAAAGACCACGGGTGATACGGACCCCATGCCGCCTGTGTTCGGGCCGGCATCGCCATCGCCAATCCGTTTATAGTCTTTGGCCTCGGGCAACACAACATAATCTTTTCCATCGGTGAGGATAAACACAGACAATTCGATGCCGGTCAGGAATTGCTCAACCAACACCTTGGTGCTGGCCTCGCCAAACTTTTTTTCGCCCAACATTTCGCGCAGCTCCTGCTGAGCCTCAGGCACCGTTGCGCAGATCACCACACCTTTTCCTGCTGCGAGCCCATCGGCTTTCAACACGATGGGCGGTTGTTGGCCTGCCAGGTACTGAAGCCCTTCGTCAAGTTCAGCGGCTGTGAACGTCCGTGCCTGCGCAGTGGGAATGCCATGACGGACCATGAACGCCTTGGAAAAATCCTTGCTACCCTCGAGCCGCGCACCCGAACGTCCCGGCCCGACAATCAGAATATCGCGTAAGCGAGGTTCGGCCTCAAAATAGTCTCGCAGCCCTTTTACAAGCGGAACTTCCGGACCGATTACGACTAATCCAATTTGACGGTCAATACAGAATTGACCGATTCCGGGGAAATCATCCACGTGCAGGGCCACATTTACCGCGACCTGGGACGTGCCCGCGTTACCGGGTGCGACAAAAAGTTTTTCGCAATGTGTGCTCTGGCTGATCTTCCAGGCCAGGGCATGCTCGCGCCCCCCGCTGCCGATGATGAGAATGTTCATAGCGTGGCAAAGATAACATTTGCGCTGCCGCCACCCGTTACTTGACCCGGTTCACGTGGATGTAAAAATTCGGATCAATCACGAGTTCAGTTTCGCGCCACGCGCCTTTGTATTTCTTCCACTCCTGCGAGGGCTTCAGCCAGGTTTTCGTGTTGGCGACTTTCACGGGCAGGTCAAACCCTTCTAACACGTTCGTCCACCGGTAGCTCAGTTTGTTGTTTTCCAGACGGTACTCCAAAACGGGGACTTGCGTGGTACGGAGGTACTGATCAAAAATCCGGGAAAGATCCCGGCCCAGGTGAACTGAAAAGAGTTTCTCGATGTCTGCGCTAGAGGCTTGGCTGATGAAATATCGCTTGTTGACATCGAGCAAAAACTGACGAAAGGCGTCATCCGATGGAAATAATTGGCGCAGGGTGTGGATGAGGTTAGCACCTTTATAATACATGTCACCACTGCCTTCCGTGTTTACGCCATAGGGCCCAATCACGGGCTTGTCATGCTGAATTAGTCTGCGTGTGCCGGTGACGTAGTCGGAACCGGCCTCTTTGCCGAAAAGGCATTCCGTATAAAGCGTTTCGGAGTAGGCGGTGAAGCCTTCATGCACCCACATGTCGGCTATGTCGGGGGTGGTGATGGAATTGCCAAACCACTCGTGGCCGCTTTCGTGAATGATGATGAAATCCCACTTCAACCCCCAGCCTGTGCCGGAGAGGTCGCTCCCCAGATAGCCATTCATGAATTTGTTACCATACGCAATGGCGCTCTGGTGCTCCATACCCAGATGAGGAGACTGGACCAACTTAAATCCATCTGAATAAAACGGGTAGGCCCCGAACCAGTACTCAAAACATTTTAGCATTGACGGTACCTGCACAAACTGTTTTTTCGCTTTTTCGATTTCATAATCCAGAACATAATAGGAGAGATCCAGCTTTCCCTGTGTACCTGCGTAGGAATCGCTCCAGTCAGCGTAGTACCCGATATACGGCACGAGGTTATAGGAATTGATCTTGTTTGTTACCCGCCAGGTGTGAGCAGTCTTTCCATTTTTTTCTTCTTTTTTGATCAACCGCCCATTGGCCACACCCACCAACTCATTTGGGGTTACCACGGTGAGGGTCGCCCCCAAGTCGGGCTCATCGCTTTGGTGATCTTTGCAGGGATACCACACGCTGGCGCCCAAACCCTGGCAGGCCACCGACATCCAGGGCCGGCCTTTCGCATCGCGGGCCCAAATCCAACCCCCATCCCAGGGAGGATTAACCGCTTCCCGAGGCAGGCCATGGTAGATAATGCGCAGCGTATCTACCTGCCCGGCTTTGAGTGCTTGTGGAAAGGATACCAAAAAGGCCTGTTCATCGCGTTGCGCAGGCAGCGTTCGGCCATGCCAGATTACCGAATCCAACAGCAGGGGTGTTTGTAAGTCGATTTGCATGATAGACCCGGACTGAACGGTGCGAAAAACCATTTGAAGGTGACCCCGCAGGGACTTGGTCTCATATTCCGGCTCAACGGTCAGGTCGTAATGCTGAACATCCCACCACGAGCGATTGGTATTCAACGTGCCCCGAAGTGAATCGGCACGGGAAAAACTTTGAGCCAGACCAGTTGCCGACACCAACGAGAATAAGAACAGACAAAGAATTTTCATTCGGCTAAGCTAGCCGAAATGCCTGAAATAAATGGTAACCAACCAAGGCAAGTAAGATCGCAACCAGGCTGAGGATAGCTAAGGGGAAGAAGTTGGCGTGCACACCTAACGCCAGATTGGTGGATTGAACGATGGGTAGACCAACCAGCGCGACAACCACAACCTTGGCCCGCGTGATAAACTTTACCATATTCTGCTCTTGCCGGAATTTGTTTTGCACGTTAATCTCCACCGGGTAATTATACCAATGCGGACGCGCGGCCAGCAGCGTCAGTCCTGCGCACAACAGCACCATCAGACTGGCAATAATCCACAGCAGGTGCCGCGGCCCTTGAGCATCAGCTACCCCTGAAAAACTGAAATGAGTGGGAACCAGGTCGGGTAACCGGTTGTATCGACCGATCAATAACACTAAAACCGCCAACACAACGGCACCCGCGGCCGCGTCCATCCATCGCCTGTTCTTCATGTCTTTTTAATTCGCGTACTCGCTTAGGAATTTGATGCGCATCAGGCGCACCTCCTCTTCCGAGCAACCCTCATTTTCGTTCAACGCATCTTCAATGCTATCGGTTTCCGAATTCAGAAAATAGTCATGCAGTTGATCCTGCTTGTCTTCTTCAATGGCCTCTTCCAGGTAATAATCCAGGTTCAGCTTGGTTCCGCTGTAGCAGATGTTTTCTATTTCCGTCAACAGTTCATCAAACGTCAGGCTTTTTGACTCGGCAATTTCTTCGAGGTCAACCTTTTTATCAATTTGCTGAATGATAAAAATTTTCACTTTGGATTTGTTGACGGAAGACTTCACCACCACATCAGCCGCGGTTTCAATATCATTCTCATCCACATATTTCTGAATCAACTCCAGAAACTCCTTGCCGAACTTATTGACCTTACCCATGCCCACCCCGTTCACCGAAGCCAACTCCTCTTTGCTGGTCGGGTAGGTGGTGGCCATTTCCTCCAGCGAAGGATCCTGAAAGATGACGTAGGGCGGCAGGTTCTTTTCCTTGGCTATTTTCTTGCGCAGGGTTTTCAGCATTTCGAACAACTTCTCGTCATACGATTTGGTATTGACGGGCTGCCGCTCGCTGGATTCCTCCTCATCATCCACATCGGTGGTGAAATCATGGTCGCGTGCCAGTTCCACCGGGTGCGGCTTTTTAATGAATTTCTTTCCTTTCTCGGTCAACCGGAGCACACCGATGTTCTCAATATCTTTTTCCAGGTATTGATAAACCAGGGCCTGACGAATCACTGACTTCCAGAAATCCGTGTCTTCCGTATCACCCTTGCCGAATACTTTAAGGTCAAAATGGCCGTAACTTTTTACGTATTCATCTTCAATGCCGCGAATCACATGCACGAGATGGCCAAGGCCAAAGCGTTCATTGGTCTGTTGCACGGCTTCGAGCGCAATCTTGACATATTCAGTGCCATCGAATCGCTCACGCGGGTGTGTGCAGTTGTCACACATGCCGCAGTTCTTTTCCGTGTATTCCTCTCCGAAATAGTGCAGTAACTGGCGCCTGCGGCAAATGGGCGACTCGGCATAGAATTCCATCTCCTGCAACAGGATGCGTGCGTTTTCACGCTCTTGAACCGGTTTGTCCTTGTTGAACTTTTCGAGTTTGTTGAGGTCGTTGTGGCTGTAGAACATTAGACAATGACCTTCGAGTCCGTCACGCCCCGAGCGGCCAGTTTCCTGGTAATATCCCTCCAGTGATTTGGGTACATCGTAGTGCACAACAAACCGCACATCGGGTTTGTCAATGCCCATTCCGAAGGCGATGGTCGCCACAATAATGTCGACTTCCTCGTTGAGAAAGTCATCCTGATTTTTGATCCGCACATCCGGATCCAGCCCGGCATGATAGGGTGCCGCCCGAAAACCGTTCACATTCAGTAGTTGGGCGATTTCCTCCACTTTTTTTCTACTCAGGCAGTAAATAATGCCCGACTTGCCTTTGTTCTCCTTCAGAAAGCGAACGAGTTGTTTTTTGGTCTCTTTTTTGGGGCGAACCTCGTAAAACAGATTTTTTCGATTAAAGGAGGAGATGAACACATCAGCCTCTTCCATCTGAAGATTCTTCTGAATATCCAGCTGCACCTTGGGCGTGGCGGTAGCGGTAAGTGCAATTACCGGCATGTCACCCAACTGGCCGATCATCGTTTTGATCTTGCGGTATTCGGGGCGGAAGTCGTGACCCCACTCCGAAATACAGTGCGCCTCGTCAATGGCGACAAACGAGATTTTCACCTTTTGCAGAAAGGCGATATTTTCCTCTTTGTTTAACGATTCGGGCGCGACATATAAAAGTTTTACTTTCTCACTTACACAATCTTTGCGCAGCCGGGTGATTTCCGCCTTGCTTAATGTTGAGTTTAAAAAACGCGCATTTACGCCATACGCGTTCATCTGGTCCACTTGATTTTTCATCAGGGCGATTAGCGGAGAGATTACAATGGCGAGCCCCGGCTGCACCATGGCCGGTAACTGATAACAGAGCGATTTTCCGGCACCGGTGGGCATAATCACGAACGTGTTTCGCCCACCTAAAATATTTCGTATAACGGTCTCTTGGTTTCCACGAAACCCGGAATACCCAAATATTTCTTTGAGTTTATCTTTCAACAAATCTTTTTCTTCTGCAACAATCATAACTTTCCAAACAAACTTTGAAACCAAAAAATGGTTTATATCTTTATCGCTCAATTTTTGGCGACCATAATTCAACAATATACAAATTTTGCGATAAGTGGTTCTCCGAAAAGTGATTAAAGTTCTACCGACTTGTTTTACGGCCTTTTTCATGGATGGTTTCTCGGACCTAATCGTTGAGATGGGCAACTAACATCATGCAGAAGAAAAACCTAATTGTCGTTCTAATGGCCGGAGGTGTTGGGGTCCGGTTTTGGCCTTACAGCCGCAATTCCAAGCCCAAGCAGTTTTTGGATGTGCTGGGGAGCGGCAAAACCCTCCTGCAATCAACGTACGACCGGTATTTGCCGATATGTGACCCGGAAAATATTTACGTTGTGACCAGCGAGGAACATGTACATCTGGTTCAGGAGCAGCTGCCCGCACTGCCACCCGATCAAATTTTGAAGGAACCGATGCGGAAAAACACGGCACCGTGCATCGCCTACGCCAGCCTGAAGATCCGGAAGAAAAGTCCGGATGCGGTGATGGTCGTGAGTCCCTCAGATCACTTGATTCTAAAAGAAGCCGAGTTCACGGCCACGGTTAAGAAGGCAGCGGAGCAAGCCGCCCAGGAAGAAAAACTGATCACGCTGGGCATTCAACCGGCCCGACCCGAAACCGGCTACGGGTATATTCAATACATCGAAAACAAGAAATTGATCAAGCCGGTAAAAACTTTCACTGAAAAACCAGAGCTGGCCTTAGCGAAGAAATTTCTGGAGAGCGGAGACTTCGTTTGGAATTCCGGTATTTTCATCTGGAGTGTAAAAAGCATTTTAAAAGCTTTTGACCGGTATCTGCCGGATATGGCCGAAGTATTTCATGAAGCCGCGGCTCGGTTTGATTCACCGGACGAGGAGGCGGCTGTGAAAACGGTATATAGCCTGGTGAAGAATGTCTCGATTGACTACGGGATCATGGAGAAAGCCGACAATGTCTTTGTTGTACTTGGCCATTTTACATGGTCCGATCTGGGCTCGTGGGGCGCTCTTCATGACGTTTTGCCCAAGGATGCCCACAACAACGTGGTGGCCGCAGATGCCCTGTTATACGAAACGCGAAACTCGATTGTAGAGGCTCCAAAGGACAAGCTGGTGGTCGTGCAAGGACTCAACGGTTATCTGGTTGGGGTTTTCGACAATGTGGTAGTCGTAGTGGAGAAAGATCGCGAAGAGCAGTTCAGGCGCTTTGTGAACGATCTGCGCGCGAAGCCCAATGGTAACGATTACCTCTGAGCCTGGCGCTGACGCACAGCTTCATACATGCTGATGGCTGCGGCCACGGATACGTTCAGCGAAGCAATATTTCCAAACATGGGAATCTTGACCAGATGGTCAGCCACCTTGAGCAGCTCGGGCGAAATACCGTCTTCTTCCGAACCAACAATGATCGCCAGGGGCCCCGTCAGGTTGCTGGCATATACGTCATCAGTGGCTTTTTCCGTGCAGGCTACCACCTTGATCCCGTTTTGCTTTAGCAGCGAAATAATTTTCCGAACATCGGGCACTTTGCAAACGGGCAGGTAGTTCAAGGCACCTGCCGAAGTTTTTACGGCATCTCCGGTGATGGGCGCGTTGCCTTTGTCACCAATAATAATGCCCGTCAAGCCGGCACAATCGGCTGTGCGGGCCATGGCCCCAAAATTCCGAACATCGGTTACCCGATCGACAACCAGAAAGAATGGATCCTTACCCTGGTGGTAGGCAAAATCAATCAGATCCTCCACCCGCGCGTACGTTACGGCTGACAACAGACAAACAACCCCCTGGTGATTTTTTGACGACAGGCGTGCCAGTTTTTCGGCCGGCACAAAACTCATGGGCACCTTGTGTTTTTTAATTTCTTCCAGCAGTTCCCGTATCAGTTCGTTTGACAAGCCCGATTGAATCAAAATTTTCTCAATGGGGCGGCCCGCGCGCACGGCTTCAATCACTGCCCGCGTTCCGAATATCATATCCTTGTGCGTCACGCTCAGCGGGATTTAATTGCCTTTTGCTCTTTCGTTTTTTGTGCCGCCAGTACGGCCTCGTAGGCGTTGATTAAACCCCCGGTGCTGCTCAACGATTCGAAGCGCACACGCCCGCCACCCGGCTTTTCTACCTCCAGATTATCAAACTGGCGGGTGGATTGACGCAAAATGTCACGCACTTCGAAGGCACTCAATTCGGGAAAATAAGACATAACGAGTGCCGCCACACCCGCAGCGCTTGGGCTGGCCATACTCGTTCCGCTCTGATGCTCGTATTGGCCACCCGGTACAGTTGAATAGATTTCTACACCGGGCGAGAAGAAGTCAACGTTTCGTTTCCCATAATTGGAAAAGTCAGCCACGAAATTCTCGTTTGCTCCCCAGGCGCTGGCGCCAATTTCCAGCCAGTTTCGTGCCTCCTTACCATCCAGGAAAAACCGATTGGGAAAATTTTTCTCCTCGTCTGAGTTCTCCGCATCGTTGCCGGCAGCGTGAATAAGCAGCACACCTTTCTGCTCGGCATACCGGACAGCTTTGTCCACTACTTCTTTTTGAGGTGAATAACTTTTTCCAAAACTCATGTTGATGATGTGGGCGCCATTGTCTACAGCGTAGATAATGGCGTTGGCAACATCTTTGTCGCGTTCATCTCCGTTGGGCACGGCACGCACCGCCATGATCTTTACGTTGTCGGCAATGCCGCGCATGCCGATGTTGTTCGTTCGGTTGGCTGCAATAATTCCGGCCACGTGGGTTCCGTGTTTGGAGTCGGGGCCCTTCACATCATTGTTTCCATAGCCTTTTTCGTAGGGGTTGTTGTAATCATCCCCCACGATCTCGCGCGAATTAAAGTCTTCGTTATACCCAAACTTGACAATCACTTCATAATAGTCCACCGCCTCTTTAAGCTGTCCCATGTAGGCGTCCAGGCTCTCGCCATCCTCCATATTGCGAAACATGTTGAGCAGAAAACCTTTCGTAAACAGCACGGTTGGGCTGTTGGTCTGCAGACTTTCTAATTTCTCCGCGGTGAGCTCAGTCGTGTTCAGCAGTTTCTGCAACGTATCAATGCTCATTCGCACGTTGGAGTACAGACTGGCGTACAACTTGTATTGCTGGTTGTTCTTTTCTTTCAGTTTTTCAAACTTGTCCTTGATTTTCAACCAACCATCATATTCTGCCTGTTGTTTCCGTGAAATCTTCATGCCCGTTTGGTCATATTTTGCCTTTAGCCGCACATACTCGCGGGTGAGTTCATACGTGTCCGCATTCACGTTTCCGTTCTTGCCACCGATGAAATTCCAACCGTACACATCATCAACGTAGCCGTTTTTGTCATCGTCTGCGCCATTGCCGGGAATTTCATCTTCATTGATCCAGAGTACATCTTTCAGGTCTTCGTGCTCGATGTCAACACCGGAGTCGATCACGGCAACAATGACCGTACGTGATGGTTTGTCTTTGAGCAGGGTTTGGTAGGTGCGCTCGGAACTTACACCCTGAAGAGAGTCTAACTGGGGATCGCGTAAAAACCAATCGTTGGGTACAGTTTTAGATTGCGCACTGGCACTGAGGGCCCAAATCATAAAAAGCTGAACCGTCATTACCTGGAGGACGGATCGGGTAAGGCTTTTAAAAATCATGAAGATTCAGTGTTTGTATGGTGGATTGAACTTGTTTGCGGTGGCAAAAATGGTTCCGTTTTGGCGGTGTTCGTCAAAAAAACGTAAAAACGACTAAAAAAACTTACGCAGGTGCCCAAACAAATCGCTTTGCCGGGCATGGGCATAATGGGCAGCTCATCTTTGTGTCATCAAACGTAACGGCTATGATTGCTATGTATCTGTTGTCTATGGTTTTGTTTTTCACGCTGTTCTCCCGGCTTGCAGTTACAAGCCAATCAGTGCGGTACCCGCACTCCGGGGCAATCCGTACAACTCCTTTAACCGGGAAAGCCATGCCCTGTTACGTGCATCATTTGGAGCACTTCCCCGGGAAGAACTGCTATGTTAGAGTACCTGATTCAAGTGTCTCATCATAAACCACTACACCCGCTTCATCTGCTGCCAGAGGTAGCATGTGGTTACGCGCTGTGGTTGTTAAGGACGGCAATAATTGCCCTAGCCTGCCCGAACTATTCAGCCGGAGAGTGGCTTGGCGTTGGTAGTAGGTGAGCCAATGGCCCCTGTGTTATTTTGAGCGGCCAGCCGGTGGGAAAGAGAAAAATTAAGGGGCATAGGAACCCTCTAAATAGGACGTGGAAGCTACATTTCATGCCAACAGTTTAGAGTTTGATGGCCTAGAAAATAAGGATTTGGCTTTTCTAGCCGGGCGTGCGTTGGTAAACAGAAGTGAATATATTGAACATTTCAAAAATCACGGAAAAGGGGGATTCCCGATGTTGGTGTCGGGCAAAAATATTTACATTTGCAACCCCTTACCCGGGCGTTCAACCCTATCCTTAATCGGGATGTTAGACACGATCAGGGTATCACGAGAGAGGCGCTTTTGTGATGGGTATTGTAGATTTTTGTTAGATGTCTAGCCCAGGTGGTGAAATTGGTAGACACGCTACTTTGAGGGGGTAGTGCCGCAAGGTGTGCTGGTTCGAGTCCAGTCCTGGGCACCCTAAAATTCAAAAAACGACAGTTTCAATAGTTCAGATTTGAAGGTTGAACAGGTGGCGTTTGGATTGTGGTAGGCCGAAGTGGTGAAATTGGTAGACACGCACGTTTCAGGGGCGTGTGGCGCAAGCTGTGAGGGTTCGAGTCCCTCCTTCGGCACAAAAGAGGCTGTTCGACCGAACAGCCTTTTTGTTTTTCGATGATGTTAGCTTGTTCGCCTTGACAGCATGATTTCCGAATAGAATTGGGTTGAACTCACGACCAGTATCGTAATGAGACGAGCGCAGGTTCTGATAGCTGTCGGCTTGAATACAAGCCTAAAACAAATCAAAAGCCGAGAGCCGGGGATGAGATTTGAACTCACGACCTGCTGATTACGAATCAGCTGCTCTACCCCTGAGCTACCCCGGCTTAGTTGCGCTACCTCCCGATTCTGACCACGCCAGATCGGGATGAGCTATCACGGCTTGATTAGGAAGAGGTCAGCGAAACCCCCGTTTTTTCCATCCCACGCTTGCGGACCGAATGAAAGACCCTGACCAACTTTCTGCTGTAAAGTAAAGGCAAAAATCTATCTTGCCCCTGCATGCTTTCGAAAAAATGCAAATATGCCATTCACGCGCTGGTTTACCTCACGGAGCGATACCAGCAGGGGCCTGTGCAAATTCAGGAAATTGCCGATGCCCAACACATCCCAAAGAAATTTCTGGAGGCTATTTTGCTTGAACTGCGCCACGCCAAAATTCTGCACAGCAAGAAGGGCAAAGGAGGCGGATACTATCTATACCGCAAACCCGAAACGGTGAACCTGGTGGAGGTCATTCGCCTCATGGATGGCGCTATCGCCCTTTTACCTTGTGTTTCGCTCAACTACTACGAGCCGTGTGAGGAGTGCCGTGATGAAAAAACGTGTGGTATCCGGCAAGCCTTTTCGCAAGTGCGCGATGCCACGCTTGAGGTTCTGGGTCAAAATACCTTGACCGAAATCGTAAAACGTCAGAAGCGAAAAAAATCCTAGGCACGTCCGCAATCGTTTTAGCCATCGGAAATTCGGTTAGCGGGGACAAGGTTTTTATAATCTATGAAATCTATAGATTTTAAAGATATATTTGTGTCTACACAAAACGAATACCGCTATGGCAATCCGATTGGGCGAAATAGCCCCCGATTTCAAAGCTGAAACAACCGAGGGTACGATTGAATTTCACCGTTACCTGGGCAATGGGTGGGGTGTCTTGTTTTCGCACCCGGCCGATTTTACACCCGTGTGCACCACCGAATTAGGTGCCGTGGCCAAGCTACGGGCCGAGTTCGACAAGCGGAACACCAAAGTGCTGGCTTTAAGTGTTGATCCACTCGAGTCGCACCGGCAATGGATAGGCGACATCAACGAAACCCAGCAAACCGAGGTGAATTTTCCAATCATTGCCGACCCGGATTTTAAGGTGGCCAAACTGTACGACATGGTGCACCCCCAAATCAGTGACAAATTCACCGTGCGGTCCGTATTCGTCATTGGGCCCGACAAAAAAGTAAAACTCACCATCACCTATCCGGCTGCTACAGGCCGCAATTTTGACGAGATTCTACGCGTCATCGACAGCTTGCAGCTAACGGCCAATTACAGTGTGGCCACGCCTGCCAACTGGAAGCACGGAGAGGATGTCATTATCACCGCAGCTGTTAAGGATGAGGAAATTTCCGCCCGGTTCCCGAAAGGGTATAATCGGGTGAAGCCCTATCTGCGCACTACGCCTCAGCCCAATCTGAACTGATTGGTGTTTTGAATGAAAAATCCGCCCCTTTGGACGGGTTTTATTGTGCCTCGGCTTCGCGTTACCTTTGCCTGAAATTGTTCCAATGGATCGCGTGAAGGAAAAGCCGATGAACGAGCTGCCCCTGATGGGTGAAGGCGAAGGAATCGTATTGTTTTATCCACATGTGCCGGCTTCGGCTATACCGGCCGTAACGGAGGTTTTGCAAGGCCGGTGGATAGGTCAGGGACCTCGCGTGACGCAATTTGAAAATAAGTTTGAAGAAAAGTTTACCGGTGGAGGCAAAGCCTTGGCTGTGGGGTCTGGCACCGATGCCCTGCACCTGGCCTATATTCTGGCTGGGCTCAAAGAAGGGGACGAAGTAATCACTCCGGTATTCACCTGCACGGCCACCACTATTCCTTTCCTTTACATGGGCGTTACGTTCCGTTTCGCGGATGTGGACCCACTGACGCTTAACATCAATGTGAATCACGTGCGGCAGTTGGTCAATGAAAAGACCAAAGCGATTGTGTGCGTACATTACGGTGGACTGCCGTGCGATATGGCCGATTTGCAAGCCATTGCCGATGAACACAATATTCCCCTTGTGGAGGATGCTGCCCATGCGTTGGGTGCTATGTATCGGGGCAAACCGATTGGCTCATTGTCGGACTTCACAATGTTCTCTTTCCAGGCCATCAAGCATTTGACAACTGGCGATGGCGGCATGCTCGTAGTCAAGGATCGGTCGTTGGTGGCAAAAGCCGAGCGCATTCGTTGGTTCGGCATCGATCGTTCGAACAAACAAAAAGGGACATGGGAGAATGATATTTGGGAGGTTGGCTATAAATACCAAATGACGGACATTGGCGCAGCCATGGGTCTGGCTGCTTTGCACGAATTCGATCAAACGCTGGCCCACCGCCAGGGGCTTTTTGCAGAATACGTAAACGGATTAAATGGTGCCCAGGGCATTCAATTGATTGGTGCTGACACCAGCGACCGCACACATGCCGCTTGGTTATGCACCGCCCTGGTGGATGACCGCGAAAAATTCATGCATTATTTACGCACCAACAAAATCGAGTCTGGGCAGGTGCATTACCGCAATGACCGATACTCGGTGTTAGGTGGCCGCAGAGACGACCTGCCGATGATGGACTCGGTGGAAGATCGTTACATCGTTCTGCCGCTGCATATGCGCATGACGGCTGAGCACGTACGTCATATCTGCGAGGTGATTAAACGAGGCTGGTAATTTTTATACTCGCGCGTTCTTACCTGAATACCACCAGCGCTTCAGTTTATCTTTAATCAACAGGCTGCAAGGCACTCGCGGCTCATCGGTTGTGCCCGTGAACGGTTCACCCATGTGCAAATGTGTTTTATAGAATGTGGAGATTGACATCCCCCATTTCAGGAGAAATTGCGTATGGCCGTCATTTTTTTTCACCCGTGCTGTGCTGCGCGAGACGAAATGGTACACACGGCTGGAACCGATGCCCTTGTAATACCGCACACCCACTTCCCAAAGCTTCATCATCATGTCAGGGTCGCTGCCCATGCCGGGTGAAAACTCGGTGCTGAGGCCACCGATCAACTGCCATATTTTTTTGTGCAGCACCATCGGGTACCAGTTGCCGCCTGTCCAGTTGTGAAAAGGTACGGCCGCAAACTCGTTCAGAAATCGTTGCTCATTAAAATCCCGAAGCGTTTTTCCGTAGTCGAACGGGGCCAGGGCGCACCGGTTGGTGCTCACGCTGTGCTCCATCATAGTACCGCTCAGACAAAAATAAATATGATTCAACGCCTGAATTTCTCTCCACAGCGGTTCATCCCATCCCGGGGCAAAGTAGAAGTCGTCATCACTTAACACGATGTAATCGGTGGTGGCCAGTGTAGCCGGAGAGTTGAATCCATAGCACACCCCCGCGTTTTTTTCTGAGTAGGAATAATCCAACCCCTGCGCTTTCACCCACTCCAGCGTACCGTCTTTCCCCTCATTGACGTGAACGATGATTTGATGGCGGTAGGTGGAGTTTTGCCGAAGACTGTTGACGCAGGCTTGCAAATAGGCCAGGTTGTTCCAACTGGGAATCAGAACGGAGAAAACAGCCTCTGCCGCTGGCGGTTGGGGATGAAAACTGATGGCGGGTATTTCCATTCGATTTTATCCGATGTCATTTACATCATACACCGTGACCTTTTTCCAAAGGTGTTTGTATGTATCAACAAAATGGGTGTGAACCGGATCCACCTGGTACGCATCGTGACCTGCAATGTCATCAAATACGGTAAAAAGTGAAAATGAATAAGATGAATCGATTACGTCACGCGCTTCCGTAGCGGCCGGTATACCGATGCGGAAATCCCGCAGCGTTTTGATTTTGCCGAGTGAACGAAGGCCCTCCAGCAATTGCGCGCGGTCTTCTTGAGCGTTCGGGTTTGCCAGCCAAAAGAAGACGTGATGGATGAGCTTGCTTCTTTTCGTTGTCTGGCCGTTTACGTCAGCCACAGCGGCTGCGGCCACCAGTGTGGCACCGAGGTGCTTTGCAAATTTTCGTCTGCGCAGGTTCATACGACTTCCTTTTTGGGGTAATTGAAAGCTAAAAAAACAAAAAAACAACTTACTTTTGCTCCCCTTCTTCGGGGTGTAGCACAGCCCGGCTAGTGCGCTACGTTCGGGACGTAGAGGTCGGAGGTTCGAATCCTCTCACCCCGACAGGTTAACAAGGCTTCTCTGCCAAAGGAGAAGCCTTTTTTGTTATCCGAAATTGAAGTCTCCGACACCCTTGCCATTCTGGCGGGGCCGTGCTACTCGTTTGAATCCAAATATGGAAACGTGTATCTGCGCAAGCCTTGATTATTTCAGTCGCTCGTGAAAAAACAGCTCGTACCCCGGCAGCAGGTCGGGGTGCGCAATTTTCACTAGGTCTTTCAAAATCAGATCGGGGCGCAGGTAGCCAAGCTCCAGAAATTCACTCCCACCGCGGGTGCCATGCCGTTTGTCGTACGTGTAAACACCCTGTTGCCGAAAGGGCTTAAACAACTCATAGCGCGGTTCGGTGGCTTTTAACTCGGCCAGGGTTTTGAAGTTGGCCACGCCAATCCAGAGATCAGCTTCCCGCGCCTGCGCATAAACGGATTCAAAACTCAATTCCAAAAAGCCTTGTGTCGAGTCGGTCGCCCACAGGTATTGGCAACCGGCATCGGCCAACAACCGGGCAGCATAATTTTTTCCGCCTGGCAAAAACCACCCATCTCCATACAGCACACCGCTCATGACGGTGGGTTGCTTGGGTTGTTGCGCGGCCTGTTGCGCGGTTTCCAGATAGGCCTGTTCAATCGCCTCAAAGACAGAATCCGCCATCTCTTCCTTTCCCATCAAAAGAGCCATAAACCGAATCCACTCGGCCCTGCCCAGAGGATGTTTTTCGAGATACTCGGCATTTGTCACAACCGGGATGCCCAGCTCCTTGATTTTTTTTAGCTGACCCAGGTCGCTGCTCATGCTATAACCCATAACGACATCCGGCTTCAATGCGATGAGTTTTTCAAGATCCATTCCTTTGTCTACGCCCAAATCAACCACTTGGCCGGCATCTACCCGCGCGCGCATTTTTTCGGATGAGATATAGTCAGTAGTCGGAAACCCCACGAGCGTCTGTGTTGCACCAAGGTAATCGAGCAACGGCAGGTGTGTCGTGGAGGTGCACACGATACGTTGCACCGGAGTAAAGATCACTTGCGTTTCGGCATCGTGAGGGGGCACCGGGTTGCCACGTTTCACGAGCAAATACCGATACCCTTGCCGGGCACCCGGAAAAGGATAGGTAACGTCTACCCAGAGGGCACCCCCATCGCGTTTCCATGAAAAACCTTCGGCATAGGTGGGTTGTTGCCAGGTCGTTTCGGGAGCACGCACGGGTTTATGGCAACGGACAACCACGCACGCTGCGATGAGCAGTAAAATACAACGCATGACGAGCTTCATGAGAGGCAAGTAACGAATATAATTGTCAGCGATCTTTTTTTTGATAGGTTTGCATCTGAATTCGGTTGGCGAAATGCATTTTGAATTTCGCCATTAAAAGGGAACTCCGTGAAATCCGGAGACTGTCCCCGCAACTGTAAACCGTCCCGACTAAGTCGGGATACGCTGCATTCAAAAGTCACTTTGGCGCAAGCCGCGCCATGGGAAGACGCAGCGGTAGGTGAGTCAGGAGACCTGCCCAATTCAACATTTAAGTCAGAGCTTTCGGGTGAAAGGCAATGAGTGACTGGGCGCAAGCCTTTCATTCTCCGTTTACACAGGGCTCATCATGTTCAACCATGTCCGTTAGGACATAAACTTTTTTGATGATGAGAAATTTAGCATTCACATTTGGCTTATTCGCGGTACTTACCGTGCAGGGCCAGGACTCACTCAGCAGCCGCGTACTGGAGGAAGTCGTGGTGTCAGGTGCGCGAATGGAGCAATCGGTTTCGCAAATACCGCGGCAGGTGGCCGTCATCAGTCGGACAGAAATCGAGCAATCTGCCTTTCATTCGGTTGGTGATCTATTGGCGAAGCAACCGGGTCTTTATCTGGTCGGGGCGAACCAGGCACCCGGATCGAACCAAAGCCTCTTTATGCGCGGTGCCGGCAGCAATCAGGTAGTGGTGATGATTGATGGCGTTCGCCTCACTGATCCCTCAACGCCCAACAATGCCGTTGATCTCTCGGAACTATCTCTGGCCGAAGTGGAACGAATCGAAATTGTGCGGGGTGGGCACAGCACGTTGTATGGAAGTGCCGCCATCGGGGGCGTGGTCAACATCATCACCCGAAAAAATTCTACCACCGGCCTGCATGGCCAACTGTCGGCTCAAGCCGGCCAATTGGGCCCGGCCGGCAGTTCGTTTCACCAGATGGCCGATGCTGAATATCGGTCTGCCCAGGGGTGGTTTGTGCGTGGTTCGCTCTGGAATCAAAATGCCCGCGGATTTAATGCTACGGTTGATACGGTGACCAATCGTTTTAAGCGGGCCGATGCGGATGATTTCAGAAAAACAGACGGCCGTTTGTCCATAGGCTATCAACGGAATGGTTTTGATGTTGCGATCGCCTACAAGAGCACCAAACAGCGCGTGGATACCGATGCGGGTGCATTTGCCGATGACGATAACAGCTTCCTTACGTTTCATCGAAACTGGTGGCAGGTTAATGCGAATGTCAACGTGAGTGACCGATCCACAATCAGTTACTTCGGTGCCTACTCGTCATCGGTGCGGCAAAACGAAAATGACTCATCACAAGTTGCCCCGGGTGTTTTTGATGGAAGTTTTTCCCGTGGCCGATATGACGGCAAATTGTTGACACAGGAAGTGCAGTTCACCCACACCCGCGACCGGTTGTCGGTAGTCAGTGGCGCAGGCCTGTTTTATGAGCAAATGAATTTCGATACGTATTTTTTTTCAAGCCAGTTTGGAGGTTTTGAATTCACGACCAACTACGATTCCCTGCGGCAAGAATCATTTACCAGCTATGCGTTTGCCCGGGCCAATTGGTCGTGGTCTCCGCGGTTAACGCTGCAGGGAGGCGCGCGCGGAAATTATCACAGCCTCTTTGGTTTCTTTACAACAGGCGATTTGGGAGTGGTGTATGCCCTTCGTCCTCAAACTGCACTTTTCGTGTCCGGCTCAATGGGTTTCAATACACCGTCCCTGAGTCAGCTCTTTGATCCGGCCCGGGGCTTTGGGGCCATTACCACGCGTGGTAATTCAGCCCTGTCTCCGGAGCGTTCGGCCAGTATCGAGGTGGGATTGCGCTACACCGGCCGCGGTGGGACGCGCGGTGCTGTCTCCTTTTTTCATAACACTACCCGCCAATCCATCGAATATGTCTATTTGTGGAATAGGGCAACACCCGTTGAGCAACTCACGTTTCTTGATTATCAGGGAGACACCTACCTGAATATCTCGCGGCAACGCCACATGGGTATGGAGGCCTCCGGCACGCTGTATCTCCGGAAAAACTTCTGGCTCGATGGTCACGTCACCTGGATGACGAATCGGCTCGAGGTGCAGCCCCGTGACTTGCCGGCTGACCTCGGCACGAGCAGCCACGTTCAGCTATTCGCGAATGGTCGTTTTCTGGATACTGAAGTCTCCGACAACGCCCTGCCGCGAATACCTTCGGTAATGACTCGGGCCCGTGCTAATCTGCAGTTGAAAAAATGGCTTCTGCAGGTGGCGTATCGCTATGACGGAACACGACTGGATGCGGCCTATGACCCCTCGTTTGGGCCGTTCGGTGCGCTCGGTCGGGTGCCAGTCGGGGCTTATCAGTTGGTTGATGCCACTGTTTTGTTTAACCTGTCGCCACGGGTGAGTTTGAACTTTACCGCGGAGAATCTGTTTAATTTGGATTATCAGGAAATTGCTGGGTTCGCTACTCGCGGGCGCAGTGCCTACCTGAAAATTGTGGCCCGCTGGTAATGATTGAGCATCGCGCAAGAAACAAAAAAGTAACGGAGGAAGATTACTACTTCGAAAACGGCTTTGTCGTGTTCACGGAGCAGTATCTTCTCAAGCGGGGCTACTGCTGTGAAAACGGTTGTCGTCACTGTCCGTACGGCTACGCGCGAAAAGATCAGCCGGTGGAATCTCGTCCCAAGGATTCAAACAGTTGACGGGCCGCTGCCGAAGGGAGCACCCGCCCGGCCTTCACCTCTTGTTCGATATGCGCCATTGATTTGCCCGATCGGGTTTCCATGGCAGCTTGAACGATGAGCCGTTCCAGGTGTTCATGTAACCACAATATTTTCTGTTTCTCTCGCACATACGTCAGATACCCGTTGGCTTGCGTGTGTTCAACATATCGCTCCACCATCAACCAGGTTTCGGTGATGCCCAACCCTTGCACGGCTGACGTGAGCCAAACGGGTGTGGTCCACTGGGAGTCGGCTGCCGGGAATAAATGCAACGCATGTTGAAAATCGCTTTGTGCCTGCTGGGCCCGCTTCAGATTATCGCCATCGGCTTTGGTAATGGCCACGCCATCGGCTAACTCCATGATGCCCTTCTTAATTCCCTGCAACTCATCACCACTGCCGGCCAGCATCAGCAGCAGAAAAAAATCCACCATGTCGCGCACAGCCGTTTCGGATTGCCCGACACCCACCGTCTCGATAATGATAACATCAAAGCCGGCCGCTTCGGCCAACAACACGCACTCGCGCGTGGCGGACGTAACACCGCCCAGCGACAAACCGGAAGGGGAGGGCCGGATAAACGCTCCGGGGTTCCTCGATAATTTTTCCATGCGTGTTTTGTCGCCTAAAATGCTGCCTTTCGTTTTTGGGCTGCTGGGGTCTACGGCCAGCACGGCCAGTTTTTTTCCCTTATCGATGAGATAGTCACCCAACGCCTCAATAAATGTGCTTTTACCCACCCCGGGTACACCCGTAATGCCTATGCGGATCGAACGGCCCGTGTGGGGCAGGAGGTTTTGAAGGACCTGCTCGGTCAGCAAACGATCTTCGCGCCTGGCGCTCTCGGCCAGCGTAAAGGCCCGGCCAAGCATCACGCGGTCGCCTGCCAACAGGGCGTGGGTGATGGTATCAACGGTAAGGTCACTCATGGCGGGCTGGACGGATGCGACCGAAATTTCTACATTTAGGTTTGGCAATCCACATTTATGAAGAGATTTCTACTCGATAGCCTGCTTTGTACACTCTTCGTGTTCATTTTTCTGTTTGGATTGTTGAAAATATCGGATCTCAAGATTTTCAACGCGTTTGATCCGCTTGGAAAGGCGCTGGGCGACATGGAACTCACAGACATAGCCTTTTCCCAGTTCCGCGATACGGATGAGTTGAAGGTGGACACCAATGTGGTTATTGTCAATACCGGCTATTTAAATCGAAGACAATTAACCGAACAAATTGCCACCATCATCGCCTGCAAACCGAGGGTTATTGGCACGGATATTCGATTTGTTTGTTTGCACCCGAGCCAGGATTCGATAAACTGTCCGCAAAACTATGACACCCTGACTAATCTGCTGTTGGGTTCAGTAACTTCAGCGTTTCCGAATTTTGTACATGCAGAAAAAATCGAACAAACCGACTCGTTAATACGAGCGCTTGGGGATACCGACATTTACGACTCCGTTTCGCATAGCCACCCTCTCGTTGTTCAGAATTCGTATGAGGGTTTTGTTAATCTGGAGACGGAGGCGGGCCACCAGGAAGATCTCAAAACTTGCCGAAGGTTTACGCCTCGAATCATTGTTCGGGGTGAGGAGCACCTTGCTTTCTCCGTTCAAATGGCCATGTTGTACGACTCCGCGAAAACGAAGCGATTTCTTGAGCGTGGCAAGGAGTCAGAAGTTATCAACTACCGCGGAAATATTATCGATTGGTTCGGGGCGGGCGACCTCTCCGGGCGTTATCAGGTTTTGGATGTGGGCCAGTCGCTGGATACCACTCAATTTCTTCCTTCCATGTTGAAGGATAAAATTGTGATCATGGGCTTCCTTGGGGAAAACCTCTTTGACACGTCATGGGACGATAAATTCTTTACGCCTTTGAATAAGGTCTACGCAGGCCGCGCCAGACCGGATATGTATGGAGTTGTTGTTCATGCCAACATCGTCTCCATGATCCTCAACGAGGATTATGTAGATGAACTGCCCGAGTCTTTACAATTCGTGATCGCTTTTTTCTTGGTGTTTCTCAATGTTATGTTGTTCGGTTGGATCACGCGCAAGATTCCCGTTTGGTTCGACTCGCTGAGCCTTATCATACAGGTCTTGCAGGTTTCACTTCTGGTTTTTTTAATGATCGAAGCATTTAATCTTTTCAGTTTCAAACTGAACCTGACGGTTGCTCTGGCAGCGATTGCCCTTGTTGGCACATCTTTTGAGCTGTATACGACTGTGATTAAGTCACTTTTCAAGCATGTGGGAGAAAACTGCCCTGGCTTACCAAACGGAAGCCGGCTGTATTAACGCCCGAAAGTTCCGAGTAAATCTCTACCTTTATCTTTAAATAATTAGGTAAAATCATGAAAATCGAATTGTTAGCAACTGTCCTTGCGTTTTTTTTTGGGTCCTTTACGTTGCTGGCCCAAGACTATGCATTCCGGGTTATCGCCAATAAGGGTGCCGTGGAATACAAGTCGGGCGATGCCTGGCAGCCGGTGAAAACCGGAACTTCGCTGCAGGCATCTGACGAGGTCAAATTGGCCGATAATGCGTACCTGGGATTGGTACATAAGACTGGAAAGCCGATGGAGATCCGCGAGTCAGGAAATTATAAAGTGGCGGACCTGGCCAGCAAAGTGGGAACGGGAAGCAGCGTATTGAACAAATACACCGACTTCATTCTCAGTGCCAACTCCGCTGAAGCCAAGAAGAACCGCCTGGCGGCCACGGGAGCAGTAACGCGTGCCACGTTCACGCCCGACATCAAAGTATTCCTGCCGGAAAATCAGTATGCCGGTATCTTCAACAAGACGGTCATCATCAATTGGGAATCGGCCAAAACGCAAGGCCCTTTTGTGGTTACCGTCATGAGTATGTATGAAGATGAGTTGATGAAAGAAGAAACACCGGAGAGCCGCTACCGCCTTGACCTTTCCAATCCTAAAATTGAGAAGGAGTCCAAGCAGGCGCTGCTGGTCATTGTGTATTCAAAGAGTGACCCCAACATAAAATCCGGTCGTTACCTGGTTAAAAACCTCTCGGATGACGAGTCAGCGAAAATCAAAACCGCCTGGGCTGAGATTAGCGGAGACGTGAAAGACGAAACGGCATTGAATAAGTTTTTGCAGGCCGGTTTCTATGAAGAGCATAAACTGTTTATCGATGCCATTGCAGCTTACGAGGATGCCATCCGCATGGCACCGGATGTGGATCTTTATAAAGAAGCTTACGAGGAGTTTCTGCTGCGCAACAAACTCAAGGCGCAAAAGTAACCCCCGGTAAATGATCGTAGAAGGCCTCCTTTGGGAGGCCTTTTTTTATGGCTTGCCCCTCCGGATTTATGTCCTATTTTTGTGGCCAAACTATTGTATTATGAGCGTACTCGTTAATAAAAACTCACGTGTGATTGTTCAGGGTTTTACCGGTTCGGAAGGAACCTTTCATGCCGGGCAAATGATCGAGTACGGAACCAACGTGGTGGGTGGGGTGACGCCCGGCAAAGGCGGACAAGAGCATTTAGGCCGCCCGGTGTTTAATACGGTCGAGGAAGCGGTTCGCAAGACAGGGGCGGATGTGTCGATCATTTTTGTACCCCCCGCTTTTGCAGCCGATGGCATTATGGAGGCCGCAGCGGCCGGCATCAAAGTGATTATCGCGATCACGGAGGGCATTCCGGTAAAAGACATGATGATCGCCAAGCAATTCATTAAAGACCGCGGTGTACGCCTCATTGGGCCTAACTGTCCGGGTGTGATTACACCAGGCGAGGCGAAAGTAGGTATTATGCCAGGCTTTGTTTTCAAGAAGGGTACAATTGGTATTGTATCAAAGTCGGGCACGTTGACCTATGAAGCTGCTGACCAGATTGTGAAGGCCGGCTTAGGTATTACGACCGCCATTGGCATTGGTGGCGACCCCATCATCGGCACAGCGACTAAAGACGCAGTGGAGTTGCTGATGAACGATCCCGAAACCGAGGGTATCGTCATGATTGGCGAAATTGGCGGAAGCTACGAACCCGTGGCCGCGCGTTGGATAAAGGAGACCGGAAACAAGAAGCCCGTGGTCGGTTTCATTGCAGGCCAAACCGCACCTCCGGGCCGCAGAATGGGCCATGCCGGTGCCATCATTGGCGGTGCTGAAGATACCGCAGTTGCGAAAATGAAAGTGATGCGCGAGTGCGGTATTCACGTGGTCGAGTCACCCGCCTTAATCGGGGAGACCATGCTGAAAGCCCTCGGCAAAAAATAACCTGAATTAGTGCGCGGTGTTAAACGCCAGTCGGAAATCCTGCTCTAGGTAGGAATTCAGTTTTTCCAGGCTCTTGAATACCATCAGGTTTTCAACTTCCCTCCATTCCTGATCGTTCTTAAAAACGATTTGTACAAACAGGTTGCGCACCATGTACACAAAGACCGAACGCCCCTCCTTTAAGCGGCTACCCAGTGAAACACCTTTTGCCCTCACATGCTCAAGCTGACGCTCCTGCGGCCATTTCCGAAAGGTTAGTTTGAACCACATACTCGTAAAATCTTGTTGTTAATCAGCTGAGAACAAGATAGGTAACACGCAACAATTCGATTTGTTTAAGAATTCCGCTGCCGGAGGTCAAAACGCCTCAATTTCAAGGTTTTTCAGGCTTTGCAACCGGATTACCCCTCCTTTTCCGGCCGTCATAAAAGCTCGTTGGCGAGGTTGGCCAGTTCCGAGCGTTCGCCTTTCTCCAGGGTAACATGCGCGTACAGTTCGTGATCCTTCAGCCGGTCGATTAGGTATGAAAGACCGTTACTCTGGGAGTCAAGGTAGGGGGTGTCGATCTGATAAATGTCGCCCGTGAAGATAATCTTCGTGTTTTCCCCAGCTCTGGTAATAATCGTTTTTACCTCATGGGGCGTCAGGTTCTGAGCCTCGTCCACGATGAAACAAATATTGGACAAACTGCGCCCCCGGATGTAGGCAAGCGGGGTAATCACCAACTTCTCGTTCTGCACCATTTCGGTAATCTTCGAATACTCTTTGTCCGATTCGCTGTACTGATTCTGGATGAATTTTAAATTATCCCACAGCGGTTCCATGTAGGGGTTCAGCTTCGACTTGATGTCGCCCGGCAGGTAGCCGATGTCCTTGTTGCTAAGCGGCACGATCGGGCGGGCCAGGTAGATCTGTTTATACTCCCGTTTTTGTTCCAGCGCGGCAGCGAGTGCAATCAGGGTTTTACCTGTACCCGCCACGCCCTGCATGCTCACCAGTTTGATTTCCGGCTTCAGTACTGCGTGTATGGCAAAGGCCTGTTCGGCATTTCGCGGTTTGATACCGTACGCATTTCGTTTCTCCACTTGTTCGACCATGCCGTTGGCCGAGTTGTAAAACGCGAGCACCGATTTTTTTCCGCTTCTGAATATGTAGTAATGATTTTTTCGCGGAACCTCCTTGCCTAACACCTCCTCGGGCGGGCAGTAGCCTTTATTGTACAGCAGGTTGATCACTTCGGGGTTCACTTCGTCAATCACCGTTTTGCCCGTGTGCAGCGAATTGATGTTTTGGATTTTCCCGGTGGTGTAATCCTCGGCCTGCAGACCCAATGCTTTAGCCTTCAACCGGAGGTTGATGTCTTTGGAAACCAGAATGACCTTCCGGCCTTTTTCTTCCTTTTGCAGTAGTAAGGCCGAGTTGAGAATCCGGTGATCAGCCTTGTCTTCGTTAAAAACCTTGTTGGCATCCACCGAGCCATTGCCACCGGTATCCATCAGCACTTTAAAATCCCCTTTGCCCTTACCATTGATGGGGTTCCACTGGTGCAGCATGTGGTTCTTAGCGAGTTTGTCTATGAGGCGGATGAACTCACGGGCTTCAAAGTTCTTGGTGTCGTTTCCCTTCTTGAAATTGTCCAGTTCCTCCAGCACCGTTATCGGGATGCCGATGTCGTGTTCGTCAAAGTTGAGGATGCTGTTGTGTTCGTAGATGATGACTGACGTGTCGAGAACAAAAATTTTCTTTTCTGTCTTCTTAGTGGTTTTTGACATAGATGAAAAAGTGGGTGAGTGATACCGCGGCTACCGGCTTCTCCGCCTGAGAAGGTTGGGCAACAACGGGCGATTAAAACGAAAATCGCGGAGACACCACCCTCACAATACCACCTGGGGCATCGTTAGGGCACTTGGTATCTTCGCGACAATCCAATCGATGGTTAAACTTACAGACCCTCCCGAATTTATCCAACCGACAGGCTAAGAATTTACTTTTGTCAGGTAACGATTTGGTAACGATAACGTCATCTCGGTAAGTACAAGTCGCCCTTCTCGGTCGGTAGAATCTGAAGGACACGCGCCAGCACCAGCAAGATGAGCTTGCGCGATGCCTGAAACCGGCTTAGCCGCGCCAGGGCGCGAAACTGATCGAGTGTGATATGTGGGTTCATACCCAGGTAGGCCATCAGTTTCTGTTCGGCTTCGCCATAGTGAAAGCGGGTGTCCTTTTCTTTTTTCGCTCGCCTTACGATTTCCGCCATTTCGCGACTGGCCCGCAGGCTCATGTCACGTGATCGCACGAAACAGGCGGGGGCGCTCCCCCGCACGATGTAGTAGTGCGGCCTTCGCGGGCTCAGCGGCACTTGCAATTCCAGCACACTTCTTTTATTATTTACCGAAATGAAACGGTGCGCAAAGTTCAACGCGGGTTTGCAATGGCGTACTTCCTGCTGAATGACGAGCAATTCCTCCTCGGGGTATTTCAGACCTTGAATACGTCCGTCATCTTCTACCCCCACCAAAAGGGTGCCCCCGGCCGTGTTCGCAAAGGCCAGCATTTCGCGCACAATTTTGTCGGGGTGTGTGGCTTTCAGTTTAAACTCCAGATGCAGACCTTCGCCAGCGGCAATCAACTGGCGGAGTTCCCGCAGCCCGGTGGCGTTCACCTCGTGCTGTTGCTCTACCCTCACCGCTATCGCCTGCCTCGTGGCTGGTCCTCGTCATCTTCATCTTCATCATCGGCCTTGTCCTCATCTTCTTCGCCCGCTTGTGGCATGGTGAACATCGAGCTCATCAAATCTTTGAAATGAAGACCGGCCGTAAGGGGATGCTTGCTTAGCATGCTGTATTCGGCCAGGCCATGCAGGGCAAACTCCATCAGAAACAAATTCAACGCGCTATCGCCTTTATAAAAAAACTTGATCAGGTCGGCCAGCCCGGGCACGCTCCTGAGCGCCTTTTCATAATCGGCAGCGGTCATGTCATTCAGCAGGTCCACCGTATTGCCCTCACCAAACCAATTCGTGATTTTTTTGTATGGGCTTTTTTCTTTCTGCTTGCGAAAGGTATCCGGGTCCGGAAAGTATTTGACAAACTCGGTACGCAGCGCTTTGCCAATCAGGTTTTGCGCCACAATGCCGGGCCCTTCCTGCTCGCCCTCGTACACCAGTTCTACTTTACCGGTGATGGCCGGTACAACGCCAACAAAGTCGCTGATGCGAATGGCGGTTTGGTTCTCCTGGTTAATCAGTGCCCTTCGTTCAGCTGCGGCCACCAGGTTTTCAAGAGCCGAAATGGTCAGGCGAGCCGAGACCCCGCTTTTCGCATCTACGTACTCGCTCTTGCGCGCCTCAAACGCTATTTGTTCGATGAGGTCTTTGGCGATGTCGTTTACCGTAACGCGGTGTCGTTGGGCCGCGTCCAGCCGTGCCTCCTGTTCGGTGATTTTGCGGCCAATGTCAATGGACTTAGGATAGTGCGTAATGATCTGACTGTCGATTCGGTCCTTCAACGGGGTTACGATACTACCGCGGTTGGTATAGTCTTCGGGGTTGGCCGTGAACACGAATTGAATGTCGAGTGGAAGTCGCAGTTTGAAGCCGCGAATCTGGATGTCGCCCTCTTGCAAGATGTTAAATAACGCGACCTGTATCCGCGCCTGAAGGTCAGGCAATTCGTTGATCACGAAGATACAGCGGTGGGAGCGGGGAATCAGACCGAAATGGATAACGCGTTCATCTGAGTAGGGCAGCTTGAGGGCGGCTGCTTTAATGGGGTCTACATCTCCGATCAAATCCGCTATCGATACATCGGGTGTCGCGAGCTTCTCGGTGTACCGGTCGTTTCGGTGTAGCCACGCGATGGGCGTGTGGTCGCCCAACTCTGCTACCAAGTCGCGGCCAAACCGCGAGAGGGGAGCCAATGGATCATCATTAAGCTCCGAGCCTTCAATGACCGGTACATATTCGTCCAGGAGATTAACCATGAGGCGGGCGAGCCGCGTTTTGGCCTGCCCGCGCAAGCCCAGAAGGTTGATGTCGTGGCCTGCGAGGATGGCCCGCTCAAGGTCGGGAATCACGGTCTCTTCATATCCCCAGATGCCGGCAAAGACATTTTCGCGGTGCTGCAGTTTTTGAATGAGGTTGTGCCGCAGTTCATGCTTAATACTCCTGGCGTGGTAACCTGCCCCTTTCAGTTGGGCGAGCGTTTTTATTTTGTTGTGATCTTTCATGAAGCGTTAATGAAATACATACAGCCGCAAATCTGGCGTTTACACGCGCTTGGTTCGGTTCCTTTTGAAATCTTCGAAGACCAGGTTGCCCAGTCCCTGCAAACTGCTGTAGTAGGCGTTACCATTGTTGGCCTTCGTAAAATCGCGCACGAACGATTTCAGATAGGGATCAGTGGCGATCATAAACGTGGTAACCGGTATTTTGATTTTGCGCAACTGGGTGGCGAGAGCCAACGTGCGGTTCAGGATCTTGCTGTCAAGCCCAAAGCTGTTTTTATAATACTTAATTCCATGTTTCAGGCAGGTGGGTTTGCCATCGGTGATCATAAAAATTTGCTTGTTGCTGTTTTTGCGCCTGCGCAAAATGTCCATGGCCAGCTCCAACCCGGCCACGGTGTTGGTGTGGTAGGGGCCCACCTGTAAGTAGGGCAGGTCTTTGATTTCGATCTGCCATGCGTCATCGCCAAAAACCAGAATATCGAGGGTGTCTTTGGGGTATTTCTTGGTGATCAGTTCGGCCAATGCCATAGCAACCTTTTTAGCGGGCGTGATGCGGTCTTCCCCGTACAGGATCATGGAATGCGAAACATCGATCATGAGCACGGTGGAGGTCTGCGCCTTGAATTCACTTTCCACCACTTCCAGATCTTCCTCGGTTAGGGTGAAGTCTTCAAAACCATGATTGATCTGCGCGTTGCGGATGGAGTCGGTCATGGCGATTTGCTCCAGGGTATCGCCAAACTCGTAGTCTCTGCGATCGGTATTTAACTCATCGCCCCGGCCGGCATGCGGTGTTTTGTGCTCACCGGATTTCGTTTTTTTCAGCTTCCCAAAGATTTCCTCCAGGGCTGACTGCCGAAGGCTCTGCTCCGAGCGGGCATTTAGCCGGTATTCGCCCCGGGGCCCATCCTCGGTGATGTACCCGTTTTTCTTCAGGTCTTCAATAAAGTCCCCCATTCCGTATTTGTCGTTGGTCAATCCATACTGACGGTCTACTTCCGTGAGCCACTGCAAGGCTTCGCCCACGTTGCCGGAGGTGATCAGCACCAGTTGCATGAAAATTTTCAGCAGGCGTTCGAAATCCGATTTTTCGGATTGGGCTGGGGGTGTATAGTGGGCAAATCGGTGACCGAGCATGACTATTTATTAATGGAATGTTAACCTTTTGAAATCTGCCTAAATAACCAAATTTTTTTGCGGTATGTTTCCAATTTGACTAAACGAGACAATAAAAATCGACAAAAGACAGTTTTGGGTATGGGAACCAATTTCTACTTTTGTACAAACCAACTGCAAACTATCTGAAACATGAAACGAGTGACCCTGATTACACTGGCGGCCCTAACCCTGCTGGTAGCCTCCTGTGCCAGCTATAGCTGCCCCACCTACTCGAAAAATCCTAAGGCCGAACAGCAAAAACGAATCTGATTTTTCCGAAAGGATTTGAATAAAAAAAGCCGCTTATGCGGCTTTTTGTGCTTGTGTCGGATTTTTTTCCGTCATCGTGCCATAGATGTAATCCCATAGCGGTGACGATACACCAAAAACGACCGCCCCGTTTTTATAGTGATGTACACTATGGTTGATCCACAGGTGTTTCAGGAAGTTACGCGGAGGCTGATAGGCGTGCACCATGTAATGAACCATGAGGTACATGGCATATCCGACCAGAAACCCGGGGAGGAATGCAAAAACCAGGTCGCCTATAACTAACCGAAAAGCAAACAGCAGGAGTGTGGCGATGGTGATGCTCAATACGGGCGGCATCGCGAGGCGATCTTTGTCTTTGGGAAACTCATGGTGTACTCCATGCATGGTATATTGGAACTTGGCACGTTTCTCCGTATGAGTGCCCATGTGGAAAACATACCGGTGCACGTTATACTCCACCCAGCTAAAAAACACCCAACCGACAAAAAACAGAAGGGTGGTCAACAGGGGCGTCAAGGTGGTGTGGGTGACACTCCAGTACAGCAGGCCTGCAGCATAACTGAAGAAAATCACCAACGGCACCGAAATGTGAGTGCGCGAGAGCTTCTCCAAAATCGGATTTCTAAACAGCACTTTCGTGCCTTTACTTTGAGGTTTTACTTCCGCTACCATGGCACACATCAATTTTCGCTCGCAAAAATATATGAGGCTGTATTTTTCTACAAGCCCGTCAGTTGAACGCTCCCGGCTACCCGTTTGATTACCCGCTCATAATAGGACTCATACAGGGGCAGTATCCGGCTGATATCGAATTCTTTTGCCCGTTTGAGTGCGTTGGCCTTAAAGGTCGCCAGGTTATTCTTATCCAAGATAAACAGGGCCTTGCGTGTCATATCCTCCACATCGCCCACATTGCTTAGGAAGCCCGTGATACCCTGCACATTGAGCTCGGGTAAACCCCCGGTGTTGGAGCTTATTACAGGCACTTCGCAGGCCATAGCCTCCAGGGCGGCCAGGCCAAAACTCTCCTTCTCGGATGGCATCAAAAACAGGTCGGCCACCGACAAAACTTCTTCCACTGCCTCCAATTTGCCCAGGAAACGCACGTTATCGTGTATGCCAAGTTCACGCGCCTGTTTTTCGGCCTTCGCCCGCTCCGGGCCGTCACCAATCATCAACAACTTGGCCGGTATCTCCTGCTGAATATTATAGAACACGCTCATCACATCGCCAATCCGTTTCACCTTTCTGAAGTTGGAAATATGAACGACCAATGCTTCGCCATTGGGGCAGATTGCCTTTTTGAAGTGATCTTTCTTCTGCTTTTTAAATTTTTCGAGATCGATAAAGTTCGGGATCACTTCGATGTCATTCGTGATGCGGAATGACGCATAGGTTTCTTTGCGCAAATCTTCCGATACGGCCGTAACTCCGTCAGACTGATTTATCGAAAATGTAACCACGGGCTCGTAGGAGGCATCTTTGCCCACCAGCGTAATATCGGTGCCGTGCAACGTGGTTACCACCGGAATGTAAATGCCCTCCGTTTTCAAAATCTGCTTGGCCATGTAGGCAGCCGAAGCGTGGGGGATCGCATAGTGCACGTGCAGCAAGTCCAGCTTTTCATCTTTCACCACACTCACCATCTTACTGGCCAACGCCAACTCGTAAGGCGGGTACTCAAAAAGCGGGTAGGAATGGAATTCCACCTCGTGGTAAAACAAATTCTCACTCAAAAAATCCAGCCGGCTTGGCTGCGAATAGGTGATGAAGTGAATCGAATGCCCCTCTTTGGCGAGCGCCTTGCCCAGCTCGGTGGCCACTACGCCACTGCCGCCAAAGGTGGGATAACAAACAATTCCAATCTTCATAGCTCCGTATATGGATATTAAACCCCGTTCAGGGGTATTTAGTTTCGAATTCAGCGGCCGTTCTCGGCACAATATCGGAAAATCGACTGGTAGAGGACGTCCTGAATACGGGGACGGATATTGGCACTTAATAGTCTGTTGTTGTTCATATCCGGGTGTACCCGGTTCGACAAGAAGATATAGACCAGCTCAAACTCCGGGTCAACCCAGATGCAGGTGCCGGTAAACCCCGTGTGCCCAAACGTGCGCGGTGACGCGTACGCTGACGTGGGCCCCGTGTAATCACCCGGGGTTGATTTATCCCAGCCAATCCCTCTTCGGCTGTTGTCGTATTGCCGGGCCGCGAAGCGATCAATCGTTTCGGGTTTGAAATAGGTTTGTCCGGCATAGGCTCCGCGCTGCAACCACATTTGCCCCAGTTTGGCCAGATCAATGGCGGTGCCGAACAGTCCCGCATGTCCGGCCACCCCTCCGTGCATGGCAGCCCCCTGGTCATGCACATAACCGGTAAGCAAGCTTTTTCGAAATAGTTTGTCGTTCTCTGTTGGGGCGATGCGTGAGGCGGGAAATCGCTGCACGGGTAGGTAGCCCAGCGTGGAGGCTCCGAGTGGTTCGTACAGGTTCTGGGCGAGAAAATCCTCCATCGGCTGGTTGAGCAGGTTATCGGCCAGGTGCTGAAGAATGTAAAAACCCATGTCGCTGTAGCGGTAGTCGTGGGGTGTGCGCGTAGGTTTTTCGCGAACGCGTGCTTTTTGAATCCACACCCACAAACTGTCTTTCATGTCTTTTGAGGCAAACAGGTTAGTCGCAACCGGAAACGGGTAGTCCGCAGAAGCTTCCCTGCGGTAGTATTCAGGCAGATGAGCGGAGTCCTTCATCGTCTGTACCCAAAAGGGCAAGAATGGCCAGAGACCCGCCTGGTGGGTCAGAATATCTTTCAGCGTGAAGTCTTTCTTGTTGGTTGATTTCAATTCAGGCAGATAGACCGATGCCTTTTTATACAGGTCAATTACGCCACGCTCCTCCAGGAATAAAGTTGTTTGCAACGAAGCCGATATTTTCGTCACGGATGCCAGGTCATAGATGGTTTCGGACGTTACCGGAATGTTTTGGTCGTAGGTCAGGTATCCATAGCTGCGATCAACCACTACCTTGCCGTTTCGCACGGCCAAGACGCGGCAACCGGGTGTAGCACCGCGCGCAATAGCCTCGGCTGCGATGTGGTCAATCTCGCACAGTGTCGGGCTGTCCATGCCTTCGGCTTCCGGTTCGGTGTGAGCCATTCGGCCAATCGGTTCAAGGCGAAGACCCGCACCGAGGGGGCGGTCGGTACTCAATTCAAAAGGCAACTGCCCGCGGGCGGGCCGTGCCCCGAAAACAATTTCAGCCGCACCCTGAACACTTAATGGGTCATCTGAATACGTGAGTAGGGTGGTGGCCCGACAGGCGGAGGTTACAGCCGGGTCGGTAAAGTTGATCATGACCACGGTTTTGCCCGCGGCCATCCAGTCATGGGCATAGGCGGTCAGCGATGAGCCAATGGTTTCGCCACCGGGAAAAAGGCCGATGATGATCACGTCATATTTTTTGCCTTGCCCTGCAAGGGTGGCTGTGTCGCGTAGGGTTTGCAGAAAGAACGGATCGACCTGTACAAAGTCATTCAATGCCAGGTGAAAAAAGGTCTTGTTGCCGGAGCCCGCGGCTACGTGCATGAATTTTTTTTCCTCCAGCGTGGCGATCGGCAGTGTTTCCGGGTTCCCGCCAATCACCGTGATGGCTTGCTTGAAAATTTCCTGGCGCAGCCATCGGTCCTCACCGGTGTTGATGTCGCCCGGCAGGTTGGTGGCCTCAACTGCGGGCTTCACATTCAACCCGGCACGGAACTTGGCGATGAGTATTTTTTTGACGCTTCCTTCAAGGCGGCTTTGCAGATTTTTATTTCGTCTGATCAGGCGCGTGAGTTGTCGCAGGGTGCGCGCGGGTTGGTTCGGGTTTACCAGCAAATCGTAGCCTGCTTCCAATGCCATCGCTTCCGCTTTGCCGGCCTTGGCCTGCCCGGTCACGGTCGATAAGAACGGCATATCGGCCACGATCAACCCCGAAAAATTCATACGCTGCTTCAACAACTCGCCAACAAACAACTGCGAGGCGGCTGCGGGCACGGCTTTCGTTTTTCCCTGCACTGAAAAATGCAGGTTAGCCGTGTGTATGCCGCTGAGCCCCTGCTTGATCAGTTCCCGGTAGGCGAAAAAAATGCTGGTGTCGAGCCGGGTAAGATCCAGCACCGCTGAATTGTCCTCGAGGCTGGGATAGGAGTGGGCATCGTGCGTGGCAATGGCCAGGATACCCGCAGCCTGCAACCCCGTCATCCAGGCGCTGGCCCTGGAAGCGGTTCGTTCCTTTTGCGTGCTGAAAAAATTTTGCAACCCGGGATAGTCCAGTTGTTCAAGGTCGAAACCGGCCTGGGGCCCGAGCGCGAAATGCATACCCAGGCGTTTCAAATGCTGGCCGGTTCGTTTTCCGGCCAGGTGTACCAGGCTGTCCGAAGGCAAGGCTCCAAACTGAAGAGGCTTACCAAACACCAGGGCGCTGTCCAGTGTCTGTCCTGGTCCCCAGGCAGCGCCCATACCCACCAGCAGCGGCACGCGGGCCGTTCGTTGTAACTCAGTAATTTTTTTTGTGTGACTCCGCGGCCCGCCTTGCGTTATCAAAATAGCACCGGGCTTTACCTGCTGAAATAATTGGCGCGTGTCAACCCAATTGGTTGTATTCGTGGCTGCCGGTAAAACCAATAGTTGGGCCACCCGTTCGGTTAACGAAAGGGTGTTATACACGCTATCGGCCCACTGGTTTGCCCGCTGGGCTTCCACCGGCCAGGTGAAAAGAGAGGCGACCACTGAAAAAATGAGGCAACGGAGCATGGGTGCGGGCCGTGTTTTAGTTATTGAATAGTTATCGTCAACTTTGAACCTTGTAAAGATACGACTACCGGTCAGCGTTGACGCGTTTGAAGTTGGATTTAAACCGAGAAGTATGAAATTCCTGTCCTTATTCACCAAAGTACCCGAGCACCAGCGGTTCAACTACGTGCCGCGCTATTACGATCCCAAGAAAGAGGAAATGCAGGAGCGGGTAGCACGTATCAAACGCGAAGTGGAGCTTGAAAAAGGCATGGCCCGTGAGAACGAGGCCAATGATCACCGCAGGCGCATGGCTGGCGCCTTTCAAGCCAGCCGAAGACGGACACAAAATGCACCCGATTTGCAAACGCCACTGTTGCGACTGGGCATATTGCTATTCCTGGCTGTATTTCTGATTGCCTACCTGACGTGGGGCAAGCCCGTGTTGTATAGTTTGTTAGCCGTAGTTCCCCTGTACTTTTATCTGCGGCTCAAGTTGCTGAAACGAAAATCCTGAGCGGCACAATGCCTGATATCATTCAGCTATTACCCGATTCCATCGCCAACCAAATTGCGGCTGGCGAGGTTGTGCAGCGGCCGGCCTCGGCAGTCAAAGAGCTGATGGAAAATTCGCTCGATGCCGGAGCCACCCGCATCCGGTTGATCGTGCGCGAAGCCGGCAAGTCACTGATACAAATTGTGGATGATGGCTCGGGCATGAGCGCAACCGATGCGCGCATGAGCCTCGAACGCCATGCCACGTCCAAAATCCGGACAGCCGATGATCTCTTTCGGATTCGTACGATGGGTTTTCGGGGTGAGGCCCTCGCCTCCATTGCGGCTGTGTCGCAAATGGAGATGAAAACGCGGCAGGCGCACGAAGAACTGGGCACCTTGATTTTAGTGGAAGGCAGCGAAGTGAAGAAGCAGGAGTCGGTGGCGTGTGAGAAAGGCACGAGCATTAGCGTTAAGAACCTCTTTTATAATATTCCAGCCCGCAGAAATTTTTTGAAGAGCGTGCCCGTGGAAATGCGCCACGTTACGGATGAATTCCAACGGCTGGCACTGGCGAATGCCGAGGTAGCTTTTTCGCTCTGGAATGGGGAAGAGCTGATGTACGACTTGCCCGCGGCCAAACTGCAGCAACGCATTGTGGGCCTGTTTGGCAAAGCGTATCAACAACAATTGGCACATTGCGAGGCGGAAGTAACGATGGTTAAAGTGCAGGGCTTTGTTGGCCGGCCGGAGTCCGCCCGAAAGACGCGGGGCGAACAATTCCTGTTTGTCAATAATCGGTTCATCCGCAACAATTATCTGCATCATGCCGTGATGAATGCCTTCGAAGGGTTGCTGCCCGACAATAGCTTTCCCTTCTACGTACTCTTTATTGAAATCGACCCCAAGCACGTGGACGTCAATGTGCACCCGACCAAAACGGAAGTGAAATTTGACGATGAGCGAGCGGTGTATGCAGTAGTACGGGCGGCCGTCAAGCAGGGTTTAGGCACCCATAATCTGGTACCGGCACTGGATTTTTCGGCTGATGTTAACCTGGTCCAGAAGCTGCAGTCGGGCGGAAGTGCCGGTCGTGATGTTTTTTATGAAGAGCAGTGGGGAAGTTTGCAGCAACGGAATCTGAAGAACTGGGAACAACTGTATGAGCGCGAAGGGGGCGACAGCCGCCTTGCCTTTCCGGAACAAAAGCCGGAGATGTCGCCTCCGCGGGCAGAAGCGCCCATGGGCGGCCCGGGTACGCCCGATTCGACACCGGCCTTTCAGTTTCAGCAAAAATACATTGTATGGCCGGTAGCAGAGGGGCTTATGCTGATTGATCAGGAAGCCGCCCACGAGCGGATCTTGTATGAAAAATTCCAGCAGCACCTGCGCAACCGGTCTGGCGCAAGTCAACAATCATTGTTTCCGCAGTCGGTTGTGCTCGCCCCGGCCGATTTTGCCCTGATCATGGAAATCATGCCGGAGCTGACGGCCCTGGGTTTTCGTCTCGAAGAATTTGGAAAGAACACGGTGCTGGTTACCGGCATTCCGGTGGATGGCACCGCGCACGAAAAGCACTTGCTGGATGGTTTGTTGGAGCAATTCAAGAGCAACCAGTCAACCCTGCAGTTACCGGTGGGCGATAATCTGGCACGGTCGTTGGCGAGGCGCACCGGCATACGGCCGGGCCAGAAACTGGGTGCTACGGAAATAAATTCGTTGGTTACGCGACTCTTTCAATGTGCGGCTCCTTCGCTGGCGGCTGACGGGCGTCCAACCTTTTTCATTTTGGATACGTCTAAAATCGAGCGATATTTTGGCCGATAAAACCTCTGCATGTTTCGAGTTACCCCACTAGTTCGCAATCTGATCATCATTAATGTGGTGGTCTACCTTATTCAGTTGTTACTTCCCATTTCAACTTATTTTCTGGCGCTGTACGACATGAATTCGGAATACTTCCGGCCGTACCAGTTTTTTACGTACATGTTTGCGCACGATAGTCATGGATTCCTCCATATTTTTTTCAACATGCTGGCCTTGGCTTCCTTCGCCCCCATCCTGGAGAGTTATTGGGGCGACAAACGATTTCTCTTTTTCTATCTGGCGTGCGGCATTGGGGCAGGCCTGATTTATGCCGTTGTGAATTACTTTCTTTTCCCCGGTGCAGGTGGAATCATGCTGGGGGCATCGGGCGCACTTTATGGTATCCTCATGGCATTTGGTTTGGTATTCCCCAATTTGGAACTGATGTTGCTCTTTCCGCCTATTCCCATTAAAGCCAAATACATGGTTTTTGTGATTGGTTTTTTAACGTACCTGATGGATCGCAGCGGCACGGTGGCTCACCTGGCTCACTTTGGCGGAGCTTTGGTAGCCTTTTTTATTATCCAGTATTGGCGAACACAAGGTGGCCGGTAACCGTTAACGTAGTATCGTGCTCGAGGAATTTAAAAACGCATTTAACCGGCCCAACAACGCCCACGTTCAGTTGATCATGATCAACGTGGTCATTTATTTGTTTTTGGTGATCGCGTTTGTTTTGACCACAGTGGCCAAATCCGAGGCGATCTTTGGTTACATACACGATGTGTTTGCTATCCCACCGCTGGCAGTTGATTTCATCAAACGCCCGTGGACGCTGATAACCTATGCTTTTGCCCATGATTGGACGGGTATCCTTCACATCTTGTTCAACATGCTGGCGCTGTACTGGTTCGGCAAGTTGTTCATTGAATACCTCGGCAACGACAAACTGATTGCAGTATATGTGCTGGGTGCGCTGGCCGGAGGAGTCTTGTATCTGCTGATCTTCAACAGTATTCCCTATTTCCATGAACGCAGCGATTTCCCCGGGATGGTGGGCGCGTCTGCGGCTGTGTATGCGGTGATGGTAGCCACAGCCACGCTGCTTCCGGATTATACCTTTTTCCTGTTGTTCTTTGGCCCTGTTCGAATCAAATACATCGTGCTTGTATACATTGTGATCTCCTTTATCGGTTCGGTGGGATACAACGCGGGTGGCAACATCGCCCACCTGGGCGGGGCGTTGATTGGGTTCATTTATACCCGGCAACTGCAGGTAGGCGTTAACTGGGGAGGTTGGATAACCGCAGTCCTGGATGGCATCAAATCGCTGTTTTCGCCCAAGCCCAAAGTCAAGGTAACGTACCGCAGCACCACAAAAGAGGCACCGAAGAAATCACGGTCGGCATCAACAGCCAGCCAGGCGGAGATTGACGCCATTTTAGACAAGATTTCGGATAAGGGATATGAGAGCCTCACGAAGGAAGAGAAGGAAAAACTCTTCAATGCGAGCAAAAAGCAGTAACTCCCGTTGAGTTCGCGCAAAGGCGGTTCTCACATTCACTTACAATTTTCGCAAAACGTCCGCTTCAAAAATTCATCTTCCAGCAATTGGAACGAGATGCCGCCTTGTGAAGACGAGTCGAAGAGGCTACAAAAGCGCGCGCGGTTTTCGTTCACGGCATTCAGCATGATGGTGCGGTAGCCGGCCTGGGCAGTGGCCGCTTTCTTATAGATGGTCAAGCTCAGGTAATAAAAAACCAGATCTTCGCTGGCATCCAACGCCCGGGCCCGGTTTTGCAACATGCGCACCGCCCAGTCAAACTTACTGTAATGCGAAAAGTATTTGGCAAGGTTAACCAGATCGGCATCGGCCAGTTTCAGTGGCTGGTAGGCCTGGAAAATAAACATCAGGGCTTTGTCTTTGGCCGCGTAGTTTTGTTTGCGCATGTGCACTTCCGATAAAATGATGTGGTAGTTGATCAGCAGCCGCCTGACCAGCGGGTCGGGTATGCCTTTGTTTCGCAGGGCTTCGATATCCCTTCGCAACGTAGGCGGCTCGGTCAGTAAATCCGTCATCACCCACGCGCGCATACGCAGCGCGCACAGGTTGAAGAGAATTTGCGGGTTGCCGGGCATCAGTTTGTTCAATCGCTCAAAGGCAAGAGTGGCTTCGGCCAGGTTGGTAAATTCGCGATCGAACAGGTAGGCAGCGTTGTTGATTAACAGGCGCCCGAACTCCAAGGATTCCGGGACCTCAAGTTCGTGCAAAAACTGTTCAGGTAGTTCCTGCCGGCCTAACTTGTGGAAAATGATCTGCTGTAAGTAGACGGCCTCTTCCACATCCTTTTCGGCCAATACCTGGCGAAAATATTTCTTCAACTCAGCCGGATCGTTTTCGCGGTAATTCAGTCGCTTCTCCAGCCGAATGTCCACGATCGCTTTACGGTGCTTTTGCAAAATCGGCTCGAGGCGGGCCTGCCATTCCGGGGCGCTTAGCTTTTCCTTGATTTCATCTTTGCTGAGCGAACCCCACGAAGCATACGGTGCCTTTTGAATGTCGGTAAGAAATTCAACCCAGTTTTCCATAGCTGAGACCTCAGCCTGAATTTTTTCGGATTGATACCCTTGCAGAATGTTGATCATACTTTGAGCGCGCTGATTCTGCAGTTCGATATTCCGCTCAAGTGAACCTTCTACCGATGTGTATGCCCGAATTTGAATGGAGGTAATGGCATAGTCGGTCATGCGCAGCGAATCCACCAGCGGCTGAATGTCGGCTGGCTTGTATTCCGCCTTGTCTTTTTCGAAGGGAACCACGGCATGAATGGTTTTCGAAAGTTCCTTGAACTTTTCCGTCAACACCTCGCGGCTCAGCGTGTCGTAGTAAAGCCCCATGCGCAACAATTTCCAACCCTGGTAATCAAGATTGACTACGGCCGTGTACTGACACAAATTTCTGTTCTCGAGAATGAGGTAGTTGGGCTCCACATTTTCGGACCGAAATCCCGGAGGTAATTTGCCCACACCTGTCAGGGTCATGCCATCGGGCGACACGCGTGTACGCCTGAACAGTTCATTCCGGTAGACGGGAGGCAACAAAAATCCGCGATGCGAAAAGGAAACAGGTTTCACCGAAGGTTGACCGCAGGCATATTGTTCCTGTTGCACGAGGTCAATGGCGATGCCGTCATTTTTTCCGGTGAATAACTCCTGGAACCAACGCACATCGTTGAGCATGATGTACACGCTATCATGTTGAATGACGGTGCTGAAGCGCACATCCGGAGGCATCTGCCGCATCACCCGGTTGCTTTGCTCGCAATCGCGCGCCATATTTTTCCCAGGATTCCGGATGTCGTAATCCGTGCGATTGACTTGTTGGGCGGCCAACAGGTGAGGAATAATCAGGAGCAAAAACAGAGAACGCATCAAAGCGATTTGTTGGCGAGCTGCCCGCAGGCAGCGTCAATGTCTTTGCCGCGGCTTTTTCGAATTCGGGTGGTAATACCGTGACTTTCGAGCAGGTGCTGGTACATCTGCAACACGTCATCTCCGGCCTGCTGAAACTGCCCCTCATCAATCGGGTTGTATTCGATGAGATTTACTTTGGAGGGTATAACCTGGCAGAACTTCAGCAATGCCTGGGCATGTTCAGGTGTGTCGTTGATACCCTTCCAAACAACATACTCGTACGTGACTTTGCGCTTTCGTTTCTTGTACCAATTCCGCAGCGCATCGGCCAAATCTTCCAGCGGGTTGGTGTCATTAATCGGCATGATGGCCGAGCGGGTCTCGTTAATCGCATCGTGCAGCGACACGGCCAGGTTAAACTTCACTTCGTCATCCGCCATCTTACGGATCATTTTCGCAATGCCCACCGTTGAAACGGTAATGCGTTTGGCTGCCATGTTCAGCCCTTTCGGGGAAGTGATCTTGTCGATCGCTTCGATTACATTGGCGTAATTGAGCAGCGGTTCGCCCATGCCCATAAACACAATGTTGGTGAGCGGACGGCCAAAGAATAATTCGCTTTGTTCCTTTATGGCCACTACCTGATCATAGATTTCATCGGCATTCAGGTTGCGCATGCGCTTGAGGCGGGCGGTAGCGCAAAATTTACAATCGAGGCTGCAGCCTACCTGCGAGGATACACACGCGGTGATTCGCTTTTCCGTAGGTATAAGCACCGACTCCACAATTAGCCCATCATGAAGTTTAACGGCATTTTTAATCGTGCCATCGCTGCTGCGCTGCATGTTGTCCACGTGCACGTGATTAATCACAAAATGCTCGTTCAGCATCTGGCGTGTGGTTACCGACAGGTTCGTCATTTCGTCAAACGACTTTGCTGACTTTTTCCACAACCATTCGTACACCTGCTGGGCCCGAAAGGCTTTGTCTCCTTTTTCGACAAAAAAAGCCTTTAACTCTTCTGGTGAGAGTTTGCGAATATCCCGTTTGGCCGGTGCAGAAACCATGGCGCAAAGGTAAGACAAACCGCGGGGTGTTGTCTTATTTGGTTCGGGTTAACGTCTTCGATTCACAGTCCTTGCCCTCCAGGTGGAACCGAAAGGTTGATGAAGTGAGTTCATCCACCCGCAATTTTTGAGTGATAATACCGGACTTCTTGTCCATTAGCAAAAGTTGGCCATCGCGCAGGGTATATGTAAAGGTGCGCATGGATTCTCCCTTTTTTTGCCCGGCCGCAAAAATGCCTTCTTCGCCTGTCCCGTTCGATTTAAACCGGATCAGGCGGGCAACGGCCGTGGTGTTCTTGCCGAATTGCTGCAGCAGTTCTTTTTCAGTTTCGGATTCGTTGCCGGTGATTTCAGATTCAAAACAGGTTTTTTCCTCGGTCACCTGCCAGGTGCCCACCAGCGGGGAGGACTGGCCCCATGCCCATGTTGTGCAAACCATCATCCAACCGACTATAAGCGTCTTCATACCCGTGTGTGTTTTCATCTGTCAATAATTTTCTTTTTTAAGGTCAGATGGAATATCCATGCTCTATTAACATCCTCGTGGGTGCACGCAGTGCATGGATATTTCATGTGTTGATCATTTCATTAGTGAGGGCGCATGGAATGGGCCACGTAGTCATTTTGCCAGGTGGAAATCATTTGCATGGCCATTTCCTAAATTTACGTCTCTTTCCCTTCTGTTTGCAAAAATGAAACCACTTTTTTGGATCGGGGCTGTGCTGGTGCTCGTGTCGTGCTCGTCTCGCGTTGAGGATGATGCCCGCTTGATCGAGCGCTTGATGGAAGCCCACCCGCAACAATTTGATCACATATTGAAAAATCAGGATTCCCTGGAGGTGCAGATCATCTACACCCAGATCGATCGCGATGATCAGAACCGGCCGAGCTTTCGCTCCTTTTATTTCAATGTCGATTCCGCCCGCTATTTTTATCCGGCCTCTACAATCAAATTGCCGATGGTCTTGCTGGCGCTGGAGAAAATCAACCGGCTTGGAATACCTGGCCTGACCGAGCACAGCATTATGCTGCACGACAGTGTGTATCGCGGTCAATGGCCGGCACATGCCGACACCACCTCGGCCAACGGTTTACCATCCATTGACCACTATGCGAAAAAGATTTTGGTGGTGAGTGATAATGACGCCTCCAACCGCTTGTATGAATTTGTCGGGCAACAGGCCGTGCATGAATCGTTAAATGGTCGAGGTTATACGTCACGCCTGCTCCACCGCTTAGAGCGCCCGTTGACGCCCGATGAAAACCGACACACGGAGGCCGTGCGATTTCTGGATGCCCGGGGAAATGAGATCTACAAGCAACCGATGTTAGTAAACCCGGATTCGATTGAACCGCTGATGCGGGCGAAAAAGGGCCGGGGTTTTATGCGCAACGGCCAGGTCGTACACCAGCCACTTGATTTTACCTACAAAAACTACTACCCCTTGGCCGTGCAGCAGCGGCTGCTCCGTGCGTTGATCTTTCCCTCGTCTGTGCCGGAAGCATCGCGCTTCAGGCTAAGCGACCATCAACGGCAAAAGGTCCTTCAGTACATGTCACAGTTGCCGGACGAAACCGCTTTTCCTCCCTATTACCGCGACACTACACTGTACGATGCCTATTGCAAATTCCTGATGTATGGCGAAGAGCGCGCCCCGATTCCGGCCAACATTCGCATCTTTAATAAAGTAGGCGATGCCTACGGATACCTGATCGACAATGCCTACATCGTGGATTTTGACCAGGGTGTGGAGTTTCTGCTTTCAGCCATCATCTACTGCAACTCCGATGGTATTCTCAATGATGGCGCGTATGATTACGAAGAGGTCGGGTTCCCCTTTATGCGCGATCTGGGTCAGGTGGTGTATGAGTATGAGCGCAGCCGGCCCCGTATCCGCAAGCCGGCCTTGTCGGAATTCAGGCTGACCTACGATCGCCCCTGAAAAGGTTTTTCAATGTCTTTTTTTTCTGCGATTTTTCGAGTCCAATTCTCATTTCATGCAAAAGTCGAACGCCATTGTGATCACGGCAGGTTATCTGGATACCAGCAACGGAAAGACGGCTCACGGGCTTATTCGGGGCACTGAGCGCTTCCATATTCTCGGTATCATCGATCCGAAACATCCCGGCCGCGATGCAGGTGAAGTATTGGATGGCCGAAAACGCGGCATCCCCGTCTTTGCTACCATGGCCGACTTTGCCGCAGCAGTAAAAGAGCCGGTGAAATATTGCATCCTCGGGGTGGCTACCAAAGGGGGTGTGATTCCCGACTCCCTTCAGGTGATGCTTAAAGAAGCACTTGAGCGTGGGTATAGCCTGGTCAACGGCTTACACGATTACATTTCTGATCATCCCGAGCTGGCGAATCTTGCCAAAGAGAAGGGGCTGGAAATTATTGACGTGCGCAAGCCCAAGAAGTTTAAAGATCTTCATTTCTGGTCGGGCACGATCAAATATGTACACTGCCCTAAGATTGCCGTATTGGGTACCGATTGTGCGCTGGGCAAACGAACCACCACGCGATTTTTGATGGAAGCCATGCTTGAGGCGGGCTTCAAAGCGGAGATGATCTACACGGGCCAAACGGGGTGGATGCAGGGCGCGCGGTACGGATTCATTTTTGATTCCACGCTCAACGATTTTATCTCCGGTGAAATGGAGCACGCGATTGTGAAATGCTGGGAAGAAGCCAAGCCGGATATCATTTTTATCGAAGGCCAGAGTTCACTCCGCAACCCGAGCGGCCCGGCCGGCTCCGAGTGGATTGTGTCGGCTGCAGCGGATGCCGTGGTGTTGCAGCATCACCCGGCCCGCAAGCAATACAAAGACCTTGAATTCTACCCCGCGTACATAGCCGATCTCAAAGATGAAATTGCGCTGATTCAGATTTACGGTGCCCCCACCGTGGCCATCACCGTAAATACGGCCAAGATGCATGAGGCGGACGCGCGTCCTTATGCGGCACAAAAGGAAAAAGATTTGGGCATACCCGTTGTTCTGCCGTTGGAAGACAGCGTGAGCCGGCTCGTCCCGATCTTTAGAAAGATGATCGAAGAGTCGATCGCACAGGTATAAACAAAGCCAAACATGAAAATCAAAAACATCAAAACCTGGTCAGTTGATTTGGGTAACACCAAGCCGTACACCATCGCGTTCAAAACGGTAGATGAAGTGAAAAATGCCTTCGTACAGATCACGCTCGAGAATGGCACTACGGGCATTGGCGCGGGCAACCCAAGCGAGTATGTAACAGGCGAGAGTTTCGAACAATGTGAAAAGGCATTACACGAAAATAACCTCGACTTCCTGGTGGGTCGGGATATTCGCGAGCTAAATCAGCTCTTGTACGAAGTTCTCGTGCGCTTTCCGAAAAACCCGGCTGCGCGAGCGGCACTCGACATCGCCCTGCACGATGTGTTTACCAAACACCTCAATATTCCATTGGTCAAGTTCCTCGGGCAGAAGATCACGTCCATGCCCACGTCCAACACGATTGGAATCAAAAACGTAGAGGACACACTTAAAGAAGCCCAGGAGTATGGCGACCGCGGCTTTACGGTGCTGAAAGTAAAGTTGGGCAAGGACCTCGAGGAAGATGTGGAGCGCCTGGTGAAGTTGCGCGAGAAATTCGGCAAGCGGTTTACCATCCGCATCGATGCCAATCAGGGCTACACGGTGGAGCAGACCATTGCCTTTGCGAAACGCACGGCCCAACTGGACGTAGAATTGATTGAGCAACCGCTGCCGGCCAAACAAGATTTGCGTGCTCTGCCGGAGGCGATCCGAAAGAAAGTGGCTGCGGATGAAGCGCTGCTGTCGCCCGCAGACGGTTTATCCCTTTCCACGGCACCGGTCGCAGCCGGTATTTTTAACATCAAGCTGATGAAGTGTGGGGGTGTGCGCGAAGCCCTGCGCATTGCCGATATTGCCGCGCTGCAGAACATCGAATTGTTCTGGGGCTGTAACGATGAAAGTATCGTGAGTATCACGGCAGCCCTTCATGCGGCCTTCTCCTGCGCCCACACTAAATACATTGATCTCGATGGCAGCCTCGACCTTGCCCGCGATGTGGTGAGGGGTGGGTTTGTTTTAAAAGACGGTGTGATGTACTGCTCCGATAAGCCGGGGTTGGGGGTGGAGCCACTTTGAGGTAAAAAATGGTACGCTCGTACCTTTTTCCGATTACATGTTCAGGTTCACTGGGTGAAAAAGCCGAGGTTGGTTTGCTTATAATAACATCAGACCCATATGAAAAAATTATTCTCTTTCGCCCTAATTGCAGTTTTTGTCATTTCCTGCCTTCCGGACAGGTAGAGGTCAAAAAAGAGCGACTGCCGAAAATTGCCTATACGTCACTTGCGCAAGAGCCAAAGTTAGCTGAGGCTATCGGATTGCTTGGTCTTAGCAGTAAACCGGGCAAGTTTGGGAGATTAATGTCTGAACTCAGCCAGTTAAGGACGGACTCGATTTTGAAAGTGTTGCAGGGAGATAGTCTGAATTACACCTATACTTTTTCCCTCCCTGGAGATCGTGAGGGTTCATTTAAGAACCTTGTTTTGAGCAAGATTAACGGAGGTTACCTTGGTTTTGTGCTCGAATTTCAGGCGGAAAATACTTTCTTGGACATGCAATCTTATGAGGGCAAGGTTGTTAAATATGACTTAGAGGGGAATGAGATCTTCCAAGCTTCGGTCAAGTCTAGTAAGGGTATAAGCGGAGGGCGAACAAACGAAACTTGCCTAGCTTCGGTCTCGTCAGTTTGTTTGGAATACTTCCAGCCAAACCACCTCTATCGGCAGGAGTGTATGGAATGGGAAACAACTATCACAATCACCTGCTTCGGAAATGCCAATGGAGGTGGAGGAGGCACAGAACTTCCGGGTACCTACATTCCAGTCTCTGATTCCGGTTCCGGAGAAACCTGGGGCGGTGGTTCTGGCACGGGAGGTTCCGGGAGCGGAACTTCAACCGGAGGAAGTGATGGTGGACGGTATGGATACGATGACAGTGATCCGATAGGGGTTAGAGAACCCGCTACTTGGCCTGGCGCTGAAGAGGGTTTCCCATATCGGTGGTGGTTAGATGATGAATGGCTGGACGACAACTTTGTGTTAGGATTGGATCAAAACAGATATCCCAGTCTGACAGAGGCGGAAAAACAACTTGTGAGAAAGTATCCAGGCCAGGCTGCGATGATTTACAGGAATCGTGAAAAGGCCTTCTCGGAGACTGACAGATTATTCCCGGGAGAGCCCGCTTTAAATGACAAAGCAGATGCCTTCCGGCACGCGTTTTTTAATGCAATCAACGAGCGCGACTGCGGAAAAGACCCGGTATCTAGAGAGAGTATTGCAAAACTATTTTCTGATGCACATGAATCAGAGGTACCGGTTGAGTTACAATTGGAGAAGGAAATGGACTTGTGGAATAATACTGTTGGGCAGAGCATTGGAGATGTATTTTTTCCAATCATTGCCTCTGACCAAGCTATGGTCAGCGAAGTGTTGTCAAAACTTGTTTCTGGGGCGCTGCGATATCTTACACCATTAGATTTTGTTTCGTCACCGCGATGGCCCTCCGGCCTCAATGGAATTACCTTTGATACAAGATTGACCCCTACCGATCGATAGAAATTATGAAGAAGATTGCCCTTCTAATCTCCAGTCTATGCTTTTTAATATCTGCATTGACTTCATGTTTACCGGATCGCGATAAGATTACAATCAATGGAGCCATGCCAGATAGCTGCATTGTGTTGAGGCTCACTGACCATCGGGCTTCTACGTTTCTTTTGATTGTTGAAAAAAATACACTGAATGACACAGCAAAAATAAACTCCATCCCCATTCTGCCAGGTTACACGGGGACGTTATTCAGAGGTGGCGATTTCTTCGGAGATAGTATTTCATTGTGTTACCAAGGGCAGCGGGTCTCGGGTGGTGAGTTGGTTTTGAGCTATGACTATTAAGTTTGGCTTTTTTCGAAGGTACTTTTTGATGTTTGTGTCTGTGAAAGACTCTCTTCTAAATCGTGGAGCATTTGCATATCATTCGCCTTTCGTCTATTTTCGAGAAGAATGTTTTCTCGAAATTGAAACTGGGTTAATACACCGCGAGCTAGTTCAATAGCTTTTTTTGTAATCACAGTAGCGCCAATGAAACTATTCTTCGTTTTAACGAGTTTTTTTCTGAGCTTTTCTTGCTTAGCGTGGGGCCAATCAAACTGGTTAAATGATTTTGAATTTGGCCTTTCGGTTGCACAAAAATCTGGGCGGTTCGCTCTGGTTGATTTCTGGGCTACCTGGTGTGGTCCGTGCAAAGCTATGGACAGGGAGGTTTGGAATACACCCGAAGCCGCAGCCTTTAGTCAACACTTCGTTCCCATAAAAATTGACGTTGATCAGGAGCGAGGCTTGGCCACAACCTACGGAGTGCAGGCGATTCCACTGGTCTTGATTATGGATTACACGGGGAAAGTCTTGTACTCCGAGCGCGGGTATAGCGGCCGCCAAACACTATTGAAGATACTTGAAAGCATCCCTGCGGATGTTTCGGAGTACTACAGCAAACTTGCTCTCATTGAAAAAGAATCACCCCCTGAACAACTGCGGGATGTAGGGTTGGCCTTACAAATGATTTCTGCACGAACCACCTCCGGACAGCTTCGAAACTCGTTGTTAAATCAAGGGGACGTGTATTTAAAGAAGGCTCGAAAATCCGCTGAAACAGATGAGTTTGAAACCGAGATAGCGCTGTGGCTTATCCTCAGTGATGTTCATCGCAACCGGGCAAGCAAGGTGGTAAAAGAGATTGCAGAAATTTCTGCGAAGGGTTTAACACCCAGGAACGAGGCCATTTCCTATTGGGTATTATCGGAAGCCTATCGCAGTCTAAAAGATGACGAAAACCACACCAAGTATGCCCGCCTGCTTAGTGAACATCCCTCCGCAGCGGAGTTGCCACGAACCAATCCTTAATTGATATTCGGTATTGGTTTGGCGCTTTTTGTTAAGCCGTCTAGTAGTTTGGTCAGGCTTTCATAAGCAGTAGTTCCATCGACAACCCAATCGGCAGTTTGAATTTTCACCGTCAAGCAATCTGGATCATCAGTAACCTCAAACCCCATGCGCTCCAGCGCATTTTTTGTCCACAAGAAGCGATAGCCTTCGCCTATGAGTCGGATTTTTTCCTGCCGAAAAGGCTGGTGTTTCACCTTTCCGGTTTTTAAATCAAAACCCTTCAGTTGAAAAACATCATCAAACGAACCGTCCAACACCAAATCTTCCGGAATGCCGCTGCGAATGGATTTGTCCGGTGTGGCCAGCCAGATTTCATCGGCCGTCTGCAACGCTAAGTCCAGCTCGTGGGTAGCTACCAAAATCCCTTTGCCCGTGGTGCGCGCCAGGTGACGCAACAGATTCATAACCTCAACCCGGTTATTGAGATCAAGGTGAGCCGTGGGCTCGTCCAAAATCAGCAGCGGAGTTTGTTGCGCCAGGGCGCGGGCAATCATCACCATTTGCAGCTGGCCATCGCTTAGTTCATTTACCTGTTGATGCTGTAGATTTTGCAATTGAACAAGTTCAATGCTCTCATCCACGATGCGGTCATCGGATGCACTCAAATGCGTGTGCCAGGCCAGGTGCGGGTAGCGGCCAAGGCTTACCATGTCGCGCACCGTCATGTTATACGTTTGAACCCGATCGGTGAGTACTACAGCCACTGATTTGCCGGCCTCCACGCGGGGTAGATTAACCCCCCCGCGCAAAAGGGGCTGTAACCCGGCCAGGGTTCGCAGGAGGGTTGATTTGCCAATGCCGTTCGGCCCCATGAAGCAAACCAGCGAGTGGGCCCGAAGTTCCAGGCTCAGGTTGGTAAGCACCACTTTTTCATGCCGGCCTTGCCGGTACCCGACATCTGCGTGTGCTGTGCTCAAGATCGTTTCGCCTGAAATCACCACCGCACGTTTTTGGTTTTCATCACTACCATAATCACCACAGGTGCGCCCAACAAAGCTGTAATCGCATTGAGCGGAAGATACTGACTGCCGCCCGGCAATTGAACCAGTATGTCGCATACCAACAGCAAGGTTGCGCCACCGAGCATAACGCCCGGAATAAGCCAGCCATGATGGGCACTGGGCAGGACCAGTCGCACCAGGTGCGGCACGGCAATGCCGACAAACGCTATGGGCCCGCAAAACGCGGTGACCGCACCGGTGAGCAAGCTGGCACCAGCCACCAGCCAAAGCCGCGAAGATTTCACCCGAATGCCGAGGCTACCCACATAACTCTCACCCAGTAACCAAACATTGAGTGCTTTGAGTTGGCTTAATATAATGAGCAACGCGAGTAGTATCACCGTCATCATAACACCCAGCTCGCGCGGGTTTGTGTTTCCCACGGATCCCATCGTCCAAATCACAAAGGACTGCAGTTGCTCCGCCTGACTGATGAATTGTAAAACACTGACGATGGACGAGGTAATGGCGGCAACCATCAGGCCTAAAATCAATAAACCCACCGGGTCGGTCATTTTTCTTGAAAATAGAACCATCAGCAGGAAGACGGAAAGGCTGCCCACACTGGCGGTGGCGGCAAGCCCCCATGCCAGCCCAATTTCTCCGATCTGGATGCCCGCCATCACCGCCAGGGCAACGGCCAGTCCAGCGCCTGCGCTTAGTCCGAGTACATCTGGCCCGGCCAGCGGGTTACGAAAAAGCGTTTGCATCACCAGCCCGGCCAGGGCTAGTCCGCTGCCGGCCACGGCCGCGGTTGCCGCCTTCGGAATTCGGAAATGCCACAAAATATCCGCTGCCGGGGAGGGTTCATTCGGGTGTGTAAGCGCTTGCCAAAGGTCTGCCAGGGGCACGGCAACCGAGCCAAGGAGTACGTCCAGCAGCAGACCGGCCATCAGCAAAATGGCCAAAATGAGTAGCGCCTGCGCCTTTCGATTCATGGGCGAAAAGTAGGTAAATAAGCCTGAAATCGCGTTTTCGGTGGGCGGAGGGGTGGTATCCATAAAATTCCAAACCCCGTCTTGTTATCTCGGCATTAGCTTCTATCTTTGCAGTCCTTTTTGCGGGCATACCCCGCAAATCGGGTTAAAAAACAAGTAAAAAGGTTTCAACCATGCCTGGAATTATAGGACGCAAAATTGGGATGACCAGTGTATTTGGCCCGGACGGCCAGAGCCAGCCGGTCACCGTAATTGAAGCCGGCCCCTGTGTGGTGACTCAGGTAAAAAATGAGGACACTGACGGGTACCGTGCTGTTCAACTCGCGTTTGGCGACAAGAAGGAGAAAAACTCCACCAAGCCTCTGGTAGGTCATTTCAAAAAGGCCAACACTACGCCTAAGCGCGCAGTGGCAGAGTTTCGTGACTTCCGTAAGGAGTTTGAAGGAATCGTTGAATTAGGAAAAGAGATTCGGGTTCAGGATGTATTCGCGGAAGGCGATTTCCTGGATGCGGTCGGAACTTCCAAAGGTCGCGGGTTCCAGGGAGTGGTGAAGCGTCACGGCTTTAGTGGAGTAGGAGGGCAGACTCACGGTCAACATAACCGTTTGCGCGCACCCGGTTCCATGGGTAACGCTTCTTTTGCTTCGCGCGTCATCAAGGGCAAGCGTTTGGCTGGCCGTATGGGTGGCGATCGGGTAAAGGTGACCAACCTGAAAGTGGTGAAAATCATGCCGGAGCAAAACCTGATTCTGATCAGCGGCTCCGTTCCCGGTCCTAAAAATTCAACGATAATTCTGCAAAAGTGATGGACGTAGCTGTTATTAAGTATAGTGGTGAGCAGACAGGCCGCAAGGTGAGCCTGAACAGCGATGTGTTTGGCATAGAGCCGAACGACCACGCCATTTGGCTGGATGTAAAGAGCTTTTTGACTAACCAGCGCCAGGGCACGCACAAATCCAAGCAGCGTAACGAAATCACCGGCTCGTCAAAGAAGATTAAGAAGCAAAAAGGAACAGGCGGTGCCCGTGCGGGGAACATCAAAAACCCCCAGTTTAAAGGTGGTGGCCGCGTTTTTGGTCCCACGCCCCGCGATTACTCCTTCAAGCTGAATAAAAAAGTTAAAGACCTTGCCCGCAAGTCAGCTCTCAGCTACAAGGCAAAAGATAACTCGATAGCTGTGGTGGAAGATTTCAATTTCGAGAAGCCCCAAACCAAGCAATACCTGAGCATGCTCAAGTCATTGGCGGTGGGGGATAAGAAGACCTTGCTGGTATTGCCCGAGGCAAACCGTTCGGTTGCTCTGTCGGGTCGCAACATACCCAACACGAAAGTGGTAACGGCTGGTCAGCTTAATACGTACGATGTAATCAATGCCGATAGCCTGATTCTCGTAGAGAGCTCCGTTAACAAAATTGACTCCATTTTAAATAAGAAGTAAAATGAGCGTGCTGAAGAGACCTTTGGTAACCGAAAAAGTTTCGGCCCTCAACGAAAAAGGAAAGTATGGCTTCATTGTCGATATGGACGCCAACAAAGTGGAGATTAAGAATGCCGTAGAAAGGAAGTACGGTGTTAATGTGGAGAAGGTGAACACGGTCACCGTGATGGGTAAGTCCAAGACCCGTTACACCAAGGCCGGCTTTGTATCGGGCCGCAAGCCCAATTACAAGAAGGCCATTGTTACGCTGGTGTCGGGTGAGGTGATTGATTTTTATAACAACGTTTAATCGAAAGCCGAGCATAGGTCATGGCACTAAAGAAATTAAAACCCGTAACTCCCGGTACCCGCCACAGGTTGGCCCCCGGCTTTGATGATATTACCGAGAGCCGCCCGGAGAAGTCACTGTTGGCCCCATTGAGAAAAAGCGGTGGTCGTAACAATGTGGGTCACCTCACGATGCGCTACATCGGTGGAGGCCACAAGCAGAAGCTGCGCATCATCGATTTCAAGCGCGATAAGTTTGATGTTCCGGCTACCGTGAAGTCAATCGAATACGATCCGACCCGTTCCGCTCGTCTGGCTAAACTTTACTATGCCGATGGCGCAAAGGCCTACATCATTGCCCCCCAGGGGTTGAAAGTAGGTCAGAAGGTAATGTCGGGTAAGGAAGTAGCACCGGAAGTAGGTAACGCGCTGCCGTTGGCGAAGATCCCGGTGGGTACGATTGTACACAACGTGGAGATTAAGCCGGGCAAAGGTGCGTCCATCGCCCGCAGTGCCGGCTCCTTTGTTCAGTTAGTAGCCCGCGAAGGTGGTTATGCTACGCTGAAAATGCCGAGTGGCGAGATGCGCAATGTGCTCGATCGCTGCATGGCTACCGTTGGTGCGGTAAGCAATGCTGATCACATGAATGAAAGTGTGGGCAAGGCCGGTCGCAGCCGTTGGAGAGGTATTCGTCCGCGCACGCGTGGTGTGGCGATGAACCCGGTTGATCACCCGATGGGTGGTGGCGAAGGTCGCGCTTCTGGCGGTCACCCGCGCTCACGCAAGGGCTTGTACACGAAGGGTAAGAAGACCCGTCACCCGAAGAAGTATTCTGACAACTTAATCATTGCAAGGAGGAAGAAGTAATGGGACGTTCAGTAAAAAAAGGACCATACCTGGACGCGCGCCTCGCCAAGAAGGTGAGTGCCGCTGAAACATCCGGGAAAAAATCGGTGATCAAAACATGGTCGCGCAGGAGCACCATTACTCCGGAGCTCATCGGCCATACGTTTGCCGTGCACAATGGAAATAAATTTATCCCCGTGTATGTAACCGAGAACATGGTGGGCCACAAGCTGGGTGAATTTGCACCCACCCGCACGTTCAAGGGTCACTCGGGCAACAACAAAGCAGAAGCGGCTGCCGCTGGCAAATAACCTCGGCACATTATACTAGCTGACTATGGAAACGACAGAGAAAAAGACGAAACGTTCGGTGCTGAAGCGGGCCAAGATTAAGGCTGTGAAAGAAGCGGCTAAAACCGGCCCCTCGGTAGCTTACCTGAACAATGTGCCCACCTCACCGCGTAAAATGCGCCTGGTGGCCAATCTTATTCGTGGCCAGCGCGTGGCGCATGCCCTCAATATTCTTAAGTATGAGGCCAAGCATCCGGCAGCCCGTCTGGAGAAGTTGTTGTTATCGGCTATCAGCAACTGGGAAGGTCGCAACAGCGATGGCAACGTGGCTGATCTGTATGTAAAAGAAATTTTTGTTGACGGGGGCCGCATTTTGAAGCGTCTTCGTCCGGCACCGCAGGGCCGCGCTCACCGCATCCGCAAGCGCAGCAACCACGTGTCAATTGTGCTGGATCGTATGCCGGCCGAAGCGAAAACTGAAGTAGCGGTAACTGAAACCAAGGAATAATGGGACAAAAAATTAATCCGGTAGGCTTGCGCCTGGGCATCATCCGCGGTTGGGATTCCAACTGGTTCGGTGGTAAAACATTTTCGGATAAGCTGGTGGAAGACCAGAAGATACGCAAATACATTGATGCCCGCATTCAAAAAGCCGGCATTGCCAAGATTGTGATTGAGCGCACGTTGAAGCGCATCACCCTGACCATTCACACGGCCCGTCCGGGTGTGGTAATTGGTAAAGGCGGTGGCGAGGTAGATAAGATCAAAGAAGAGTTAAAGAAGCTCACCGGCAAGGATGTGCAGATTAACATCTTCGAGATCAAGCGTCCCGAGTTGGATGCCCGGTTGGTTGGCGAGTCGATTGCACAGCAACTGGAAGCCCGTATTTCGTACCGCAGAGCGATGAAGCAGGCAATTGCCTCTTCTATGCGTGTAGGTGCAGAGGGTATCAAAGTGAAATTGTCGGGTCGTTTGGCGGGTGCTGATATGGCCCGCACGGAACAATACAAAGAAGGCCGCATTCCCTTGCACACCCTCCGCGCAGATATCGATTATGCGATTTCAGAAGCCCAGACGGTGTACGGTAAGATTGGTATCAAGGTATGGATTTTCAAAGGTGAGGTTTATGGCAAGCGTGATCTCTCCCCGAACATCGGTATGATCAGCAATGAGCGTGGCGACAGCGGCAAAGGCGGTGGCGCACCGGCTCGTGGAGGTCGTGGAGGAGACCGCAGAGAGCGTGGTGGTCCGCGCAGGGAGCGTGACCGCGATCGAAATAAGGAATAACAGGTTGAGAAAATAGATTAGTCATGTTACAACCGAAGCGTACTAAGTTCAGAAAGACTCAAAAAGGCCGCGTAAAGGGTTTGGCGACCCGCGGACATCAGATTGCCTTTGGATCCTTTGCTTTGAAAGCGGTGGAGCCAGGTTGGATTACCGCCCGCCAGTTGGAAGCTGCCCGTGTGGCGGTAACCCGCGCCATGAAGCGTGAAGGCCAGGTGTGGATTCGCATTTTCCCGGATAAACCCGTTACCCGCAAACCTGCCGAGGTACGTATGGGTAAGGGTAAAGGTGCGCCCGAGTATTGGGTGGCTGTGGTTAAACCCGGCACCATTCTGTTCGAGGCTGGTGGTGTAACCATGGCAACGGCCAAAGAAGCGTTGGCACTGGCCGATGGCAAATTGCCCATCAAAACAAGATTCAGTGTTCGCAGAGATTACGTGGAAGGTTAATCAGCAAAGGGTATGAAAAATCAGGAGATCAAATCACTTACCGTTGACGAACTGAAAGAGAAGATCGGTTCAGAGCAGGAGAACCTTCGCAAGCTGCAGTTTGCCCACCAGGTGTCGGCCATTGAAAACCCGATGCGCCTGCGCGAGAATCGCAGACTGATAGCCCGGTTGAATACCGAATTAACAGCCAGAACGAAAACGAAATAACAGGCTTCGGCCCCCAGGTTATGGAAGATAGAAACTTACGGAAAGAAAGAGTCGGTCGGGTTGTCAGCAATAAAATGCAGAAGACCATCACCATTGCGGTTGATCGTAAAGTGAAGCATCCGATTTATGGCAAGTTCATGAACAAGACCACCAAGTTCATGGCTCATGACGAAAAGAATGAGGCCGGTATCGGTGATACCGTACGCATTATGGAAACCCGTCCGCTGAGCAAAAACAAGCGGTGGAGACTAGTAGAAGTAATTGAAAAAGCGAAGTAATCATGATTAAGACTGAAACCCGCTTAACCGTAGCCGACAACAGTGGTGCCAAAGAGGTGCTCTGCTTGCACGTATTGGGTGGCACCCACAGACGTTCGGCCTCCGTTGGTGACAAAATTGTGGTTACCGTGAAGTCGGCCCTGCCCACCAGCCAGGTAAAGAAAGGAACCGTTTCGAAAGCCGTTGTGGTGCGCACTACCAAAGAGGTAAGACGTAAGGACGGCAGCTACATCCGCTTCGAAGATAACGCGGCCGTGTTGCTCAATGCTCAGGACGAACCCCGTGGCACCCGCATTTTCGGACCGGTAGCGCGCGAACTGCGCGAGAAGCAGTTTATGAAGATTGTATCACTGGCCCCCGAAGTATTGTAAGCCATGGAAAGGAAGCATAACAAACAGCCCAAGCTGCACATTCGTAAAGGTGACACCGTAAAGGTGCTGGCCGGAAATGACAAAGGAAAAACCGGCCGCGTGCAAGAGGTTTTCCCGAAGGAAAATCGTGCCGTGGTGGAAGGGATCAATATCGTGACCAAGCACCAGAAGCCCACAGCCGGTAAGCCGGAAGGTGGCATTAAGAAGACGGAAGCGCCCGTTCACATCAGCAATTTAATGTTGATTGATCCGGCTTCCGGCAAACCCACACGTGTTGGCCGCAAGCGTGACGAGAAAGGATCGTTACAGCGCTACGCAAAAGAGACAGGAGAATTCATTAAGTAATTGATGTTATGGCAACGCCCAGACTAAAGGAGAAATACACCAAGGAAATCGTACCGGCCCTGAAGCAGAAGTTTCAGTATAAGTCGGTCATGCAGGTGCCCAAGATTGAGAAGATCTGCATCAACAAAGGCGTGGGTGCAGCCGTAGCCGACAAGAAGTTGGTTGATGTGGCGATCGAAGAGATCACCACCATTACCGGACAAAAGGCGGTTTCGACCAAGTCGAAGAAGGCAATTTCGAACTTCAAATTGCGTGAGAACTTGCCGATTGGTGTACGCGTCACTTTGCGCGGCAGTAAGATGTATGAGTTCATGGACCGGCTGATGAACGTGGCCCTTCCCCGGGTGCGCGACTTCCGTGGCGTGAGTGATAAGGGCTTTGATGGCCGTGGTAACTACACGCTGGGCGTAAAGGAGCAGATCATCTTCCCCGAAATCTCGATTGACAAGGTGCAGAAGATTAATGGTATGGACATCACGTTTGTGACTACCGCCCGCACGGATGAAGAAAGTTATGCGCTCCTGAAGGCTTTCGGGATGCCGTTTGTGAACAAAAACTAACAGGTAACATGGCTAAATTATCGATCGTTGCCAGAACCCAGAAGAAGGAAGAATTGGTGAAGCGTTTTGCAGCTAAGCGCAAGGCTTTGAAAGAAGCTGGCGAATATGCTGCCCTGGATAAGCTGCCCCGCAGTTCATCGGCCGTGCGTTTGCGCAGCCGGTGCAAGCTTACGGGCCGCCCCCGTGGCTATATGCGGAAGTTCGGCATTTGCCGTAACCAGTTCCGCCAGATGGCCCTGGAAGGCAAGATTCCGGGCCTCACCAAAGCGAGCTGGTAGCGCGTTTTGACATATAGGTTGCTGAGTATCAAGGTCGTAGAGGGCCAAAAAAGCCCGAAACGAAACCAGATGACAGTCTTGGATAACAGAAATTGTTCTGATACCTTTGCAGCCCCGTTTAAAAATGGGGTTTGCTTTTTTATAAAGCGGAAGTAAAATGAAGACAACAGACCCAATTGCAGATTACTTGACCCGGTTGCGCAACGCAATCAAGGCCCGCCACCGTGTGGTGGAGGTGCCGGCTTCGAACATCAAGAAGGAAATGACCAAGGTGTTGTTCGAGAAGGGGTACATCCTCAACTACAAGTTTGAGGCAACGGAAAACAAGCAGGGTACGATCAAAATCGCCCTCAAGTACAATCCGGAGACGAAAGAGTCGGCCATCACCAGCCTCCAGCGCGTGAGTACACCCGGCTTGCGTCAGTACCGCCCGGCCGACAGCCTGCCGCGCGTACTCAACGGTTTGGGCATTGCCATTCTGTCTACATCGAAAGGTGTGATCACCGACAAGGAGGCAAAGGCACTCAATGTGGGTGGTGAGGTTTTATGTCTGGTTTATTAATTCAGAAGAGCCATGTCACGAATTGGAAATAAAGTTATCGAGTTGCCCAAGGGTGTGTCGTGCACATACGCCAACGGCAAGGTTTCGGTGAAGGGCCCCAAGGGTGAACTGCACCAGCCGATCAATGGCGATTTCAACATTAGCGTGGAAGAAGGGAAAGTGTCATTGAAGCGCCCCACGAACCAAAAGGAAGACAAATCGAAGCACGGTTTGTACCGCGCCTTGATTGCGAATATGGTTGAAGGTGTGACCAATGGCTATAAGCGCCAAATGGAGTTGGTGGGTGTAGGTTACAAGGCTTCCGCCCAGAACAATGTGCTGGAGTTGAGCCTTGGCTATTCGCACAGCGTGTTCGTTGCCGTGCCTACCGAAGTAAAGGTGCAGGCCGTTCAGGAGAAAGGGCAAAACCCGATGATTATCCTGGAAGGTATCGACAAGCAATTGGTAGGTCAGATGGCCGCCAAAATCAAATCGCTCCGCAATGTGGAGCCTTATAAAGGAAAAGGTATTCGCTATGTGGGCGAGTATGTACGCAGAAAGGCTGGTAAGGCAGCTGCTAAATAATTGAGCTATGGCGAACATTAAAACAAAAGCACAGCGGAGAGACCGGATCAAGATGGGCATCCGCAAGAAACTGGAAGGCACGCAACAACGCCCCCGTTTGTCGGTGTTCAAGAGCAACCGGGTTATTTATGCCCAGTTGATTGATGACTCCAAAGGTCACACGATCGCAGCTACTTCCTCAACCGAAGTTGACAAGAAGGGTGGCGTTAATCTCACCATCTCCAAGACGGTGGGCAAGAAGCTGGCCGAGAAGGCTGTCGCAGCCGGTGTGTCAGACATCGTGTTCGATCGCAACGGTTATTTGTATCACGGAAACATCAAAGCTTTGGCCGAAGGCGCCAGAGAGGGAGGTTTAAAATTTTAAACGCATGACTCAGAGCAACGTCAGCACAGTAAAGGCCAGCGAAATCGACTTAAAAGAGAAAGTCGTTGCCATCCAACGCGTGGCAAAAGTGGTGAAAGGCGGAAGACGCTTCAGTTTTGCCGCGATTGTGGTGGTAGGTGATGGAAACGGTGTGGTGGGTTACGGACTTGGCAAAGCCAACGAAGTTCAGGATGCCATTACCAAGGGTATCGATGATGCCAAGAAGCACCTGGTGAAGGTGCCGATCATCAACGGTACTGTTCCGCACGAATCGACCGGGAAGTTCGGTGGAGGTTTTGTGTTGTTGAAGCCGGCTTCGCCTGGTACCGGTGTTATTGCCGGTGGTGCCATGCGTGCCGTTTTGGATAGTGCCGGTGTGCACAATGTGTTGGCCAAGTCGAAAGGCTCGTCCAACCCGCACAATGTGGTGAAAGCCACGTTCAAGGCGTTGACCAGCATGCGCGATCCGTTTACGATTGCTCGCAACCGCGGAGTAGAGTTGTCAAAAGTATTTAATGGATAACACCATGGCGAAGGTTAGAATCACACAAGTTCGCAGCATGATCAAGCGTGCCGAAACCCAGCAAAAGACCATTTTGTCTTTAGGCCTGGGCAAGCGCCAGTCATTTGTAGAAGTGGAATATACCCCGCAAATCCAGGGTATGGTGAAAAAGGTAAGTCATTTGGTTAAGGTAACGGAGTTATAATATGAAGCTGCACACACTAAAGCCGGCTGCCGGCTCAACCAAAACGAACAAGCGCCTGGGGCGCGGCCAGGGATCGGGTGGAAGCACGGCCGGTCGTGGTCACAAGGGTGCCCAGTCACGCTCGGGATATCACAAGAAGATCGGTTTCGAAGGCGGTCAGATGCCGTTGCAGAGACGTATCCCCAAGTTTGGCTTCAAGAATAACAATAAGATTTATTTCAAGAGCGTGAACCTGGATACGCTGGAATTGCTAGCCCAGAAAACCAAAGCCAGCGCCATCAGCGTGAAGGTGATGATTGAAAACGGAATTGTTGGAAAGAACGATAAAGTGAAAGTGCTGGGCCGTGGCGAGCTCAAGTCGAAAGTAAATGTGGAGGCACATGCCTTTTCAGATACGGCAACCAAAGCCATTGAAACAGTCGGAGGTACTGCAACGAAGATCTAATCCATGAAGCGGTTTTTTCAGACCATAAAGAACATTTTCTCGATTGAAGATTTGCGCACGCGAATCCTCAACACAATCGGCTTCCTGATCATTTTCCGGTTGGGCTCGTACATTGTGTTGCCGGGTATCGATGCGGTGGCGTTGGAAGCCCAACTGGCTTCGGGCGCGAACCAGAGCGGTATCTTCGGTCTGATCAACACTTTCCTGGGTGGCTCCTTCAGCCGCGTATCCATTTTTGCACTCGGCATTATGCCGTACATCTCCGCCTCTATCGTCATCCAGTTGTTGACGGTGGCCGTTCCTCAGTTTTCCAAGATGCAGAAAGAGGGCGAAAGCGGCAGAAAGAAACTGAACCAGTACACGCGTGTCCTTACGATCTTCATTACGGCCGCCCAATCGTACGGCTATTTGCGCACCACGGTTCCTAACGAATTAATCTTATCACCCGGCTTCTTCTTCACGTTCTCTTCGATTGTGATTCTGGTGGCCGGCACCATGTTCTGTATGTGGTTAGGTGAGCGTATCACCGACAAGGGTATCGGCAACGGTATCTCCATGCTGATCATGATCGGTATCGTATCCCGTTTCCCCTCGGCCATTGTTCAAGAATTCTTCGATAAGTCGGAGGGTGGCGCGCTGATCATCTTTATTCTGGAATTGCTGGCCCTGTTCTTTGTGGTAGTGGGCGTTATCGCCCTGACCCAGGCGGTGCGCAGAATTCCGGTGCAGTATGCCAAGCAGGTGGTGGGCAACAAACTGTATGGGGGCAAGCGCGATTTCATTCCGTTGAAACTCAATTCATCCGGAGTTATGCCCATCATCTTTGCCCAGGCTTTGATGTTCATTCCTCCGCTCATAGCCGGTATTTGGCAAGACAGCGACATCAGTGCCTATGTGGGTTCGGCTTTTGCCGACTTCACCTCTTGGCAGTACAATCTGGTGTTTGGCATTCTGATTCTGGTCTTCACGTTCTTCTACACAGCCATCACGGTGCCGTCCAACGATATTGCAGATAATTTGAAACGAGGCGGTGGCTTCATCCCTGGCATTAAGCCTGGTAAGCCCACAGCCGAGTTTATTGATACAGTACTTTCCCGGATTACGTTACCCGGTGCGTTGTTCCTGATTGCGGTGGCCATTCTGCCGGCTTTTGCCGTGCTGTTTGGCATCACACAGAACTTCGCGCAATTCTATGGTGGTACATCCCTGTTGATTTTGGTGGGCGTGGTGTTAGATACACTACAGCAAATCGAAAGCTACCTGTTGATGCGTCACTATGAAGGGATGATGAAGTCCGGCAGAGTAAAAGGACGTTCTCAGTTTGCTGCGGCTTAGGATTGAATGATTAAGCTGAAGACGCCAGACGACATTCAGGTCATGCGTGCAGGAGCCCAGATTTTGGGTAAGGCACACGCGGAAGTAGCGAAACGGGTAGCCCCGGGAGTGAAAACGAAAGAACTGAATCGGGTGGCAGACGAGTTTATTCGCGATCACAAAGGTATTCCCTCCTTCATCGGGTTTGGAGGATTTCCGTTTGCGCTTTGCATCTCGGTCAATGACCAGGTGGTGCACGGATTTCCGGGTGAGTATGTGCTGAAGGAAGGTGACATTGTATCGGTGGATTGCGGAGTTCAATATGAGGGCTTGCATACCGATTCGGCTTATACGTACCCGTTGCCGGGTGTCAAGCCGGAGGTGCTGCAGTTGCTTGAGCGCACGATCGATTCTCTTTATCTGGGAATCGATCAGGCGAGAGCAGGCAACCGCACGGGTGATATCGGATTTGCGGTTCAGTCCTACGTGGAGAAGTTTGGCTATGGCGTAGTGCGCGAGTTAGTTGGGCACGGGCTGGGCAAAAGTCTTCATGAAGATCCGGAAGTGCCGAACTATGGAAAGCGCGGCAAGGGGGGAAAGCTGGTGCCCGGAATGGTTATCGCGATAGAGCCGATGATCAATATGGGAACCAGACGTGTTGTAGCCGAGCGCGATGGATGGACCATCCGCACGGCCGATCACAAACCCTCGGCACACTTTGAACATACAGTGGCGATTTTTGCCGATTCGACAGAAATCCTCACCACGCACGAGTATATCGAAAGTAGTTATACATATAAATGGCGAAACAAAAGTCGATAGAACAAGACGGTACCATTCTCGAGGCCCTTTCCAATGCCATGTTTCGGGTGCAATTGGAAAACGGTCACGAAGTACTGGCGCACATTTCCGGTAAAATGCGGATGCACTACATCCGTCTGTTACCGGGCGACCGGGTGAAACTGGAAATGTCACCCTATGATTTGACAAAAGGTAGGATAACGTTTAGATACAAGTAAAATGAAGGTACGGGCATCCATCAAAAAGCGTAGCGCGGATTGCAAGATCATCAGGCGCAACGGCAAGTTGTACGTTATTAACAAGAAGAACCCTCGTTACAAACAAAGACAAGGATAATATATGGCACGTATTGCGGGCGTTGATATTCCAGACAACAAGAGAGGCGAGATTGGTCTCACCTACATCTACGGCATCGGTCGGAAGAGAGCACAGTATATCCTCTCCACAGCCGGTGTTAACTGGGACAAAAAAGTTAAGGATTGGAATGACGAAGAGTCAAATGCCATCCGTTCCATCATTGCGGAGAAGTTCCGCATCGAAGGTGCATTACGCTCTGAGGTGCAACTGAGCATCAAGCGATTGATGGACATTGGCTGCTACCGCGGCCTGCGCCATCGCAAGGGCTTGCCCGTGCGTGGCCAAACGACCAAGAACAATGCGCGTACCCGAAAAGGAAAGCGCAAGACGGTAGCCAATAAGAAGAAAGCAACTAAAGGATAACAGATAATTATGGCAGCTCCTGTTGAGAAGAAAACCGAAAAAGCCAAAAAGCGGACGGTGCATGTTGAAGCCGTAGGCCAGGTTCATATCCGGGCTACGTTCAACAATATCATCATCTCCGTGACCAACTCTACCGGTCAGGTGGTGAGCTGGGCATCGGCTGGTAAAATGGGTTTCAAAGGATCGAAGAAGAACACGCCCTATGCCGCTCAAATGGCTGCTCAGGAGTGTGCCTCGAAAGCTTTTGAACTGGGCGTGCGCAAAGCGGAAGTTTTTGTGAAAGGCCCGGGTGCTGGTCGCGAGTCAGCCATCCGCACGGTTCAGGCGGCCGGTATTGAGATCACGATGATCCGTGATGTGACCCCGCTGCCCCATAACGGCTGCCGCCCTCCTAAAGCAAGACGTGTATAAAAGAACTAAGAACGCTACGAGAACATGGCACGATACATCGGTCCCAAAGTACGAATCAGCAGACGCTTCAGTGAGCCCGTGATGGGCGAGAACAAGGCGCTGCAAAAGAAAAATTATGCGCCCGGCCAGCATGGCAAAGGCAAGAAGCGTAAGCTCTCTGAATATGCCACGCAGTTGGCCGAGAAACAAAAGGCCAAGTACATTTACGGTGTACTGGAGCGCCAGTTTGCCGGCATTTTTGACAAAGCCTCACGCAAGAAAGGCGTAACAGGCGAAGTGTTGCTGCAAATGCTGGAAGCTCGCCTGGACAACACCGTTTACCGCCTCGGCATTGCCCCTACCCGCAGGGCCGCCCGCCAGCTGGTGGTGCATAAGCACATCACCGTAAATGGTGAGGTCGTGAACATTCCGTCTTACACGCTGCGTGCCGGTGATCAAATCGGTGTGCGCGAAAAGTCAAAGTCATTGGAGTCCATCACCAGTAGCCTGTCGATTCAGGGTGCTAAGAAGTATAATTGGCTGGAGTGGGATGGAAGTGAAATGGTCGGTAAGATTATAACCCTGCCACCCCGTCAGGATATTCCGGAGAACATCAACGAACAGTTGATTGTCGAATTGTATTCGAAGTAATAGGTTGTTCCGGATTGAAGTATAAATTTTTGAAGTAACCCGTAAACAAACGCATATGTCAATATTAGCATTCCAAATGCCAGATAAGGTTGTGATGGAGAAGGCCGATGATTTTCACGGTTTATTTATTTTCAAACCCCTAGAAAAAGGCTACGGAGTGACCATCGGAAATGCGCTGCGCAGAATTCTGTTGTCCTCCTTGGAAGGATATGCCATCACCGGTATCAAAATTCCCGGTGTGTTGCACGAATTCTCCACCATCGAAGGCGTTGTGGAGGATGTGGCGGAAATCATCTTGAACCTCAAGCAGGTTCGTTTTCGGAAAGTATCGGACGGATTTGACAGCAAAATCAACGTTAACATCAAGAAACAGAAGCAGTTCAAGACTGGCGATATTGCCAAGTTCACGTCTGCGTTTGAAATCCTGAACCCGGATCACGTCATCTGCAATCTGGATGAGTCAGCTCACTTCGAAATAGAGCTGACTATTGAAAAGGGTCGCGGTTACCTGCCCGCTGAAGAAAACAAACCCAACGAGCAAGTTTTCGGATTCATTCCGATTGATGCCATCTTCACCCCGGTGAAGAACGTGAAGTACAGCGTGGAGAATACCCGCGTGGAACAAAAGACCGACTACGAGAAGTTGTTGATCGACATTGAGACGGATGGTTCGATTCATCCCGAAAAAGCTCTTGAGGGTGCCGCTTTCATCCTGATTCAGCACTTCCGCCTTTTTTCGGATAAATCGATTGAACTGGAAACCGGAGCCGATAGCGAAGTGGAGCAGGTAGATGAAGAGTTGCTGCACATGCGCAAGTTGTTGAAGACTCCACTGCATGATCTCGACCTTTCAGTACGTGCGTACAACTGCCTGAAAGCCGCTGACGTGAAGACACTGGGTGATTTGGTACAATTGGAAATCAGCGATATGATGAAGTTCCGCAACTTCGGAAAGAAATCGCTGGCTGAATTGGAACAACTGGTTGCCGAGAAGAGCCTAACATTCGGCATGGATTTGTCAAAATATAAACTGGACGAAGACTAATGAGACACGGTAAGAAAGATAATCACCTGGGTCGCAACAAGTCGCACCGCGATGCGTTGCTCTCGAACATGGCGAATTCCCTGTTGATCAATAAGCGAATTACCACTACGGTGGCCAAGGCCAAAGCCTTGCGCAAGTACGTGGAGCCGTTGATTACCAAAGCCAAGACGGATTCTCAGCACTCCCGAAGAACCGTGTTTTCATATCTTCAAAACAAGGAAGGTATCAAAGCATTGTTTGGCGAGGTGGCGGGTCGCACGGCCGAACGTGCCGGTGGCTACACCCGGATTATTAAGTTGGGTGATACCCGCCTGGGCGATAATGCCGAGATGTGTCTGATGGAATTGGTTGATTTCAACGAGATCTATAAGAAGGACGACTCCGCGAAAAAGGGCAAGACCCGCAGAAGCCGCAAGGGTGGCAAAAAGGTTGAGAGCGCGGCTGAAGCACCCGCGGCAGAGCCGCAAGCGGCAGCCGAGGAGAAGCCGGAAAAGGCCAAAACATCTTCTAAGAATAAAGAATAAGTGGCTACGCAAACTCAAATGAAGGGATTGGACGTGGTTCAATCCCTTTTTTGTTTTTGCCAGATTGTTTTTAGACCACCAACCGGGCAGGTTACCGAAATTGGAACGCCCGGGGGTAACATAAACTTACGGAAAGAGTCTATTTTTGCCTGACTAACCACTACTCAATTGAGCGCAAAAGCTTACCTATTACTGGCCGATGGACTTCTCGTGGAAGGAACGGCCATTGGCAAGATCGGCACCTCGGGAGGTGAAATCTGCTTCAATACCGGCATGACCGGCTACCAAGAGATTTATACCGACCCTTCGTACACGGGCCAGATCATCGTGAACACCACCGCCCATATTGGCAATTACGGCACGGTAGACGAGGAGCAGGAGAGTGCCAAGCCAACCATTAGCGGAATTGTGGTGAATGAATTCTCGGAGGAGTTCAGCCGGAAGACGGCCCGCGAGAGTCTGCAACAATATTTGGAGAAACACGGTGTGGTGGGTATCACCGATGTGGACACCCGCATGCTGGTGCGCCACATCCGTGATGCAGGCGCCATGAATGCGATCATCTCCTCGGTATTAAGCCCCGAGCAACTTGAGGCTGAACTCAACAAAGTGCCCTCTATGGATGGTCTCGAGCTGTCTTCGCAGGTGAGCACACGCGAACCCTATCTGGTGGGCGACCCGGGATCCGCCCTGCGTATCGCAGCGCTTGATCTCGGTATCAAGACGAACATCCTGCGAAGCCTGACGCAGCGCGGTTGTTGCGTCAAGGTGTTTCCGGCCAAAACCCGTTTTGTCAAAATGGAAGAATGGCAGCCTCACGGCTATTTTATTTCCAATGGCCCCGGTGACCCCGCGGTGATGCCGTACGCAGTGGAAACCGTAAAGGAAATTCTGAATGCAAACCGCCCGTTGTTCGGCATTTGCCTGGGGCACCAGATACTTGCCCTGGCGAGCGGCCTGTCTACCTATAAAATGCACCACGGCCATCGGGGTCTTAATCACCCGGTGAAGAATTGTATTTCCGGGTTGGGCGAAATGACCTCGCAGAATCACGGCTTTGCGGTAAAGGAGTTCGAGGCTGGTAAATTTCCCCATGTCGAAGTGACCCACTTGCACTTGAACGACAATACCATTATGGGCATCCGGAGGAAGGATAAGCCTGCATTTTCCGTTCAGTATCACCCGGAGGCATCGCCAGGTCCGCATGACTCCCGGTATTTGTTTGATCAGTTTGTTAACATGGTACAGGAGAGTAATAAGGTAGCAGTGTCAGTTTGAAATTTGGGATTTAAGAATTGTGATTTTTGAATTTGAATGACGACCAAAGCACAGCTGATCGAGAGAACGCGAATGTTTGCTACCCGCGTCTTTAGGCTTGTGGATAGACTTCCGAGGTCTCAAGGATCAAAAATCATAACTATCCAACTATTGAAGTCAGCTTCGTCCGTGGCTGCAAATTATCGGGCGGTCAATCGTGCGAAGTCTCGTGCGGATTTTGCTAATAAATTAAAAGTGGTTTTAGAGGAGGCGGATGAAAGCAATTTTTGGCTTACGTTTATTCATGATCTTGAACTGATTGACAAAAGCGATAATGAATTGCTCCATCTTATCAAGGAGTCGAATGAATTAACCGCCATCTTTACATCATCAATCAAAACAATATCGACTAGCGGAAAGAAATCATAAACCTAAATTCTTCATTTAAAAATTATTCCTATGAGTTTCATCGAAAGTGTCCACGCCCGTCAGATTTTGGATAGCCGTGGAAATCCAACTATTGAAGTAGATGTGATCACCGACAATGGTGCGTTTGGCCGGGCAGCGGTGCCCTCAGGAGCATCGACCGGTACCCACGAGGCGGTAGAACTTCGTGATGGCGACAAAAAGAAATTTCTCGGCAAAGGTGTTTTGAAAGCGGTTGACAACGTCAACTCTAAGATTGCGGCTGAGATTGTTGGTTTGTCCGTGTTTGATCAAAACCTGGTGGACAAGATCATGATTGAATTGGACGGTACGGCCAATAAGGGAAAACTGGGAGCCAACGCGATTTTGGGTACATCACTGGCCGTGGCCCGTGCCGCAGCTATGGAAGCGGGCCAATCGCTCTACCGTTACATCGGTGGCGTGAATGCCAATACCCTGCCAGTGCCTATGATGAATATCTTAAATGGCGGAAGCCATGCCGATAACTCCATCGATTTTCAGGAGTTTATGGTCATGCCGGTGAAGGCCGCCACGTTTTCCGAGTCACTGCGCATGGGCACGGAAGTATTCCATCACCTCAAAAAAGTTTTGCATGACAAAGGCTTCTCTACCAATGTTGGTGATGAAGGTGGATTTGCCCCCAACATCAAATCGAACGAGGAGGCGATTGAAATTGTGTTGACAGCCATCGAGAAAGCCGGCTTCAAACCGGGGTCTGATATTTTTATCGCCATGGATGCCGCCACTTCCGAGTTTTACGATAGCAAGACCAAGACCTATACGTTTAAGAAGTCGGATGGTAAAAAATTGAAGTCGGACGAGATGGTGGAGTACTGGGCCAAGTGGGCCAAAAAATACCCGATCATTTCCATTGAAGATGGCATGGCCGAGGAGGATTGGGACGGCTGGAAGAAGCTCACGGACAAGATCGGATCAAAAGTGCAACTCGTAGGTGACGATTTGTTTGTGACCAATGTTGATTTCCTTCAAAAGGGTATCGACATGGGCGTGGCGAATTCGATCCTTGTAAAAGTGAACCAGATTGGCTCGCTCACCGAAACGATCAATGCAGTGAACCTGGCGAAGCGCAACAGCTACAAGAGCATCATGTCGCACCGCAGCGGTGAAACGGAAGACAGCACTATTGCGGATCTGGCCGTGGCACTCAATACGGGCCAGATCAAAACCGGCTCGGCTTCGCGAAGCGACCGCATGGCAAAGTACAATCAACTATTGCGCATCGAAGAGGAGTTGGGGGATGTCGCCTATTTCCCTGGCAAGAACTTCTGATGTAGCCAGGAAGTGTTCGAAAAAGAAAAGCCGGTGATAAGCCGGCTTTTTTTATTGTGCGTCAGGCATGTTTACTGGCTAAAGGGTGCAAGTCCCGAATGAGTGCTGAAGTGCATATCATTAGCTAAGAGCAAGGGTGTCGCGG
>JAJTGY010000048.1 GCA_021298015.1 Flammeovirgaceae bacterium
TTGCACAACTTAAAATGTTGATTATCAAATCTTTTTCACATGTTTTCTCTAATGGCCGCCATTAGAACTTTTTCCTAATGACAATTCCGGGCTTAATTTTACACGATGTTGGAAGCCTTTCGCGCGCATATCCGGAAAAAGGACTGGGGCACCGCCCATCAACGCCTGCTGGTGGCCGTCAGTGGCGGGCTCGATTCCATGGTCTTGCTCCACCTGTTGCAGCAGGCGGGCTGCCCGATGGGTGTGGGGCATGTGAATTTTCAGTTGCGCGGAGCTGCCGCTGACGAAGATGAACGATTCGTCTGCGAAACGTGTGAGCAAAGGAAGATACCCTTTCATAGCACGCGCGTAGACACCAATAACTATGCCATCCGTCAGGGTGTGTCGGTACAGGTCGCGGCCCGTGAACTTCGGTACCAATGGCTGGTGGAGGTGGCCCGAAGGGAGGGGTATACCCATATTGTGACGGCCCATCAGGCAAACGATAACCTGGAAACTGTCTTGCTGAACTGGATTCATGGCAAAGGTTGGGATGGCTGGTTGGGTATACCTGAGCAAAACGAATTGATCATACGTCCGCTGTTGCCGTTTTCACGCGAAAAGCTGCTGAACTATGCCGCCAGTCAGGGTATCACCTGGCGTGAGGATGAAAGCAACCTGCGCGATGACTACCAACGTAATGCTGTCCGTCACCATGTGGTGCCCGAGTTGCTTAAAATTAACCCTTCGCTGATGGATACATTCCAACGCGGCTTGGCCAAAACGCAGGCGTTGCCCTTTTTGATTAAAGCGGGTTTGGCTGCGGCTGGTCAGGAGGGGATTACCGTGGTTGGCTCTGAAATGCGAATTGCCAAGCGTTGGCTGACCGGGCAGCCTGCACCGGTTTCGGTGTTGTATGAACTCATGCGGGGTCATGGATTTACCCTTTCGCAGGTTCAGCAACTGACGGAAGCCAGAGATCATGTGGGTGCCCGTTTTTTGACCCATACCCACGTGGCCGTTGTTGATCGGGATGCGATTCTGGTTGGCCCCCTGTCCGATTCACCGGGCGAGGCTTTGATCGATCAAGGCGAAACCGTTGCACGTCTTGGTTCACAGCAGTTGCATTTTTTTGTAGAACCTCCCGCAGTGGATGCTGACGCTGCTGCGGCTTGCCTCGATTTGGATTGTTTGTCGTTCCCCCTGACCTGGCGCGGATGGCGGGAGGGCGATGTGCTACAGCCGTTTGGCATGACGGGCACGCGCAAAGTCAGCGATATGTTGATTGACGCGAAAGTGCCACGCTCGCATAAGCCCGAAGTCACCGTGTTGGAGTCCGGTGGCCGGGTGGTTTGGCTAGTCGGTCACCGCGTAGCGGAGTGGGCCCGGATAACCCCCAACACCCGCCAGATGTTAAGAGTCCAATGGTCGCGCGAAATGGTCGAATAAGTTTTTTGGTTTGCCGTCCTACCCCTAACTTGGAGCGCTTTTAAGCACTACTTAACTACGGATTCAAACTCTAACACTATGAAAATTACGGTTGTTGGCGCGGGTAATGTAGGCGCTACCTGTGCCGATGTGCTGGCCTACCGCGAGGTGGCCAATGAAATTGTTCTGGTTGATATCAAAGAGGGCTTGGCCGAAGGCAAGGCGCTCGACATCTGGCAAAAGGCGCCCATTGATTTGTATGACAGCCGCACCATCGGCTCGACCAACGACTATGCGAAATCGGCCAACTCGGATGTTGTGGTGATCACCTCGGGGCTGCCGCGCAAGCCGGGCATGAGCCGCGATGATTTGATCGGAACCAATGCCACGATTGTGAAGTCGGTAACCGAAAATGTGGTAAAGCATTCTCCGAACGCCATCATCATTGTGGTTTCCAACCCGCTGGATGTGATGACCTATCAGGCGCACATCACATCTAAACTGCCACGTACCCGCATTATGGGTATGGCCGGCATTCTGGATACGGCCCGGTATCGCGCGTTCCTGGCCGAGGCACTAAACGTATCCCCAAAAGATATTCAGGCGATGATCCTGGGTGGGCACGGTGACACCATGGTGCCACTGCCGCGCTATACCACGGTTTCGGGTATTCCGGTAACCGAGCTGATCGACAAAGACAAGTTGAACGCCATTGTGGAACGTACCAAAGTGGGTGGTGGCGAGTTGGTGAAACTCATGGGCACCTCCGCGTGGTATGCGCCCGGTTCGGCAGCCGCCCAAATGGTCGAATCCATTGTGAAAGATCAACACCGAATTCTGCCGGTATGTATTCAACTGGATGGCGAATACGGTATTAAGAACTGTTACCTCGGTGTTCCGGTTGTGCTGGGCAAAAACGGAGTGGAGAAAGTTATTGAACTGGATTTGAACTCCGATGAAAAAGCTCTGCTGGAAACCAGCCGCAAGCACGTGAAAGAAGTGATGGACGTGCTCGATAAGTTGGGTAAGTAGCCTTGCTGAAAGTGAAAAGAGCCCGCCTGACCGCGGGCTTTTTTATTTGTGGCCGAGGTAGAGAATCTCCCGGTTCTCAATGCCAAATCTCCGGCTTTGGGTTTCGGCAAATCGGCTGGCTTCTGCCTGTAGCCCGCCTCGCAAAATTCGTTCAACATAGTCCCGGCCGAACTTCCTGACATGGTCCGCCTGGCCAAAGGCCTTTTCGCGCTCACGGGCATCCGTGATGGTGAAATCTTCGTACGTGACCGCGGGTACCGGGTGAAAGAACGGAACCTGGAGGATAGCGTACCCGCCCGGCTTTAACACGCGCTGAATCTCGCGCATGGCTTTGATATCATCCTGCACGTGCTCCAGCACATGATTGCATAACACCACGTCAAATTGGTTCTCCGCAAAAGGCATTTCGTGAATATCCATTTTCACCTTCGCCAGGGGAGACTCCAGGTCGGCCGTGATGTATCCCGCGCCATGGCGCTGCTCGAACGGTTTAATAAAACAGTGTTCGGGCGCGATGTGCAGCACCTGCTGGTGTCGTTGAAAAAAATCCGTTTTCTGTTTGAGGTACAGCCAGATTAACCGGTGGCGCTCCAATGACAGGCAGTTCGGACACAGGGCATTGGGCCGGGGGTTGATTCGCCCGTAGGGAAGAAATTTCCGGTAGGTGTGCCCGCACACCGGGCATTCAACGGCATTGCCGCGGTAAAAAAGACCTACGATTTTGAGGCCCATGCCGCTGAAAAGCTGCAAATGCTTACGCGGTACATACCGCACCAGCCACGAAATCAGTTTTTTCATCCGGGCGGCAAAGATACATGCCGTCTGTACAAGGCGCACCAACCCGGCAAAAAGTCTTGCCGTTTAAAACTATTTTAACCTGGCTTCCATCTCAACTTCAAAAGCAGGTAATTGAGGATAATTTGACGGTTTTCCAGTGGTCGAAACCTTACCGACATCACCCATGATGCAAACCGATGCGTTGGTCCTGCAGGCCCGCGGAGGCGACCGCCATGCCCAGGGCAAACTGATGCAGTTGTGGTACAAGCGCATTTACAATTTCGGCTATAAGTTCTTTTTCGACCATGACCTGGCGATGGAGGTTGCGCAAAAGACATTTATCTCCATGCACCGAAATCTGCCGCACCTCCAGGAGGTGGGTCGGTTTAAGTCGTGGTTATACACCATCGCGGTGAACAACTGCCGGGAGGAATTGCGCAGGAAGCAGTCAAGGCGTACGGTGTCGCTGGGCGAAACGCCCGGCAGCGGACCGTTGCGGATCGAAACGCCCCATCGGCACGAAAACCCCGAGCACCAATTGCGCCAGACCGAACTTTCCGACTTGCTGCAGCAATGTTTGCTGGAGCTGAGTGAGGAGCAGCGCACAGTTGTGATTATGAAAGAGTATGAAGGGTTTAAGTTCCGCGAAATAGCGGAGGCGCTCAATATATCGGAGAATACGGCCAAGAGCCGGCTGTACTACGGGTTAGACGGTTTGAAAAAAATATTGGAACAGAAAAATCTTACTAAAGAATCGTTTGGTTATGAAAACTAAACCTGATCAGGAAATGCTGATGGCGTACCTCTATGATGAGTTGACGCTTCAACAACGTGCCGATGTGGAACGTTATCTGGAGGAACATGCTGAGGCGCGAGCCGAGCTGCAGGCGTTACAGAATGTGCGCAACAGGCTTCATGCTGTAGAAGACAAAGAGGTGATTGCGCCTTCCTTCATTTTTCCCGATGAGCAGGCGCGCAAAAGCAGTTTGTGGTGTACGGATTTTATGAAAGTGAGCCTCGGCCTGGCAGCCGGGTTAGCATTGTTTATGGCTACCCTGAGCCTCGTAGGCACACGTGTTTCGTGGTCGGAAGGGGAATTGGTGATTCGTATGGGCGAACCGAAGAGCATCGCTCAACCGGCTGAGTCCTTGACCGCTTCGCATGTTCAGAATATGATCGATCAATCGCTGCAGCAGAACAACGAGGTGTGGAAAACAGAATTGGCTGCGAATCAAGCCAGGCTTGATCAATCGGTTAAGTCCGCGCTGGCGGTCAATTCGTCCCGGATGGATCGTCTGGTGCAGGTAGCCGCCACGGCTTCCGAGGCGCAGGTGCGCCAATTCGCCACCGATTTGCAAGACCGGAACCTGGCTGCGATGAAAGACTACATGAAATTGTCCTCGAACGAGCAGAAGGTGTACATCGAGAACTTACTCATCGATTTTTCCAAGTACCTGCAAGAGCAGCGAAACCAGGACTTAACCATGTTTCAGGCGCGCATGACGGACATCGAGAAAAACACGGGACAGTTTCAGCAGGAGACCGAGCAAATTCTGGCCAGTATAATTTCTTCGGCTAATCCTAAAACTAAATTCACCAGCTATTGATCTAAGCAGTAATAAACATTGACATCATGAAGCACATTGTAAAAGGGTTGGTTGTGGCGGTGATATCGGTATTAGCCGGCTTGCCCGTTTTGGTGCAGGCACAGAAGATTGACGAGGCCCGCATGGAGCGCGATATCGAAGTGGCGGAGAACATTTTCAATACATTGCTGCGGCAAAAGTCCGAGCGCAGATATTTCTTTCCTATGGAAGTTGAGGGAAAATATATGCCTGGTTATGGCGTTACGTTTCGCCTGCCGGGCGAAATGATGGGGGTTTGGGGCGCCTTGGCACCGTTGGATCCCATCGTGGTTCAATATCCGGTCGAGGGGCGTATGTACTCCTATTCCTTCAGCACGGACGAAGAAGAACGGGAAGATGTGGCCGACCGGCTTTCGGAGTTGGAAGCCGAGGCTCGTGAGTTGGAAGAGGAATTGCGCAAGGCCGATCGGGAGGCTAAGCGTGAGATGGAGAATCGGCAACGCGAACTGGAAGAAGAACAGCGAAAGCTTGAATCCGAATTGCGCGAGTCTCGCGGTCGGGCGCGCACGGAAGGCATTCGGGGCTCAGCCCGTGTCGGGCGTGCCGCAGCCGCCCCCAATCGCGACAGTCTGAACCAGATTATGACGAAGAAGCTCGCGGAGGTGGCGAAAGAGTTTTTGGTCGACTACGGTGATCTGATTGGTCAACTTAAACCCGAGGAACGAATTGTCATTACCAATCGGGGTGATGCCGGGGATGTTTGGATTGGCTTTGATCAACCGAAACGATCCTACCTGGTAGTGGAGGCCCTTCGCGGAGATATCAGCCAATACAAGCAAGGAAAACTGTCGCGCGAACGGATGCTCGCGAAGATCAAGGTGGTTAACACGACTACCTCCGATAAGAAAGAACCCGATCTCGAATTGTTTTCCAGCATACTGGAACGCCTGTATCGCCAAGACTTGTCAAAAACCTATTTCACTACGAACGACATATTTTTCGAACGACTCACCGATTTTGGTGTGGTGTACTACATGAGTGTCTATTCTGCGCACGATCGGGGTAACCGCAGGTTTGATATGCCCACGGTCAATCTTGAAAACCTGACGCAGGAAGAGCGTGATCAGAAAGTGAAAGAATTGTACCCGATCTTTGAAAAGGGCATCAAGGAAGACATGTTGGAGTATGGACGTACCCTCAAGAGCTTGAAGGACAATGAGACGCTATCCTTACATGTAAAAATGACGCGGTGCAAGCAGTGCGGACTACCGGCTACCCTGGAGTACTCCGTAAAAGCGGATGTGTTAAGGGATTACAGTTCGGGCAAAATCACCAAGGAGGCCGCCTTGGCGAAGGTAACAGTGAAAAAAGGAATGCCGCAGTAGGTACTATTTAGTAACATTTTAACGTTTATCTGGTAACCTATCGGGGGAGGATTCAGTTTCCAACAACTGGATCCTTTTGCTAAACTTAAACCTATGAATCGAAAACTTGTAATTGGTGGAGTATTGATCGTGCTGGTGGCGGTGGTGGCGTGGGCTACCCGGAGCAGCGAAAACAAAGCCACCGACATTATGGCCACGGTGAAGCGCGGGCAGTTTAAGGTGGAGATTGAGACCACCGGTGAATTGGAAGCCAAGAACTCGGTGAAGATTAAAGGACCTCAGGAGCTGCGCAACTTCGATATCTGGCAGGTTACCATTCAAAACATCATAAATGAGGGAACGGTTGTAAAAAAAGGGGACTGGGTGGCAACCCTGGATCCATCTGAGTTTCAAAAGAAGTTTACCGCCAAGCAGATCGAGCTTGAAAAGGCCAGTTCCAAATACACGCAAACGCAGCTGGACACCACGCTGCAAATGCGCCAATCGCGCGATGAATTAATTAATCTGAAGTACGCAGAGGACGAGAAGCGCATTATTCTGGAGCAATCGAAGTTTGAGCCACCGGCTACCATCAAGCAAGCCGAAATTAACCTCGACAAAGCCAAGCGTGCCTATGAGCAGGCACAAGATAATTACAAAATCAAGAAGAATCAGAATGTGGAAAAGATGCGCGAAGTATCTGCAGAACTCCGCAAAGTGCAGAATGAATTGGAAGCCATGACCAAGGTTCTTCAGTCCTTTGACGTTCACGCACCCGAGGACGGCATGGTGATTTACGAAAAGGGCTGGGACGGTCGGCCCATTAAGGCAGGATCGCAAATCCACATGTGGGACCCTACGGTGGCCACCCTGCCAGACCTTACGGTGATGATGTCGAAGACCTATGTGAATGAAGTAGATGTGCGGAAAGTAAAACCCGGGCAGACGGTGGATGTCGGACTGGATGCTTACCCGGACAAGAAACTTCTGGGAGAAGTGACCAAGGTAGCCAACGTGGGGGAGCAACGCCCCAACTCGGATGCCCGCGTTTTTGAAGTAATGGTGGAGATCAGAGGTAATGATGCGGCTTTACGCCCGTCCATGACGACCAGCAACAAGATACTGGCGGAAAAAATCGACAGTGCGTTATACGTGCCGCTGGAGTCGCTGCACAGCCAGGGCGATAGTCTCACCTATGTTTTTCTGCGCGATGGATCCAAGCAAGAAGTACAACTTGGCCAGTCCAATGCGAATGAAGCCGTGGTGTTGCTGGGTCTGCGGGAGGGCGAGGATGTGTATTTGTCCGTGCCCGAAGGCAAGCAAGACAAGCCCGTGAAGCTGCTGGAGCAGCTGAATGGCAAGCGCAAAAAGAAGGAGTCGGACAGCACGACTAGGACGACTGCTCAAAATCTGAATTAATGCTGGCCCGTGTTCTGGTGAATTTCAGTATCGCGCTGGTGGCGGTGCGCATGAATAAGGTGCGGTCGTTGCTTACCGCACTGGGAATCATTTTTGGTGTTGCCGCGGTTATCGCCATGCTGGCCATTGGTAACGGGGCACAGCAGGAATTGCTGGATCAGATCAAGTTAGTAGGCGTGAACAATATTGTAATCAAGCCCATTGTTGAACAGAAAGAAGAAAAAATCGAAGAGAAGGTTGGGAAAAAAAAGGAGAAGAAAAAGTTCTCTCCCGGCCTGACGCTGCGCGATGTTCGCGCCATTCAGGACTTGTTTCCAGATCTTTCGCAGGTAAGTCCTGAGATTATTCTCGATACTTATGTTATCCGCAATGGCTTTCGCAGGTCAGCCAAGTTGGTGGGCGTGCAACCGGCCTACTTCACTATTTTTAATTTTCAACTGGGCGAAGGACAGGTTTTTTCAGAAGAGCATCTTAAAATAGGTTCTGCGGTGTGCATAATTGGAAGCGGTATTAAAGCAAAGTTTTTTGCTACGGAGAATCCCATTGGCAAAAGTATCAAGGTAGGGCCCCACTGGCTGACGATTATCGGTGTGCTCGATGATCGAACGGTTTCGCAAAACAGTATAAGCAAATTGGGCATCCGCGATTTTAACATGGATATCTATACTCCGTTGCAAACCGTGCTGGTGCGGTACCGCAATCGCGATATGATTACAGCCGAGATGTTGCGCAAAGAGGCGATGAAAAGCAGTGGAAATGTGATCATTATTGGTGGAAACCAACAAGGAGAGAATGAAAACGAGGCCGAAAGCAAGAACTATCATCAACTGGATCGGCTCGTTTTACAAGTAGCGGAAACGGATTTGTTAATGCCCACGGCTGAAGTACTCACGCGAACGTTGTCAAGGCGACATTACGAAGTCGTTGACTTTGAAATTGAGATTCCGGAGTTATTGCTGAAGCAGCAGCAGCGAACAAATGACATCTTTAACTATGTGTTAGGTGCCATTGCCGGAATTTCATTGCTGGTGGGCGGCATTGGCATCATGAACATTATGCTGGCCTCCGTTTTGGAACGGATCAAGGAGATTGGTCTGCGCCTTTCGCTTGGTGCCCGCAAGTCAGACATTGTTCAGCAGTTTTTGTTCGAATCGGTGTTGATTAGTGTGGGTGGCGGTTTGTTGGGCATCTCCTTGGGCATAGCGCTGGCATACTTAGTGTCTTCGGTAGCCAATATTCCCACTATCATCAGCCTTGCCTCGATACTCCTTTCCTTCGGTGTAGCCGCACTTGTGGGGTTGATATTTGGTATTGCCCCCGCGCGCAGGGCCGCAGAACAGGATCCCATTGAATCGCTACGATATGAATAAGCATGTTTTTCTTTTCTGGTGCATCCTGGCCGGCCACCTGGCGGTTGCCCAGCGGAATTTCACCATTCAGGATGTTATCAATCAGGCACTCGCCAAGTCGCCCTTCGCGAAGTTGGCGGAGACGCGAAAAGAAAACAGGTATTGGCAATACCGGAGTTTTAAAACCAATCTGAACCCCCAGCTGAGGCTGTCGGGTGGCATACCCGCCTACAGCCAGAGTTTCATTCCGGTGCGGCAACCCGATGGTAGTATTCTTTTTCAATCCATTGATCAAACCAACGCTTCCGCCAATCTGGGGCTTGAGCAACCCTTGCCGTGGACAGGCGGTCAGATCTCGGCAAACACCAACTACAATTACTTCCAGGATCTTCAGCAAAACACCAATCTGTGGAATGCTACACTTCTCAACATCCAGTTAAATCAGCCGTTGTTTGGCTTTAATCCGCTGAAGTGGCAACGCGCCATTGAGCCGATCCGGTACGAGGAATCGAAGCGGGAGTTTGTTGAGGAAATTGAGGCGATATCACAAGAAGCTACTGACCGCTTTTTTCTGGTGATTGACGCACAGATTCGGGAACAGATCGCCTCCTTCAATCTGGCAAATAATGATACGATTTATAAGATCGAACAAGGACGGTATAACATTGGCACTACCTCGCTGGATAAACTTCTGCAAGTGGAGTTGCAATTGTTGCGTTCGCGTCAAAACCTGGCCCAGGCCCGGCTCGATGCGGAAAATGCCAAACTTAATCTCCGCATCTACCTGGGGCTTAATGACAATGAAGAGTTCACGCTTGTACTCCCGGAGGAAATCCCCCAGTTTGTGATTGACGCTGAAACGGCCATGCAGTATGCCCGTCAGAACCGGGCGCAGTTTCTGGCGTTTGAGCGAAGGCGAAAAGAAGCACAACGCGACCTGGCCGAAACAAAAGGACGTAGGTTTAGTACTACTCTTACCGCTTCGTTTGGCTTGAATAACTCAGCCCCCGTGATCAGCGATGTGTATACCGACCCGCTACGCCAACAGCAGGTTAACGTTACGTTTAGCGTGCCGGTGATTGACTGGGGCCGCAATAAGGCCATGATGCGCACGGCCATTGCCAACAAAAAGCTCAACGACTATATCATTACGCAGGACGAAGTCAATTTTGATCAAGAGATTATGACCCAGGTGCGGCAGTTTGAGTTGCTGCGTCTGCAAATTGAAATCACCCGTAAATCGGACCAGGTGGCGCAGGAGCGCTATGCCGTGGCACAAAACCGATACCTGATTGGCAAGATTGACATTACCAACCTCAACATCGCCCTCACCGAAAAAGATGATGCCAAGCGCAGCTATCTCGCGGCTCTGCGCTCTTTCTGGACTTCCTACTATAATCTGAGGCGACTGACATTGTATGATTTTGTCGACAAGCGTCTGCTTTACACGCCCGAGAGTTAGATACCGGTGTAGGTAAACGGAGTAATCCGCAGCAGTTCTTCTTTTACCACTTCCGGGACGTCAAGAGATCGAATAAAACCCGTGATGGCCGCCTGGTCAATCTTGGTGTTGGTTCGCGTTAACGCTTTCAGTGCTTCATACGGATTCGGGTAGCCTTCTCTTCGCAACACAGTTTGAATGGCTTCGGCCACCACGGCCCAATTATTTTCCAGATCGCGTTCAATGGCTTGTTGATGGAGCTCCAGTTTTTCCATACCCTTCTTCACCGATTGAATGGCCAACCAACTGTGAGCAAAGGGCACGCCCAGGTTTCGCAATACCGTTGAATCGGTAAGGTCCCGTTGCAGGCGGCTGATCGGTAGTTTGGCCGATAGGTGTTCGAACAGGGCATTGGCAATGCCCAAATTACCCTCGGCATTTTCAAAGTCAATGGGATTCACTTTGTGCGGCATGGCCGAGGAGCCAACCTCGCCCGCTTTAATTTTTTGCTTGAAATAGTCGAGCGAAACGTATTGCCAGACATCCCGGCAAAAGTCGATGAGAATAGTGTTGATTCGCTTGCAGGCATCGAGTTGTGCCGCCAGGTTATCGTAATGTTCAATTTGTGTAGTCGGATGGCTGCGGCTCAGCCCCAAATTCTTGGCGACAAAGGCATCGCCAAATGATTTCCAATCCACGGCCGGGTACGCCACGCTGTGAGCGTTGAAATTGCCGGTAGCCCCACCAAATTTGGCGCTGTGGGGAATGGCTTTGAGCTGAGCGAGTTGAATTTGCAGACGGGTTCGGAATACATCCACTTCTTTACCGAGCCGCGTGGGGGAGGCCGGTTGCCCGTGCGTACGCGCTAACATTGGCACGTCCTTCCATAGATTCGCCCGGGTGGCCAGTTGGTGTATCAATGCCTCGAGTTCAGGCCAGTACTGTTGTTCCAGGAACTCTTTCAGGGAAAGCGGAATTGCCGTATTGTTGACGTCTTGGGAGGTTAGCCCAAAATGAATGAACTCTTTATAGCTACTCCATCCTTCGCGCTCGAAGAGGTTTTTCAGGTAGTATTCAACCGCTTTGACATCATGATTGGTTGTCTTTTCAATCTGCTTGATCTCGAGGGCGTCCGCCTCAGTAAACGACTCATAGGCCTTTCGGAGTACACTGAATTTTTCCCGTGGGAACGTGGCAAGGGAGGCCAACGGTAATTCGCATAACGCGATGAAATATTCTACCTCTACGCGTGTCCGGTACTTCATCAAAGCAAATTCGGAGAAGTAAGGCGCAAGCTTTTCGGTGGTCGTGTGGTAGCGACCGTCAATTGGGGACAGCGCCTGGAGCGGGGAAAGGGTATTCATCCGGCTTATAAACCGTAAAAGTAATTCTTTAACCCTTCCTTAACAATTACCGTTACTGTAGGATTAATTCAAACCTGTTAGTTTTGCGCCCTTCTTGATGAAGTTCTTCATTTTCTCTTCGGTTCTGTTACTACTTGTGGCGCTGCGGGCAGATGCACAAAACAAGCCAGGCACTGAATTGCGCATACGAAAGACCACGGATGCCATCAAACTGGATGGTGTTTTGGACGAGCCGGCCTGGAAAGCGGCCCAGGTGGCTACCGATTTCTTTATGAACTTTCCGTATGATACAGCGCTGGCACCCTTTCAAACAGAGGCTCGGCTCACGTTTGATGAGCATAATCTATATGTCTCCTACGTTTGCTATGATGATGACTCGCGTGACCTTATGCAATCGCTCAGGCGCGACTTTGATTTTGATGGCACAGACAATATCGGGATCCACCTGGGGCCCTACAACGACCGCATCAATGGTTTCTATTTTCAGGTAACGCCCTTTGGCGTGCAGGCCGAGGGCCTTATTTCAGCCGGTGGTTCTGATGATGGCGCCTACAGCGACACCTGGGATAACAAGTGGTACTCGCACGTCACGCGCGAAAAAGACAAATGGATTGCCGAATTGGCGATCCCGTTCAAAAGCTTCCGCTATAAGAATGAGTTGACAACCTGGAACGTTACGTTTTTGCGGTGGGACCGCAAGCGGAATCTGGTCTCCAGTTGGGTGGCAACCCCAATCCAGTTTACACCGGCCTCATTTGCCTACTCCGGTAATCTCATCTGGGAGGAACCGCCCCCGCATCACACCACCAACATCTCCATAATTCCTTATGTGGCTGGTGGCCTGTCGGCTGATAAGCAAACCGAGCCGACTACGAATGACGGCAATCTGCAGGCAGGGTTTGATGCTAAAGTGGCGGTAACGCCTTCGCTGAATCTCGATCTCACGTTCAATCCGGATTTTTCTCAGGTTGAGGTCGATCGCCAAGTGATCAACCTCACGCGTTTCGAGTTTCAGTTTCCGGAGCGCAGGCAGTTTTTTTTGGAAAATAGTGACCTATTTGACTTCGTGGGCTTCCCCGAAGTCCGGCCTTTTTTCTCCAGGCGCATTGGTTTGGCGCGCGATACGTCCGATGTTATCCAGCTAATTCCCATTTTGTATGGCGCGCGTTTGAGTGGCTCACTCTCCAAAGACTGGCGTGTTAGTGTGCTCAATATGCAAACCCGCGAAAAGCAGGCTATGGGGCTTCCGGCTCAGAATTTTTCAATGGCGGCCATCCAGCGTAATTTTTGGAAACAATCCAACATTCAAATTTCCCTGGTGAATAAACAATCGCTGGGCATTAACGAGGCCGATTCGCTGAAGTACTTCAATTCCGAATTGTGGCGCGATAAAGTCGTTAATGGCGACACCATTGCCAGCTTGAATAAGTACAACCGCGTGTTAACGGTTGACCTGGAAACCCGGAACCCCGATAACAGCTGGTATGCCAGTTTATACGCGAGCAAATCATTTGATGATTTTAATTCTACGGATAACATGACCGGGGGCGGTTTTGTGCAGCACACCAAGCGCAACTATCAGGTGTTTTTCGGCCACACCTTTATTCAGAAAAATTACAATGCCGAAACCGGGTTCGTTCCCTCGTTGCGCGTTTACCCCGGTTTAGCCAATTCTTTTGTTAGTGCCAACGCCACTTTTTTTCCTAAGAGCAACGTGCTGGCGAATATGGGCCCCGCGGCTGAATTGAGCATCCGGACGATTCCCGGAGGAACCGTAACGGATCGTGCGGCCAGTGTTGGCTATAATTTTAATTTCCTGAACACGTCAAGCCTAAGCTTGTCGTACGATTATACCTATCAATTTCTCACCAATTCATTCAATCCGATCGACCGAAACAAGTACACTTCGTATAACCCTGGCGAAGAATATGACTGGCGCACATTCTCCATAGGCTACGAGTCGGATCAACGACCTTTGTTTCGCTATTCGGTTGAGGTAAACTCCGGGGGATTCTATAACGGTACGAATTTGAATATCAATGGCGAACTCAGCTACCGATACCAACCCTATGGCAGCTTTTCCATCACTTTCGATTACAACGACCTGAAGTTGCCGGAAAACTACGGCACGGAAAAACTCTTCCTCGTGGGCCCAAGACTTGACCTGACCTTTACCGACAAGATTTTCCTCACCACGTTTGCGCAGTACAATAACCTGGCCGAGAACGTGAATTTAAACGCCCGTTTCCAGTGGCGCTATAAGCCGGCCTCGGATTTTTTCATTGTGTACACCGAAAACTATTTTTCGGATACCTTCCGAAGCAAAAACCGGGCGCTGGTGTTCAAGTTTACGTATTGGTTAAATCTCTAACGGCACAGCTGAACAATTTCCACCTCATGGTGTTGTTTGATTTAGGATTGGTTAATTTTGCCGACCTAAAAAACCCTGTGGTACATGGCGTTTGGATTGTTTCGCAAAGCGGATAAGAAGGCAGAAGAGCAGGCGCACAGCGGCCCTCACTACTACGACTTAAAGGTCAAGCAGATCGTCCGGGAAACACGGGATGCCATCAGCATCGTTTTTGACCAGCCCGAGAAAAAAATTTCGTACAAAGCAGGTCAGTTCCTCACCCTCATCCTGCCCATCAACGGCAAAGAGGTTCGCAGAGCGTATTCCCTTTGCTCATCCCCCGCAGTGGATGACGATCTGGCTGTTTCCGTAAAGCGGGTAGAAAAAGGCCTGATGTCGAACTGGCTGGCGGATAACCTGAAAGCAGGTGACCGGGTGAAAGTATTGGAGCCTATGGGGCAGTTCACCACCGAGTACCACTCCGGCAATAAAAGGCATCTGGTGATGTTTGCCGGTGGATCGGGAATTACCCCGATGATGAGCATCATCAAAACGACTTTGGCGTTGGAGCCCAACAGCATGTGTTCGCTCATCTACTGTAACCGCGATATTGATAGCATCATTTTCAAAGATCAACTGGATAAACTCCAAACGGTTGACCAGGGGCGGCTGCATGTTATTCATATTCTCGACAATGCACCCATGAACTGGCAGGGGTACTCCGGACTCTTGAACCATGATATGCTCACGCGGTTGTTTGAGCGCATTCCGGATTGGGGCCTTGACAAAACTACGTACCTGATGTGCGGCCCGGAAGGCATGATGAAAAACGTGGAGACCCTGCTGGCCGCCCGAAGTATTCCGGAAGCCAAGATTTTTAAAGAGAGCTTTGTGCAGGGGACCATCGACAAGCAGCCCAAAAAGGAACCAGCTGCTAGCGGTAACACCGCCCACGAAGTGAAAATTCTCTACGATGGCCAGGAATACAAATTCCAGGTAGAGCCCGACCGCACAATTCTGGAAACCGCTCTCGATCTGGGCATTGATTTACCCTATTCCTGCCAAAGCGGACTTTGCACGGCCTGCCGCGGTAAAGCACTCAGTGGAAAGGTAAAGCTAGATGAAGAAGAGGGGCTTTCGGCCAGTGAACGAGCGGAAGGATATGTGCTGACCTGCGTTGGCCATCCGGTCACCGATGATGTGGTGATTGAGATCGGTTAATTTCCCTGATGAGACTATTGGCAAGATAGGCCGCTGACCGGTTGCCGTTACGAATTTACGGTGTAGAAACCCGGTGTTTTTGATTTTGGGAAATGTTTTGAACCGTCCACTCGATTCTTTTTTCAAATGGTGATTGACGAGCCGGGCAACCCGGCTTGCTGCAGATTTTGCACGAGAAGTCCAGGCAGCCATCGGAGTGGACATAGAGCTCCAGTGTTTCGCCAAATTCCTCACGCACCCGGCCGGCCAGCCGGTCGATTTCGTTATGGGCTTCGTGCACGTTGAGATACCACGGCACCGTCAGGTGGGCATCCAGGTGCAGCACACTGCCAAACTTGATGATACGGGTGTTATGCAAATCAATCCAGTTTTCTTCCCGGTGCTGGTTGAGGCGGCTCACCATCTTGGCCAGCAACTCGCGGTCCGATTCATCCATAATGCCGGCCAGTGAGCTGCGCAGAATTTTATAGCCTGTAACAAAAATGATCACCCCGAATACGATGGCCACGATGCTGTCAATCCACTGAATGCCGGTAAGGGCGATCAGCACGAGCCCCGCAATGATGCCCACGGTGGACCAGGTATCGGAGACGAGGTGCTTACCGCTGGCAACCAGCGCCAACGAGTTACTTTTCCGGCCGGCCCGCACGCAGACGGATCCCATAATGAAATTCAGAAGAGCGGTAACGCCAATCAAGGCAATGCCAAAGTTAAGTTGGTGCAACGTGCGCGGTACAACCAGGTTGTGAATGGACTCATACAGAATAAAGCCGCTGGCCACGATGATCAGGGTGCCCTCAACTGCAGCGGAGATGAATTCAATTTTCCCATGGCCGTAGGGATGATCGGCATCTCGGGGTTTGGCCGAAAGCGTGAGGCTGTACAAACCAAAAAGTCCGGCCACGACATTCACAATGCTTTCCAGGGCATCCGTCAAAATCGCCACGGATTGGGTGAGCCAGTAGGCGGCTACCTTGCCCACAAACAACACCACAGCCAGGCCAACCACCCATCGCTGCAAGTTTATCTTTTGTCTTTCGAGTGGCATCATTTTTTCGCTCGGTATCGTTTCCAAAACGCAATCAGGGCGACCAGCACCCAAACCGAGTTAATGAAGGTAAATGGATAAATTTTGTTTATGGCTGAATTGATGATCAGTAAGATGCCGCCCGTAAGATTCAACAGTTGGAAACGATACGAGTCGCTGCTGATGCGTTGAAAGCTATTGAGTCCGAAAGCCAAAAGAATTTCGAACGCGCCAATCCAACCGATGATTTCAACCCAGGTCATTTCAGTGAAACACGGACGAGGTACATATCCATGGTGACAAAAAGAAACTTGCCATCGGGGGTTAGCGCGCAGTTCGAGGTTGCCTCGGGCAATTTAATCTTGCCGAGCAACTGGCCGGCAGGGCCAAAGATCCAAACGCCACCGGGTCCCGTTGCAAAAACGTATCCCCGGGAATCAATTTTTAGTCCGTCCGGCAAGCCCTTTTCGGTTGAGGTAAACGAAGTGGCATCAAGAAGAATGATACCGTTTGCCAGCGAATCCCCGGCAACATCATACACGAGCCAGCGCGCTTTGCCGGCATCGCTGTTGGCGATGTACAGTTTCGATTCGTCAGGCGAAAGGGCAATGCCGTTCGGTCGCGTGAGTGAGTCAATCAGTAACTCAACTTTACCTTCGGTGATACGGTACACACCGTTGTGAGGTTGTTCTTTTTGGGGGTCGCTGTCCTGGCCGCCAAGCCCATAGGGTGGGTCAGTAAACCAAATGCGTTGCTGTCGATCGATATGCAAATCGTTCGGGCTGTTGAACTTTTTGTCGTTGTACCGGTTGGCCAACGGTTCAAACAGGGGTTCCGGGTCGTTCAGGGGTGCCTTCATCACAGCTACCTGTCGGTTGCCGTGCTGGCACAGTACCAATTCACCAGCCGGGTTAAGCGCCAGGCCATTCGATCCCGACTCGCCCTTGCGGGTGGTGTCGCCTGTGAATCCCGATGGGGCGAGATAGGGGTTCACTCCGCTTGCTTCGGTCCACTCATAAATGAGATTTTCCGGAACGTCAGAAAGAATCAACTTGTTTTCACCGGGCAGCCAAACCGGCCCCTCGCTCCATTCAAACCCTTCGCCCACGATTTCAATTCGGGCATCAGGCGCCAGCACATCATTCAGGCCAGCATCCAGCACTTCGATGCTTCCGGTGGTCGGGTATTTGGTTTTTGTACTGCAGGCCGTGGCGATCGTCATAACCATCACGGCAGCCGGCAGGATCGATCGCTTCGTTTTCATGGATCAGTAATTTTCAAGGACTCCCTCGCCATATCATAACCAGGTATGGGCATGCGTTATGATCCGCTTTTCAAAGAGTTGGAGTACCTTACATGTTTTCAAATCTATCTTTGGGCTACGTTTGTAAAAATACACGGAAATGACGGAAATAGCAGTATTGTTGGGCCTGGGCGCGGTGTTGTTGGCTCTTCTCTTTACCCTCACCTGGGTAGTTCAACTCCGAAATGGCAATGCGGCTATTGTGGATGTCGTTTGGCCAGCCAGTTTTCCTCTGCTCACCATGCTGTATTTTGTGCTCATTAATGGTTATACGCCCCGACAACTGTTGGTGCTGGGTGTGGTGTGCCTCTGGGGCTTTCGTTTGTCGGGCTATCTATATGCCCGCAATGTGGGTAAACCTGAAGATGCCCGGTATACGGCCCTTCGCCAGCAATGGGGTAGTCGTCATCAGGTTCGAATGCTGGGCTTCTACCTCGTCCAGGCGTTTTTTGCGCTTGTGCTCTCGCTGCCCTTTGTACTCACCATGGTGAATACCACATCTGTTTTGGTTGTGTACGAGTGGCTGGGTTTACTGATTGGTCTGGCTGGTGTAGCAGGGGAGGCGGTGGCCGATGCGCAACTGGCCCGGTTCAAATCGGAAGCTGCCAATCGGGGTAAACTGTGCGAAGTGGGTTTGTGGAATTACTCCCGCCACCCCAACTACTTTTTCGAGTGGCTTACGTGGGTGGGTTTTTCGGTGATGGCGCTCGGCTCCGCCTGGGGATACCTGGGAATCATCAGCCCCATCATCATGTATTATGTGCTCACGCAAGTCACCGGCATCGGGTATACCGAAGCGCATATGCGCCAAACGCGCGGGGCAGATTTTATCCGGTATCAACAAACCACTTCTGCTTTTTTTCCATGGTTTAAAAAGCATGCTGCGTAACGTACCTTTCAAAAAAAATTTGATTCATGGCATTGACTTTACCCGCCCGCCCGGCCCGGCATTTCTTGCCGGAAGAATTTCAGGTGTCGACCTGGGAACAGCTCAAACCCTATTTTGATCAGTTGCAGGAGCGCACGATTGATTCGCGGGCCGCATTGGAGCGCTGGCTGCGCGACCGCAGCGAGTTGGAGTCGGTGTTAAGTGAAGATCTCGGATGGCGTTACATCCGCATGACGTGTTATACCGAAAGTGAAGAACACCGCAAAGCCTACCAGGACTTTATCGAAAACATTCAACCGCAAATGGCTCCGGTGGCCGATCGGCTGAACAAGAAGATGGCCGCTTCACCTTTTTTGAACGAGCTGAGCGATCAGCCCGGCTATGCCATACTGATCCGGAATGTCAAGAAAGACATTGAGCTGTTCCGCGAAGAAAACGTGCCGCTGTTTACGGAAATCAACACCGAGACACAGAAGTATGCCCAGTTGTCCGGGGCCATGACGATTGAATGGAAAGGCCAGGAGCTGACCCTTCAGCAGGCTTCGGTCTTACTGCAGGAGACGGACCGCGCGGTGAGGGAAGAGGTTTATCAAAAAGTGGCTGCCCGCAGGTTGCGCGATAAAGATGAATTGGATTCGCTTTACTCGCGTCTTATTCAACTGCGGCATCGGGTAGCCCTCAATGCCGGTTTCGCCAACTTCCGCGACTACATGTTCAAGGCCTACGGGCGTTTTGATTATACGCCCCAGGATTGCTTTGCGTTTCATGATTCCGTGGCGTCCGAAGTTGTGCCGGTGCTGGAGGAATTGGCGGAGAACCGGAAACATGAGCTGGGCGTAGAGGCCTTGCGCCCGTGGGACAAAGCCGTGGATGTGCGCGGGCGGGCTCCGCTCAAAGCGTTTGCCGGTGGGGCCGACCTCACGGCTAAGTCGATCGAATGTTTCTCGCGCCTGGATCAATTTCTCGGTGAATGCCTGACCATCATGAAGGAGATGGGACATCTCGATCTGGAGTCGCGGAAGGGAAAGGCCCCGGGCGGATATAACTATCCGTTGCCCGAGATTGGCGTGCCCTTTATTTTCATGAATGCTACCTCCACCCTTCGCGACATGACTACCCTCATGCACGAGGGAGGCCATGCCGTGCACAACTTGGTTACCAAAGATTTGCCGCTGGCGGATTTTAAAAATCCTCCGATGGAAGTGGCCGAGTTAGCCTCCATGTCCATGGAACTGATCTCTATGGATCACTGGAATATTTTCTTCCCCAATCCGGATGATCTCGCCCGCGCGCACACGGATCGGATGGAGGATATCATCGAGACTTTACCCTGGGTGGCCACCATCGATAAGTTTCAACATTGGATTTACGAAAACCCCGATCACACAACGGAGCAGCGCAGGCAGCAATGGAACATTGTGTTCCAGCAATTTGCCGACACCGTGACGGACTGGCGAGGATGGGAGCAAGCGCGCGATTACCTGTGGCAAAAGCAACTGCACTTGTACGAAGTTCCCTTCTATTACATCGAATACGGAATGGCCCAATTGGGCGCCATTGCGATCTGGCGCAACTACCGGCAACAGGGCAAGGCGGGCTTGGAAAGTTATTTGCGTGCGCTCAAGTTGGGCAATATGGGCACCATTCCGGAAATCTACCGGGCGGCCGGAATTCGTTTTGATTTCAGCCGTGCGTATATCCGCGAATTGATGCAGTTTGTGCGCGGGGAATTGATAAAGGCCTAACCGCGGCTTTTGTCCAGCAGGGTGCTGAGTTGAACTGCTTCGTGTTTGGTGAGTTTGAGAAAGCGGGTATCCATGCCATTGAGGGCATCATCCAGCTTTTCGAGAAGGGAGAGGCCGGCTTCCGTAATGTTAATGTCGCTGGCCCGTTTGTCGTTGGGGCATTGGTTTTTCGCCACCAGTTTTTTTCCGATCAGCCGGTCCAGCAGGCGTGAGACATCCGAGTTTTTGTCCAGCATGCGGCTTTTGATTTCGGAACCGGAGATGCGCTTGGGGTGCTGCCCACGCAGAATGCGCAGGATATTGTATTGCTGCCCCGTGATTCCATAAGGTTCAAAAAGCTCACGCTGGCGGTTGCCCAGCCAGTTGGCAGTAAAAATCAGATTGAGAACAGCTTTTTGATGGGCGTTCCGAAATCGGGGCTGTTTGATTTCCTCTTCTATCGTCATGGGAAAAAGGGAAGGGGCTACTCAGCCCGAAAGCATGAGGCGCCCCTTCCGGTAATGGTTATGAATTAAGCGGCTTTGTTCAATTCAATTTTGCAGATGATATCCACTTCATCACCCACTACTGCGCTGCCGTCCTGCAGTTTGTTGGCCCACTTCACGCCATAATCCTGGCGGTTGATTTTTCCGGTCAGTTTAAAACCGGCTTTTACACCGCGGCCGGTATCCAACGTGCCACCGTAGGTAACATCGAACGCTACTTCTTTGGTAACACCTTTCATGTTAAACTGACCCTTCAACTGATACTTGCCACCAGCTTTCACCAGTTTGCCTTTGAATGTGATTTCCGGGAATTTTTCGGCATCAAAGAACTCGGCAGACTTCAGGTGACCATCACGCTTCTCATTGTCCGTGTTGATTGAAGCTACCTTGGCGGTGAATTGAACCTCAGCACCATCGAAGTCGGCATTCTTGCTCACCACGGTGATGGCGAAGTCTTTAAAATTTCCGGCTGTCTCTGACACTACCATGTGTGAAACACTGAAGCCGATGCTTGAGTGTGACTGATCCAGGTTCCAGGTGGTTTGCGCATAAGCTGCTACCGCAGCTACCAGGGCGACAAACAGAGTTGCTGTTTTTTTCATTGTGTTAACGGGTTTGTTCGTTTTTGTTGCGCAAGTATAACACCAATCTCAAAATAGATGTTTAAACATATATTTTTATTGCCTTAATGATCTGATTATCAAGCAATAAAAATTTCAGAGATTTAACCAGTAGGTCACTTTGGCCACGATGGCACGCGCCCGCGGCCGGCCCACCCGAAACACGGTGCCTTCTTCAAATGATTCGGCAAAGTAGTTGTCGGTATAGACCAGGAAAAAGTCGGAAACGGGTTTGAACCGCCACTGCAGCCGCGAGTTAATGTTGAGGTTGCTGATCTGGCTGTTGAACTGAACGAAGGTGGTCCAGAATACACTCTTGCTGAAGGTAAGATCGATACGCGGGCCGATGAGGAAGAGATCAGCGCTATTGTACGGCTCAGGTAACCGGATACGGTTATAGGTGAACGCCAGCGAGGCGAAGCCTTTGGGCTGATACCGGTAGGTGACGGTACCGCTCAGGTTGAGACGCGTTCCGTTGAAATACTCGCCCGAGCGTGTGCTCAGGTTGAAAAAGAATTTCTTTCGCGCATCGCTGTTGTAATTCGCCACAATCAGTTTGGGATTGTAGTCGGTGCCGGCCGATAGTTTTAGTCCGCCTGTCCCGCTGGGGTCAAACGAACTGAAAAGATAGGTGTATTCTTTTCGAAAGCGGATGTTAAAATTCGCGGTGCTGCGCCAACGTATCCGATACATCAGGTTGATGTCGTAGTCCAGCACGCCAATGCCGAACGTTGAGTTCAATGCTTGCGCAATCCGATCCGTTGCCTCGATTGGCAAACTGTTGAAAATCAGGTCAAAGTCGAAGCCCGGACCGTGGCTTTGAACTTTTCCGGATGACGGATAGAAATTCCGCCATGTGGTGTGGGAGATTTGCCGGATGTCGCGCCTGCGAACGAACCCCACTTCCGGATCATAGTTCGCCCCCACGTTCCGGGCAAAAAGATCTACGTTCCACTCGGGCGTGCTGTAATTGATAAAGCCGCCAAAGGCGAAAGCCGAGTCGAGGTTGTTCTCATCAAAACTATGATGATAAAACACCTTGCCGTTCCACCGGTTGTCGGCCGTAGCCAGGTTAAAGTCAGCCCCCGCCACACGGCTGTATTTCAACGGGCTCATGGTAAAATCACCTCCAACGGAATCCTGAAATGCCTGCTTGTTCACAAAAATGAACCCCACGTTGGAGCGCGTCAAAACTTTCTGCTGAACGGTGGCCACCGTGTAGTTGGTGCTGGGCAGCCCGATGCTGGCGTCTTCACCGGCTTGCATCGTTAGAAAGCCCACCCGGGTGTTGTTGTTGATCTTGCCGCTGAGGCGCGCTCCCCCATAAATTGTGTTCTGAATATTCTGTCCGATGGACTCATCGCGCACTACCCCGATTCTGCGGGAAAAGAAGGGCCGCGTTCCATCCACGCCAAATCCGGCAAACAGGTCCGCATTTTCCAGGAAGAACTGCCTTCGTTCCGGGAAAAAGATTTCAAAGCGGTCGAGGTTGGTCACCTGCTCGTCAACTTCCACTTGTGAGAAATCCGGGTTGACGGTCAGATCTAAATTCAAAGCGGGCCCGATAGCTACCTTCGCATCGCCACCTACCTGCAGGTTGGTGTTGGCCGGTGTACCTTTTTCAAAATTCTTGTCGTAGCCGGTTGCCACATAGGGAATAAGCGAAACGTTTTGCCCCGGATTGCGAAGCGGCTTATCCCAGATCAACTCCCGGTTAAACGCCATGTTCACGATGTCAAAATTCCGCGGTATGGGCGACCAGGTCGAGCGCTCCGCGTTATGGCTGTCGATGATGTAAAAGTTGACGAACCAGCTGTCTAGGTTGTCTTTGAAGCGGATCGTCTTAAACGGAATAGCCATCTCCGCGATCCAGTGGTCGCCTTCAATTCGGGTTTCGGAATACCACTTGTTATCCCAGTTGAGCGAAAAATCATTTTGCCCTACGCCTCCACCATTCGCAATCAAGCCCTCGCGTTGTACACCAAACGGATTCACACCAAACAAAAAGGCATTCGTGCGATCTTTAAACGTATCCAAAACAATTGAAATACCGTCATTGGCTTCACCCCGGAAATCCCTGCGCAGCGAGGGCGTCACATAATCGCGGTCGGCCGTGCTGCGGATAATGGCGGCCACGTAAATGTTATCATCATCATAGGTCAGGCGCACTTCCGTTTTGACGATGGACAGGGAAGTGTCGTACGGAAAATACTGTTTGAAATTTTTAGCAGTTTCGGCCGTCTGCCAATCGGGCTCGTCCAAAACCGCATTGAGCGTAATCGTTCCGGTAGCCCGTGCAATCCGTATTCCGGGCAGTTGGGCATTGGCTGCGTGGGTCGCCAGCAGGGCCATCAACACGAAGAGATTACGAACGGAGCGCATTTGAACCCACAAGTTTACGGCACCGCAGACCATCGGTAAAGTTTTTTTGATGAGCGGAGCGGGTTCAGTCCAGGTAGTATGCGGCCGTTAGTTGGCGGTACGCCTCCGAGCGTGTGCCGTCCGTGTTCAGCATGACCAGTTCGGTCGTGGTCACTGGCACGGCTTGCCGCCCAAGCTGCAACAGGCTTCGTTTGGCAGGCTGCCCCGGCTTTATCACCACGCGGCATTGGGCCTGCATATACAACTGGTTTGCTTCGGCTGCTGTTAATAATTCTATAGCCGAATCTTCCGGCAGAATCAAACTGACTCGCCCGTGCGGGGACAACAGCCGGTGGCAGGCTGTCATCAATTCCGGCAAGGTTAACGTAATAGCATGGCGGGCCAGAGTCCGTTCAGCCGATGGCGGCTTAAGGCTGTTTCTAAAGTACGGTGGGTTAGACACAATCAGGTCGTAGACCGTTGAGGGTGAAAAGGCTTGTATGGTGCTGTGATGCACCACCACGAGGGGGGCCCACGGTGACTGGGTGGCATTATAGTTCGCCTCGAAACAACTGGCGGCATCGTTATCAATAGCGTCTACCTGCGCGTGCAATGCGCGTTGGGCCAGCATGAGGGCTACCACGCCACATCCGGTGCCCACATCCAGAATCCGAGTGGCGCCTTCCACGTTTGTCCATGCACCGAGCAAAACAGCATCAGTGCCCACCTTCATGGGCGCATGGTCATCGTGAACGAAAAATTGTTTAAACCGGAAATGCCCCACGGTCAGTTTGCCGGCAGCGCGGCCATCACACGCGAAACAAACGCGTTCATGTCGAGGTCTGCCTTTTGCGAAAGGCCAAGGCGAACCACTACCAGGTTCTTCGAGGGTATTACGAATACAAACTGACCTTCGAATCCTTCGGCCTGAAAGGAGTCAACCGGCACATCCGGATAGGTGCGGTTGGCGGGATTGGCGGGTGCTCCGGCATTCAGCCACCATTGCGCGCCATACTCGCCTCGGGGAGCAGCCGGGGACGGTGTGGCCGAGTACTTCACCCACCCTTCGGGCAAAAGACGTTCGCCATGGACAACACCATCGTGCAGATACAACAAGCCGAAGCGCGCCCAGTCGCGGGCGGTGGCCCATGAATAGGATGAACTCACATATGTGCCGCTGGCATCGGGCTCCAACACGAAACTTTGCGCCCCGATTTTTTCCAGCAACTCGCGGTAGTAAAAGCGATAGTAGTCTTCATCGCCAACCGCTTGCCGAACGATTCGGGCTAAAATATTACTGGTACCGCTCGAATATTCGAACACGGTGTTGGGTTTACTTTCCAGCGGGCGGGCGGCCGCGTACGCGGCCATGTTGGCTTTCTTAAACAGCATGTTGGTGGCTCCGCTGGGTCCGCTGTACACTTCTTCCCACTTCAAACCGCTGCTGGCCTGCAACAGGTGTTCCAGTGTAATATTTTTTCGTTCGTCCTGCTGCCACTCCGGTACGGGTGCCGGCTCGTTCACGTTCAGCTTTCCCTGTTTCACCAAAACACCTACGGCCGCACTGTTGACGCTCTTGGTCATCGACCAGCCCATGTGCCGCGAGTTCCGGTCAAAGCCGGGGGCATAGCGTTCGGCTACAATCTGATCGCGATACACTACGATTACCGCTCTTGTGTTTATCGGGCGCTCCGGGTCTTTTTCGGTGAAGGCGAAATCGAGGGCTTGGTTCAGCAACTCAGCGTTGACGCCCGTCATCAACGTATCGGTGGTGCGGTCACCCAACGGCCACGGCACCGTATCGGGATTGATCGGGGCAAAAGCGTGAAGCCGGATCGGCTGTTGGCGAACTTCTTCTTCGCTGAGTTCTGCCAGCAACGTGCAGCCCAACCCTTTTCTGAAAATGGCTTTACGTTTGGCCAGGCCAAAAACAGAACCGCTTACGCTGGGGTCGCCCGGGTTAACCGTGAAGCTTCCCAGACTCTGCAGCCCAGCGCCCAGCTCCTGCTTCCTCACATCATCGGCTGTGCGGCCATTTACAAACACGCACGTGCACATGTCTTTCGCGCCAAAGCCGCTGATAATGGGCAGGGCTTGCCATAAATAGCTGATGCCGTACCCGAGTCCAAGAATGACGACCAGCAGTAAGGCTTGCTTTATTCTTTTGATGATCATGGATGGAAAAATTAAATCGAACTGACAGCCGGAACCGATTTCTTCCACTCTTCCAGGCGGTTGTCCATCAGGCCAAACCAAAGCGTAGGAACCAGGGCGAGCAAAATCATGGTGGGGTAACCGAACGGTAGCTGGGGACTTTCTTCGTAGTGGTCAAGCACCTGGTACCGCTTGATGGCGTTGTAATGGTGGTCGGAGTGACGCTGCAGTTGGAACAAAAAGAAATTGCTGACCAGGTGACTGGCGTTCCAGCTGTGCAGCGGGTTTACGCGCTCGTAACGGCCGGGTGAAATTTCCCTGCGCAAAATGCCATAATGCTCCACGTAGTTTACAAGCTCCAACAGCGAAAAGGCCAGCACGCTTTGCACCACCAGGAAAACAGGCAGTGCCCAGACCAGTTTACCGGCCGCCCAGCTGAACGCCAGCGTAAGAGCAGCCACAAACAGCAGTTGCAGTAAAGCATAGCCGATCATCGGGTTGGTGATGGACCACACCGGTAAACCTTTGCGCTCGCGGGCTTCTTTTTCCAGTTTCCACGCGTGCGCCCAACCGATAAAAACGGAGCGGAACCAGAAGCTGTAAAAATTTTCGCCTTGCCGGGCCGTAGCCGGATCTTCCGGTGTGGCCACATAGACGTGATGACCGCGGTTGTGCTCGATATAGAAATGCATGTACTCCACCGTCATTAGCAATGCTTGGCTATAGAACCGTTCGATCCTCGATTTCTTGTGACCGAGTTCGTGCGCCACGGTAATGCCGATGCCGCCCGTGACGAGCGCAAAACTGATGGTGAAGCCGATCCACGCGAGGGGTGTGCTGAGTGTGCCGAACGTAACGACCCAGGCCGCCCAGATGAAAAAGGCAAATTGCACGTACGTCCACAGGTAGGTGACCAGCCGGTAGTAAAACTCCTCGCCCACGATTTTCTTATCGTTCTCCGGCACGTTGGTCGTGTCCAGCCCCGAGAGGTAGTCAATTACCGGAATAAAGAGGAAAACAAAAACCACCGGAAGCCACACGCCCCAGGGGCCGAGGTAATAGCCGGCCACCACCAGGGCGGGAATGATGAAGGCTGAAAAGAAGCCGATTTTTTTAAGACCACTCATGCTACGAAAGGTAGGAAAATTTCAATTGACCACGCGCGGTGTTGCTCAGGCCATTTGCTTTGCCGGCTAGTGGCAGTAGTCAACCGCGGAACGGCCGGCTTGTGAGGCTGCAGGTTGCTTGCCCGGATGAAGCGCTTCGCGGGGAAACACAAAATGTTGTTAATTACTCTTGTCCGACTAAAAATTTGATGGAGAAAATAATCAAGTTTTCTTGAAGGATTCACACACTTTTGTTGAATTTGAAAAAGGAACCCCGGTCAGTTAAACCCAAGACTTAATGCAAT
>JAJTGY010000006.1 GCA_021298015.1 Flammeovirgaceae bacterium
GCAGCACTTCGCCCACAAAAGGATTATTGGCTGGAGTATCGTCCAGCGCAAAAGTATGCACTTCAAGGCGAGGATACTTGGAAACCAGGTGGGCAATCGGTGCGATATCAGCCGTGCCGCAGCCAACAAAGCGCTCGTCCCAAATGGCCAGGTCGATATCGCTCGTTTCGTTCGGGTGCCCTTTGGCATACGAACCGAAAAGCACCACGCGCGCAGGCGCATAACCGGCTGCCCGCAGGTCGGAGACAAAACTCTCCACGATGTTTACTAAAGTTTTGCGTGTAACCATTGCTTGAGCTTTTCAATTCGAACTACCTGTGCGGTTACATAGGTATCCGTGGCAATCGAGTAGATTTTGTTCCTGTAAGTCGGGGTAGCGGGTGTCAATACTCCACTGATTTACCACGGCCAGGTAGTCGTAATCTTCAGCCGGGATATCTAAGTCAGCTTGGTTGTGCAGAAACTGGAGGTCATGCGTCCGGGGTGGGAAATTGTCGATGTTATCTTTTACCCAATGGGCTTTAAAGAGCTTTTCTATGGTCAGGTGCAGCATAAACAAAGCCATGACGTTCTGTTTCCCGTTTTTCAAATACAGGGCGGTTTCCCAGTTGCGTTCGGCCTCGGTTTTCCAGTAGGCGATGTGTTGATCTTTCGTCACAAGTCAAATTTACATTCTTTGCACGAGATTTGGCGGTCAAGTTAAATCTCCAAAAACCCCTCGGGCAAATCAACCGTAATCTTGCGGGCTGTTTTGTTGATGCTCCGGATGAAGGGTGCATTTACGGGCAATAAATGTTCTTTCCCCACGCGGTCAAATACCAAAAAACGGTTGGGCCCGTGTTCTTGCACTTCGCGCACGATTCCCAATTCACCGAGCTGCTTGTCCACCACAGCAAAGCCGAGCACCTCATCGTTGTAAAACTCTCCGCGGCCGCTGGCCGGCCGCAGTGCTTTGGGCAAATACAAACCGCAGCCCTGCAACTGACGAGCGGCTTCCACCGTGTTTACGTCTTCCCACTTCACAAAGGCTTTGGTATCGCGCACGGAAATATGCTGAATAAAATGGGGTACCAATTGGCCACCCAGGTCCACCAGCACATGGTCAATTTTCTTCCACTGCGTGGGTGACTCCGCATTGAGTGATATGGTCACCTCACCTTTCAGGCCGTGCGCCCGCAGTACATGCCCAATCGGGTAACAGTCAACCAGGTTCATTTAATCGAGCGCAAAAAATCAGTAGGGTTAACCACGGGCAATCGCGATGTGGAGTAGCCTTGTAGTTTCTGGTCGCGCGAGATGAAAACGTCCACTTTGTGATGTAAGGCGGTTTCGTGCTGTAAAGCATCTTCAAAGTCGGTGATCTTCGAATGCAAGGCTGCAAGGGCGATTTCGTGATTCTGCTGCAAAACGCGAACGTCCAGAAGCAGTGACATCATTAACACGCGGGCCTCATGTGCCCCGTATGCTTTGGTTAGCCAGTAACCCACAATATGCAAAATGGAAGGCGATGTAAATGAATGGACCGAACCTTGAATGGTGAGTTCCATCAGTTGACGGCAAGGACTGTATCCTTCCCGCTTGAGCACAAGATCCAACAGTACGTTGGCATCCCAGAATAGATTAGAACCCATGCTTACCCTTTTGCTCCTGAAAGTAGGCTTCTTTTAAATCGGCTGGTAGCCGAACAGGTGGTGTCGAGGTTGCGTCCAAAACATCGAGAATGCTCTTTTTTTCCGGACCGCGCGTAAGCCGAGTAAAGTAGTTTTCAACCAACTCAGAAACGCTCAGTTTTTTGTGAGCGGCATAACGTTTCACACGCGCCAAAAGACGGGTTTCGATAGTCAGATTTAACTTGGCTTTCATTTTTATATTCCTTTTGAATAGCCAAATATACGTACCATTATAATAAATACGCATTCCTCCTTCGGATCAAACAAAGCCAACGCAGCGGGGCTGCATTGGCTGTTATTGACTTGTTCAGAAGAGTTAAGCCTGAGCTTCTGCAGCGGGCGTTTCACCTTCGGCAGCGGGGGCTGCTTCTGCCTCGGCAATAGCCACTTCTGCCTTCTTGCGAATGGCCTCTGCGCGTGCCTCACGCACTTTGCTTTCAGCCTCTTTGCGGGCCTTGGCGGCATCTTGCTTCTTCTTCGCCAGGTTATCTACCCGGTTCTTAATCTTGGCTTCTTTCGCCTGCAACCACTCGCTGTGCTTCTGGTCGGCAATCTCCTGCGAGATAGCGCCTTTCACCACACCGATTTGCAGGTGTTTCTTCATCATCACACCGCGGTACGAAAGCATGCGCTTTACAGTATCCGTAGGCTGCGCGCCTTTCATTAACCACTCGAACGCCTTTTGGTCGTTCAGGTCGATGGTGGCCGGTACCGTAAGCGGATTATACGTGCCGATTTTTTCAATGAAACGCCCATCGCGGGGTGATCTGACGTCTGCGACTACCACATCGTACAGCGCCAGTTTTTTGCGGCCTCTGCGGGCCAATCTGATTTTAACTGCCATTTTCTTGGTTTTTGGTGGATCTCGTCCTGTTTATTTCCTAAAAAAGGACTGCAAAGGTAGCAGAAAACGGATTAGCGACAACCATAGGTTCGCCATTGGTTTTTCTGGCGGCCCCTCAGCGCCCGCCCGCCACCCTGCCCGGCTTCGGCCGGGCTGTCCAGGGCTGCGCTTCGCTCCGGTGCCGCGTGGGCGCGGCACTTCACCCTTCCCATCCCTGGCCGGGCCCTCCGGCAAGGGACTGACGCGGAAATCCTTTTGCTGCGCGGATTTGGGGCCAGGCGGCAAAAGATTGCAGCAAAGGCCCGGTGCCCCGATGGAAAATCGGGGCATGCCGCCAAGTTAATAATATTGAATAATCGTTTAAACAATTTTATAATTTTAACTTCGCTTTTTACCTTCGGTGCTCTTTAGCGCAAACTGAAGTTTTGTATGGACAAATACTCCTATATCTCCAATGCCGATGTCGGCTACATTGACCAGCTCTATCAAACCTATAAGCAGAACCCGGCCGGGGTAGATGCCTCGTGGCAAAAGTTTTTTGAGGGCTACGATTTTTCCAGCCAGCGTTTTGGCGACAATGGCCATGCGGCCGTAACGGAAGCCACCCCCAAGGAAGCCCAGGTGCGAAACCTCATTTTCGCGTACCGGTCGTTTGGTCACCTGAAGTCCAACACAAACCCGGTGCGCCCCCGCAGGGATCATAAGGTGCAGCTCGACCACACGTACTTCGGACTCACCGATGCGGACCTGGACACTGAATTTGAGATCGGGGTAGAGATTGGCATGGGCAAAGCCACCCTTCGCAAGATCATGGAGAAACTGAGGGCGGTATATCTCGGTCCCATCGGCTTTGAGTTTAATTATATCCGCAACGATGAAATCCGCCAGTGGTTCGCCCGCAAGTGCGAGCAGGAATACTTTACCTACGACCCGAGCATAACGGAAAAGAAAATCATACTCGGCAAGCTGAACGAAGCGGTGGTGTTTGAAAACTTTTTGCACACCAAGTTTCTGGGGCAAAAACGTTTTTCATTGGAGGGAGGTGAGAATACCATCCCCGCGCTGCATTCCACTATTATCAAGGCAGCCGAATTGGGTGTTAAAGAAGCGGTGATTGGTATGGCCCACCGCGGCCGGCTCAATGTGCTTTCCAATATTCTTGGGAAAACCTACGAACAAATCTTTACCGAGTTTGAAGGTAACGTGAACCCTGACCTAACCATGGGCGATGGTGACGTGAAATATCACCTGGGATACGCGAGTCACATTGAAACCCCCTCGGGCAACAAGATTTACGTCAAGTTGACGCCCAATCCGTCTCACCTCGAAGCGGTGGATCCGCTGGTGGTGGGCTACACCCGCGGCCAAATCGATGATGAGTACAAAGGTGAGTTAAGCAAAGCCATGGCCATTTTGATTCATGGCGATGCAGCCGTTGCCGGCCAGGGTATTGTTTACGAAGTGGTGCAGATGTCGGGCCTGCCCGGCTACACTACCGGAGGTACGATTCACCTGGTGATTAACAATCAGGTGGGCTTCACCACCGATTATGACGATGCCCGAACATCCATTTACTGTACGGACATCGCCAAGATTGTGGATGCACCCGTCATGCACGTGAATGGTGACGATGCTGAAGCCGTGACGTTTTGTGCCAAACTGGCGGTAGAGTATCGCCAGAAATTCGGCAAAGATATCTTTATCGATTTACTGTGTTACCGCAGGCACGGGCACAATGAAAGTGACGAGCCCAAGTTTACGCAGCCCAAGCTCTACAACCTGATCGCCAAGCATCCGAACCCGCGCGAGATCTATGTCAAGAAACTGATCGAACGCGGAGATGTGGATGCCGCATTGGCTGACGAAATGGACCGCAGTTTCCGCAACCAGTTGCAAGATCGCCTCAACGAAGTGAAACAAAAGCCGCTCCCCTACAAGCCGCAAAAGCTGGAGGAGGATTGGGACAAACTGCGCAGGGCGACACCCGATGATTTTGATGCTTCACCGGAAACAGGTGTGAAGCAGGGCGTGATTGACAAAGTAGCCAACGCGCTGACGACTATTCCGGAAGGATTCAAGCCGTTGAAGCAGATCGAGAAATTGCTGAAGGACCGCAAGGATGCCTTCTACGAAACCAAGATGCTCGGCTGGGCCGAAGGCGAACTGCTGGCGTATGGCACGTTGCTGGCCGAAGGCGTGTCGGTACGCATGTCGGGTCAGGATGTAAAACGTGGAACGTTCTCACACCGGCATGCCTATTTCTTTGATGCCAATACCAACGCGCCCTACTGCGCGCTGGACAACATCCAGGAAGGGCAGGCGAAATTTCACATCTACAACTCGCTGCTGTCGGAGTTTGGTGTGCTGGGATTTGAATATGGCTACGCCATGTCTTCGCCACATGCGCTGGTTTTATGGGAAGCGCAGTTCGGTGACTTTGTGAATGGCGCTCAAGTGATGATCGACCAGTTTATCTCAAGCGCGGAGTCGAAATGGCAGCGCATGAACGGTTTAGTGATGCTGCTGCCACACGGTTATGAAGGTCAGGGCCCCGAGCACAGCAGTTGCCGGCCGGAGCGTTTCCTTCAGTTGGCGGCCGAATACAACATGATCATCTGCAACCCTACGACACCGGCCAATAACTTCCATATGCTGCGCAGGCAGGTCACGTGGGATTTCCGTAAGCCGTGTATAGTAACTTCACCCAAATCGTTGCTGCGCCATCCGGCTGCCGTTTCAGCCCTAAAAGACTTTACCAAGGGGCAGTTTCTGGAGGTTATTGAAGACTCGAGCGTCTCCGCCAAGGAGGTGAAGCGCGTGGTGCTCTGCTCGGGCAAATTGTACTATGAATTGGATGAAGCCCGCCAGAGTAATAAGAAGAAGGATGTGGCGATCATCCGCATTGAGCAGTTGTATCCCTTCCCGGAGAAGCAAATCAAAGATATCCTGAAGGGATATAAGAATGCCGCAGTAGTGTTTGCTCAGGAGGAGCCCGCGAACATGGGCTTTCAACAGTTTATCCAACGCATGATGCCGAAACAGGAGATGGAGTTTGTGGCCCGAAAGGCCAGCGCCTCGCCCGCTACCGGCTATAGCAAAGTGCATAAGATCGAGCAAGAGAAAATCATTAATCAGGCGTTGGGCCTCTAATCCGATTAGCTATGGCACAACAAGTAAAAGTACCGGCCGTTGGCGAGTCCATCACCGAAGTGACCATTGCCAATTGGCTGAAGCCGGATGGATCAGCGGTGAAGATGGATGAAGTCATCGCTGAACTGGAGTCGGACAAGGCAACCTTTGAACTGACGGCCCCGCAGGCCGGCACGCTGCACATTACGAAGCCCAAAGGTGACGTGGTGCCCATTGGCACTGTCATTTGCGAAATACAAGATGGTGCCGCAGCTACAACGGCTCCGGCTCCACCTGCTGCTGTAATAAAAACTGAAACTGTACCTTCTCAACCTATGAAATCAACCGGACAGATTAAAGAAATGAAAGTGCCCGCAGTGGGCGAGTCCATTACGGAAGTGACCATTTCTACGTGGCTTAAAAAGGACGGAGACTTTGTCAAATTGGACGAGGTAATTGCCGAAGTCGAATCAGACAAAGCCACGTTTGAATTACCGGCAGAAGCCAACGGCATTCTGCGCATCGTGGCGCAGGAGAAAACAACCCTGCCGATTGGAGGACTCATTTGTAAAATTGAAGTTACGGAAGGCGCACCCGCCAGTGCGACAGCACCTGCGCCATCCGCTGCTGGAGCTGCACCTTCTTCACCGGCCTCCGGTGGCGCTGGCTATGCGGCAGGCCATCCTTCGCCCGCGGCCGCCAAGATTCTCGATGAGAAAGGAATTCCGGCCTCGGCCGTAGCCGGCTCGGGTGTTGGTGGTCGCATTACCAAGGAAGATGCGGCCAAAGCCCAGGCAGCACAGGCCAGGGAAACCAAGGCAGCGGCAGCTCCGCCTGCGCCTCCCGTAATTGCTGCTGGCGGTAGCCGCAACGAGCGTAGAGAGAAAATGACTTCGCTGCGCAAGACCATAGCGCGCAGGCTGGTGTCCGTGAAAAACGAAACAGCCATGCTCACCACGTTCAACGAGGTGGATATGAAGCCCGTAATGGATTTGCGGGCAAAGTACAAGGATCAGTTCAAGGAGAAGTACGGAGTGAGCCTGGGTTTCATGTCTTTCTTTACGAAAGCCATTTGTGTTGCGCTGAGAGATTTCCCGGCCGTTAACGCTTCTATCGATAAAGATGAAATCGTGTACCACGACTACTGCGATATTTCCATTGCGGTATCAACCCCGCGTGGGCTGGTGGTGCCGGTGATTCGCAATGCCGAGTCATTGACGATGGCACAGATTGAAAGCGAAGTGGTGCGCCTGGCCACCAAAGGCCGTGACGGAAAGTTATCGATTGAAGAAATGACGGGGGGAACGTTCTCCATCACCAACGGGGGCGTGTTTGGCTCAATGCTTTCCACGCCAATCATTAACCCGCCTCAGTCAGCCATTTTAGGTATGCACAATATTGTGGAAAGGCCGGTGGTGAAGGGCGGAGAAGTGGTGGTACGACCAATTATGTACGTGGCCCTGTCCTACGATCACCGCATTATTGATGGTCGCGAGTCGGTTAGCTTTCTGGTGCGTGTCAAGGAAATGTTGGAAGATCCCGGAAGACTGATTTTGGGCGTGTAAAAAGTTCACCATGATCTCGAATCTTACAATTAAGAATTTTAAGTCAATTAAGGAGCTGACCTTGACGTGTAAGAGGATCAACTTGTTTATTGGTGAACCGAATGTGGGGAAGTCAAATATTCTTGAGGGGTTATCTCTTTATTCAGTTCCCGTTACGTCTGATTTTCGAAAACTTATTCGTTTTCAAGACCTTAGCAATCTTTTCTTTGAAAATGAACCTTCAAACGAGATAATTGTACAAACAGAGAAAGGCACTGTTTCCGTTGTATATGATTTCCCCGGGAATCAGGTTGTTCTGAATTTTCCAAATCAGTTTCAAGCTAGATTTTCAATTGATGGAAATATAGTGTCAACAAACAACATCATGCCAAGTGACCTTGGAATTCACCCCTATTTTTTCAGGACGACTGAAAAATTTTCAAATAAGAGGATTGACTTTCTTTCTCCTCCGGATGGCGACAATCTTTTCTCGATTTTGCAGTCGAATAGAAAATTGAAATTACTCATTAGCGATTTCATACAAGACCGAGGCTTTAAACTCACTTTCCGCCAAGCGACATCTGAGATTGAAATTTCAAAGGAACAGAATAGCATCCTGACTACATACCCTTACCACGTCATATCTGATACCCTCCAGCGAATAATTTTTTACGTGACAGCGATAGAGTCAAATCATCCAGGCACATCATTAATATTAGAAGAACCTGAATCAAATGTGTTTCCATATTATACCAAATATTTAGCAGAGAAAATTGCGGGGGATAGCGAAAAGCAGTATTTCATCACGACTCATAATCCCTACTTCCTTCAGGCCATCATTGAAAAAGTTCCGTCACCTGATCTTACCGTAAATTTGGCTACGATGAATGATTATCAAACTATGGTTAAGCAATTGCCTGAAAGTGCTCGCGAAGAGATATTGACTTTAAATAGCGATGTGTTTCTCAACTTTGACAAGCTGATTGAGACATGATTTTCTATGAATGTTATGCAGATCAGGCCTTGCTTGTATTTCTTGGATTTAACTCTAGGGATCTGAAAGGGGGTCATTCGTTTGGGCGAAGTAACGTCTGTTCCAAGCTTAAAAAGCTTGGAAACTCTGTCGGAATGATTGACGAGGACCCTAATTCGACTCAAGATGCGTATCTAAAATACCTTTCGTCCTTGCGAACAGATTATGAGGATCAGTATTTAATACATATTACAGACAAAAAATTGGGAAATAAATTGATTGTTCTCAGGCCTAATTTGGAATGGTTGCTGCTTAAGATAGCAAGGGATAAAAAGGTTGATTTGTCAACATTCAATCTTTCAAATAGTGAGGGTGAAATTCACGACCGACTAAGGCTTCAAAACCATACAAGGGAACGAAGCCGTATGGTCGAGTTTGTGAGAGCGCACGAGGATCACCGTGCAATTACGAAACTAAAGGAATTTGCAAAATCATTATAGAAATGAACTACAATGTCATCGTTATCGGCTCTGGCCCCGGAGGTTACGTGGCGGCCATCCGTTGCGCACAACTGGGTCTGAAGACAGCCATTGTGGAAAAGTACAATACACTCGGTGGCACTTGCCTTAACGTGGGTTGCATACCCTCAAAGGCAATGCTCGATTCGTCCGAGCACTTTCACAATGCTGCGCACACCTTCAAGGAGCATGGAATTGATATTTCGGAGCCAAAAGCTAACCTGCCGCAAATGATCAAACGCAAGGCGGGCGTAGTGAAGGCGAATGTCGATGGTATCGCTTTTCTGATGAAGAAAAACAAAATTGACGTGCACACCGGGGTTGGCTCGTTTGTCGACAAAAACACCATCCAGGTTACCGCAGCCGATGGGAAATCCACGAAGCTGACAGGTGAGAAGATCATCATTGCCACCGGATCAAAGCCTACGCCACTGCCGTTTGCTGCGTTTGACAAAAAACGAATCATATCCAGTACCGAGGCTCTGGAACTCCAGGAGATTCCCAAACACCTGATCGTGGTCGGAGGTGGTGTAATCGGAATGGAGCTAGGCTCGGTGTATGCCCGCATTGGTTCAAAAGTTTCGGTGGTCGAGTACCTCGACAGTATCATTCCCACCATGGATGGTACCATGGGCAAGGAACTGCAGAAAGCGACCAAGAAATTGGGGATGGATTTTTACCTCGGCCACAAAGTGGTGTCTGTTGAGAACAAGGGTAAGGAGGTCGTATTGAAAGCCGAACCCAAAAATGGGGGAGCCGCAATCGAATTGAAGGGCGACTACTGCCTGGTGAGCATCGGGCGCAGACCTTATACCGATGGGCTCGGTCTGGACAAGGTGGGTATCGAACTCGACAAAGGACGCATTCCGGTGGATGACCACTTGAAGACTAAGGTGGATAACATTTACGCCATTGGTGATGTCGTGCGCGGGGCCATGCTGGCGCACAAGGCCGAGGAGGAGGGTGTCATGGTGGCTGAGCAACTGGCTGGTCAAAAACCGCATATTAACTATTTGTTGATACCGGGAGTGGTATACACCTGGCCTGAGGTAGCCAGCGTTGGCTACACCGAGGAGCAACTAAAAGAACAGGGACGCGCCTACAAAACCGGCAGCTTTCCCTACAAGGCGCTGGGCCGTGCCCGGGCCTCTATGGATTTGGATGGATTGGTAAAAATATTGGCCGATAAGACCACGGATGAAATATTGGGCGTTCACATTATCGGTGCGCGTGCTGCGGATATGATTGCGGCAGGTGTGGTGGCCATGGAATACCGCGCTTCGGCCGAGGATGTTGCCCGGATGAGTCATGCTCACCCCACCTATATGGAAGCCGTCAAAGAAGCGTGCCTTGCGGCAACTGCTAACCGGCCGCTTCACATGTAGCGTGGAGTTTTCTTCTGCCTATTTGGTTAGTCGCCAAATCAGTGTAGACCGAATCAGGAGTGCGCACGTTACAGGCAGGAGGAAAATGTTGAGTTCTTGTATCCTGCTGGACCAAAAGAGAAGCGTTGATCCAAGTAGTATGACGCAAAAGAAAAAATAGCGGGCTGTAAAGGAGTGACGCTTCAGCAGCAAGTAAACACCAATCAAGTGTGAGGGCAAAGCCCACAGCAGATTGAAGTTATTGGCGGCATCGTGATGGTCGGTGAGGGTCCAGAGCATCAGCAGCAGCACACCGATAAGACCGGCAACGCCAAAGAGCAGCACATCCAGCCAGCGGCTTAGGTTTTGCCTGCGCCAGTCCCAAAGGGAAATCACCACCACAATGGCCAGCAGAGATCCAAAGGCAATCCACGGATGAACGAAGGCGATCCAGGCTTCGACAGGTTCTGGTTCAAAGATCACGACTCGTTCACGTGTAAGCGGTAGCCAGGCCGAATCCGATTTTACTTGCGTGTGCTGTACGAAGTAATCAATGTAATCCGGCAAAAACATGTATTGCCAGGCTGTCATTTGACGGTCGATGGGCGCGCCCAGACAAATGTCGATGCCTAAATCTCCCCAGGGTAGCGGACCAAGATATTCATCGGTCTTTTGGCGGAAGGAGTGTTGGGGTTCAAAGGAGGAACTATCCCATTTCACGTCAGCGCCCAGTTGGCTTTGCAGTACGTCCCGAATGCGACTGGCACAGTTGTCGCGATAGTAATCGTAGCGATAGGTTCGGTTTTCTTTTTGCGCATTCCACACCAAAAAGTCGAATATCTTTTGTTTCTGAGCATACGTGAGCTGAAGTACCTGCTCGTGGATAAAGCGCTCGGCCCGCCTGTATGAATTTTCAAAGTCAGCAAAATCATAAGCTGCGAGCATATAGAAGTTGCGGCCGCGCGCGAAGTTTAGGTAGAAATTCGGCTGATCGAAATCAAACACCCCGTAGTTAAACGCATAGTCGAATCCGAGTTGGGGATCGCGCACCCGGATGGCGCTGTGGCCAAACGCTGAATAGAGCTCGTTGACATCAGGTCCACAGGTGATCACGGATATTTCGGCAGCTTCTGATAGCCGATAGGTTTGTGCCTTGGCTGCCGGGCTACTGATCAGGATGAGGAGTGCCCCGATCAACCAAACGATAATTCTTTTCACGTTCGAAAGATAAACAATCGCGGGGTAAGCGGTAATTTTGAACAATATGACAGCCTGGCGCGACAGTCTCCAATTTTTGCGAAAGACAACCCCACTGCGCGTGATCAACGCGGGGCAGATTTGGAGCAGTTACCAACGCTCGCGTTGGAGGCAGGCGCCCCTTTTATCCGGTCTGCCGATTTCCATCGCTTTCGAGCCCACCACATCATGTAATCTGCGTTGCCCCGAATGCCCCAGTGGTTTGCGTTCGTTCACCCGACCCACGGGCATGTTGCAGGAGGATTTGTTTCAACGTGTGATTGATGAGCTGGCACCCACGTTGAGTTATCTCACGTTCTATTTTCAGGGCGAACCCTATCTGCATCCCCGGTTTCTGGAGATGGTGGCTTATGCTTCGCAGCGTGGCATCTATACCGCAACCTCAACCAACGCCCATTACCTGACCGAAAAGAATGCTGAGGTCACGGTGCGGTCCGGTCTCGACCGCCTGATCATTTCGATTGACGGCACCTCACAAGAGACCTATCAGGCTTACCGCATTGGCGGTAACCTCGAGAAAGTAGTAGAAGGCACGCGCACCATGCTCAACGTTAGAAAGGAGCTGGGTTCGTCCACACCGCATATCATTTTTCAGTTTCTGGTGGTTAAACCCAACGAACATGAAATTCCGGAGGTGCACCGACTGGCACGCCAACTGGGTGTGGATGAAGTAAAATTGAAAACTGCACAGATCTACGATTATCAAAACGGCTCTCCGCTCATTCCCGTTCAGGACAAGTACTCCCGCTACCGGCTGCAGCCGGATGGAACCTACGCGATCAAAAATAAATTTGACAACCATTGCTGGAAGATGTGGCACAGTTGTGTGATCACCTGGGATGGCAAAGTGGTGCCGTGTTGTTTCGACAAAGACGCCCATTTTGTCCTGGGCGATGTCACCCAGCGAAGTTTTAAGGAGATTTGGCAGGGCGAAGATTATCAGAATTTCCGGGCTTCCTTATTGCGCTCGCGAAGCGAAATTGAAATGTGCTGGAATTGTACCGAGGGTACCCGGGTGTGGGCCTAAACTCAGAATCTTTACACCTTTTCCAAACGGTCGGAGGCAGCCGCGCACTTTCCGCATCCGGACTGGCATTGGCTTCGGTGCTGAAAACTTCGCCACGCCAGCCGGGTAAGATACCCCAGCGCGCAAGCGAATACGAGAATGATTAAAATGTTCTGCAGCACGCCTCAAAGGTACAATTTCGAAGACGAATTTGAATGTCCGGTTGCGGACGGTATCGGATGAAACCGGACAGCCAAAGCCCAACCACGGGGCCTTTTTTGAGGTGGAGCCGCTTTGGCATGTTATTGGCCTGTGTTGCCGTTCATAAAACAAACGGTGCCGCGATTGCATCTACAGACATTCAAAATGGATGGTGGAAGACGCTGGTACATTACACGAAATACGGTTTGGGTAACCGAACTCACACTTGATGATGTGAGGCCCTTACCAGAGGACTCGAATGATTTTGATACGCGAAAGGTGCCATTCGATAAAGCGTTTTGGGAGTCGTATCTACCGGTTGAACGAAAATGAATCATATGCATCTGGCCCACATCTCACTTCTTGTTGATGACTATGACAAAGCCATCCGCTTTTACGTGGAGAAGCTAGGCTTCAAACTTCTTGAAGATACGGTATTGTCGCCCGCCAAGCGATGGGTGATCGTGCAGCCGCCCGGTGGCGGATGTTCCCTGCTGCTCGCTAACGCGGCCAATGCCGAGCAGGTAAGCCGCGTGGGCAACCAAACCGGTGGCCGTGTTTTCCTTTTTCTACATACGGATGATTTTCAACGCGATTATGGTCGGTTGGTCGCCAACGGAGTCAAGTTTGTACGACCGCCCCGTGCGGAGGCATATGGCACCGTGGCGGTTTTTGAAGATATCTACGGCAACTGGTGGGATCTGGTGGAGCCGATCTCCCGGAGTTAATCCGGGCTACTCTTACAACTCCACGATCTCCGTTGGGCTGATATTCTCAAACACAAAATCGGTCTCGTTTTTCAAATCGATGTAAATCACCGCGTCTTTCGATACCTGACCGCCCAGTATTTGCTTCGACAATTCGTTCAGTAGCTCGCGCTGCAACACACGTTTGAGCGGTCGCGCACCATACTGGGGATCGTAACCCAGTTTGGCCAGTCGCTCGCGTGCGGCCTCGCTGATTTCCACTTTGATGCCATTTTCGTCCAATCGCTTGCGCACATCTTCCACCTGAATGTCCACAATCTTTCGAATGTCACTCTTGTTAAGCGGGCGGAACATGATGATCTCGTCAATGCGGTTGATAAATTCCGGTCGCACACTTTTCTTCAGCATGTCCAACACCTGTACTTTCGTGTCTTCCAACACCTCAAAATAGTTGGTCTCGGTCATCCGCTCGAAATTCTCCTGAATTACCGTTGATCCGATATTGGTTGTCATGATGATGATGGTGTTCTTGAAGTTGGCCACACGACCTTTGTTATCCGTGAGCCGCCCGTCATCGAGTACTTGCAACAGAATGTTGAATACATCCGGATGCGCTTTTTCAATTTCATCCAGCAAAATCACCGAGTAGGGTTTTCTGCGGATGGCTTCCGTCAACTGTCCGCCTTCATCGTAGCCCACGTAGCCGGGAGGCGCTCCAATCAAACGACTGACGGAGTGGCGCTCCTGATACTCACTCATGTCGATGCGCACCATGTTGTGCTCATCATTAAAAAGATATTCGGCCAGTGCTTTACTCAGTTCGGTTTTGCCTACGCCCGTGGTGCCCATGAAAATGAATGAGCCGATGGGCCTGCGCGGGTCCTGTAACCCGGCCCGGCTCCTGCGCACGGCATCACTCAGGGCACGAATCGCTTCTTCCTGGCCGGCCACACGCCTGGCGAGCTCCTGTTCAAGAGAAAGCAATTTCTCACGCTCGCTCTGTAACATCTTGGCTACCGGTATGCCGGTCCACTTGGCTACTACTTCGGCAATATCCTCGCTATCCACTTCTTCTTTTAATAACGAGTGGCCGCTTTGCAACTGCTTCATTTCCTCCTGAGCCTGCTTCAGTTTCTTCTCGGCCTCGGTAATTTTTCCGTACCGGATTTCGGCCACCCGGCCATAGTCGCCCGCCTTTTCGGCCTGGTCGGCTTCAAATTTCAGACGATCAATGTTTTCCTTTTCTTTTTGAATCCCGGCCACAATCGCTTTCTCACTCTCCCACTTCGCCTTCAGACTATTCCGCTGTTCGGAGAGTTCCGCGATTTCTTTCGTAAGCACGGCTTCTTTGTCTTTGTCTTTCTCTCTGCGAATCGCTTCGCGTTCAATCTCCAGTTGCATGATCTTGCGGTTCAGCTCATCGAGTTCTTCAGGTACGGAGTCCATCTCAAGACGCAACTTGGACGCGGCTTCGTCCATCAGGTCGATGGCTTTATCCGGCAAGAAGCGATCGGAAATGTATCGGCTCGACAATTCAACCGAGGCAATCACGGCATCATCTTTAATTCGTACACCGTGGTGAAGTTCGTATTTGTCTTTAATCCCCCGTAAAATGGAGATCGAGTCTTCCACGGAAGGCTCATCGACCATTACGGCCTGGAAACGTCTTTCGAGTGCCTTATCTTTTTCGATGTACTTCTGATACTCCTTCAACGTGGTAGCGCCAATGGCATGCAGTTCACCCCGGGCAAGTGCTGGCTTTAGCAGGTTGGCGGCATCCATCGCACCTTCGCCTCCACCACCTGCCCCAATCAGGGTGTGGATTTCATCAATGAAAAGAATGATTTGACCGTTGGAGTCGGTTACTTCCTTAATCACGGCCTTCAGGCGCTCCTCAAATTCGCCTTTGTACTTGGCTCCGGCTACCAGCAAACCCATGTCGAGTGATACCAGAATTTTGTTTCTCAGGTTTTCCGGTACATCGCCATTGACAATGCGTTGTGCCATGCCTTCCACAATGGCCGTTTTGCCTACACCGGGTTCGCCCAGCAGAATGGGATTGTTCTTGGTTCTGCGCGACAAAATCTGGAGTACGCGCCTGATTTCTTCATCGCGCCCGATTACCGGGTCAATTTTACCCTGTTTCGCCAGGTCATTCAGGTTTTTGGAGTACCGTTCCAGCGATTTGTACTTCGCTTCAGCATCTTGGTCGGTAACACGGGCTCCGCCCCGAAGCTCCTGAATCGCTTTGAGCAAGGTACCGCGCGAAACACCACTGTCTTTCAGCAACTGGCCCGCCTTGTCTTTCGATTGCGCCAGGGCCAGCAGGAGGTGTTCAATGGAAATGAATTCATCTTTGAGTTCACGCAGTTCTTTTTCCGCTTGTTGCAGCACGGAGTTCGTGGCCGCAGACAGGTAGGGTTGCTGACCGGAAACCCGGGCATAGCTCTGAACCAAATCCTCCAGTTTGGCCGATAGCACGGACTCGTTTACACCACTTTTTTTCAGCAGGTATCCCGAAACGCTTTCGTCCGTATCCAGAATTGCCTTTAGCAAATGACCCGGCTCAATTGCCTGCTGCTGTAAACTTGTGGTAATTTCTGCTGACTTTTGCAGAGCCTCTTGCGACTTAATGGTGAATTTTTCGATGTTCATAAAGGTGTTCCCCCGGGTCGGGGTACCTCAAATTAGACTCCACGTGTATTCTTCCATTATTTTATGAAATATTGTCATTATCTTGTTTGCCCTAGCTGATGTTTTGCGTCATTTTGACTTATTGAGTATGCCAAAGAAATCCCGTTCAACCGGCCTGTTCCCCAAAGCGCTGTTAATTGAGGTGGCGTGGGAAGTTTGCAATCAGGTGGGCGGTATTTATACCGTGATCCGTTCCAAAGCGCCTGCTATGACCGATCGCGCCAATGGCCCGTTTTGCATGGTGGGGCCGTTTTTGAATAAGAACATACTCGCGGAACTTGAACCGTTGGATGATTCGCAGGATGTGTTCGGGCAGGCCGCTGCGGTACTGCGCAAGCGCGGCTACGATGTGCAATATGCCGAGTGGCTCATTACGGGTAAACCCCGTGTGGTACTGCTTAATCCGAATGCCATTGAAGACAAAGCCCTTGAAGTAGTCAAGTACCTGTTGTGGAAAAATCATGGCGTTAATTCAGACACCGCATCGCCTCTCATCAACCAGGTCATTGGCTTTAGCTACCTCACCAAGCTATTTATCGATGAAGTTGTTAAGCTGCGGGGCGACCAGCCCATTATTGCGCACTTCCACGAATGGATGGCGGCACTCCCCATTCTTGATATCAGGCGCGACAACCTGCCGGTGAAGACCGTGTTTACCACGCATGCCACCCAGCTGGGACGTCATCTTGCGATTAACTCGCCTTTTTTCTACGCTCACCTGCCTTTTTTTAATCACCAGGATGAGTCCAAGAAATTCGGGGTGGTAACCGAGGAGGCGATCGAATTCCGGGCCGCACAAATGTGCGATGTGATGACCACCGTAAGTGAAGTTACGGCACGCGAGTGCAAACACCTGCTCAAGCGCAAACCCGATGCCATTGTGCCCAATGGCCTCAACATCCAACGCTTTGAGGCGTTGCATGAGTTTCAAAACCTGCACGTGCAACACAAAGAAGATATCCATCAATTTGTGATGGGGCATTTTTTCCAGAGCTACACCTTCGATCTTGATAAGACGATCTATTTATTTACGTCCGGACGTTTTGAATACAAGAACAAGGGATTTGACCTGACGCTGGAAGCCTTATGGCATTTGAACGAACGGCTGAAACGTGAGAAGGCGGATGTGACCGTGGTTATGTTTTTTGTAACCAAGCGGGATTACTATAGTATAAAGCCCGAAGCCCTGCAGTCGCGCGCCATGATGGAGGAAATCCGGCAGACCTGTGAAGCCATCCAGCAGCAGGTGGGCAAAGAGCTTTTCTATGCCTCCACCACGCGAAAAGACAATCGCTTGCCCGAACTCAATGAGTTTGTGGGTGATTATTGGAAACTGCGCTACCGCAGAACCATTCAGAGTTGGAAAACCAACAAATTGCCATTGGTGGTTACGCATAAACTGAAAGAAGAAGATCATGATGAAATCCTGAGTTTCCTCGTGCGCAGAAATCTCATGAACCGGGCCGAAGATAAAGTGAAAATTGTCTACCACCCCGACTTCATTACGTCCACCAGCCCGTTGTTTGGTATGGACTATAGCCAGTTTGTGAGAGGTTGCCACTTGGGAATTTTCCCGAGTTATTATGAGCCCTGGGGTTACACCCCGCTGGAGTGCCTGGCCAGCGGGGTGCCGGCCGTCACCAGCGACCTCAGTGGTTTTGGCGACTACCTGCTGAAGAATTTCCCGGACCACGAGAAGCATGGCATGTACGTGGTAGAACGTGGCAAGCGAACGTTTGACTGGAGTGCGCGGCAACTGGCGGGCTACCTGTACCAGTTCTTAATGCAGACCCGCAGAGAACGTATTATGCAGCGCAACAATGTGGAGAGCTACTCGGAAGCCTTCGACTGGCAGAATCTCATTCGCCACTATGCAGAAGCGTACCAACTCACGACCGAGGCGCCCGGACTGGCCGGTGCTTAAGCCTGTCGATGAGCCATTTCCCAGCCAATCATACTTTTCTTGCGCGTTGCACCCCAACGGTATTCGCCCAGTATGCCATCCTTCCGGATGACGCGATGACATGGAATCAGGTAGGCGATGTGGTTGCTGCCTACAGCAGACCCGACCGCCTGCAGCGCCTTCGGGCTATTGATTTGCCCGGCAATGTGCTGGTAGGTAGTTACCGACCCGAGCGGCAGGCGTAGCAAGGCTTCCCATACTTTAATCTGAAAGTTGGTGCCCTTGACGAGCACGTGAAGTTTGTCACCCGGCTTAGTCCGGTTCAGGGGATTGAATATCTTATCGGCCAAAACACTTGTGAGCTCTGAGTTCTCGTGAAACAGCGAGTTATGCCAGTGTTGTTTCATCCGCTCCAGTTCGGAACGCCCCTCCTGATCACCCGCTATGAACGATAGCCAGCAAATGCCGCGTTCCGTAACGCCCACCAAGGCCTGCCCAAAGGGCGTCTCGTGAAAGCCATACTCAATGCGCAGGCCACTGCCGTTTTGTTTGTACTCCTGGGGCGTCATCGCTTCGAGGGTTGTGAACAGATCGTAAACACGCGATTGACTCGAAAGGCCTGCGGTCTCTGCTGCCTCTGCCAGATTTTTGCTTTCCTGAATTTTTGCCTTTAAAAAATCGATCGTAAGAAATTGAACGAATCGTTTGGGGCTGATACCCGCCCACTCGGTAAACAGCCGCTGAAAATGAAAGGGCGACAGGTGGACTTTTTCGGCTACCTCGTCCAGTTCAGGCTGGCGTTGAAAGTTTTCCTCCAGGTACTGAATGGCCTCGGCAATCCGGGCATAGTTAACCTCATGGCTCATGGTGAGTGTCATACAAAGCTACTTTTTTGTTGCGATTAATGGTTGGTCAAAGAACCGCGTATGAGCGTACATGCTCAACCTGATTCTTGCTCTTTCTGCAGTGTTCGCTTCTCATGGTTTGGGTTATCGCCCGAATTACGACCGTGCACGGAGTTAGCGCACATTCTTGTCGTCCATCCGGCCAATGTTCCGCATGTTTCGCTACTTTGGCGGCACCCATGACTATCCCTGTTCCACGCGAATTTTCTTTTTCAGAGTGCCTTACCTTCCTGCTGCGGTCGCCCCGCGAAATCCTGCATCGGGTGGAGGGCGGGGTTGTCCGCAAGGCGATAGGGGTGGAACGGGAATCGATTCTGGTAGAGATACAGGAACGAAATAATGCCCTGGACGTTCGTCATCACCCGGGTGGAATTACGGAGTCGCAACGAAAGTTTATCGGCCAGTACATCGCTCAATGGTTTGATCTGGAAACAGATTTGAAACCATTTTATGCGCTGGCGCGCAAAGATGCATTGTTGGGCGGCCTGGTGAAACAGTACCACGGCTATCGGATTGTTGGCCAACCGGACTTACATGAATCCCTCACATGGGCAATACTGGGACAGCAAATAAACCTGGGTTTTGCGTATACGCTGAAGCAACGATTTGTTGAGCAGTATGGTCATTCGTTGGAACATGGCGGGCAGTGCTATTTCCTTTTCCCTGAACCATCGACCATTGCCCGGCTTGCGCCCGAGCAATTGTTGCCTTTGCAGTTCTCCCGTCAAAAAGCCCGCTATGTTGTGGAGGTGGCCAGAGCGTTTCATGAAGGTCGCCTGTCAACCGAATCCATCCGGCAACTTCCGTTTGAAGACGCAAAAACAGAGTTGCGTAAAATCAAAGGCATTGGCAATTGGACAGCAAATTATGCGTTGATGAAAACCTTTCGATTTCCGCAGGCCTTTCCGGCCGAAGATGCCGGGCTGCACAATGCCATTCGTAACCTGAAGGGTATGAGGGCAAAACCCACTGTTGAACAGGTTCGCAGACTATTTAAGAAATACAAAGGATGGGAGGCCTACGCGACTTTGTATTTCTGGCGGTCATTAGGGTGAGCAGGTGTTGCCACGCTGGACATCAGCGTGCCAATACAGCCTGGTTGGCCATCAGCACGTGCAGATCATCGTTTTCCACATTACCTTTTTCATCGGCCACCAGCAGGAAGTTTTCATACAATTGATTTAACTCCTCTCCTTGAACATGATAGCCCAGCTGCTCAACGCGATGCCGCAGGGCCGCACGTCCGCTGCGGGCCGTTAATACGATGGAGGAAGACGGCACGCCTACATCTGCCGGGTTGATGATCTCGTAGTTTTCTGCATGTTTGAGAAAGCCGTCCTGGTGAATGCCCGAGGAATGCGCAAAAGCATTTCGACCGACAATCGCTTTGTTGGGTTGCACCGGCATGTGCATCAATTCGCTCACCAGATTGCTGATTTCAAAAATGCGCTCTGACTTAATGTTGGTGTATAGGTTCAGATCTTTATGCGTTTTGATGGCCATAGCCACTTCTTCAAGCGAAGTGTTTCCGGCTCGTTCGCCAATCCCGTTGATCGTAACCTCGGCCTGACGAGCACCGTTGATCAGTCCGGCAAGTGTATTGGCAGTGGCCATGCCCAAATCATTGTGGCAGTGAACGGAGATCACCGCGCGGTCAATGTTTTTCACATGCTCAACCAGGTATTGGATGCGCCTGCCATATAAATGAGGTAAGCAGTAACCGGTTGTATCCGGAATGTTTACAACATCGGCACCGGCTGCGATAACACTTTCAATCAACTGCGCCAAAAAAGGCAAGTCAGCGCGGCCGGCATCTTCGGCATAAAACTCAACCTCGTAGCCCTTGGATTTGGCATACTGAACCGCCCAAACGCCTTGCTCCAGTACTTGTTCGCGGGTGCTGCGAAACTTGTGTTTGATATGCACATCGGACGCACCTATCCCCGTATGAATGCGGCCGCGTTTAGCATGGTGCAACGCTTCTGCCGCTACATCAATATCCTCTTTTTTGGCACGGGTCAAGCCACAGACTACCGGTTCTTTCACGGCCTTCGATATTTCCACTACCGAGAGAAAGTCGCCCGGGCTTGAGATCGGAAAGCCCGCTTCGATCACATCCACTCCGAGCGCTTCAAGCTCGCGTGCAACCATCAGTTTTTCGTCTGTTTTTAACTGACAACCCGGCACTTGTTCGCCATCGCGAAGGGTAGTGTCAAATATTTGAATCTTGTCGGCCATGGTTTTTTTGTTTACGATCAAACCGTTATTGATTTCGAAGTCATTATTCGGTCAATTTCCTTGACCACCTGATTGCCCATCTGCACCGTATTAAGAAGTTTTTCGTGTTGTGTTGCAGCACTGGCGATGTCAGCGGTACGAAAACCCTGTTGCAGCGTTTGCTCCACGGCACGAATAACGCTCTGGGCTTCGGTTTTGAGACCAAAAGAAATGTCGAGCATGAGGGCAGCCGACAGAATAGAAGCCAGCGGGTTGGCAATTCCTTTTCCGGTAATGTCGTGCGCGCTGCCGTGAATGGGCTCGTATAACCCCACGGTATCACCGACCGAAGCCGATGCCAGCATTCCCATCGATCCGGCAATTTGGGATGCTTCATCCGTGAGAATATCGCCAAACAGGTTGCCGGTGAGAACCACATCAAAGCTTCTGGGGCTTTGGATTAATTTCATGGCGGCCGCATCAACAAATTGATGTTCGAGCTGCACATCCGGGTAGCTCTTGGCCACCTCGGTTACAACTTGTCGCCACAGGCGTGAACTTTCCAAAACATTTGCTTTGTCTACACTCGTCACCTTCTTTTTGCGTGTGCGGGCAGCAGCAAAGGCTTTGTGCGCAATACGCTCAATTTCAAATCGCTGATAAATCATCAGATCATAAGCCGTCTGCCCCTCATCTCTTCGGCCCTTTTCTCCAAAGTAGACATCACCGGTGAGCTCCCGGAAAAACAAGATGTCGGATCCTTTCAGAATTTCCGGCTTGATACTGGAGGCATCCAGCAATTCATCAAAAAGCTTGATGGGGCGCAGGTTCGCGTAGAGTCCCAACGTCTTCCGCATCTTGAGCAGACCCTGCTCGGGTCGCACCGTCAGCGTTGGGTCGTTGTCATATTTTGGATGCCCGACCGCACCAAACAAAATGGCATCGGTGGCTTGCAGTTTGGCCAGGGTCTCATCGGGCAGCGGGTTACCCGTGGCCTCAATGGCTGCGTGGCCAATGAGCGCGTCATCGAATTCAAACTGGTGTCCGAAGGCCAAAGCAATTTTTTCCAGCACGCGTTTGCCTTCGCGGGTTACTTCCTGGCCAATGCCATCTCCGGGCAGTATCGTGATTTTCTTTTTCAAAGATTCGGTATCAGGCGTGAGACAAATCGTATTCTTTAATTTCGTTTCGCAAACTCAGCAGGTAGTCAATGTCATCGTACCCGTTGGTGAGGCATGTTTTTTTATAAGCGTTGATTTCAAACCACTCCTCCCGGTCGTTGAATTTGATTTTCTGGTCCTGTAAGTTGACGGTGATCGAAGTGTTGGGCTCGCGCTCAAGGGTTTCCAGCAATGACCTTAAATAGGAGTCGCTGACTACGACCGGCAGTAGCCCGTTATTCAAGGCATTGTTTTTGAAGATATCAGCAAAAAAGCTGGATACCACCACCCGAAAACCGTAATCATAAATGGCCCAGGCCGCGTGTTCACGACTGCTGCCGCAACCAAAATTTTTGCCGGCCACCAGTATCTTTCCGCTATAGCGGGATTGATTCAATGCGAAATCAGCCATCGGGTTTTGTGCCGAATCATAACGCCAGTCGCGAAACAGATTATCACCAAAACCTTCGCGGGTGGTCGCTTTCAGAAAACGGGCTGGGATAATTTGATCGGTATCGATGTTCTCGATAGGAAGGGGAACGCCCGTGGAAACCAGTGTGGTGAATTTTTCTTTCATGGGTTTACATCAACTCGCGTACATCGGTCACTTTTCCCGTAATGGCAGCAGCCGCTGCACTTAATGGACTGGCCAAAAATGTGCGCGACTTCGGCCCTTGGCGGCCTTCAAAATTTCGGTTGCTGGTACTAATGCAATACTTACCGGGCGGCACTTTGTCTTCATTCATGCCCAGGCAAGCGGAACAACCCGGACTGCGCAGTTCGAAGCCGGCTTGCTCAAAAATCTTATCCAAACCTTCCTGCCGGGCTTGCGCCTCCACCTGACGTGAGCCGGGTATTACCCAAACCTCTACACCTTCGGCCTTCTTTTTCCCTTTCACCATGCCGGCCACCAACCGCAGGTCTTCGATGCGGGCATTTGTGCAACTGCCAATGAATACATAGTCGATGGGCTTGCCCAGCAAAGGAGCGCCCGGTTGCAAGGCCATGTACTCAAGTGATTTAGTGAACGAGGCTTGCGCGCTGATTTCTTTTAATTCGGCAGGGGTGGGAATGCGATCCGTCACTTTGATGCCCATTCCCGGGTTGGTGCCATAGGTGATCATCGGGGCGATGTCGGCCGCGTCAAACGTGAGCACCACGTCATACTTCGCGCCTTCATCCGTTGCAAGTTTTTTCCACGTGGCTACAGCCTCATCGAAGGCGGCACCTATGGGCGCAAATTTTCTGCCTTTGATATAGGTAAAGGTGGTTTCGTCCGGTGCGATCAGCCCACCGCGGGCACCCATTTCAATACTCATGTTGCAAATGGTCATTCGCGCTTCCAACGAAAGATTGCGGATGGTATCGCCAGCATATTCCACAAAATAGCCGGTGGCTCCGCTGGCCGATATTTTCGAAATGATGTAAAGGATAATATCCTTACTTACCACACCCTTGCCCAATTGGCCATTGATTTCAATTCGCATGGTCTTGGGCTTGTATTGAAGAATGCATTGGGTGGCTAATACTTGCTCTACCTCACTTGTGCCAATACCAAACGCGATGTTGCCAAAAGCCCCGTGAGTCGAAGTATGACTGTCGCCACACACGATGGTCATGCCGGGTAAGGTTAATCCGAGTTCGGGACCGATTATATGCACAATGCCCTGATAGGGATGCCCCAGATCATACAGCTCAACACCAAACTCCGCGCAATTTTTGCGAAGTGTTTCTACCTGGTGCCGCGACAGCGCTTCTTTGATGGGCAGGTGCTGATCTTTCGTGGGCACATTGTGATCGGCCGTGGCCGTAGTGCGTTGGATGTTGAACACCGGCAGGTTGCGCTTCCGAAGTCCGTCAAAAGCCTGCGGGCTGGTGACTTCATGAATAAAGTGCCGGTCGATAAAGAGGGCATCCGGATACCCCTCGGCACGCTTTACCACGTGGGCATCCCAGATTTTTTCGAAGATGGTTTTAGGTCGGTTACTCACAACAAGTGTTAGTTCGTGGGTGCCTGCTTAAAATAAAACGGCCCCGTCCAAACAACCGAAGTTTTGACGGGGCGTCTTTTTGCAAGTACGAATTTATAGTTTTTCCCGGGGTCGATCTTGTTATTCTACCAAAAATATTTCAGCCACTTACAAGTGTTAGTTTATGTACCACATTACCATAACCGGTAGCCGCTGGTCCAGTGCCCGTAGAGATCAAACCAAATACTCAAACAAATTTTCGTTCTGGTTTATCTCGGTGTAGTTGAGTTTGAATTGCACCATGCGGGCAATTAGCGATTCATAGTCTTCTTTTGATTTCAATTCAATGCCAATCAAGGCTGGCCCTGTCTCCTTGTTATGTTTTTGGATGAACTCAAAACGTACAATATCATCGGTTGGACCAAGGATGTGATTCACAAATTCTTTCAAAGCTCCGGGTCGCTGAGCAAAGCGAACAAGGAAATAGTGCTTCAACCCTTCATACAACAGCGAGCGCTCTTTAATTTCCTGCATGCGGTCGATGTCGTTGTTGCCGCCACTCAATACACACACCACGCGCTTGCCTGTGATATGGGCAGCATACTGGTCGAGTGCAGCAATAGTCAGTGCGCCTGCCGGTTCGGCCACGATGGCATCTTCATTATAAAGTTGAAGGATTGTCGAGCTCACTTTTCCCTCAGGCACCAACAACATATCGCTGATGGCCTCCTTGCAAATGTCAAACGTAAGGTCGCCTACTTTCTTTACGGAAGCACCATCTACAAAGCGCTGAATTTTTTCCAATACCACGGGCCTGCCTGCCTTTAGCGCCTCTTTCATCGAAGGTGCCCCAGTGGGCTCCACACCTATGATTTTGGTGTTGGGTGAATACGTCTTGAAGTAATGGGACATTCCCGCGCATAAACCTCCGCCACCAATTGGCACAAACAAGTAATCGATTTCTGACTGCTCGTCTAACACTTCTTTCGCCACTGTTCCTTGCCCCTCGATGGTTTTAATATGGTCGAAGGGTGGAATGAACGTCTTGTTGTTCGCCTCGGTGTACTTCAGTGCATGCGCTTGACATTCATCAAACGTATCGCCAACCAGCACAATTTCTACCAACCCATTTCCAAACATTTTCACTTGGTTGATTTTCTGCTTGGGCGTAATGGCCGGCATGTAAATCACCCCTTTAATGTTCAATAATTTGCATGATAAGGCCACGCCTTGAGCATGATTGCCCGCGCTGGCACAAACTACGCCATGCTGGCGTTGCCCATCAGTCAGACTTTGAATCAAGTTGTATGCCCCACGAATCTTGTACGATCGCACTACTTGCAAATCCTCGCGTTTCAAATACACTTCGCACTCAAACCTCTCCGACAGCTTGCGATGAAACTGCAACGGAGTTTTGAGCGCAACGTCTTTCAACGCCACATGTGCGCGGTGAATGTCGATTTGGTGATTTTGTATTGAAACCATTTCGTTGGCCGTTGTTGGTTGTTCGTTATTGGAATGCTCACGAGCAACCAATCGCGAATAACCAACACCCATTTAATTTATCATGCTGGCTTCGACCTTCTCCTTCTCCGGTCTCAATGCCCGCACAGCTGCGCCTGCTTGCCAAAGTTCACTCTCCCGCAGTTCTTTTAATTCTTCGGCCAACTTCTCGCGGTAGTCCGGTTTACTGCAGGTGTCGATCGTGCGTTTAGCTTCGGCTCCACTGGCCACACTTTCATACAGTTCTTTGAATACCGGAAGCGTGGCCGCCTTGAATTTCTTTTTCCAGTCGAGGGCTCCCCGCTGCGCTGTGGTGGAGCAGTTGGCATACATCCAATCCATACCATTTTCCGCTACCAGCGGCATCAGGCTCTGTGTGAGTTCTTCAACCGTTTCGTTGAAGGCTTCGGAAGGCGAATGCCCCTTGGAGCGCAACACTTCATACTGAGCTTCGAAAATGCCCGCAATGGCGCCCATGAGTGTGCCGCGTTCACCGGTGAGGTCAGAATAAACCTCTTTTTTGAAATCAGTTTCAAACAAATAGCCGGAACCAACGCCAATACCCAGCGCAATAGCCCTTGACTTGGCTTTGCCGGTAGCGTCCTGGAACACTGCGTAGCTGCTGTTGATCCCTTTGCCCTGCAAGAACAATCTGCGTACCGATGTGCCTGAACCTTTGGGTGCTGCTAAGATGACATCAACATCGGGCGGAGGAATGATGCCCGTTTGTTCCTTAAAGGTGATGCCAAATCCGTGTGAGAAGTAAAGAGCCTTGCCCTTGGTCAGGTGCGGTTTAATGGTTGGCCAGGTTGCAATTTGCCCCGCATCACTCATCAGGAACTGAATAATGGTTCCGCGCTTGGCGGCCTCCTCAACGTCAAAAAGCGTTTCACCGGGAACCCAGCCATGCGCAATCGCTTTTTCCCAGGTCTTGGTTCCTTGTCGTTGGCCAATGATGACCGAAAAGCCGTTATCCCGTAAGTTTAGTGCCTGGGCCGGTCCTTGCACACCATATCCAATGATGGCGATGGTCTCATCGCGCAGCAAGTCAAGTGCTTTTTCCATCGGGAATTCCTCGCGGGTGACCACTTCTTCCCATGTGCCACCAAAATTGATTTTTGCCATGATTTTTAAGTTTAATTTTTTGAGTCGGGTTAGGTTATCTGTATTTGAAATGACTAGGCGGCCTCCAGTTTGGCGGTTTCCGAAACGAGTGCCAGAAACTGCTCGTTGCCAGCTGAATACTCAGCCTGCTCCACTTCAATCAACTTCTCCAGTTGATGCTTTACTTTTTCCATAAGGTCAGGTGTGGTGTACAACAATAAGAGTGCACCACCCTGCCGAAAATTTCCCTCCATCTCGTGTGCAACCAACTTTTTGATGCGCACACGTCTGCGGTTCAACACGTTGACAATCCGGTTGAGGATGGAAAAACTGTTGTCGGCAACAATTGACAAGGTAAATTCCTGTTTGTTCATGTTTTATCTTTTGGTATTTCCAAGATTATTTCGCTAACCCCGGCACCAGCCGGTACCATCGGGAATACATTTTCTTCTTTTTCTACTACTACCTCCAGGAAATAGGAGCTGGGTGATTCCAACATTTCGAGTAAAGCTGCTGTGAGATCGGCCTGGGCTGTTACTTTTCGTGCCCGAATGCGATATGCTTCTGCGATCTTGATAAAGTCCGGGTTGTCCAGCTCGGTGAACGAGTAGCGTTTGCCATGAAACAATTGCTGCCACTGACGCACCATGCCCAGAAATTGATTATTGAGCACCAGTATTTTCACCGGGATGTTGTCCTGCATGATCGTACCTAACTCCTGAATGGTCATTTGATATCCGCCATCGCCAATAACAGCAACTACTTGCTGGTTGGGCGCAGCTACTTTGGCCCCAATGGCGGCCGGCAGCGCAAAGCCCATGGTGCCGGCACCGCCTGACGTGATGTTGGTTCGCGGGTTTTGATAGCGATAGTAGCGCGAGGTTACCATTTGATGCTGACCCACATCGGTTACAATCACGGCTTCGCCTCCGGTGAGCGCGGAAAGCTGGTGAATGACCTCCGCCATCTTTAAGGTGGTGGTGTCTTCAATTTCCTTTTTCACCACCTTTTCGTACTCCAAGTCGTTCAGTGCGCGAAAGCTCGCCATCCATTCGGGGTGCGTTTGTGCATCGCATCGCTGGGTGAGTGCGGCCAGTGCCTCACGGGCATCGGCATGAATGCCGATTTCGGCCTTGATGATCTTGTTGATCTCGGCTTTGTCGATGTCAATGTGGATGATGCGGGCTTGCCGGGCATACTTGCTGACGTTACCGGTGACCCTGTCGTCAAAGCGCATACCCACAGCAATCAGCACGTCACATTCATTGGTGTTGACGTTTGGCCCGTAGTTGCCGTGCATGCCGAGGTAGCCCACGTAGTTTGGATGATCCTGCGGTATAGCTCCGAGACCCAGCAACGTGCAGGCCACCGGGATACCGGTTTTTTCCGCAAAAGATTTCAGTTCGTCCGTGGCGCCAGCCAGCAGGATGCCCTGGCCCGCCAGCAAGTAAGGACGCTTCGCTTGGTTGATCAGCGCTGCCGCCTCCTCAACTAAAGCGATCGGCAATGCGGGCTTTGGTCTATACGTGCGCACGCCCGTGCATGGCTCGTATCGGATTTCGGGCGTGAGTTCGTTTTGTGCATTCTTGGTGATATCAATAAGAACAGGTCCGGGCCGCCCGGTGCGGGCGATATAAAATGCTTTGGCCACCGCAGCCGGTATGCCTTTGGCTTCCGTCACTTGCACGTTCCACTTGGTAACGGGTATCGTGGTGTTCACCACATCGGTTTCCTGAAAAGCGTCAGTACCAAGCAGGTGGGCAAATACCTGGCCCGTAATACACACGATAGGAGTTGAGTCAATCAGCGCATCGGCAAGACCGGTAACCAGGTTCATCGCCCCCGGGCCGGAAGTAGCCAACGCCACGCCCACTTTTCCGCTGACGCGCGCATAACCCTGCGCGGCATGTACTGCCCCCTGCTCGTGGCGCACCAGAATATGGCGAAGCCGATCGGAGTAATGATACAGGGCATCATAGACCGGCATAATGGCGCCACCCGGGTAGCCAAACAAGGTATCCACGCCTTCCGCCAGCAGGCAATTTAGCAGTACGTTCGACCCGCTGATTTGCGTCACCGCTGTGCCCGGCTCTTTATTCGAAGTCAGTAACGCATCCATCAGCAGCGGTTTTTACCTGTTTGGCGTACTTGTAAAGAATTCCGTTTGTTGCACGTGGTGCCGGGCGCTGGTAAGTCGATCTTCGAACGGCCAGCGTTTTATCATCGACCAGCAAGTTGATTTGATGCTTCTTCACATCAATTTCAATCCAGTCCCCTTCTTCCACCAAAGCCAGCAACCCTCCGTCCCACGCTTCGGGTGTTATGTGGCCGATCACAAATCCATGCGACCCACCGGAAAAACGTCCGTCTGTGATTAAGGCTACGGATTTCCCCAGCCCAGCGCCCATAATCAGGCTGGTGGGTTTGAGCATCTCGGGCATGCCCGGGGCGCCCCGAGGGCCTACATAACGAATAACCACAACATCGCCTTCGCGAATGCGCCCGTTTTTTATTCCCTCCACAACTTCAAACTCGCCATTGAACACGCGGGCCATGCCGCGAAATCGTTCGCCTTCCTTGCCGGTGATCTTGGCAACCGAACCCTGTGTGGCCAGGTTGCCGTAGAGAATTTGAATATGGCCGGTCTTTTTGATGGGCCGTTCAAGGGGCAGGATTACCTGTTGCTTCTCGAAATCGAGATCACGCGCATTCGCTACGTTTTCAGCCAGCGTCTTTCCGGTTACGGTGAGGCAATCGCCCTTCAGATGTCCTTTGGTTATCAGGTATTTAATCACAGACGGCACGCCTCCGATTTGGTGCAGCGCCTCCATCAGGTATTTGCCGCTGGGTTTAAGGTCAGCAATCAAGGGTGTGTGGTCCGAAATGCGTTGAAAGTCATCTTGCGTGATGGTGATGCCCACCGTGCGCGCCATAGCAATAAGGTGGATTACTGCGTTGGTCGATCCACCCAGCGCCATCACCAACGTAATGGCATTGTCAAATGCAGCACGCGTCATAATGTCGCGTGGCTTAATGTCTTTTTCCAATAACACACGAATAGCCCGGGCGGCATTTTCGCATTCCCTGGATTTTTCCGGGCTTAGGGCCGGGTTAGATGACGAATAAGGCAATGCCATTCCGAGGGCTTCAATAGCAGAAGCCATGGTGTTGGCGGTATACATGCCGCCACAGGCACCCGCGCCCGGGCAGGAGTTCTGAATAATGCCCTTGAAATCCTCTTCCGAAATCTTGTTGGCCAGCTTTTCGCCCAGCGCTTCGAAAGCGGAAACAATATTGAGTTCTTTTCCTTTGAAGTGACCGCCAGCAATGGTGCCTCCGTAAACCATAATGGCAGGCCGGTTCAGTCGGCCCATAGCAATAAGAGAGCCGGGCATATTTTTATCGCAGCCCACCACGGCAATCAGGCCATCGTAATGCTGAGCCCCGCACACCGTTTCAATTGAGTCTGCGATTACTTCACGGCTGACCAGAGAATACCGCATGCCTTCGGTGCCGTTGGCAATACCATCACTTACTCCGATGGTATGAAAAATCAAACCCACCAGGTCTTGTTTCCACACGGCTTGCTTGACCTCCGCAGCCAGTGCATTGAGATGCATGTTGCAGGTGTTGCCGTCAAATCCTGTACTGACAATACCTACCTGGGCCTTTTGCATGTCGCTCTCGGTAAGGCCGATACCATACAGCATCGCCTGCGATGCCGGCAGGGTGGGGTCTTGGGTAATGGTTTTACTATACTTGTTTAGTTCCATAAGGATCACAATCTCGTTAACGTCTCACCGTTCAACTACACAATCACGTACGAGTAGCTTTTGTCCAGCACAATGCACTTGTAGGCTTCCTGCACAATGGCGCCCAACGAATTTTTCCATGGTTTTTTCATGGGGTTACCTTCTATGGATTCAATGCCGATGATTTCAGCAGCGGTGCCGCAAAAAAAGGCGCTGTCGGCCTCAAACAAGTCTTCCGGAGAAAACAGTTTTTCTTCAACGGGAATATCGAGTTCGTGACAGATCTCGAGTACAGTTGCCCGCGTGATACCGGGCAGAATATTGCCCAGTGGTGGAGTATACAACACACCTTCTTTTTCAAAGAAGAAATTCGCGCCCGGGCCCTCGGCCACAAATCCTTTGCTGTCAAGCAAAAGTCCTTCATCAAAGCCACGATCTTTGGCTTCGGTGGTTGCCAAAATGGAATTGATATAGTGGCCACAGACTTTGGCCTCGACCTTTACCGATTTTGGATTCGGCCGCTGATAAGAGGAAATGCAGACCTTTAACAGCTGGTCGCCCAGATACTTTCCCCATTCCCAAGCGGTTATCATCACCGAAACCTCCTTAGGGGCCGTGAGTGACATGTTGGGGCTGCAGAATACCAGGGGTCGGAGGTAGGCATCGCTGAGGTTGTTTCGCTCCAACACCTGGTAGCTGATTTGTGTGAGTTCTTCGCTGCTGTAGTGAAAGGGAATGCCCACCAGAGCGCAGCTTTTTCTCAGGCGGTCAAAGTGCTCGTGGGATTTAAAAATCTTCGTTCCGTTTACCGTTTTGTAGGCCCGAATGCCCTCAAAGGTGCCATAGCCGTAATGCAGGGTTTGGCTGAATAAGTCAGTGCGCGCATCTTTTGCCTTCACAAACTGGCCATCGAGGAAAAGGGTTGTCTGGTCCGAGTAGTACATGCTGAAAACAATCGTTAGTTGGTTACCTCATATTTAAAATGAACCCGCCCCGATTGAGGTCGGGGCGGCTTATTATTTTTTATTATGCGTTACCCTGCTGGCGGCAGAATAAGCAAATTCCTTAACACCAAAACGGCTGACATCGCCTCACGAAAAACCAGCGTTGACGTACTCATTATTTGGTGCGTGTTTGCAAGGATGGCTATTTTATTCTGCCGGGGCAATAACTTGCCGGTAAAATATTTTTGATCTGACCATAACACACGTTAGTGTGTTTCTCCAATTCAAATCCTTTTCCTACCTTTCAAGTCACCAAATACCTATTCTGAACCTATGGATACCCAACACCCCCACCACGACTTTGCCATGGCGTGGGACAAGTACATGGACATTGCCGCTGTTGTCTTTGTTGGCTTGGCCGTGCTTACCTTTCTGTACTACGAGTTTCGCCTGCTTCAGGTGAAAGACTATAAAGAGAAGTATGACTTCGTGAACCGAAATGAAATCATGTACTTCTGGTACTCGGTGATCCTGCTGATTTTATCTGCATTTTTCCTGTCTCAGGGTTTTTCTACCGAGAAGATCATGGACATCGGCATGATTTGGTTCTATGTGCGCATGTTCCTGAGTGTGAGTTTTACCATCATCGCTTACTTCATTTTCAATACGATTGTGAAGATTTACTACCCCAAGTCGGTTGAGAAGCGATTAAAGAAGATTCGGACAATTCCACGAATTTCTTCAGCCGGCAATCAAATGCGTAAACTGCGCGAAGAAGAAGAAGCGGCACACCTGGAAGCCTCACAGGAGGCAGAACAGCGAAGTGGAATTCATTCCGTTGACTATGACGTGTGGCTCGATGAAAAGACTGGTGAGAAAAAGGTAGAGAAGTATTTTAGCTACGAGCATGTGGAAGAATGCCCGGAGTGCGGATATGTGACACTCCGTATCGACTATGAGGAAGTAACCGCCCAGCCCACCGAATGGATGGATGGCTTACTGGTGAAACACTACAAGTGTACTTATTGCGGGCATCGTGAACGACAGGAGCGAGTTTTGGCTAAGACCTCCACAAATACCTGATACTAGTCTGATCCGATATACTCCAGAATTCCCTCTCGGATTGCCGTGAAGGATTTCTGGAGTAGATCATCATTTTCTTCCAACAAGGTTACCCGAAAACCCTGCAGTTCGGAACAGAATGATGAAATCGGCACCACGCAAACGCCTTTAGCACCTAGTAAATAGTACACAAATCGTTTGTCCAGGGGTAAATCCTGTGCACACCACTCCTCCACGCAGGATTTTATTCTCTCATTAGTAATCTTCAATGTCTGGTTTGGTTTCAATACGCCCCTCCGGAAAATAATGGTGTTGTAAAAGGCGCCAAAAGTTTCATTAAACCTTACGTGCGGTACTGAACTGAAAAGCTCGGCAATGAGTTTGCTCCGCTTGCCGATTTTGGTGTTCATTTCCTGACGATACGAGGCGAACCGGGAATCGCCAAGAATTTTGGGTATTGCCATTTGCGGAAGTTTGGTGGAGCACACTTCAATCATTTTGGCATTATCAAGGGCATGACAGAATGCATTAAAGTCTCGATCGCGCTGCCGATTGTAGTATTCCATCCAGCCGCATCGCCCTCCGGGCCAGGGCAATTCCTTTGAAATCCCTTTCATGGCAATTCCGGGCACGTCTTCTATAACCTCCGCCAGCGAATAAGCCCGCGCCCCGTTGTACGTGATGTTCAGGTATATCTCATCACAAATCAGGAACAACCCAAATTCGCGGGCGATCGACACGATTCTTTTCAATGTGTCCAGCGGGTACACCATGCCGGTCGGATTATCCGGATTGATAATCAGAATTCCCACCACGTTCGGGTTATATTTTACTTTATTGTACAGGTCATCCATATCCGGGTACCATTTATTATCCGGATCGAGCCGGTAGGTGAGTGGTTCATGGCTGGCATGAGCCGCTTCGGCACTGGAGTGCGTAGAATACGCGGGCGATGGCCCGATAACACGTGAGGTGGGGCTGATGTACTGGTATACTTTGGCGATGGCATCTCCTAAGCCATTGAAAAAACAGATGTCCTCGGCCGTTATTTGTACGCCACCCCGTGCATTGGTTTGCGTGGCTAAAAACTCGCGCGTTGCCACGATGCCCTTTGAGGGGCAATAGCCGTAGACATCATTTTGAAGGCAAAGGTCTGCGATTACCTGACGAATCCACTGCGGCAAAACATGGTTTTTCTGAATCGGATCTCCGATGTTTTCCCACATGATGGGCTGCCCCAAGGCCTGAATTTGCTCTGCTTTCTTTACGATTTCACGAATCTCGTAAATCAGTTCTTTAGCCCCTTCCGTTAACAATTGCTGGCGCATACATCAAATCGGAAAAGTCATTTCCGTGTTAGTGAAACAATATTCTCAACGTGTACCGTGTGCGGAAACATATCGACCGGCTGAACGTCTGTGATTTCATATTGGGCACTTAGGATCGCCAGGTCGCGTGCCTGTGTGGCCGGATTGCAACTCACGTAAACGATTTTTTTAGGCTCTGCTTTCAGGAGCATAGTGCACACATTTTCGTGCATACCCGCCCGGGGTGGATCCGTAATCACGACATCGGGCTGGCCATTCTCGCGTAAAAAAGGCTCATTGAGAAGATCCTTCATATCTCCCGCAAAGAAGGACGTGTTCGGTATGTTATTGATTTGAGAATTTACGCGGGCATCTTCGATGGCATCAGCAACGTATTCAAGCCCTACTACATGACGTGCGTGGGGTGCTACGAAATTAGCGAGTGTACCGGTGCCGGTATACAGGTCATAGACCAATTCTTTTCCCGTGAGATTGGCCATTTGCCAAGCTGCCCGGTAGAGTTGGAATGCCTGCTGGGAATTCGTCTGATAGAATGACTTGGGGCCTACGCGAAACTGCAACTCGCCATCGCCCACGGCCGTAGGCATGTACTCGGTGATATAAGCGTCACCCTTCCAGCACACCATATCCAAATCGTGAAAGGTGTCATTTCGTTTGCCATTGATAACATAAAATGCTGAGGTGATTTGGGGGAATGCACCGGTAAGGGTAGCCAGCATTTTTTCAATCCAGGGCATTTCGTCATAGGTGACCTGTAGTATGATCATGGTCTCGCCCCGGGTTGTGGTGCGGATGGTCAGTGTCCGCAAAAATCCAACCTGCTTACGCAAATCAAAAAATGGGATCTGGTTGTCGAGGGCTGTTTGACGTGCCAGCAGCCGAATGGCATTGGATGGATCGGGTTGCAGATAACAATTCTGCACATCAAACACGCGGTCATACATGCGGGGGATATGATACCCCAATCCCAGCCAATTTTCGGCTGCCTGTTCGGTATTCAATTCATCGCGGCTTCGCCATCGGTCGGCCGTAAACGTGTAATCGAGTTTGTTGCGGTAGTACTGCGTTTTTTCCGAACCCATGATGGGGCGAATAGGCGGTAACGAAAGCCCACCGATTCGTTCCAGATGGTCGACCGCCTGCTGTTGTTTGTATTTGAGTTGCTCCCCGTATTGGATATGCTGCCAGCTGCAACCACCGCATAACCCAAAGTGCTGGCAAAAAGGCTCGGAGCGAAAAGGTGATGGCGCTTCAATCGATACAACCCGTCCTTCAAGAAAACTGCTTTTGATTTTCGTAAGTGAAATGGAAACCACATCACCGGGAGCACCCCCCTGCACGAAAATCACCTGGCCATTATGCCGGGCTATGCATTTGCCCTCGGCCGCCATGGTTTGCAGTGTTATCCCCGTGAGCTGGTCACCTTTTTTCAGCGGGTTACTCATCTTGGCAGGTATAGAAATTAATCGACCGCAAATTGATTAAATTTCAGCTCAGTTGATATGAAAAAGGCTTTTTTGGCGATTCTGATCCTGATGGCGCTGCCGTTGTCGGCCTCCCATATAGTGGGTGGGGAGTTTGAGCTCAAATACCTGGGCCCGAATCGGTATCGGCTTAACCTGATCCTGTATTTCGATAAGGTTAATGGGGTGCCGGGGGCCAAGGATTTTTCTGTGAATGCCAGAATTTTCAGAAAGCGTGACAATGCCGTCATGATTTCGTTAATCAATCTTCCGCTGGTGCGTGAGTCCGCTGTGTCATACACGCAGCCCGAGTGTTCCAATGGAGAGATTGTTACCGACAAGTTGGGGTACTCCCGCGAGATAGAGCTCTCAGACGATCAGTTCAGCGACCCTGCAGGGTACTACGTAGTCTGGGAACGTTGCTGCCGGAATTACGAAATTAGAAATGTGGTGAGCTCGCAACCCAATGCTCCCAATTTTCAAAACTTCGCGGGCCAGACTTTTTATCTGGAATTCCCTCCAGTCACCCGCAATGGTGAGCCGTTTGTTAACTCAACGCCTCGTTTGTTTCCACCCCTTAACGATTACGCTTGTCCTTTCAAACCGTATTATGTCAACTTCGGAGGTTTTGATGATGATGGCGATTCGCTCGCGTACTCGTTGGTGGAGCCGCTCAATACATTTTCCGCGCAGGCGATACCCCCGGGTGGCCCGAATCCCGCTCCCTATCCAGTCGTGCAATGGCGAATCCCGTTCAGTTTCAATAATATTTTGGGAGGCGCCCCGGATTTGCGCATAAGTCGGGAGGGATTTCTAACCGCAACACCTACTGTCCAAGGCCTTTTTGTTTTTTCTGTTAAATGTGAGGAGTATAGGGATGGAGTTAAACTCGGAGAAGTCAGGCGTGATTTTCAAATCTTGGTGGTTGATCAGTGCCCCGATTCATCGCCAACCAGTATCGTTGGAAAGGGCTTGGATGATGCAACGTTTGATACCGATGGCACATTGTCGGTTACATTTGATAATGATGTGTCGGATGCCGATCGGTGTATTCAAGTTCGTGTTTCAGATCCAGACGCTTCAAAACAAACAAATAACTTATCAGAACGAGTTACCCTTCGTGCTATCCCGTTGAACTTTAAAGGCAATGTTGACAGTATTTTGCCTGATATCAAATCAACTGTTCTCACCAACGGTAGTTCTGCTGATTTTACGATTTGTTTTGATCGGTGCCCTCTTGTCCCGGGTGGGGTGGCGCAAATTGGCATTCTTGCATTTGATGATGCCTGCCCTCTTCCATTATATGACACGCTGAAGGTCAATGTGAATATTGAGCCACCCGATAATTCTGATCCTCTTTTCGTGACGAGTAGTTCAACAATTGTCGAATTGAACGAGGGTGATGCGGCTTCCTGGAATATTGAAATCCGCGATGCAGACCTTGACCCTCTTCTGGTTAATGTGGTGACGGATGGCTTCGTGCTGGCCAATGCCGGTATGCGGTTTACCGTGCTGCAGCAAGAGCCCGGACTGGTGCGCGCCCGCCTCGATTGGGATGCCTTTTGTGATATTTATGACTTCACCAGGCGCACCAATTTTGTTGTTGGTATTGTGGTCAATGATGTGGATGAGTGCAACCGGAATAATCCGGTGAGAGCCCGGTATTCGCTTGCGGTGCGCATTCCGGGCAATGCTGACCCGTTGATTGATACGGATCTTACGGCAAATCCGCTCGAACGAAAAGTTCTGGGCATTACCCGAAAAATAAACGAGCAACTCCGCTTTGCGGTGCGGGGCGAGGATTTGGTCGATAACGATTTACTTGTACTCACGGGTGAGGGCAGGGGCTTTAACCTGACGGACTACGGTATTTCATTTTCGCCCGCCACCGCCCGTGGCCAGGCGTCTTCCGTGCTTCAGTGGAACCTTACCTGTAGTACGGTTAACCTAAAGGAAAGGGATACCTTCGAGTTGCGGTTTATTGTGGTGGACAACGCGAACAAGTGCCGCTTCTACAAAGCCGATACGGTTGATGTTGAAGTCAAAATTCTTCCACCCGATAACGCGGAGCCCTGGCTTACCGTACTGAACACCGATCAATCGCCACTCATCAGCAACCTGAACCTGACGTTGGGTGAGCCCATCGCGCTTACACTAGTTGGTACCGATGCCGATCGCACGCCACAGCCGGATCAATTGACATTGGAACTCATTTCAGCGACCGGTACGGTGCCTCCGCAGGGATTCACGTTCGCGCCTGCCTCGGGTCAGGTGCAAGTGCAAAGCCAGTTGTTGTGGTCGCCTGACTGTTCCATTTTTGAGAATGGGGTGTATGAGCATGAATACGATTTTGTATTTCGGCTTGCCGATGATCGCTGCTACAACGCCAGTGCCGACACCGTTGCTGTTAAAATCCGTCTTGCCGACATCGTGAGCACTGATGCGCAATTTCTGCCTCCTAATGTTTTTACCCCTAACAATGACGGTTGTAACGACTATTTTGCGCTCGAGGGTATTGAACCATCCACGTGCGGATCAGGTGAAGTCGCCTTTCAAAGTTTCTTACCACTTGATAATTGCATCAACCAGTTTCAGGCGGTGCGGATCTACAACCGATGGGGTGAGCGTGTTTTTGAGAGTACAGACCGTACATTTCGCTGGTATGCGAAAGATCAGCCACCAGGCGTGTACTATTACTACATCACGTTCTCCCAACGGGAGTATAAGGGCAGCGTGTCCATTCACTATTGAATGAGCCCCAGCGTGAGAAGCTGATTTTCACGAATAAAAACCGTTTTGCTGTTCCAGACAACTGCTAACCAGACATCTTGTCGCCCGATTATTTTTACCCGGTGCCCATCCTTTTGAATCGACATTAACCCCGCCCCGGCCGAAGGGCCGTTCATCAGATAGTTGGTGGTTCCATTCAAAATGCCGTATTGCGTGGGGCGGTTGGCATACTGATTCCAGGCCAGCGCCAGGCAGCCTACGACCAGCAAAGAGATGATTGCCCGGTTTGCCTGATTTCGTCTGAATTTTTGAAAAGAGATTAGTCCGGTCAGGGCCACAACGAGCATGACCAGAAGAATGCTGATCGACATTTTTTGTTTGGCGACCAATTGCCGGAGCTTTTCCCCGTCAGTCAGCTGGTAGCCGTTGAGTTGATTCTTCTCGGCCAGGGTTTGAATTTTTTGTTCGGCAGCCGGATCTCCGGTGCGGGCATGATATAAGCTGAGGTATCGCATGCCGGGTGCAATCTGGCTGAGTCCTTCGTGGATGTATGCCATTTTCAGAAACATGGCCGGAGATCCGAAGCCTGCTTTTTCCACAATCTGGTATTGTTGAAGGGCAAGCCGGTACTGCCGCGCGGCAAAGGCCGAATCACCTTTTTGGAGATGTGTCGAAGGCTGCGCCAAGGCAAACCCTAGCGGAGTTATCCACAAAAAAAGTGCTTTCAGAATTTTCAAAACCACGGTTTGTAAAGTTTTTGGATCGTGTTACCTTTGCGACCTCGTTTACGGAAAAACCCTTAAAACAGGTTCAAAAGTAAAGGAAATTCACCAACGCGTGAAGGATCGATCTCGTAGCTCAGCCGGTAGAGCATTACACTTTTAATGTAAGGGTCCTGGGTTCGAATCCCAGCGGGATCACCAATAAAAAATAAAAGGCCTCTGTCGTACAGAGGTTTTTTGTTTGTGGCAACCGGCAAAAAAACGGATATCATATTAGCAGCATCACGGTTGTACATGCCATCATGGGTACGCATGCCCCCGGCCCGATTATCGATTGATTTTTCAAATCATTTTTTTCTTATCCGCGCCATATAAAATCCATCAAAACCGGCACTGGGCAGCTGCGTATGTTCAGCCAGTAATTCAAAATCATCTTGATGGTCGGTAAAAAAACGCGCCACCTGTTTTTCGTTTTCGGATGGCAGTAAGCTACAGGTTGAGTAAACCACAAAACCACCGGGTTTTACCATCTGGCTATACTGCTGCAGGATTTCCTGCTGCACTTCTTTCACTTTCGTCAGAAACTCAGGTGTTAGTTTCCATTTGGCATCCGGGTTCCGCCTCAGCACCCCGAGGCCTGAGCAGGGCACATCCAGCAACAGCCGGTCCGCTGTTTCGGCAAGGCGCTTAATGGTTTTTGATGATTCAATCACGCGCGTTTCAATATTGGTGGCTCCCGCCCTTCGGGCTCGTTTTTTCAACTCGTCCAACTTCCAGGCCTCCGTGTCCATGGCAATAATGCGGCCGCGGTTCTGCAGCAAGGCGGCCAGGTGCAACGTTTTTCCTCCACCACCAGCACAGGCATCGATTACCCGTTGACCGGGCTCCACCTGAAGAAACGGGGCTATGAGTTGCGAGCCGGCATCCTGTACTTCAAACAGACCGTCTTTAAATGCTTGCCGTGTGAAAATGTTCTGACGTTCGGCCAGCAGCAGGGCGTCTGGGAATGCCGTGGGGGCATCCGTCACAATTCGTTCATCTTGCTGCAAGTGATGTTGAAGTTTTTCGCGAGTCGTTTTCAACGTGTTCACCCGCAACACCACTTTGGCGGGTTGATTGAGCGCCACCAACTCTTTTTCCCAATGGCCACCCAACTCGGCCTGGCCGGCTTCATGAAGCCAATCGGGGATGGACTCGCGCAGCGGCACCTGTTTGGCCGCCTGACGTATGGCATTGTGAAAATGTCGCTCATCCAGGCTATAAAATTCAGGCCATGACGGCAACTCTTCCTCTTTCCACAAAATCCAGGCACCCAAAAGTTTCCAGAAATCACCTTCCTCGGCCTCCGTAGCATGGCGAAAAAGCCGATACAACCGAACGATATCATATGTCGTTTCAGCAATGAACCGCCTGTCGCGCGCTCCCCATTTAGGATTTTGTTTCAGGATTTTCTCAATCACCTTATCGGCATACTTGTTGTCAGTAAATATCTGACGCAGAGCGTCTATAACGGCTTCGGTCAGATTCCGGTAAAGTTTCATGTGGGCAAGATACGCAGCTGGAACGCGAAAAGCCCGCACATCACCGGTTTGTATTTGGCGGATGGTACCCGTAATTTCAAGGTGCTAATGGAGATATGAATCGCAGAAAATTTCTACAAGCAGGTGCAGCCGCAGCCACTGCAATTTCAGCCTGGCCCGCGATGACTGCCGAGGCACACCCTGCCGAGATGCCATTCCGCCTGTTATATGCCCCGCACGATGGCATGTTTCAGCATCATGCCGGAAAGACCTTTGTCGATCAGATCAAGTTTATGCACAATCAGGGATTCAGGGCCATCGAAGATAATGGCCTCTTGGGCAGGCCGGTGGCTGAACAAGAGAAAATCGGTAGTACCCTGGCTCAACTGGGCATGACCATGGGCGTGTTTGTAGTAGATGGTGGTGATAACTGGAAGACTTCGCTTACCACGGGCAAGCCGGAGTTCGTAGAGAACTTTGTCAATACCTGCCGCAAATGCGTAGATGCGGCCAAACGCGTAAATGCAAAATGGATGACCGTGGTGCCCGGATTTTTTGAAAGGCGATTGCCGATGGGTATACAGACGGCCCATGTGGTTGATGCCCTGCGCAGAGGAGCCGAAATTTTCGAGCCCCATGGTTTGATCATGGTGCTGGAGCCGTTGAGCGATACACCCGATTTGTTTATGCGCTATTCGGATCAGACGTATGAGTTATGCAAAGCTGTGAACAGCCCGGCCTGTAAGATTCTATATGATGTGTATCACATGCAGCGTAATGAAGGCAATTTGATTCCCAATATTGAACGATGCTGGAATGAAATTGCTTACTTTCAGGTGGGCGATAATCCCGGCCGCAAAGAGCCCGGCACCGGTGAGATCAATTACCGCAACCTGTTTAAGTTTATTTACGACAAAGGATACCGGGGCGTGGTGGGCATGGAGCATGGAAACGCAAAAGAGGGTAGGGAGGGGGAGTTGATGTTGATAAAAGCGTATAGAGAAGCTGATAACTTTTAGATATAGTGATGAAAAACAAGAGATTAATTCTTGTTATGGCCATGGTAGCCGTTTTTGCCGGTTCCACCCAGGCACAGGACGATTGGCTGACAAAGGCACTAACGAAGGCCGCAGGCGACACAGGCGCGGAACAGAAGGCCAAACTGGATTCGATTGACTTCCAGTTTGCCATGTCGGTGAACGACAACTCCAGCTTTTTTGATATTGAGCAAAAAGGTGAAGGCTTAGCGCGGGCGTTTTACACAATGAAGCCCTATGCGGAAAAGACACTACACGAGATTGCCCGCGACACGCTGGAGTTTGCACTCGGTTTTTACAAAATACGCGCCTTTAAGCTGGCTGAAGAATCGTTGATTATCGCTCGTGATTTTATGGAGCAAAACGGGTTGACCAACGACATTTCCTATATCCGCTGCATTTCGAACCTTGCGTTAAATGCGCTGATGAATGGGAATATCCTTGAAGCCGATCAGTTCATCACCTATGCGTTGGATGAAAGTCGCAATACATTAACGGAAACCAGCGTGGCCTATGCCGCCAATCTCAACAGCAGGGCCAAGCTCAGTCAAGCGGTAGGTAAATACAATGAAGCCGAAAAGGAGTTTGATGACGCACTTGTGCTGGTGAAGAAATTTTTTGGTGAAAGCAGCATGCAATATGCCATCGTGTTGAACAATAAGGCGATGCTGTACCAAACCATGGGGCGATACAATGAAGCCATACCGCTTTTAAAGGATGCTAACGCGCTGGCCGAGGCGGCTCTGAAGAAGAACTTAAAAGGCAAGAAATCATTCGAGAACCGCAAGTTTTTGAGTAACCTGGCTGTGGTCCAGTTTATGGCGGGTAACTATCCCGAAGCCGAAAAGATATTTCTCGAAATCAAAGCCATTTTTGAAAACCGAGGGCAAAAGAACAATGCTGAATATGCCAACCTGCTGAATCAGCTGGGGTTGTTCTACATCGCCATTTCAAAATTCGATCAGGTCGAAGCGTTACTTAAGAAATCGGCCGAAGTATACAAAAAGGCAAACGGGGAGGAGAGCCCTTCATTTGCCAAAGTTCAAAACGACCTCGGTAACTTTTACCGCATAATGCAGCGATTTGCCGAAGCAGAGCCGCTGCTGAAAAAATCGGTGGACATACGGCTTCGGCTACTGGGGGATACACACCCCGACTATATCAAATCGGTGGAAAACCTGGCCATATTGTATTGGAAGAAGGGGGATTTGGCGCAGGCGGATCCGCTCTTTAGCAAAGCCATGACGCAGTCGCTGGATTTTGTGAACCGGTACTTTCCGCCCATGAGTGAAGCGGAAAAGACGCGGTATTGGGATGTACTCTCGCCACGTTTTCAACGCTACTACAATTATGCCATTGAAGCGTCTGCCACCAACCCGGCCGTGTTGCAGGCGATGTTCAATTATCAGATTGCCACCAAGGCATTGCTGCTGAATTCGACCAATAAGATCAAGAAGACCATCCTCGCCAGTAAAGACAATCAGTTGATTCGCGACTACCTGGATTGGGTCACACAGAAGGAAGCGTTGGCCCGCTACTATTCTCTTTCGAAGGAAGAATTGAGAAAGCAGAGTATTGATTTGCCAGCGCTTGAGCGCGCAGCCAATAACCTGGAGCGCTCTCTTTCGCAGCGGTCCACTGATTTCTCCCAGGCTTTTACCGCCAACACGGTGACGTACAAAGAACTGGTTGCTCAATTGACTGACACCGAAGCTTTGGTGGAGATTATTCGTGTGCGCACGTTCGATCGCGATTTCACGACCGATTCGCGTTATGTCGCCTTGGTGCTCACGAAAGGGAGTGAACCTAAGTTGGCCCTGATGGAAAACGGTTTACAATTGGATACGCGCAACGCCAAGTTCTACAAGAACATGATTCAGCAAAAGAGCGATGACGAAGTTTCGTATGATCAGTATTGGGTCAAAATTGATGCGTTGCTGACGGGTAAAAAGATACTTTTTGTCGCACCCGATGGTGTTTACAATCAACTCAACGTCAACACACTGAAGAAGCCCGGTGGCGATTACGTTTTGAATCGCTACGATGTGGTTGTGATGGGTAACCCGAAAGACATCCTGTCCCTGAAACAGCGGAAGACCGTGGCAACACGCAAAGATGCGTTTCTGCTCGGCTTCCCGGATTATGGGGGAAATGCTGTGCCGTTGCCGGGTACAAAGGTGGAATTGGAGACGATCAATAAGATTTTAAAGGCCGGAGGCTATCAGCCCTCATTGTCGCTGCAACTGGAGGCTACGGAGAAGAAATTGAAGACGGTGAAGGCGCCAACGCTGATGCACATTGCTACTCATGGCTACTTTCTGGCGGATGCCGAAGTGCGCGATGGCAGCGCTATGGGTATTGATGCCGAGAACGCCAAGAATAATCCCCTGTTACGCTCCGGCTTACTGATGGCTAATCCACCGGCTGAGGGTCAACAAAACAGTAATGTGGATTTGAGCAGCAACGATAATGGCGTGCTTACGGCTTACGAGGCTATGAACCTGGACCTGGAGGGGACGGATTTGATTGTGTTGAGTGCGTGCGAGACAGCTTTAGGTGACGTGAAGGCGGGTGAAGGGGTGTATGGCTTGCAGCGTGCGTTTTTGGTTGCCGGTGCGAACGCGCTGATTATGAGTTTATGGCAGGTAGACGATGCCGCCACGCAGTTGTTGATGACTAATTTCTACACCAACTGGACCAAAACAGGCAATAAAGCCAAGGCCTTCAAACAAGCCCAGTTTCAATTAATGACCAAATACAAAGAGCCGTATTACTGGGGTGCGTTTGTGATGATGGGGATGTAAACTTTTCTACGGCACCAGTTTTAATCGGTTGGTTGACTTGGTCTCAATCTCCGCCCGGTTCCGCCACATCGTACGAAACTCACCTGTAGCGAACATTTTGGCCTGATCGGCATAGTGATTACTCATTACATTTCCAGATTGACCGGAAGGAGAAATGGTAACTCCATGATCGGGATCGGCAAAATCGGTAATCTTTCGCAGGGCGGGTCCGCCATCCACTGAAAAATAGCCGGTGCTATCCAGCGAAAAGTGAAGGTTATTGAGAACCTCGCTTCCTCCGCTCACTTCAAAAGGACCCACGTTGAAGAAGTTACGCAAGGGCTTAACGGCATCAAACGCGTGCTTATGTGTCAGGGTATGCACGCGTCCCCACGTCCAGCGATCAGCATTTTGCCCCAGATTGCCACTCAGCAGTTCCAGCGTCCGATCGGCTGCGAAGGCAACAATTTCCTCCCGGGTTTCGGGAGTCCCTGTCTTGGTGTTGTTCCACCATGGTGATTCAGGGTTGGCAATAAATCCCTCGTAACTGTTTTTGAGCAGCGAAGTGATGGCCAGCGATTCAAATGCCGGTGCTCCGATTTCATCGACCATGGCCATGCGCATGCTTTGCGACAGCAGGTTGTAATACATAGTCGGAGCTACGAGTGTTTGGTCGTGAAGGCCGTTCCAGTTTTTCAGTTCTTCGATCAATCGGGCATGTTCGGGTTTGTTCGTTTTCGCGAGCACATCGGCCAGCAGGTGGGCAATGTCCGCATGCATGGTTGAGGTTACATCGAGGCTTACCTTTTTCACATCGTCAATCGTCCACTTTTTCTGCTCGCTCAACAACTCGTAAATGCGGCCGGCCCGGCTGCGGGGGTAGTAATATCCGGGATACAATACTCCATCCACCGAATCGGGCTGATTGTTGGCCGAGTACACAAAACCCCACGGTGGATTTACCGCATGCGGGTTTTTGGAGAAGTCGTAGTAGCCGAGTGGTTCATCATGGCCGCTGGCTCCGTCCAGAAAGAACTTGGAGTTAACATGTTTGGGACGAATGGGAAGCTGTGCCACAGCCCACCAGGCGATGTTGCCCTCGTCATCGGCATACATCACATTGAGTCCCGGGGCGGAGAATTGCGATGCTGCCTTTTCCACATCGGCAATGCCTTGTGCATGATTGAGCTGATAGGCCGCCTGCAAAGCACGGTTATCCCCTTCGTTCAGCATCCACCACAGCGAGACGGGTTCATCATCGCTGGTGAAGTCGACTATCCCGCTGATGACCTGCCCGTGAGGAGTTGAAGGGATGATCAGTTCTACCTCGGCCTCATCTTTCACTTTGATTCGTTCTTTTCGGAAGGTGATGTCCACCCACTGCCCCTTGTATTTGACCTGCCCGCTGTCGTTAGTAGCCTCGCGATAAAAATCGGTGTCGTCATTTTCAAACATGGTGAGGCCCCAGCCACAACGATCGGTTTGGCCCAATAGCCCAAACGGAATGCCGGCAATGTGATGACCGTAGAAGGAAAGCCCCGGGGCCTCCAGGTGGGCCTCGTACCACACTGCGGGTTGGGCAAATCCAATGTGCGTATCATTTGCCAAAATCGGTTTTCCGGAAACTGTCCGGTCTCCGGCTATCGCCCACCCATTGCTGCCCTGCCACATCGGCACGGGCAAACTGGACAACGCATCGTGCAGATAAGAAATGAGCGAGTCGCGTAGCGGGTTTTTTCGGGCACCGCTGAAGCTTTCAATTCGCACGGCCTGGGCTGGAGTTTGTACCGCCAAATCTTTCAGATATTCGGCTCCCCATTCGTTCTTAATTTTTTCCAGCACCGGGTCAATGCGCAGGCCCTCGGCAAACCCAAACGACATAAAGCCGACCGCGTGGTAAATGTCTTCGGGCGTAAATTCTTCTTTAGGAATTCCAATGATGGTAAATTCCAACGGAGTCTTGCCGGTTTTGATAAATTGATTGATCCCCCGCTGGTAGGCAAGGGCCGCCCGTTGCCACGCGGCTGTGTCGGTTTTCAGAAATTTTTGCGCATGATCTTTTGCAAACTGGTTGATGCCCAACGCACGAAATAACTTGTCTACCTTAACGAGGTCTTTTCCGAGAATTTCAGAAAGTCGTCCACTGGCGGCCCTGCGAATCATTTCCATTTGGAAGAGGCGGTCCTGGGCATGGACATAGCCCAACGCATAGTAGGCATCCTCTTCGTGCCCGGCATAAATGTGGGGCACACCAAAGTCATCATAAAAAACGTCTACTTCGGCTGTCAGCCCCGGTAGCGAAATTTGACCGGAGTAGGTGGGCCGGGTGGTTTGCAGGAAAACATAAACCCCCGCTGACAGGAGCACGGCCAGAATCACTAAAACCAGAAGCACCCGTTTGATTAATCGCATAGGATAGATTTGAGGAAAGGTAAGAATCCAGGGTAAAAATAATACCTTCGGATGCATGAGAGTAATGTTGATGGTGCTTTTGATTTTGCCGCTGGCCTGCTTAGCCCAGGTGCGTAGCGCCTACGGGGTGTTAACCACCGGATTTTGGGAGTATCAGCGCTCCTGTACCACCCAACCGGAGAATCGTCTGGTTAATCTGGAACGAGCAATTCCGGGCTTGGCGGTTGATATCCGGTACGCGGGCACCAATAACTTCATGAAGGAAAGGATGTACTCGTTGCCGCGGGCCTATGCGCGGCAACCGGTGGCCCATGCGCTGAAACAGGTTCAGCGCGAGCTAAAAAAACAGGGTCTTGGCCTGTTGATTTATGATGCGTATCGCCCTTATGCGGTTACCGTTAAGTTTTATGAAAGCTATCGCGATACCACGTATGTGGCATCGCCATACCGGGGCTCGCGCCATAACCGCGGCTGTGCATTGGATCTCACACTGGTCGATCGCAAAACGGGAAAGCCGTTGCCCATGCCGACTGAATTTGATTCGTTTGAAAAGCTGGCGTGGGCAACTGCGGTAGTGGATGACCCCGTGAAGCGAAAAAACCGGGACCTGCTGATTGAGGTTATGACGAAGCATGGCTTCCGGGTATACGAACCGGAGTGGTGGCATTTTGATTTTGTTGGCTGGGAGAAGTTTGATGTACTGGATGTGAGTTTTGAGGAACTGGAGGAGCGTTGAAGGTTAAAACTGTATCTTTGACTTATGGATTATAAGGAATACATCGAGATTAATCCGCAAGTCAGGTTTGGGAAGCCGTGTATAAAAGGTACACGTATTTCCGTAGGCGATGTACTGGGTTGGCTAGCCTCCGGTATGACGATTGAGGAAATCCTGTCGGATTTTCCACAACTAAACCGTGATCAAATCTTAGCTTGCCTCGCCTATTCTGCTGATCGCGAGCGGAAGACAACAATTGCCATCTAGAGGTCCTGATGCCACATGGTCAGGTTACTTTTTGACGAAAACATCTCCTTCCGAATTGTTAGGCGCGTAGCAGATTTTTTTCCAGGATCATTGCACGTTTCTGACGTGTTGACGAAGCCCATTTCAGATCAGGCAATTTTTGACCATGCTCGTACACATCACTTCTGTATAGTGACTTTTGATTCCGATTTTCAGATGCTACAGGCTTTGAATGGATTCCCTCCGAAAATTATTTGGTTACGAATCGGAAATACATCTACGCTAAGCATTGTAGACCGACTAATTTCTCATGCTGATCAGATTCGCTCGTTTGGTGAGGATAGCGAATTCGGTACTATTGAAATTTACTGATTATGACACTCCAGCAAGCCCAACAAGAAGTCGACCAATGGATCAAAACCTATGGCGTTCGATACTTCAGCGAGTTAACCAACATGGCCGTGCTCACCGAAGAGGTGGGCGAACTGGCCCGCCTTATGGCCAGGCGTTATGGCGATCAATCGGAAAAGGAGAGCGACCGGGGCAAGGATCTGGGCGATGAAATGGCCGATGTGCTATGGGTACTGCTTTGCCTGGCCAATCAAACAGGGGTGAATCTGACCGAGGCTTTTGCGAAGAACATGGAGAAGAAGACGCAACGGGATAAGGATCGGCACCGCGGCAACCCGAAGCTTTAAGATTCTAATGCTTATAAAACAATCTTTCCGTTTTTGATCCGCGGCAGCACTCTGTACTCATCAACGGTAAGACAGAATTCAAAATCCTGATGAATGTTCAGTCGATTGAGGCGCTTCACGTGCGATGACTCGCTAAGGAAGCCTGCCAGGTCGTTTTTCGCCAGATTGTAAAGATGGCGGGCGGCTAAAGGTGCATCGCAGTCCGGCCCCAGGTAGTCTTTCAGCTTCTCCACCACGGCTCCGGCAAACAGGCTGTCTTCCAGGTTCACCCGACCCTTCCAGCCGGCACAGACGATCAGGGCGCTATATTCACTCAACAGCAGATACTTTACGACAGACGATAGGTTCAGGAATGAACCGATGATGATCTCGCGGGCATCTTTTGATTTTTCGATGGCCTGCGTACCGTTGGTTGTAGTGAAGGCAATTTTCATTCCGCGAATTTCTTCCCCCATGTATTCAAACGGAGAGTTACCCTTGTCAAATCCCTCTACCTTTTTGCCATCCCGTTCGCCTGACGTGATAAACCCCCGTGTCTTCATGCTTTCGCATTGCCGAAGATCCGCAAAGGGCGTAATGCTTTCAGCTCCGTGCGCCATGGCGGTCACCATGCACGAGGTTGCCCGCAGGATGTCTACGACCACAACCGTGCGATTACTCAGGTCATAAAGATGAATGAGCTCGGGACTAAGGCAGACGTCAATTGTCTTCACGATGATTCATTGATTTGCGTGATTACTATGGCCTCAGGCTGGCCGAAATTTCTTATTCTTTAAAGTTCAGGCTATCAGCGGTGTTTTGCTCACCTGTGCTTTCAGTCCCTTTCCCCGAACGGAGATAAAAATTTCTGAGCCCGGTTTGCTAAAGGCTGTTTCAACATAGCCCAGTCCAATGCCCTGGCCCAACAGGGGAGATTGCGTACCCGAGGTCACCCGGCCAATTTTCCGGCCTTCGTTAGTCAGGATATCGTAGTCATGGCGCGGAATGCCTTTGTCGACCATTTTGAAGCCCACCAGCTTGCGCGTAACTCCAGATTCCTTTTGCTTTTGAAGAGCCTCCGAGTTCGTAAATGGTTTCGTGAATTTGGTTATCCAACCCAGGCCGGCCTCCAGCGGAGAGGTGCTGTCATCAATATCATTACCGTACAGGCAGAAGCCAATCTCCAGCCGGAGCGTATCGCGCGCCCCCAGCCCAATCGGCTTTATATTTTCATTTTTGCCAGCCTCGAATATCGCATACCACACTTTTTCAGCATCGGCAGCCGGGCAGTAAATTTCAAAACCGCCTGCACCCGTGTAGCCTGTATTACTCAAAATCACGTTGGCCACCCCTGCGAAATCACCCACCACAAAATGATAGTACGCAATTTGACTCAAGTCAACGGCCGTGAGCTTCTGCAATACGCCTTTTGCTTTTGGTCCTTGCACGGCAAACAGGCATATATTGTCCGAAATATTCTTCATCACCGCGCCATGGGTGTTGCGGGCAGCAATCCAGTTCCAATCTTTTTCAATGTTGCTGGCATTTACCACCAGCAGGTAGTCGTTGTCTTTCAGTTTGTACACGATCAAATCATCGACAATACCACCCGTTTCGTTCGGCAGGCAGGAGTATTGCGCTTGCCCATCAACGAGTTTACTGGCATCGTTGCTGGTCACACGCTGAATGAGGTCAAGGGCGTTAGGCCCTTCAATTTTGAATTCACCCATGTGTGACACATCGAACACGCCCACGCCCTGGCGAACGGTCATGTGTTCTTCAATGTCGGATGAATAGCGAACCGGCATGATAAAACCCGCGAAGGGTATCATCTTGGCACCGAGTTGTTCATGTACGTAATGCAGCGGAATTCTCCTGGCGTCCATAAGCATAAGTTGGCCTCAAACTTACGCAGATTAGTTTGCCTCTACCACAAATATTTCCGGATGCTCGCGCACAAAAGCATTGAAGGAAGCAGCAGGCATCCGACTGCGCAACTTATCCAAGGCTTCCTGCGACTGCTCGTCAAAGCCGATGCGCGCGGCTTGCAGTGCATACGCTTTGAGCAGGTAAACGGATTCCGGTTTGTATAAGAGAGCATTGACCAGCAGGCTGTAGCCCTCAAGTCGGGTGGCCTCATTTTTTTCCAGTTGTAGAGCGGCTGCAACCACGCCCTCTTCAAAGAATGGATTTGCCTTTCCGGCTGCCACAATCCGTGCTGCATCCTGCTGCACAACTCCGTGATACAGTTGACCGCGCAACTGTTGTTGTCCTTCCCAATTCACATTTGGCAAAAGGCCCTTGATGAAATCAAGATCGCCCGCGCGCAGTGCTATCGCCAGCAATTGCTGGCTAACCAAATTTGCCCATCCGGGGTCGGTGACGCGCTCCAGGCACGCGGCTGCCCGCTTACTCTCATCAATCGCAAGCCACTGCCCCGCCCGTGTCCACCAGGCACGTGGTTGCAAGTGTTTCGGAAGATTTTCAACCAGCGTGGCAAACGGCTCTTCTTCGACCAAGGGTAAACGGTACAACGCAAATAGAAATTTCTCTTCAGGCGCGAATGCACCGATCTCAGATGTTGGAGTCGTCAGGGCCCGGTGATACAGCCGAGCTATGTTGTGTCGTGCCGTGTCGGATGATTTCAATATTCGATCCCACGCTTCGATCGCAGCCGAGATATCAAATTCCGTGAGGGCAATGGCCTGGTAGTAAATGGCATCCTTGGACTCCCGGTCTTCCGCCTTTACAAAGAAGTCGTGAGCCAGGGCAGCACTTCCCTGCTCGAGTGCCCACAAACCCAGTTTCTCCTGATCACTTGCCCGACCACTAAAAAAGCCAGCCTGACGAAGCAGGTCAATTGCTTTGCCCGTGTGGCCGTGGCGGTAGTAAGCATCTGCGCTGGCCACTTGTAACTCGAGTCGAAAGAAAGAGTTCGATTCACGATTGGCCAGTTTGATGATCTTGCCGAGCAGAACGGTATCCAGGTTTTGGGTTTGATTGATCAGGGAGTTGCTGATCAGTGCAGCCTGATAGACCGATAAGGCGGTATCGGTTCCCGGATCAAACGGTAGGTCGAGGGCTATCCCCTGGTGATTGGCCAGTGCAACCGCATTTGCCCGCAACCCCGTTGACGTTGACTGTAGCAGCGCGTAAAGGGAGTCGGCTGGAAAAGACAAGCCGGACTTAATACCTGCGCTAACGAGATTGATCGAAGCTTGTTCGCTCACCGGGTTGTGCTGCCGCGCTGACTCAAAGTAATATAAGGCCGAGTCAAACACCTGGATCTGGAGGAAAGCGATGCCCATCGCATTTTTCAAGTGACCGTTTCCGGGAAACTTGGTGAGTCCTTCACGTAAAACAAGAACGGCCTCCAACCGGTCTTCCTGTCGCTCAAGGGCATAGGCAAGGTTGACATAGGCCTCTGGAGTGGCAGAAAAATCGGTGGCCTCTTGCCATTCGCGTTTGGCCTTGGATGGCTCCAGTTGCTGCTGATAAATCGAGGCAAGGGCGTGTCGGGCGTGGTAATTATTCGGACTGTACAGCAGCGATCGTTGGTAGTAGCCTTCGGCAGCGGGTAGATTTTCGCTGACGTAATGTACGTCTGCCACCGAGTTGAAATAGCCGGCAAAAAATTCGTTGAACGAAGTTCGCCAGCCGCTGTACGCAAAGAAGGTGAAGGTGGCAATGGCACCGGCCAGTCGAAAGGTAAAATAGGGCATGGTGGCTGGCTTATACAGAACGCGGTGCACCGGCATGTTTCGCCCCAGCATATCGACAAAGTTCGCAAGGACGTACAGCATGAAAATAACCCCGAATCCCAGATGGCTGTAGAGAATCATATCCTGCATGACGATCAGCACAGTATCGTTGGCGGATTGCAAAAAGTTGGTGAGCGTGGCAAATGAAATGGTAACCAATGACAAATACCACAGCATGCCCTGCGGCTCGGCCGGCATGATGTGTTCATATTGTGACTCCCGGCTGTAGTACCCCCAAAGCCCGAGCACCGCAGAGATCGAGAATAGAAAATAGTAGTTCAACGGAATGAAACTCCATTCCATGATTTGTTTATGGTCCAGATAGACCAACGTCAGGTTCAACAAGTAGATGGAGCTGAGCACCAAAACGTGAGTCAGGTTTTTACCGCTGCGCATACTCTGCGAAATACCCGAGACGAAGGCAGCCGGAATCTCCATCGCCACCAGGCCCATGGTAGCCACGGTAATGGCCATACCCGCCCATGTGAATTGGGCGGCCAGCAACAAAAAGGGATGCTCCACCTTGGCCCCGATCTCAATAAAAATTCCGATGGCCATGATAACCGCGCCAAAAGCGAGGAGGCGGGTGGTAAGCGTGGCACCCATGAAACGAAATTGAAACAATAGCCCGGCTCCAACTACCGCGGTCATCACGCTCAAGGGCACAATTTTGTTTGATATCCCCCAGAGTTCAAGAGATTCCAGCCGAAGACTGACGATAAACAAAATCACGATGCTCATGGCGAGCAGAAACCAGAACCGGCTGAACGTGGAGATGATTGCCAGTAAAAAGACAATCGCCAATGTCACCGCCACTAAAAAGGCGATCTGGAAATGGGTTGGCACGTGGAGTGCGGAGGGCAGAAAACGCTCTAACAAAACATAGGTACTACTCTCGACCGGCAATCGGGCGAGGCCCCGCTCGATGTAGTGGGTTGCCACTGGCTCACGCTCCAGCTGCTGGTAGTTTTCCCACCGGATGGCGGGTGCAGGAGTTTCGTACCAACTCCACCACATCCAGATGACCGAGATTGTGGCCACAACCAGCAGAAATTGAAAAAGCAGCCGGGAAGTTGCTGGCCAGGATGCCCAGAAATAGATTCGATGCATGGCCCGTTTAGTCGATTACTTTCGGAACGGTAAAAAACGTATGATCATGGGCAGGTGCCTGCTCCAGCGCTATTGATCTTTCCAGATGGGGTTTCACTTCATCTTCGCGCCAGGTGTTTACCTCTTGCGCCATGGAGGTGAGGGGCTCCACGCCTGTGGTATCTACTTCTTTTAACTTCTCTACGAACGACACCATTTTGGATAGATCGGTCAATAACTGCTGTTCTTCGGCCGGGTTGATCTCCAGCCGTGCGAGGTGCGCCAGTTTATGCAGAGTATCGCGATCGATGTTCATGCGTGAGTTGCTGATCAATGACGTTAAAAACAGTCTTCTTTAGTTTGTCCACATCGGCCAGCGTTAATCCTTCGGTGGCAATGGGGCGATGAAAGATCACTTTTACCAAACCCCGATGTAAACGTAACGTTGATGCGTCAGGCAAAATTATCCAATTGTTGGGAATGGTGACCGGCACAATCGGTATTTGTTTTTCGATGGCCGCGCGGAAAGCGCCATCTTTAAAACGCCCCATGCGTGGCGCGTGATGGGTAACCATGCCGCCTTCCGGAAAAATCACCAGGCTTTTGCCCTGCTCAAGAGCTTCCACACTTTGTTTGAATGTGTTGAATTTGCTGATCAGACTGCTGCGATCGACCGTAATATGGAGTTTGCGGTACATAAAGCCGAACAATGGAATTTTTTCCATGGCGCTCTTGCCGACAAAAATGGCATTGACCGGATTAAGGCCCATGGCCGGAATATCCAGATAGGAAAAGTGATTCGGGCAGAAAACGTAGGTGCCGTTTCGGTCGAGTGGCGTTTCACAAATTACTTCATACGGCAGCAGGGAAAGCCGGAAAAGCGCGTGGGCCCACCACCGGTTGACGATGCCGACAAGCCGGTGGAGTGACGGAAACAAAATGGGGATGCACAGGACAGGAAAAAAAAGCAAAAACAAAACAGTGAAAACCACCAGGCCCAGAGCAGTGTGGATGAAGCGCAGGAAGTTCATTGATTAATTTGAATACAACTTGAGATCATTCACCTTCTCAAACTCTCGGGTGTTAAGTGTTGCGAGCGGCAACTGGTGCTGAATAGCAACAGACGCAATCAGTAAGTCCGGGATTCCAATCAGCTTGTCTTGCGATCTAAGCTTCTGAAAGATCTCTGCCGCTATATTGGCCGATTCATCATCAAAGGGCAACACGTCTATTCGTCCGAAAACGGTTTCCCAGAAAAATTGCTGCGCTTTTGTGGCACCTCTGAGTACTTCAAACTTTGTGATCGAGGTTGTTGAAAATGTTTTTCGTTGGTCGGCTAACTGAAATAAAAGAGTGCTCTCCTTGTTCTTTTTCCTGAAATAGTCAATGAAAACAGAAGTATCGAGGCAAATCAGGCGACTCTCCATTTTGAGAATTCCTTACGTTGCATTAGGAAAGCCGCATGTTGCTCTTTGGTCATGGTAGGGCCATTAAGAAGCAAACTCCGCAAACTTTGTCGGGTTGCTCTCTTCTTGGAAGGCGCTTTTTTGACTTTTAGAATTCGCATGTGTTCAAAAGTAGAAAAATTTCATGGCTTTTGTTTGTTGATCTTGTCCGGCTTGGGGATCAAAATCAATTCGGTTTGGCGCCCATCGATGTACCGAAAGCCCGACTCATCAAAGTAGCCATCTTCTTCCAACTGAATCCGGATTTCTTTTTTCCACTCCACGATGTAAACCGAGCAATTCAGTTCGATCGAGTAGGCGGTCTTCAACTTCATGGGGTGATCGCCTGTGCCCGGCACACCCCCTTGCATATCCCACATGCCGATGGTGGTGCCGGCTGCATGACCGTGGAAGCCAATGGGATGCGTGTAAATGGATGGGGTTATGCCATTGTCGATGGCGGTTTTGCGGGTGTCAGCCAAAATCTTGTTGCCCGTAACGCCTTCTTTAAAATTATTGGTCAGGATATCCTGTAGTTGATTGCCGCGCCTGAACGCACTGCGCAAATACTCGGGGGCATCTGTTTCTCCGGCACGCAGCACGTAGGCATGCTGCTGCGTATCGGTATTAAGGCGCAGGTAGGTAATGCCGAAGTCCACGTGCAGCAAATCGCCCGGCATAATCACCAGCGGCTGCGGGCGCTTGGCCGTAATGGCATCCGCTTCGTTTCGCTGAATGGACACCGAAGGCTGAAACCAGGTATCCAGTTTCAACTCTTTTATTTTTTCGCGATACCACCACACCACATCATCGGTTGTGGTTACACCGGGTTGAATCACGCGATCAGAAAATCCCTCGGCAATGATGTCATGGGCAATGCGGCAGATCTGCTGGTAAATGGCCATTTCCCGTTCGGTGCGGGTTTCCAACCACGCCACGGCCAGTTTTTCGGCCGACACAACACGTTCATGCAGTTTCTTATTCAAGGCTTTCATCATCTGGTCGAAGTCATTCGAGGTAAGCCCATCGGCATGGCCCCAATGCACCGCTTTGTTGATACCGATTTTCTTCGGATTTCGTTCTTCGATGATGCGCGCCAACTGCCCCCATTGGTCGGGGTTCTCATCGGGGTTCCAGGCGCGCCTGAACATTTTGCCCACGTCATACCGCGATACGGCCAGATACTCTAGTTCGCGGTCCGGCCCACGATCGAATGCGATAAGCATCGTGGTTCTGCGGGCAGCAAACCAGGTGGCCGGCAGCAACGTGCGAATGACCGGATCCTCATTGTATTCGCGTGAAATTATCACCCACATGTCGATGCCCTCCTTGCGCATAAGGCCTGGCAGCACATTACGCAAACGATCTTCCAGAAGTTCGTCCACGACTTTGGCCTGATTGCGTTGGGTGAGGATGGCGGGGTATTGTGCCTGTGCCACAAGGGCGAGTGCCCATAACAAAAGGAGAAAAATCCGCTTCATACGTTCGGTTGGTAGGTAATCATGCATCGTTCTTTTTTAAGCAATTCGGCTGCGTGGGCAATGTCGATGTGTGACTTGGCATCATTCATTTGTTCGCGCATGGCCTGTTTGATCTGGCGTACCCGCATGGCCTCAATAAATCGTTTCACATCTTCGGCTGTTTCCAGGATTAATGGGGGTACTTCCGCAGGTCGGTCGTCATCGCCTTTGGCCACCATGGTAAAGAAGGACGAATTGGTGTGCTTCACTATGTGGGTTTTCACGTTTAGCGCCTCCACGCGAATGCCCACCACCAGCGAGGTGCGCCCCACATAGTTCACCGAAGCGTGCAGCGAGACGAGCTCGCCCACTTCAACCGGCTGCAGGAATTCGACTTTGTCAACGGTAACCGTAACGCAGTATGCGCCCGCATGTTTGCTGGCGCAGGCATAGGCTACTTTATCCATGAGCGAGAGTAAAATGCCACCGTGAATTTTTCCGCCAAAGTTGGCGTAGGCCGGAATCATCAACTCGGTGATCGTGGTTTGGGAGTGGCGAACGGGTTTGGGCGGTGCGGCCATGATTAGTGTTATTTGGGTTCCTGCCGAATATGACGGATTCGAAGAACGCGGATCTCGTTTTTTGTAACCTGTAAGATAGACGAATGTTGTGAGACACAAAACTTCGAAATGCTCCAGCATTGTCCATCTTGTATCTGTCGGGAGGAAAACGTTCAGGATTTTTTCTGGCCTGCTCGAGTTTTTCAAGAAATCCCGACTCGACCCTTTACGCATTTTGGATTGACTGGGCGCTTATCCATTCAAGAGCCGAACAAAGTGCCTCAAGGGCATCTTCGGCCCAAACTATTTTTCTCGCTTTCGCCAAGACCCAATCCGTTGAACAGCCTTTTCGTGAGCCACAAACCTTCCTTTTGAGATTTCAGCATCAGCCCGATTCAGTGCGAGATTATAATCCGAGAGACTCTCACCGAGGTAGCTTTCATCTTTTTGGTTGGCAAACGCAATCAACGTTTCTATGGCATGAAGCAATGCTTCGTCCTGAATTTGCTCGACTTTTTTTATCAGTCGCTTTCTGCCGGTTGCCACGGAACTTTTCATCAATCAAAGATAAGATGATTTTTTGTTAATCGGGCAGACCAGCCAGGCGGGCCGAAAGCTGAGTAAAGCGCCAGATCATGGCCGAAGCCGTGAGCGTAAGGCCCATTAACAAACCCGCCCAAATACCGAGGGCTCCCCAATGCAAACTAAAGGCCATCAGGTAGCCGAGTGGCAACGCAATCACCCAATAGGCAACAAAGATGAGTAGCGAAGGAACTTTAACATCTTGCAGGCCGCGAAGTGCGCCCGCACACACTACCTGCATGCCGTCCGAGAGTTGGAAGAAACCCGCAATAACCATGAGGGGCGCAGCGGCCGCCAGCACGGCTGCATCATTAATATAGAGTGACGGCAAAAAATGCTTACCCGTAATGAACAAAACAGCCCAGGCGGTCATCAGCAACGCACCCAACCCAATCAGCGTGAAGCCTGCCGTGCGCAAGGCAACTTTATCGCGCCTCCCGTAAAAAATACCCACCCGAATAGTGGCTGCGGCACCGAGGCCAGACGTAGTCATATAGCTGATGGTGGCCAGGTTGAGCGCTATTTGGTGCGCTGCCAACGGCACCGTGCCGATCCAGCCCATCATAATCCCCGAAAAGCCGAAGGCGGCTGCTTCAAAAATGAACTGCGCACCGGCTGGCAAACCGATGTGCAGCATGCGGTTGAACAGGGCACGCGAGTAGTGGCCAAAATGAAATCCTGCGCGGTAAGCTACGAAGGCTTTCCCATAATACACGTACAACGCCATCCACACCGCCATGGCCACCCGCGAGATGAATGTAGCCCACCCTGCACCATACAATCCCATTTCCGGGAAGATCCATACACCATAGATGAGCACATAGTTCAACACTACGTTTAACAGGTTACACGCAATCATTACCACCATGGCCATCCGCGTTTTTTGCAGACCTTCGGCAAATTGCCGGAAGGTTTGAAAGATCATGGTGGGCACGATGGAGTATGAAACAATCAGCAAGTAGGGAATAGCCAGTTCCACAACTTCGGCCGGCTGATTTATGTAGTGTAAAAGCGATTGCCCGCCCACGATGATCAGTGTAAGGATCGCGCCTGTGGCAACATTGATGACCAAGGCATGGCGAAGTGCGCCTACAATTTTTTCCGGCTGCCGCGCACCATCGGCCTCCGCCACCAACGGGGTTAGCGCGTAGGTGACACCAATACCAAAAAACAAGAGCACACCAAAGAAACTGTTCGCCAGTGCAGAGGCAGCGAGCGGTGTAGCGCCTGTCCAACCGATCATCACACTATCGGCAACCCCGGTCATCACCTGACCGAGCATGCTGATCATAACCGGGTAGGCCAGTAAAAAGCTGGTGCGGGCTTCCGTGCGATAGCGTGTCCAGGTGGTCAAGGCTAGAGTCCTTTGAGGCGGGCAACACGCAAGATACCCATGATGCTCAAACTGTCGGTAATCTTGCCGGTGAGCACCATATCCAGCGCTTCGGTAAACGGCAAGTGCCACACCCGGAGGTCAGCCTCCGTGTCTTCCAATTGATTGTCGCCCGGTGTCAACTCTTCGGCCAGAAAGATAAATCCCTCTTCGTCTGAAACGGAGTTGGAGAGGTGGGTACGAACCAAGGAAGTCCATTTGGCTGCGGTGAGTCCGGTTTCTTCCCTTAACTCACGCTGAGCTGAAACGAGCGGATCGGTGTCCAGGGCACCACCGCCTTCGGGAATTTCCCAACTCCATTCGTCCAACGTGTAGCGGTGCTGACCCACCAGCCAGGTATTGCCGTGCTGGTCGAGGGGTACAATGCCAATGGCCTTGTTCTTGTAGTGCACTTTACCGTAGATGCCCGGCTTGCCGGCCGGATTGATCACCTGATACTCCGTGACCGTGATCCAGCGGTTGTCATATTGCTGTTCCGAGGAAAGGGTTTGCCACTGTGGGAGATTCTGGATACTGGATACAGGATTCTGGATTTTGGATGTCAGATCGAGGGTAGTGTCTGACCTGTCTTCTGTTTTTGAATAATCCACGGGGGCTTCGTGAACCGCGGACGAGTCGTTGTGCCCCTTTTCAACGGCTTTGATGAACGCGTTCAGTTTGCGGCCAAGCAACTCCAGGTCGTGGTTTAACTTGATGTATTCCGCTTCGTCTTTTAGAGACTTGGTTTCATAGAGCACGGAGAGATGATCAAGCGTTTCGTCATTGGAGGCCAACGCGTAGGTGAGGAATCGGATAAACTCCATCTTATAATGCCTTCGTCCATATCCCTCCACAATGTTAGACCGTACCGATTTAATGGATCTGCGAATCTGTTGACCTGTTTCATATTTCTCTATTCCGGGCAACGCCAAAGTCATATCATGCACTTTCACCGAGAGCATTTGTGCCAATTGCCACACCTCAAGATTTTTAAAGCTCATTAATCAGGCCAGTATCGAGTATCGAGTATCCAGTATTCAGTATCCAGTATCAAATATCCAGTATCAAATATCCAGTATCTGAGTCGCATCTACCAATTTATGAAACTTTCTTACTTTGCGATTGTGCTAAAGTCTTCGTTCAAAACAGATGCAATAGAGGCCGGCTGCGATGAAGCCGGGCGCGGATGTCTGGCTGGCCCGGTGGTAGCGGCTGCCGTTATTCTTCCACGAAACTACAGGCACGAAGCGCTCAACGACTCGAAGCAACTCACAGCCCAGGAACGGCACGAATTGAGGAAGGATATTCAACGGGATGCACTGGCGTGGGCGGTGGCGGAAGTCAGCGCGGGTGAGATTGATGAAATCAACATCTTAAAAGCCTCCTTTGTGGCCATGCATCGGGCGCTGGATAAATTAACATTACCGCCCGACCTGCTGTTGATCGATGGCAACCGGTTTATGCCGTACCGCGAAATTCCCTTCGAATGCATCATCAAAGGTGACGCACTCTATCTGTCCATCGCAGCGGCTTCGATTCTGGCCAAGACGCACCGCGATGAATTCATGCAGCGGCTTGCCCTGGAGTTTCCGGGCTACGGGTGGGAGACCAATATGGGCTACCCCACCGAAGAACACCGCGATGGCATTCGCGCGTTAGGGATTACACCTTACCATCGCAAGACCTTTCAATTGCTGCCCTCGCAACTGGAGTTATTTGAGTAATTTTCGCGATGGCTTTTTCATTGTTTCGAAAGCGAGAAGACACGTTTGATTATGTAATCGAACGCACCTGCAAAAACTGCGGACAGGTGTTTCAAGGCCGGTTCTGCAACCGCTGTGGTGAGAGAGTGATTGATCGTGAAGATCGGTCGTTTTCGAAAATGGCGGAAAGTATTCTGAATGCATTCACGTTTCTGGAAGGCAAGTTCTGGCGTAGCTTCAAGATGATGTTGGTAAGCCCCGGCCAACTTTCGGCAAACATCCGGGATGGGGTGCAGGTACCGTACATGAAACTCGTGGGTTTGTTCTTTGTGGCCAATTTTTTCTATTTCCTTTTTCCAATTTTCGATACGTTCAATTCTTCTTTGTATTCCCAATTTTATCAGCAGGACCACAGCCACTTGGTTCAAAGTATGGTGCGCGACCATCTCAAATCAACCGGGGTGGATGTGAAAGCGTTTACCGATGCGTACAACGCCCACACGGCTACTATTTCCAAGCTGCTGGTGGTCGTGTTGGTGTTTATTTTTTCCATACCACTCTCGATTGTCAACTTCTCGAAAAGAAATCTTTATTTTGATCACCTGCAATTTTCATTTGAATTTCACGCATTTCAGATGTTGGTTAGCAGTGTGTTGCTGCCTTTGTTGCTGAAATGGGTGATTCATTTTGCACAATCGTGGTTTCAGGCGGACTGGAGTGTGCTTCTCTCCGATTCTTTTTATTCCAATCTATCGCTTGTCATTTTTGGTTACTTCTTCCTGCGTGCCGAGCGAACATTCTATGGGCACGGTTGGGTGGTTAGCCTGCTAAAAGGCGTTGTTTTGGCGTACCTCGTATTTTTCTCTTGGAAGGTCTACCGGCTTGTGCTTTTTTTGAGCACTTTTTGGACGATGTAATGCTCCAACGATCGACCTTGCCATGTGCCTGATTTTTTTCGCTCGACAACAGCACGAAAAATACCCACTGATCATTGCGGCCAACCGTGATGAGTTTTATGCACGCCAAACTGGGGCTGCTGCCTTTTGGCCGGAGGACGAGCGGATACTGGCCGGCCGGGATCTCGAAGCCTGTGAACCACAACGGGGCTGCGGCACGTGGTTGGGGGTTAATCGAAATGGGCGCCTGGCCCTGGTTACCAATTATCGGGATCCGAAAAATATCAATCCGAAAGCGCCCTCGCGCGGGCATCTGGTTTCCGCTTACCTGCGGGGTGCCGATGAACCCGAACACTATCTGCATAAGCTGCTGCCCGAGGCACCGCGCTACAACGGATTCAACCTCGTGGTGGGCGATGCACACCAGTTGTGGTATTGCAGTAACTATCGCGAGGGCATTACGAAGCTGGGACCCGGAATCCATGGCCTGAGCAACGACCTGATGGATACTCCTTGGCCGAAAGTGCAGAAAGGCAAAGCCGAGTTTGAAGAAATGCTGACGACCCCTTTCTCGGAAGATGATGTATTTGCCTTTCTCGCCAACGAAGAGATAGCGGAGGACGACCAGCTACCCGATACCGGCATTGGTCTGGAACGCGAGCGCGCGTTGTCGGCCATGTTCATCAAAACACCGAACTACGGATCGCGTTGCAGCACGCTGATCACGGTAGATCGCCAACAGCGGGTGCGCTTCACCGAGCGGGTGTACGACACCCGCACATTTGACTACACGCAACAGACGTTTGCTTTTGAGATTACGGCATGACGAAGAAGAAGAATTATTCAGAGCCTCTTGTGCTGCGGTTCGTACGGGCCGTATTTCCTACGTTGGAGAAACTGGCACCACCCCTGGCCCGCCAGTTTTTTGTCCGGATATTTTTCTCGCCTGTGCGCTACGAGCGGCCGGAAAAAGAAAAGCAGGCGATGGCCGCTGCGAATGCTTTTTGGTTGCCTGTGGCCGGTGAACGTGTTCGCGTGTTTGCCTGGGGCGAAGCCGTGAAAGGGTATGTGCTGTTTGTGCACGGCTGGGCCGGGCGTGGCACCCAGTTTCGAAAATTTATTGAGCCGTGTAACCGTGCGGGCTGGCAGGTGGTGGCGTTTGACGGGCCCGCCCATGGTGAAAGCTCTGGTAAACGGACAACGGCATTACAGTTTGCTGAGGTTTTGCAAAAAATTGTGGACACGCGGGGCAAGCCGCAGGCCATTATCGCGCACTCGTTTGGCGGAGTAGCTACGCTGCGCGCCATCATGCTGGGGCTGGTGGTGGATCGGGTCATCAATATTGCCAGCCCCACCCTTGGCGACTTGATTATCAACAGTTACCTGAAAGCGATTGGTGGCTCAACCCGAACGGGGGATTGGTTTAAAAAATACATTGAGCGTACCACGGGTAAACCATTTTTTGAGTTCACCTCGCTGTATACCGTACAGCACCTGCCGCGGCCCCTGCACCTGTTGCTGGTGCATGACGAAGGTGATATGGAAACGCCCATTGCCCATGCGCATGCCTTACTAAACGTTTACCCGGCTGCCACGCTGCATCAAACCACCGGTTTGGGTCACAACCGGATTTTGAAAGACGAGGGCGTGATTAAAAAGTGTTTGGAGTTTGTGGAAGGCTGATGGGCAAACCTTTTCAACACTTTGTTACAAGACCTTTGGAAGTTATTCTATTCTACTATCAGTGAGGCCTCGTCAAAGTAAACCTCGCCTGTTGAGTTGGGGAGTAAAATGAGATAAATGGTCAACGATTTGATATCGCGCTCAATGCCGGTCAGCCGCACGGTATAGGTGGTCCAGTCAAAGGTGCCTGTAATATTGGTTGTGCCTTGTGTGGTGCTGCCTTGTTCGGCAGGACCACCCGGGGAAGATTCTGCATCACCTCTTATGACGATGGAAACCCCTTGGCCGGTTAAGTCTTTGCCCTTCACGCTAACAGACAACACAACGTTTTTCTCCACCGGGATACTGCCCGAAAAGGTTTGTGCCCAGAACGCGAAGTTGATTGGATCTGTTTGGCTCGCACTTATCTTCAATGATTTGCTGCCTTTGCTGGCTTCTTCTGTTGTCCATTCAGTACTATATACCGTTTGCTCGCGGTTCCACCAACTGTTGGGGGAGGCAGCACCGGTTTCCATATCTCCGTTAACAAGTAATTGAATTACTGGTTCGGGGTCGTCCTGGCAACCAATTAGCAGTGGCAGGAATAAACAGAAGGTTAGGAAATATTTCATAGCATTTTGATTTTTATATAGACAATGATGGCCTGGCGGTTATGCCAGAAAAAGCTTTGGCATAATTACCCACAGCAAATACCTCTACATGAGAAATTTAAATGCTGGCGTTGTCTGGTATTAGCTTGTTTTTCGATTCTGCCGAGGATTGAGCGGCCCAGTTAGGTATTGGATGAGGGCGGACTGGCTAGCCGCGAAAGCCCCATAGGCCGCCAATCCAAACCAGAAATTACCCCTTCGAAACGCCTTCGGCATAATAATTCCGCCTTTTTCGGGTAAAAAATGAAACTTTGCAGGGATTTTTAAGTTCTTACCATCTAGAACTTACCTGCACATGGCTAACATCATCAAAACCACCCACATCTCCCGCATGTATAAAATGGGCGATAACATCGTAAACGCGCTGCAAGACATTAGTATCTCTATTGAGCGGGGCGAGTATGTGGCGTTTATGGGCCCCTCGGGCTCGGGCAAATCCACGTTGATGAATATTGTTGGCTGCCTGGATACGCCCACAGCCGGTGAATACTGGCTGAACAACCAACTGGTGAGCGACATGACGGAGAACGAACTGGCCGAGGTGCGCAACAAAGAAATCGGGTTTGTATTTCAAACCTTTAATTTACTTCCGCGCGCCACTGCACTTGAAAACGTAGCGTTGCCGTTGATTTATGCGGGTTATGGCCGCAGTGACCGTGACGAGATGGCGATGGCCGCGCTCGAAAGTGTCAGCCTGGCCGATCGCTGGCATCACAAACCAAATGAACTCTCGGGCGGGCAGCGCCAGCGGGTGGCCATTGCACGCGCGTTAGTTAATAATCCATCCATTATTCTGGCCGATGAACCCACGGGTAACCTGGATAGCAAGACCAGTTACGATATTATGGGCCTCTTCCAGGACCTCCACGATAAGGGCAACACCATTATTATGGTAACGCACGAAGACGACATCGCTCATTACTCGCACCGCATCATTCGCCTGAAGGACGGGTTGATTGAGTGGGACCGCAAGAACGAAAATGTGAACCGCAGACCGGCCGTGCTGGCCTGATGCAGGTCCGATTTCAAATTTCAGGGATCAAAATTCAAAATTGCGTTCCTTTGAACTTTGAGTCAGCTCCATGAAAATTTATACCAAAACCGGAGACCAGGGTGAAACATCCCTCTTTGGTGGCAAGCGCGTGCCGAAGTCGGACGTGCGCATCACCGCGTATGGCACCGTAGATGAATTGAATGCATGGCTGGGTGTGTTGCGCGATCAGCCCGTGAATGCCGGGCGGTCAGCCGAGTTGATTGAAATTCAGGATCGTCTTTTTGTGGTGGGTTCGATGCTGGCTACCGAACCGGGTAATACCAAAGTGAAAATTCCGCTGTTGGCGCAAACCGACATTACTTTTCTGGAAAGTAAAATTGATGCCATGGATGCCCGGCTCGAACCGTTGCGCACGTTTGTGCTTCCGGGCGGCCATCCTTCGGTTTCATTTGGGCATGTCGCGCGCACGGTTTGCCGCAGAGCCGAGCGGTGTGTGATTGAATTGCATGAAGTGGAGCCGGTGAATGTGCACGTGGTGCAATACCTGAATCGTCTTTCCGACTACTTGTTTACGCTTTGCCGCATAATGGCCAGCGAGTTGAATGCTCCAGAGGCACCGTGGAAGCCGCGGATGTAGCATCTCAGTGATTCTTCCGCTCACGCGGTTGGTGTACATGGGTTTGATTGCTCTGACAGGCGTTGTACCTTGACGCCTGAAAATTTTGGAGCATGCTCAACCCTTCCCTCAAGCGCATATTTCTTCCCGGTATCATTTTGCAATCGGTTTTGATCGGAGGCGGCTATGCTACCGGTCGTGAGATTGTTGAGTATGGAGCCAAGTTCGGAGCCAGTGGTTGGGTGTGCGGGCTGGCGATCTTCTTTGGATTTTCTCTAATGTCATTTCTTTCGATTGAGGCCTGTCGCCAATGGCAGGTGTACGACTATAAATCGTTGCTGAAACGGATGATCGGCCCGGCCTGGGTTGCCTATGAAATCGTGTATTTGCTTTTGGCCATTCTCATCATTGCGGTCATGGCCTCAGCGGCCGGAGAGATCTTACATACCACGCTGGGTTTTAGCCGTTGGGTGGGCGTGTTGCTGATTGTTGTGCTGGTAGGTTTTCTCAACTACAAGGGTGAAGAGGTGATCGCCAAACTTGAAACGCTGGGCACCATCGCACTATTTGCGGCTTATATCCTGTTTGCCGTAGTCGTTTTTGCCGACCGGGGCGAAGCCATCGAAACTGTTTTTGAAAACTGGCGAACGGATTACCTGCCGCAGCCAGCCGGAATGGGATTGTTGATCTGGACTGGTTTTTTGTATGTGGGCTACAATCTGGCCGTGTACCCGGCCGCCTTCTTTACCTTCAAAGGCGTTCACCATGTGCGCGAGAGTTTGCTCGCTGCGGTGATCTCCGGTTTGCTCATGACCGTGCCCTGGTTTCTCACGTACTTTGCCATACTCGCGTATTATCCAGGTGCCGGTGTGCTGGCCGCTACCGTGCCGTGGTTGCAGATTCTGCAATTCTACCACCCCGCTTTGGTGATTGTTTTCGGAATTGTGGTGGGGTGGACCCTCGTGGAAACGGCCACGGGTATGATCCATGCGTTTATCAGTCGTGTGGAAACGGAAATTCAGGCGCGGCAGCAGGCACCGTTGAAGAAAGCAGTCAAGGCGTTAATCTCTACCGCGGCACTGGTTGCCTCCCTGCTGCTGGCGCAGGTGGGCATCATCGACTTGGTCGCGAAAGGCTATGAGATCATGGCTTATGCCATGATGGCCGTGTTTGGCGTACCGCTCATTCTTTATACACCCAAGTTATTACAGTCAAAGCGGGCATGGTGATGACCGAACACAGCGAGCAGCTAAAAGTTGGAGATCAAGCCGTCTCGGGTTCCTGGTTGATACCCCCCAGGGTAGACGCAGTTCTGCCGCTGGCCCACGGAGCGGGCGCAGGTATACATCACCCTTTTCTCAAGGGGCTGGCTCATGAATTGGCGTTGCACCAAATGGCATCCCTTCGGTTCAATTTTTTGTACATGGAGAAAGGCAGCAAGCGGCCCGATCTGCCAGCGCGGGCCCACGCGGTGATCGAGGCAGCCGTGGAGGCGGCTGCAACCGCGTTTCCCGATAAGCCACTGTTTCTGTCCGGCAAATCATTTGGCGGGCGCATGAGCTCACAATGGCTTGCGGCTCATTCTGATGCTGAGGTAAAGGGGATCGTATTTTTTGGATTTCCGTTACACCCACCCGGCAAACCCGCCACCGACCGGGCCAACCATCTGAAAAAAATTTCCCGGCCGATGTTGTTTCTGCAGGGTACACGTGATGAATTCGCCACCGTCCATTTGTTGAATAGCGTAATCCAGCATCTGCCTCAGGCAACCGTGGAATGGTTTCAGGGTGCCGACCACTCCTTCAAAGCGGGCAAAAAAAACCTGTTGCCTGACCTCGCTGCCGCAACCGCTCAGTGGTTGGCCAAAAATCTAAGCCCCTTCTAATCAGCAGTTTGTATTATTTGCTAACAATTGTTAGTCTGTGCCGTTTATCTTTCGGGAAATTTCCATCATGACTGAAACTCAGACCATCGCCATACAGCGGACTGCCGCCTCCCGGCTTGCGGAGGTGGACTTTGCAACGGTGCCCTTCGGTAAAGTATTTGCCGATCACATGTTCGTAGCTGACTTCCGGAATGGCGAGTGGAAGAATCTCCGCATCATTCCGTTTGGTCACTTGCCGATGAGTCCGGCCACACCGGCCATCCATTATGGGCAAGCGATCTTCGAAGGCATGAAGGCTTTTCGTGGAGGCTCAGGTGAAATCAATTTGTTTCGTCCGCTCGACAACTGGAAACGTCTCAACATTTCAGCCGAGCGCATGTGCCTGGCGCAAGTACCTGAAGAGATTTTCATGGACGGACTCACCGCTTTAATTACGCTCGACCGCCAATGGGTGCCGAACACGCCCGGTGGTTCTCTGTACATACGCCCGTTCTTGTTTTCAGCCGATGAGTACATCGGCATACGGCCGTCTGAGAATTTCACATTCATGATCATTAACTGCCCGGTTGGCCCGTATTATTCTACTCCCGTTAAAGTTTGTATCGAAACGCATTACACGCGAGCTGTTGCCGGGGGCACGGGGTACGCCAAAGCTGGCGGCAATTATGGCGGTGCGATTTACCCGGCCAAGTTGGCGCAAGACAAAGGGTATCACCAACTGATCTGGACCGATGGTAAGAATCATGAGTACATTGAAGAATCAGGTACCATGAATGTGATGTTTGTGATGGATGGCGTGCTGGTAACCCCAGCTCTGAGCGACTCCATCCTGGCCGGTATTACGCGCGATAGTGTTTTGAAACTCGCCCGTCACTGGGGCATGAAGACGGAAGAACGGAAAGTATCGGTTAACGAGTTGCTGGCCGCGTTAAAGGAAAAGCGTGTGCAGGAAGCCTTTGGCGCTGGCACAGCCGCTACCATAGCGCCCATCGAACTGATCGGTTTCGAGGGAACAGATTACTACCTTCCACCCGTGAGCGAGCGCCCCTTCTCCGGCCGTGTGCTTCGTGAGATGGATGCCATCAAGCGTGGCCAACAACCCGACCCGTTTGGTTGGATTCACAAAGTCTGATTTTATTTGTTTCAAAACGTGTACCTTTTCGGCATGCGGACTGCCTTGGTTATTCTGTTGTTCAGTATCGCGGTGCCCGTGATGGGTCAGGAACAACTGGTGTTGTTGAAACGCGATCGCGTAATTGGCCGCCTTACCGAAGGCGACTACATCTACTGCAAAATGAAAGATGGCGCGCTTCGCCAGGGCATTATCAACGAGCTGGAAGAGTTAAGCATTATTACCAACAACGACACCATCCCGTTTTCGAAAATCGCAAGCATTAATCTACGCCATAGACGGGGAGCGTTGCCCACGATCGGCCGTGGATTGATAACAGCCGGAGTGTTGTATTTCGCGGTTGACCAGGTGAACACCTTGATTGTGGATGGGCAGGAGGGCATTGACTCCGGTGTTGTCACAGCATCCGCAGCCCTGGTGGGTACCGGCTTGATCTTGATTTACTCGAAAAGCAAGTACCAGCGGGTGGGTGGGGGAATTGTCTTGAGGACGATTGATTACACATCACGTTTCTATAAATTGAACTAAGGGATCGCTATATTTGCAGCTTCTAAAATTACTATGACTGCAGAACAACTGAAAGACTTGAAGGCCCGTGTGGCTGCCTTGAGGAGGTATCTTTGACTACGATCGCAAGATCGTAGAAATCCGAGACGAAGAGCTGATTACCCATCAGGCCGACTTCTGGAACAACCCCAAACAAGCTGAAACCATTTTGAAAAATATCCGGGCCAAAAAGGTTTGGACGGATGCCTACGATCACGTCAACAAGTTGCTGGATGATGTGGATGTGCTCCAGGAATTTGCGCTGGCCGGTGAGGCTACGCCTGAAGAGGTTGATAGCGAATTCGAGCGGGCTGCCAAAGCCGTGGAAGATCTGGAGTTCAAAAAGATGTTGAGCCGCGAGGAAGATCAACTGAGTGCCGTGCTGGAGATTAACCCCGGGGCAGGCGGAACAGAGAGCAACGACTGGGCCGATATGCTCAACCGTATGTACATCATGTGGGGCGAAAAGAACGGCTACAAGGTTTCTCAAATTGACTACCAGGCCGGTGAAGTAGCGGGCATCAAATCGGCCACATTGGAGATTGAAGGGCCTTTTGCTTACGGAAAATTGAAATCCGAAATTGGTGTGCATCGCCTGGTGCGCATCTCTCCCTTCGACAGCAACCAGCGCAGACATACGTCATTTGCTTCCGTGTTCGTCTACCCAAAGGTGGATGACTCCATACAAATTGAAGTAAACCCGGCTGATGTCGAGATCCAAACATCCCGTTCGGGTGGTGCAGGCGGCCAGAACGTAAACAAAGTGGAAACCAAAGTGCAGCTTACGCATAAGCCCACCGGCATTGTCATTGTTTGTCAGGTAGAACGATCTCAGCACGCTAACCGCGAACGCGCCATGCAAATGCTGAAGTCAAAGCTGTACCAGGTGGAGATGGAGAAGCGGAATGCCGAGCGAGACAAGATTGAGGCGGGTAAGATGAAGATTGACTTCGGTTCGCAGATTCGCAATTATGTGCTTCATCCATACAAACTGGTGAAGGATGCGCGCACAGGGGTAGAACGCCACGATGCACAAAACGTGTTGGATGGTGATTTGGATGACTTTATCAAAGCCTACCTGCTCGAAGATCAGGAGTCGCGCACCCAAGTTTCGTCCTGACGTGTCCTCCCGCTCGATTTATTCTTCCCAGTTCTGGCTGCTCTGCACCAGCTCGCTGCTGTTCTTTGCGAGTTTTAACATGTTAATCCCTGAATTGCCGGCTTATCTCAGCAGTTTGGGCGGGGAGGAGTACAAGGGCTTTATCATAGGCTTGTTTACCATCACCGCCATGGCTTCCCGGCCGTTCAGCGGCAAGCTGGCCGATCGAATCGGGCGTGTACCGGTAATTATGTTTGGTTCCATCGTCTGCCTGGTGTGCAGTTTGATCTATCCGGTGCTCACTTCGGTTTGGGGATTTTTATTCTTGCGTTTAGTGCATGGATTTTCCACGGGCTTCACGCCCACCGGACAAACAGCCTACTTGTCGGATATCATTCCGGCCGAACGAAGAGGCGAAGCGGTGGGCTACCTGGGCACTGCCGGCACGCTGGGTATGGCCTGTGGCCCCGCGCTGGGCGGATTTGTCGCTACCTATTTTTCGGTTGATGCGATGTTCTTTACCTCTTCGGCCCTGGCCTTGCTCTCCGTGTTGATTGTCGTCAACATTCGCGAAACACTCGAAACCAAACAACGCTTCAACACGGATGCCTTGAAAATTCAGCGAAAGGATTTGTTCGAACCGCGGGTGATTGCGCCCAGTCTCGTCATGTGTCTCACAGCTTTTTCCTATGGCGCGGCTTTCACCCTCATCCCCGACATGGGAAGAAGTATGGGCATAGAGAACAAAGGATTGTTGTTCACCTATTTTACGGTAGCGTCTTTGGTGATCCGGCTGTTGGCCGGCAAAACCAGTGACCGTGTCGGTCGTGTGGCGGTACTCCGGGTGTCTACCGGTTTGGTCATTTTGTCGATGATTGTTATTGCGATGGCGGAGACCAAACTCCAATTGATCATCGGTATGGTATTGTATGGCCTTGCGCAAGGTGCCACGTCTCCCACGTTGCTGGCGTGGGCTACGGATCTGAGCGATCCGGCCCACAAAGGGAAAGGTGTAGCGTCACTTTACATCTTTATGGAGTTTGGTATTTTTCTCGGTGCCATGGTGACGGGCTGGTGGGCCGGTACGGAAATCGAGAATGCTTCCTATGCATTCCTTGCGAGCGCTGTCCTAAGTCTTTTTTCTTTTGTGTTTTTGGTGAAGTCGTATAAAGATAAACTTCAACAAGCCGTATGAAAAAGTCATGGTTGATTGCCTTCGCGGGGTTGTCGCTGGTTCATGTTGCGGGCCATGCGTTTGGCGTCCCGATGTTATTTGCCGCAACAAAGCCCCTCTTGATGCCGGTGGTATTGGCTGGATATCTGGCCGGTAACAGGCGTTGGTCGCGTTGGGTGGTGGCGGGTCTTGGGCTGGGCTGGCTGGGTGATGTAGCCCTGATGTTTTCGGGTGAACTTTATTTCATGTTCGGGCTCGGGGCTTTTTTACTCGGTCATCTGGCCTATGTGATCGCGTATCGCGAACATCGTACGGCCGGCATGGCTGAGCCCTTCAGCAAACCTGCCCAGCTCCGGATTGCGCTGCCCATACTTTTGCTGGCAAGCCTTTTGGTGACGGTGCTCCGCCCCGCGTTGGGAGGCTTGCTTGTGCCGGTGATGGTGTATGCTTTTGTTATTTCGCTGATGGTGATACAAGCGGCCTACCGTAAAGGATTTACAACCCCTACTAGTTTTTCTTACGTAATGGCGGGAGCAATACTGTTTATGGTCTCGGACTCGCTCCTGGCCGTGAATAAATTTCTGGATCCGCTGCCCCTCAGTGGCGTGTGGGTTATGACCACCTATCTGGGCGCACAATACCTGATTGTCGCTGGGCTACGGCAGCACCCTCATCAAAATTCGTAGGATATCACGCGGTCATCTTTTTGAAGAAAGGCCGTGAAGTCATCCAGTTTTTTTTCTGAGCCATAGATTTCGTAGACCAACACCAGCTGATCACGTTCTTTGGTCAGCTTTTTCTTTTTGAAACGGAGTTTTTCACTTTTCAGCCAGTCGTTAATCGTATCGCTGAGCTCGATTGATTTCCCGAAACAAATGCGGTAAACGCGGGCATGATGAAGACGCTCAATAAACTCCTGAACGCGATTAAACAAACTCAATACCACGACCACTACCCCGGTGGTGACGATGGCAATAAAGTACTCTCCGGCACCTACGGCCATACCGAGCGCGGCTGAGATCCAAATGGTAGTAGCGGTGGTGAGGCCGCTCACATTCAATCCATCTTTGAAAATGACACCTGCCCCCAGGAAGCCGACTCCCGTCACAATGTTGGAGGCAATGCGATCGGCTGTATTTCCGCCCAAGGCTATCGAAATTTCCGTGAACACGGTGGAGCCCACACAAATCATAATCATGGTGCGTAGCCCCGCTGCCTTGCTGCGGTACTCACGCTCGAGGCCGATGGCCGTACCAATCGCAAAGGAAATCAGCAGTCGAAGGCCAAGTTCCAGATCAAATGAAATATCCATAGTTTACACTTTGACCGAAGGTAAAACAAAAAAAGCGGCTGTCTCCTATCAATTTTCAATTGTCAGCCTGAGCCTGTCGAAGGCATTTCTGAACCGAAACCGGTTTCGACAAGCTCAACCTGACAACAACTGGTAGTTTTGAGACAGCCGCTTTTTAAAATGAAGTTCTAAGATCGGTTACATCTTGCGCACCGAGCCGCTACCGGAGGCATTGCTGCTTACGTGTTGTGGATTCCCTTTGTAGGATACGCTGCCGCTGCCGCTGATCGTGGCGTCAAGCTCCTTGTTCACGTGAATTTCCACATCTCCAGATCCGCTAATGCGCACTTCGCACTCATCCGTCACCAGGCCTGCGGCCAAGATTTTTCCCGAACCGCTGATATCAGTCCGCACGTCCCGGGCTGTGCCTTCGGCCTCAATTTTTCCCGAACCGGAAATGCCAAACGAGGCGCGGTCGCGAATGGTGCACGCTACCCGGGCTTTGCCCGAGCCGGTCACATCGCTGTCTACGCTTCCCGCAGTTCCGTTGATGGTAAGCTGGCCAGATCCGGACACATCGGCACCCAACCGGGCTTTCACATCAGCCGTTGCCTCGAGCGAGCCGGATCCGCTGACTTGGAGGTTAAGATCATCTGCATTGATTTTATTTTTTACGATCAGACTACCCGAGCCGCCCACGCTCAGGCCGTCAACCACCGGCAACGTCACAAACGCGCGAATGCGATCATTCGAGTTCCAGCGCCAGTTGTTCCACCGATCGCCCGTGCCAATGATCAGTCGATTACCCTCTACCCGCGTCTCAATTTTCTCCAAAATGCCGGGGTCGCCTTCCAACTCGACTTTAAACGTGCTGCCCTGAGTCACTTCACACGTGCCAGGTACTCCGAAAGAGACCTTGGTGAAATCTTTGACATTTCGTTGCTCGCGCTTTTGCGCCAATCCGGCAAAGGCAAGAAGCAAACAGAACAACAGCAGTGATAGCTTTTTCATATCCGCGATGGGTTTTAAATGATGCTGTGAAGAGACCGGGGTTGGATCCCAAAGGTTGCACACCCCGCTAATATTCTTTCCATAGACGTAAAACGACAATGGCGCGTTTCAGACTCAGCCAAATTGAGGCAAAATTCAATACCTTGCCCTATCCCATGAAGCCTGCCCGTAGCCCCGCCTTGGTTTTTATTTTCATTACGCTGCTGATCGATGTTACGGGGCTAGGTATCATCATACCGGTTATGCCTAAGCTTATTCAGGAGTTAACGGGCGGCACCGTGGCAGAGGCCGCAACCTTTGGCGGTTGGCTGGTGGCTGCCTATGCCATTACGCAGTTTTTCTGCGCACCGGTAATGGGTGGCCTTAGCGACCGGTTTGGTCGCAGGCCCGTGTTGCTTGCCTCGTTATTCGGCTTTGGTCTTGATTATCTGTTTTTGGCTCTGGCGCCAACCTATGGCTGGCTGTTTGTCGGGCGGGTAATTGCCGGAGCCATGGGCGCGAGTTTTACCACAGCCGGAGCCTACATTGCCGACATCAGTACGCCCGAGACACGCGCGCAGAACTTTGGTATCATTGGGGCGGCCTTTGGGCTTGGCTTTATCCTCGGGCCGGTGATTGGCGGATTCCTGGGTGCCCTCGGGCCTCGTACGCCTTTTTATGCTGCAGCCGCGCTCACGTTCGTGAACTGGCTTTACGGATATTTCATTTTGCCAGAGTCATTAAAGCCGGAAAACCGCAGACGATTTGAATGGAAGCGGGCTAACCCGGCCGGCACGCTCCTGCGGCTGTGGCAGTATCCGGTTATTGCCGGGTTATTGCTTGCCCTGGCGCTGGTTTACATTTCGTCACACGCGGTGCAAAGCAACTGGAGTTATTACACGATTGAAAAATTCGGCTGGTCGGAAAAACTGATTGGTATTTCGTTAGGTGTCGTGGGCATAGTGTTCGCGTTCGTCCAGGGATTTCTCATTCGAAAAATTATTCCGGCCTGGGGGCAGGAGCGGAGTGTCTATGCCGGGCTGGCATTGTATGCAGCCGGATTCCTGTTGTATGCCTTCGCCACGCAAAGCTGGATGATGTACGCCTTCACGGTGGTCTATTGCCTGGGTGGAATTGCCGGCCCGGCCCTGCAGGGAATTATGTCCTCGGCTGTGCCGCCCAATGCCCAGGGCGAATTGCAAGGCGGGTTCACGAGCCTGATGAGCCTGGCTTCGATTATTGGGCCACCGCTGATGAATAATCTTTTTGCCTTTTTCACCGACACCGATGCACCCGTATACTTTCCGGGTGCGGCCATGCTGTTGGGGGCCGTTCTCACGCTCATCAGCACGTTACTGGCGAGGCGTACGCTCAAAAGCCACCTGGCCGGTAAAAAGGAAACTTAACGCAACGCGCGCACCCTTCTGAAAATCTCCAGGCACACCCAGGCATCGGTGGCCGCATATTGAATTTGCTTTTCCGTGAGTGTGGGTGCCTCCCAGTTACTGGTTTGTGCGCTTTTCGAAATTCGGAACCCCAGCAGCAAGCCGGTTAACTTTTTTACGCTCTCGGCCTCCAGGCCAACCGACTTGGTCAGGTGTGTGATTTCGACAAAGCCACCGGGGTTAAACGACCGGAGTTTTTTCAGGGCTACCAGGTCATCGCGAATCGCCACTCCCGCTTTTTCAATGGTCGCTGATTCGAGGAATTCGGCCAACTCATCCGTCATGCCGGTTTGCTGCAACCGGATCAGGAATACTTTTTCCGGCAACGCCAATTGCAGCAAGGCTACTTTGTTGGAGTGGCCCCGCACAAAAACAGGCTTGGTCTCGGTATCAAAGCCGAGCATTTCCTGGTCGTACAGTTCGGGCAGAATCTTTTTGATGCGCGCGGTCTCCTGGACTACCACTACTTTTCCGGTGAACATGCCGAAGGGCAGTTCGTTCAGCTCTTCGTTGCTGATATTAGATTTCAGAGGGGGTTTTGTCATCAGTAAATCTCCGAATCTTGTAGTTAAGATAAGCCTGCGTTACCGTCATCAGCGGACTGATCAGGCAGAAGAACGAGTAGGGCAGATAGGCCACCGTGGCTACACCCAAAACGTTGGATTGCGTAGCTCCGCAGGTATTCCAGGGAATCAGCACAGAGGTTACGGTTCCGGAATCTTCCAACGTGCGGCTGAGTAACTCGGGCTTATACCCACGTTTGCGATAAGTGTCGGCATACATGCGCCCCGGTACGGCAATCGCCATATACTGATCGGATGCTGTGAAATTAAAGAAGATGCACGTGGCAGCGGTTGAAAACACCAGCGAGCCCGTGCTATGAGCAAAGCGGATAATTTCCCGCGCAATCCGGTTCAACAATCCTGACGCTTCCATGGCACCCCCGAAAATCATAGCGCAGATAATCAGCCAAATGGTATTGAGCATGCCGGCCATTCCCTTTGCCTTCAACAACTCCGTGATCATCGCATTGTCGGTGTTGACCTGAATGGTGGTGGTCATCGCCTTCATCACAGCCAGAAAGGAGGCCTCGAGGTAGCTATCAGATGAACCCGCAATGGTGCGCACAACATCGGGTTGAAAAATTACCGCACACAAACCACCCAGCAGAGCGCCAACCAAAAGAGCCGGCAAAGCGGGTACTTTTTTTACAATCATGACAATCACCAATACTGGTACAACAAAAAGAAGCGGGTTCAGATCAAAACTGTTTTCGATGGCAGCCAGCACCGCTTGCGAGTCAGTCGCGGTAGTGGAGGTGTCGAGGGTAAAACCCCACACCATGAAAATCAACAGCGTGATGATCAGCGTGGGTACCGTGGTGTACATCATGTACTTGACGTGTGTGAACAAATCGGTGCCCGCCATAGCCGGAGCCAGGTTCGTGGTGTCGCTCAGGGGCGACATCTTGTCGCCAAAATAAGAACCCGATATGATGGCACCGGCAATTACACCCTCGTGAATATCTAACGCTTTTCCGATTCCGAGTAGCGCAATACCAACGGTGGCCACCGTACTCCATGAACTGCCCGTGGCAAGAGAAACAATTGCGCAGACTACACAAGCCGCTAGCAGGAAAATGGTCGGATTCAGAATTTTTAATCCATAGTAGATCATGGCAGGTACAATGCCGCTGAGCAACCACGTGCCTGAAAGTGATCCGATGGTGAGTAGGATAAGCATGGCGGCCATGGCCGAACTGATGCTGCGAACAATACTCACTTCGATTTCGTGCCAGGAATGACCTAATTGAAATGAGATAACTCCCGCTACAGCGGCACCCAGCAGCAAGGCAATTTGATTGGCGCCTTCAATAGCACCAGAGCCCAGCACGATTACGTTAATGGTCAGTAAGACAATCAGGAACAGGATTGGAATCAGGGCTTGGAGCAGCGTGGCTTCTTTTTTGGCCGTCATGCAATAGGTGCGAAAAGGATAAAGGTAGTATTTATTTGTTTTCGGATACCACGTGATAGATCACACCCCGGTCTTGCAGGTAGGTATTCACCTCAGCAAAATGACGACCCAGGAATTCGGGCGGTGAGATGCCGGGCTGGCGGTATATACCTTCCGCTACCAGGTGAGCCACGGCCGTACAGGTGTAGCCCGTAGTTCGGGCCATTGAGAGCGTACCCCGGCTATCCGTGCGGTCAAGCAACTGGTATTCGTATGTCTTGGGTTTTCCGTTTTCTTCCCCCGAAATCCGGATGCGCATGACGGTAAACTCCCGTTCCCCCGGCTTCAGCTTCCACTTCGGGAAAAGCAGTTGGGCCGTAACATCAATGGGCCGCACCGGCACGCCTTTGATATCAACCGGCTCATAGTTGAAGAAACCCGTTTCCCGCAGCACGCGCAGGTACTCGATCGTGCCGGGGTAGCGCAGGGTTTTTTCAATCATGTTGGGGATATGCGGCATTGTTGTGATCAGCGACCGAAGTCCGTCTGAGTTCCACGATTCGAGTGTGCCCACACCGGGGAAGTGAACAAGCTCGGCATCCGATAATGCCTCCTGCACGATAACCGTACGGTTTTGCACATACCGGGCCGGCCGAATGTATTCTTCAATGACATCGATGGGCGAAAACACGGCTTTGTATTCAAACGGCCACTCGCGCACTTCCGGCAGCCCGCCCACGAGGCACTCGTAGGAATCGATTTTCATGGACAGGTTGTGATGCCCCAGAATGATGTTACCCATGCCCGGAGCCACTCCGCAGTCCGTAACAATCGTAACACCCTTTTCTTTTGCCAGGGCGTCAAGGCCAAACGGGTCTTCGGGAAAGAAGGAGATATCAACCATGTTGCGTCCGGCTTCAATCACCGCCTGCGCTATTTGGTACCCCAGAAAGCCGGGTACTGCACCGATCACCAGATCAAATGGCTTTACCAATTCCCGGATCTGATCAGGTTGCGAAAAATCGGCCTGCACGGTTTGGATGCCCAGGCGGGCTACGTATTGCAACGCTGCTTCGCTCAGATCGGCCGAGGTGACAGCAAAGTGGGTACTCAAATCCTCCGCCATTACCTTGCCCACCAAGCCGGCTCCCAGTACAATAACTTTTCTCTTCATGTCAAAATGCGTAAATCGGGAATCGTAAAATGAACGTCCATGTTCGATCCCGCCAAAATTATTCAAAAAGCCAAGACTTCTTCCTTTTATCTCTGGTTACTCAATTTCAATCTCGCGCGCACCATACCCTTTAACATCCCCCATGGATTTGAGATTACACAAATCACGGATACTTCCTTGCGCACACGACTTCCCTATAAGCGCAAGAATTTGAACCATATCCGCGGGCTACACGCCTGCGCCCTGGCCACACTCAGTGAGTTTACCACCGGTTTTCTACTTATCTCCCGGCTGGGTATGACCAACTACCGGATTATTCTTAAACGGCTGGAGATGGACTATCACTTTCAGGGCAAAATGGGCGCGTGGGCCGAATTCGTGATCACACCGGATTGGCTGGAACGCGAAGTCGTGCAGCCCCTGCAGCAGTCGGAATCCGTGGTGGTGAACTGCGAAGTAAAAATTTTTGACGAGCAACAGAACCATCTCACGACCGGGCATGTCCATTGGCAAATCAAGGACTGGAAGAAGGTAAAAACCCGCACTTGACAAGTTGTTAAGTTTCGGGTAGGTTTGACTACTAAACACCACCCGTATGAGACGAATTGACGAGTTATTGGCCGAGTATGGTGAGAGTCACCAGAATGCGACCAACAAAGCCATTCATTGGATCTGTGTTCCGCTGATTTTTTTTAGCGTAGTGGGACTCATTGCCTCCATTCCTTCGAGCCCCTTACAAGCTTTGCTGGGTGAGGGTAACCCTTACGCCAACTGGGCTACCGTGGTGCTGGTCTTGGTTACTGTGTACTATGTAACACTCTCTATTCCGCTTAGCATCGGACTTGTTCTTTTTGCCTTGGTCTGCGTTTTTCTTACCAATTTGATCATCACGTTGAATGTGGCGCCCCTGTGGGCTGTCTCGCTGGGCATCTTTGTGGTGGCCTGGATCGGCCAGTTTTATGGTCATAAAGTGGAGGGCAAGAAACCTTCTTTTTTTAAAGACGTGCAGTTTTTAATGATCGGTCCGGCCTGGCTGATGCACTTTATCTACAAGCGCTTAGGTATACCCTATTGAGTGATCTGGAATTTCGCTGTGGTCAGCCGGAGGATTTTGAATGGACGGAACCGGTTTCGCTCTTTCATGAACCACATCACTTGCGTCTTCAGGCCGCAACAGGCTGGATTTCCTTTGCTGCCTACCGCGGAAACAACCATCTCTCGCTTCTGATTCATTTTCATGTTCAGCAGGGGATGGCCGCCAGCCCGGGGCGGGCTCCGTTTGGCTCATTTCTTTTTTTGCCTGATGTTTCCGCGGCCGATTGGTCAAACTTCCTCCGCTATATCGAAGCTGAATGTATTCAGCGCGGCATTCGTCAACTCGAAATCAAGTGCCCACCCATGCCGTATTGCTCAGATGACAAGCGAGTTGTGGATGAAGCCCTGGCACGCGCGAACTACATTAGCCATGAAGATGTGGTGGCCAGCATACCGATTCTGCCCGTTGCGTTTTATGCGTTGCTCCATCGGGCGGAGAAAAAGAAGTTGCGCAAGAGCGACACTGGGGGTGCGGAGTTTCAACTTTTGCCGCTGGCCCAACTTGAAAACGTTTACCGGCACTTGAGCGAATGGCGGGCGTCAAAAAACTTGTCGCTTAGCCTCTCGCTCGCGGATTTGCAGAAACTCGCAGCCGCATTTCCAAACCACGTTCTCCTGACCGCGGTCAGGTTGAAGGATCAATGGATCGCAGCGAACGTGTCGTTGCGTGTGACCGGACATATCTTGTACAACTTTTATCATGATCATGATCCGGCTTGGGATTCACTCAGCCCGGTGGTCAAATTGAACGAAGGCTTATACCATCTTGGACGTGCGCAAGGCATGCAGTGGCTTGATTTAGGAACAAGCCTTGACAACGGCCGGCTTCGGCCATCCCTGCTAGAATTCAAAGAGCGCCTCGGTGCCAAATTATTCCCCAAGCTCACATTCCGCAAAGTTTTGACTCATGACTGAGCCGCTGGTATCCGTGATTTGCCTTTGCTACAACCATGCGCGATACGTGCAGGAAGCCATTCAATCGGTCTTGAATCAAAGCTACCCGCACATTGAACTGGTTGTTGTTGATGATGCCAGCACGGATGACAGCGTTGCCGCTATCGAGCATGCTCTGGTCGGACGAGCTGACGTGCGGTTCATCCGCCACGAGCGCAACGTGGGCTATACCCGGTCATTCAATAAGGCGTGGAAGCAGTGCTCTGGCGAATTTGTCATTGATCTCGCAGCCGATGATGTCTTACGGCCCGACCGTATAGCCCGGGGTGTGGCGGCCCTTCAGCAGGTTGGACCGGCTTACGGCATTCAGTTCTCGGATGGCGAATACATCGATGCGGCAGGTGAAACACAAGGCCTTCATTCCATTCGATTCCCCCACGCCCATGTGCCTCAGGGTGATGTTTACGAGCAGGTGATCAGCCGGTATTTTATTTTATCACCTTCGGTGATGATGCGGCAATCGGTGTTGGTTGCCCTGGGGGGATATGATGAAACGCTGGCGTACGAAGACTTTGACCTTTGGATTCGGGCTGCGCGCGATTTCAAATTTTTATACCTGCCGCAGCCGCTGGTGAAGAAACGTATACTCAGCAGTTCCATGTCTGCGGCCCAGTTTGCATTTCGGAGCCCGCAGCAGGAAACCACCTATCGCGTGTTGCACAAGGCGATTAAACTCAATCGTACCCAGCGCGAGCAGGTAGCCCTGGCCCACCGGGTCCGGTACGAAATCCGAACCTGTTTGCGATTGGGGTTGTGGAAACTCGCCTTCCGTTACGGGCAGTTACTACGCCAAAATAAACAACTGAAGTATCAGTCGTGATTTTACTTGCGGTTGTCTTCACCGGCAATCATGCTCAGGTAACTTTGATAACGTGACTCTGCGATGTCGCCCTTTTCCACGGCCGTGCGGATGGCGCATTTCGGTTCAGTCTGATGCAGGCAGCGGGCGCCCAACTTGCAGTCCAGCCTCCGGTCGCGCATCTCAGGGAAGTAATCCGAGATTTCTTCAGCCGTCATGTCCACCAATCCCCATTCTTTTACACCCGGGGTGTCGATAATGTGGGTTTGCTCATTGAGCGAGAACATTTCGGCAAAAGTGGTCGTGTGCGTACCCTTATTGGAGAAGTCCGAGATGTCACCAACTGTTTGTTTGATATCAGGCGACAGCCGGTTGAGCAGGGTAGACTTGCCTACACCGGAGTGACCGGCCACCAGCGTTGTTTTTCCCTGAAGGATTTGTAACAGCGGTTCGAGCTCATCGCGAAAAGCGCACATGAGCAACACGCGTGCGCCAGTTGTTTCATACAGGTTAATCAACTTGTTTACTTCTTCGCGTTCGTCCGCGGTAAGCAAATCGCGTTTATTGAACATGATCACTTGCGGAATGCGGAAGGCCTCGGCCGAAACCAGAAAGCGATCAATAAAGCCCAACGAAGTACGTGGTTGTTTGATCGTGGCGACTACCACGGCCTGGTCGATGTTGGCAGCCAGCACGTGACTGTGCCCGGTTTTCTTAACGGACTGGCGCAGCATGTGATTGATCCTTGGCTGAATGGCGGTAATGATTGCCTCATGGCCCTCGATGTCAACATCCACATGGTCACCTACAGCAATGGGATTGTTCTCTTTGATTCCTTCCAGGCGTAATCTGCCGCGCACGCGAGCCGGGTAATGCCGTCCGTCCACCTGCACATCGTACCAAGAACCTGTCGATTTGAAGACCAGGCCCGTCATGTCGTGAGTAAGTTGCGGCAGTACGCCATGATCTTTTCCGTTGCGCCCTGGTTTTGTTCCACGTAACTGCGGCAAACTTCGCAGACCAATACATAATTCTCGGGTTCGCTCACGGTTTGATATCGCATTTTGAGTTCTGTGTAGTCGGCAACCGCGAAGGCACCTCCGCGGTTGATCAGGTCATGCGCTTCCTGAAACTTGTCGTAGTTACGGTTGCCAAAAAAGACAGGTATGCCATAGCCAGCAGCTTCCAGAATGTTATGGAGCCCATCGCCAAATGCTCCGCCCACAAACGCAAATTCGCCATAGCGGTACAGCCGTGCCAACAGGCCGATGTTGTCAATGATGAGCACCTGATAACGTTCGATTTCGTTTACCGAATTTGCCCGCGAGTATCGCACATGTGGGCCTGAGATTTGTTTTTCCAGTTTTTCCAGACCGTCTTCACTCAGCTCGTGTGGCGCAACAATAAACTTTAACCGGTTTTTTTGCTCGTGGATGAAAGGTGCCAGTACATCCATATCGTCTGGCCAACAACTACCGATCACCATCACCTTGTCATCACCTTTAAAGCGTTTGGCCAATTCAAGTTCGTCTTTTAGTTGAACGATGGCTTGCACACGATCAAACCGGGTATCACCGCTGATGGCTATCTTATGTATACCGATTTGGTTGAGAAGCTTTTTCGACTCCTCGTTCTGCACAAAAAAGTAGTCTACCGTGCGCAACGCTTGTCGGAAAAATCCGCCATACCAGGAGAAGAAATGCTGACCGGGCCGGAAAATACCGGAAATGGAAACCACCGGAATGTTTCGGGCGGCCAGCGCGAAGAGCAAGTTCGGCCAGAACTCGTACTTGACCAAGAAGGCAGCTGAGGGCTTAATCAGGTCGAGGAAACGAGCACAAGCCGCTGGCGTGTCCCACGGGATGTACGAAACAAAATCGGCACCATCATAATTCTTCCGAACCTCGTAACCAGAAGGGGAAAAAAAGGTTAGCAGAATCTTATGTCCTGGGAATTCTTTTCGGAAAGCCTCAATGACCGGGCGCCCTTGTTCAAACTCGCCCAGGGAGGCGCAGTGAAACCAAACCACGGGTGCGGTTTGGGGAAAAAAGTTCTCTAGGTTCCGCCATAGGTGGTGTCGTCCGGTTACAAATTTCTTTAACTTGGGATTTACCAGCGCCAATACCAGCGTGATGCCTTTTGTGAAGAAAATGAGTAAGCGATATAGGATTCGCACGTCCAAATATACATGGCGTCAGCGCGTTTTAGGGCTAGCTTAAAAAATCGTTTATTTACATGTAAAACCTCCCCATGAAAGCCCTTCGATTGCTCATCCTGTTTTGTTGTGTAACGGTTACCGCCCATGCGCAAAGCGGACTTGAAGAACTGTTGCGCTCGGGCTCGCAAGATGCCTCAAAACTCATTCAAGGTTATACCGAGCCTGTTCTAAAGTCACTGGCATTTGGATTGAATCAAGGTTGGTACAACACGGCCAAACCGCACAGCTTGCTGGGTTTTGATCTCACCTTCACCGGCAGCGCCATTTTTATACCGGATGATGAATTGTTCTATAATGTTGCCGGACTAAATCTTCAGAACATTGATTTGGTGAACCCAACGGATGGGCAGGCACCCACCATTTACGGACCCGACATAACCCCGCGTTATGCTTATAAAGCCGCACCGGGGGTGCAGTTTGATGGCCCCCCCGGCATTGATCCGCCCAAAGCGTTTGGCCGAAACATCTTTCCTGCCCCCATCGCACATCTCGGTATAGGACTTATTAAAGGTACCGATGTTCGCATTCGTTTTTTGCCCGAAGTTGGTTTCGGTGACGGCAACAGTGCCAAGTTGTTGGGCTTTGGTGTTATGCACGATGTAAAGCAATACATCCCGGGTATCAAGGCGTTGCCATTTGATCTTTCTCTGTTTGCTGCGTACACCAAAATGGAAGCCCGGGTTAACCTGGAAGGTACATTTGCCTCCAATGGTACCGAGCAATTCGGTCAGTATGATGTCAGCGCCTGGACTGTGCAAGCACTCATCTCGAAAAAAATTGCGGTTCTCACGGTGTATGGTGGGGTGGGCTACAATGCAGCCTCGACAGGATTAGATATTAAGGGTTCGTATGAGATTACTAATCCCCCGCCAATTGGAAACCTTACACTGGTTGACCCGGTGGCCATTAGTCTGAGTGAATCCAGTTTCCGGGCAACGGGCGGATTACGACTCAAGCTAGCCGTATTCACCCTGCATGCGGATTACACGTTGCAGAAGCGTAGTATTTTTTCTGCCGGCTTTGGTATTAGTGTTAGATAACAAATCATCCCAACTATGAAAAAACTGATTATCCTACTCACTTTGGTGGTCTTGTTTAACAATGCTACAGCGCAAAAGGCGGTGACGCGTTACTTTCCGGCAGCCGCAACACCCAGCAACGGCAATGAAAACCTTCAGGCGTTGCTTAGTGCTTACCTGCAACCTATCATGGAGGACTACGGGTCCGTGTTGAACAGTGGTTGGGTCAACACGGCAGCCACCCACAAGCGGTTTGGCTTTGACCTTTCGATTACCATGAACACCATCACGGCAAAAAGTTCATCCAATTACTTCGTGCCACCCAACACAACCGGTTTGGTGTTTCAGGCTACCACGGCCAACAATGATCAGGCGCCTACGGCCTATGGGCCAACGGGAGAGTATCCCACCTTTCAGTTTCAAAGTGGTGCCAACATTGGCAGAGTTTTTCTTGGCGCTGACGGTGCCAGCATCAGCGAAGACATTCCCGTAGGCTCCATTATGGTGCCAACCATTCAAGGCGGACTTGGGCTGTTTGCCAGCACCGACATCCGTTTTCGATTCACACCCAACGTGACCATCAGCGGCACCGAATTGGGCAACTGGGGTTTGGGTATCCACCACGATATTAAACAACACATTGGGCCTTTAAAGGCATTGCCGTTCTCGCTCTCGGTTTTTGCCGGCTATAGTCAACTAAAGGCAACCACCGATCTGAGCGGTGTGTATTCCGGAACGGACCAAATGGGAGAAGCCAAGACGACTTCCATTACGGCACGGCTGCTCATAAGTAAGAAGCTGGCTATTTTCACATTTTACGGTGGCGTGGGGTACAACTCGGCAACCACCAACTTTGATATCAAAGGCAGTTATGACGTAAACAGCGCCAAAGGTCCAGGAAACATCGATTTTAATCTTCCCCAAGGAGTTGTTTTGAACGATCCCTTCAGTCAGGAATTTAAGAGCAGCGGAGTTTCCTTCACGGGTGGGCTTAGGCTCAACCTCGGTCCGGTAACGCTCAACGGTGACTACAGCCTGTTAAATGCTGAGGGTTTGCTCACGGCCGGCTTCGGATTTACCGTGCGTTGAGCTCCTATGCATGACGAAACGAAAGGCCGGCAACCCCGGCCTTTTTTGTTACTTTTGCGGGTCAAAAATCTTCAGCATTATGCCCGGTATTGAACTATTCGGCCCCGAGGAGAAAAAGGAAATCCAGGATGTGCTCGACACGTCCATTTTCTTCCGCTGTAACCATGACGCGTAGCGCAACAACCATTGGAAAGCCCGCGATTTTGAAAGCAAAGAAAAAAAACTGACCGGTGCCAAATATGCGCACGCAGTATCTTCCGGTTCCACGGCTGCTGCCTGTGCACTGGCTGCTGCAGGCTTTGGCGCAGGTGACGAAGTGATTGTGCCTCCGTTTACCTACATCGCCAGCGTAGAGGCGGTGCTCTTCTGTGGCGGCCTTCCCGTATTTGCCGAAATTGATGAAAGTCTCTGCCTCAGTCCGGAAGGCATACGCAAGGCCATAACACCAAAAACAAAAGCTATCATGCTGGTGCACATGTGTGGCCAGATGGCCCGCATGGACGAGATCATGAACATTGTGCGGGAGCATAACCTCACACTCATCGAAGATGCCGGTCAGGCCTTTGCGGCTTCCTGTTAGGGTACCTACACAGGTTTATTTGGTAAAACCGGCTGCTACTCGTTCGACTTTTTTAAAAACTCCACCGCGGCCGAAGGCGGGGTGATGGTGACCAACGATGAGCAGTGCTACAAAAATGCCGACAGTTACAGCGACCACGGGCACGACCATATTGGCAACAACCGGGGTATGGAGAATCACCCCATCATCGGGTTCAACTGCCGCATCAGTGAATTACATGCCGCTGTGGGCGCAGCGCAAACCCGCAAGGTGCCCCAGATCCGCGAGATCAACCGAAAGTATAAGAAGCGCATGATGGAACAACTGGGCCAGGTGCCGGGCGTTTCCTTCGCTCATATCCCGGACCCGGCTGGAGATTCGGCTACATTTTTGAATCTCCTGTTACCCGACACCGCTACAGCTAAGAAGACGGTAGACTTATTTAACCAGAATGGCATCGGAGGTTTCAACTACCGGTTCATCAATATGTATCACTTTATTAATCAGTGGGACCACCTCAAAAATCTGAAGACGGCCGCCCCGCTGCCGATACACCTGCTGGGTGCCCCGCAAGATTACAACAACCTGCATCTGCCCAAATCCCAGGAAGTGGTCGGGCGCCTGATTTCATTTGGCATTCGTTGTTCCTGGAAGGAGGAAGAACTGGAACAACTCATTGGTAAGATTAAGGCAAGTCTGGAGAAAGCTTTAGGAGTACACGCCCATGCATAAGAATTTTAAAGGCATTGAAAAAACGGTGTTTGGCCGCGGTAGCTTCGGCCAACTGGGTGGCATTGTGGAAGAACAGCGCAAGTCACCGAACGATTTCATGTTGTACCTGGTGGATGCCTACTTCAAAGGTCATGCATTGGAAAAGCGAATTCCGGCCAAGACTCAAGATATCGTCCGATTCATTGATGTAGATCCCTACGAGCCTACCACCGACCAGATTGATGAAATACGGGACACCACGCTTCAGCAGAAAGGGTTGCCCGCTGCCGTCATCGGCATTGGCGGGGGAAGCATTATGGATATCGCCAAGGCGGTATCGTTGATGTTTACCAACGAAGGGCCATCGAAAAATTACCAGGGACTGAATCTGATAAAAAAGCCTGGGGTGTACCACATTGGGGTGCCGACCATCTCCGGCACCGGTGCCGAAGTTTCGATGATGGCTGTACTCACGGGCCCTGAGAAAAAACTGGATTTGAAGTGCGAGTGGACGGTGTTCAACCAGGTGGTGCTTGACCCGGAATTGATTGCCAGCGTGCCGCGCGATAAGTGGTTTTACACCGGCATGGATACCTACATCCACTGCATCGAATCGCGCGATGGAATTTTAAATAATGCGTACAGCATGGCCTTTGGCGATCAGGCACTAACCCTCTGCCGGGAGATTTACCTGGGCGACCAGTCGGGACAAACCCCTGAGAATGATGACAAGCTGATGGTGGCCTCGCTGATGGGTGGCCTCAGTCTGACGTATAGCGAAGTGGGCATCGTGCATGCGCTGAGCTATGGCCTCTCCAAAATTTTGGGCACCAAGCATTGTTTTGCCAATTGCGTGGCCTTTCAGCACCTGGGTGATTATTAACCGGATGGCGTGGCGGAGTTCAACGAAATGCGCAGGAAGTATAAGATTGAATTGCCCACTGGTTGGGCCAAAGGTTGGACAGACGAGCAGATCACGGCCATGGCCCAGGTATCGATCAAACTGGAACACATGTGGAACCACGCCATCGGCACCGACTGGAAAACCAAAGTGACGCTGGATACGGTGAAAGATTTGTTTAGGAGGATGTAGTTATTTCCCCTTAAACTCCGGCTTTCTCTTTTCTACAAAAGCGGCCATACCTTCTTTTTGATCTTGTGACGCAAACGTGAGGTAGAAATTCTTGCGCTCGAGCGTGAGACCTTCATCCAAATGTGTTTCAAACGAACGATTGACGGCCTCCTTAGCCAGTTGCACGGCAATGGGCGACATCGCGGCAATTTCTTTCGCCAGTGTTACAGCCTCTTGTAAGTACATTTCAACCGGCACTACCTTGATGGCCAACCCGTAGAAATGAGCTTCCTGTGCGGAGATAAAACGCCCGGTGAGAATCAACTCCATCGCCTTGGCTTTGCCTACAGCCCGCGTTAACCGCTGGGTGCCGCCCGCCCCGGGTATGGTGCCAATCTTGATCTCGGGCTGGCCGAATTGAGCCGTTTCGCTGGCCACAATCATGTCGCACATCATGGCCAGTTCACATCCGCCTCCGAGCGCAAAACCCGACACCGCTGCGATGATCGGCTTCTTCACTTTGCGGATCTGGTCCCACGTGCTGAACTGATCCAGCACCAGCATATCAATGGCTGATTTATCGGCCATTTGCTTGATGTCGGCCCCGGCCGCGAAGGCGCGCTCGTTGCCGGTGATGACGATGGCGCGCACGGTGTCGTCTTTGTCGAGGCGCACCAGGGAGTCGCGCAGTTCGCCCATGAGTTGCGGGTTAAGCGCGTTCAGTTCTTTGGGGCGGTTGAGTTCAATGAGGGCAACAGCCGGTGCATAGTGGTCGGTAACTTTGATGAGTTCCATGGTGGAGGATTATTCCGAAAAGTAGTTAACAACCGCCACGAAGCCAAGGGGCGGATTACCGACAGCAATAGAAGTCATTTCAAGGAAACCCAAATTCTGTCCATACCGAATGAGATCACGGCATCCCGCAAATGCGGGACCGGGATGACAGTTTATTTTTAAGATGCGCTCTATTTAAATTGCTGTCATTCCGGGCAAGTCACGGGTTTCCCGTGACGCGTCCCGGAATCCCCTTCGGTATACTCAGTGGCCTTTATGACCAACTTTGTTTACATGATGACCAACCTGAATCACTCCGTTTTTTACACAGGTGTTACCAGTAATCTGGAAGACCGTGTTTTTCAACACAAAACCGGACTAGACAAAAGGAGCTTTACGTTTCGATATAATTGCGTGAGGCTCATCTATTATGAGGAATTTGAAAATGTCGTCACGGCAATTGATCGTGAAAAACAGTTGAAACGCTATAAGCGATCGTTTAAGATCAACTTGATCGCTTCAATGAATCCTGACTGGAAGGATTTGAGCGAGGATTGGTTTAAGCCTGAAGAATTTGAATTATCACGTAAGTTGAATAAAGAAAAAGAACGGAGAAAGAATGCATTAAGGGATTCTAAGAAGTAAGTTTCAGTTAGAATCCGTTTAAAAGCAAAGTGATCATCAATGCCCTGCACTGGTATCCGGTTCGGTGTAGTTGGAATGAGATACCGGCATGCGCCCCGGCCTTAGGGCCGGGACTAAGCCGGTATGACATGTCAAATTTTGGGAGAGGTATTTCGAAATGCCCATTAACAAAAAAAGAAAGGCCCCTCCGTCTGAGGGGCCGTTCCAAACCAAAAGGCAAATAAAAAAATGTGCTATGCAGGTGTATATCCCGGCCCGGCTACCTTTGTAACCTGTCTTTTTTCGCATGCAAAAAGTATTGTTCGTTTGCCTGGGCAACATCTGCCGCTCACCCCTGGCTGAGGCAGTTTTTAACCACAAAATCAGCCAACGCGGGCTGGAAAGGCATTTTTTAGCTGATTCCTGCGGTACCAGCCATTACCACATAGGCGACCCGCCCGACCCGCGCACCCTGCACAGCGCCCGGCAAAATGGCGTGCCCATTCAGCACCTGGGGCGGCAATTACACCCAGCCGACCTCGATCGGTTCGACTGGATTTTCGCGATGGATCGCAGCAACCACCACCACATCCTGACCTTGGCCCGAGCGGAACATCACGTCAAAGTGCATCTCATGCGCAGATGGGATCCACAACCCGACTCGCATGATGTGCCCGATCCCTATTATGGCGATGAGCGTGATTTTCAGGAAGTCTTTGCCATTCTCTCCCGGTCCATCGATGCGTTTTTGGATGAACACGGATCAATAAACTAAAAGGGAAGCCGGCCTTTTTGCCACAACGATAAAACATCCATACCCACGGCTACCGTGCCGTGTATGGCTACGCCCAGCCAGATGGAGCGGCTGCGCAGACTCAATACGCCCAGCACAAAGCCGGCTACCACGGCTGCCTGCGTTTCAGCCAGCGGCTTGTTGAAGTGAATCATGCAGTAGGGGATGATCATGACGAAGATGCTGTAAAACCCCAGCGTCTTCTTCGTGGCGTGGAGCATGAACCCGCGAAAGAAAAACTCGAGCGCAAAAAACTGCAGGAGGTAGGCCACCTCCCAAATGACCAGCCGGGGAAACAACGGTTCGTCTGCACCCGGCATGAAGAACGGATATTTGCTTTGAAAGGCTGGGCTGAATGACACGATTACCAGAACCGGAATCATGATCAATAACATAATCAGATACAGCTGCCGGTACTCCAACGCTCCTTTCAATTTCACTCCGTAGTCGGTGATTTTTTCTCTGAAGATAAATCGGATCACCAAGGCCGGGATGATCAGATAGAAAAAGATCACGATTGCCGCCCACCACAGCAAAGTGTATAAGCGCACATCGGGTGCTGACAAACTCGCCAGCCAATCCGATAAGCCAATGAATCGAAAGAATGAATAAAAAGCTGCGTTACCGCCCCAGTATTTGGATAGGGCAAGCGATAGGCAAACGACCACACAAGTGATTAGGGTCTTGGTGCTGACAACACCCGCGGGGTCGCGGGCCGCCTCGGCATCTCGAAAGGTTTCGTGTACCAAAGCCGTGAACCGGCCCATCATGATTCTTTGATCAGTAATTGCACGGTGGAACGCGAAGCCTGCTCCATGACGATGCCTGGCTTATGCCGATACTCCTCCAGAGTGCGGCTATCATAATTTTTTACCGTTACCAGGGTTAAGCCAGTGTTGTAATACACTTCAAACGACTGGCTGAGTTCGTCAATAAGCGGCAGAACTTTCGATTCGCGAAAATCGACACAGAACGAAAATGTGATAGCCGAGTTTTGCATCAGGTTGATTTTGATGCCGTACCGCGATACCACCTGGAAGATGTGCCCCACCTGCTCCTCGGTAACGAAACTGTAGTCCGTTACCTTGCACGACACCAGGCATTGGTTTTCTTTCAGCACGATCAGCGGAGGCAATCGGAGAACTTTGCACTCATGGATGCGCGTGCCCGGCAGCTCGGGGTTCATAAAACTTTTGACATACAGAGGTATGTCGTGTTGGGCGAGAGGTTTGATGGTTTTCGGGTGAATGACGGAGGCTCCGTAGTAGGTCATCTCGGCAGCCTCGCGAAAGGGAAGTTCCCCAAAGACTACCGCAGCCGGCAGTTTTTTTGGATCGGCATTCATCACGCCCGGCACATCTTTCCAGATCGTCACCGATTCGGCCCCCAGGCAACTCGCGATTATGGCAGCGGTGTAGTCGGAACCCTCACGACCCAGCGTGGTGGTGAATCCATCGGGTGTTGATCCGATAAAGCCCTGCGTGACCACGATGCCTGCAGCCAATTCCGGTTGCCAGCCGGCTAGCTTGCCGCGCGTGGCCTCCCAGTTAACACGACCTTCGCGAAACGTGCTGTCCGTGGCAATCACCTGTCGGGCATCTTTCCAGAAAACCGGAAATCCTTCCTGCTGCAGAAATGCTGACACCAGCGTGGTGGAAATCAATTCGCCCAGCGACACCACTTGGTCGTAGACCCGGTCTTCTTCGTGGACAAGGGCAGCCTGTTGCCTCGCGGTCATCAAGTATCCGGTCAATTGTTGGAACACCGGATGTGCGGGTGCAAAAAGTTTTTCCATCTCGGCCCGGTGATAGCGGTCAATTTCAGCCAGCAATGGATCGATGGTTCGGCCGGCCCTTGACTCGGCCACCACTTTTTCAAGGGCGTTGGTGGTTTTGCCCATGGCCGACACCACCACCACCAGGTTATGCGGCTCAAAGCGCGAGAGAATTCGCGCCAGATTGCGGATGCCATCCGCATCGCGCACCGAGGCGCCACCAAACTTAAAAACCTTCATCTCCGTAGTTCAATCGATTGCAATGCTTAATTTTGAACAGTACCGCCAAAGATATCTAAGAATAGCCGTTATGATGGAATCTTCCCGCATTGCCTTACCCATAGGCACCGCCCTGGATCGCTTTATCAAGAACAACCAGGAACAATTTCAGTATGCCAGCGGTGAACTTTCGCAACTGCTTCGCGATATCGCCCTGGCCAGTAAGGTGGTGAACCGCGAAGTGAACAAGGCGGGTCTTATCGATATCATGGGGCCGATGGGGTCCATGAACACGGCCGGGGACCAGCAACAAAAACTGGATGTGCTGGCCAACATTCGTTTCACGCGCGCCCTCACCAAAGGGGGTGAGGCGTGTGCCTTGATTTCGGAAGAGACGGAGTCGTTTGTTGACCTCAATAACGAGGGCAAGTATGTCATCGCGATTGATCCGCTGGATGGTTCCTCCAATATTGATGTCAACGTATCGATCGGTACGATCTTTTCCATCTACCGGAGAAAAACGCCCGTTGGCACGCCTATACAGGATGAAGACATATTACAAAAGGGATCGGAGCAGGTGGCAGCCGGCTATGTGTTGTACGGATCGTCTACCATGCTGGTGTACACCGCGGGTCATGGTGTGAATGGCTTTACCTACGAACCCTCGCTGGGCGAGTACGTGTTGTCGCATCCGGATATGAAGATGCCGGAGGATGGAAAAATATTCTCGGTCAATGAGGGCGGCTACCATACGTTTCCCGAGGGCGTGAAAAAATACCTCAGCTACTGTAAAGAGAAGCAATTTGTGGGGCGCTACATTGGTTCACTGGTAGCGGATTTCCATCGCAATTTGTTGAAGGGTGGCATTTACATCTACCCGGCCAGCGCGAAAGCCCCGGAAGGGAAGCTCCGTCTTATGTATGAGTGCAATGCGCTGGCTTTCGTAGCTGAACAAGCGGGCGGCAAAGCCACCGATGGCAAGCGAAGAATTTTAGACATTCAACCGAAGAGCCTTCACCAGCGCGCTCCGTTTTTTGTGGGCTCAAAACAAATGGTGGAGATGGCGGAGGGGTTGCTGGATTGACCCGCACAGTGTGGTAGCTGCTTTGCGAGAGTAATATCTTCTAGAAACGAACAGCCTCACGGGCTACGATCCTTTTTCCGGGGTAGTACCATCGAGTACTTCGGGCGCCTCCTTCAGCAGAATGCCGTACCATTTGACCAGCTTCTTCATGTCGGACACGTAAACACGGTTTTCGTCAAACTCCGGCAATACCGATTTTAGAAATGCCTTTAATTCCGTTCCATCGCTTTCGCTGTCGACACCGAGGTCAGCACCAAAACTCTGTTTGATTTTCTTCAGAACCTCTTCCAGGGGCACGGTGCCCTTTTTGGTCGTGGTGTAAATCGAAATCTCACTTAACACTGAAATACGGTTGGAGCCGCCCGCCACGAGTTTGGATTTGCCGGCATCCAGCGATTCCAACAGTACACCCGACTTGCCGGGTTTCAAGATTTTATACAACCCCCCTTTACCACTCACTGATGCGATGTCCGATAATGTCATAAACAAAAACTAAGGCGGCAAAACTACTCAACTCCGGAGGAATCGGAAAGGGCGGATTCGATAAAGCCGAGGATGTCATCCCGCCCCTGGCGTTTTTCGGACGAGGTGAGAAAGAATGGTGGCAATTCTTCCCAGATCCGTAAAAGACGGTTTTGGTACAGTTGCACGCTTTGTCGAAGGTGATTGCGCGAAAGCTTGTCGCATTTCGTTAAAACAAGTGCGAGCGGTTTTTCATTTTTTCCAAGCCAGGAGATAAAATCGAGGTCTTTGGCCTGGGGTTCAAGCCGGCTGTCCAGCAACACAAAGGTGCACAGCAAATTTTTTCGATGGAGGAAATAGTCGTCCATCAGGGCCGTCCAGTTGCTGCGCTGCGTCTGGCTGACTCCGGCATAGCCATACCCGGGCAAATCAACCAGATACCAGGCCCCGTTAATCCGGTAATGGTTGATGGTTTGGGTTTTTCCCGGTCTGGCGGACGTTCGCGCCATTTGTTTGCGCTGCACCAGCATATTGATCAACGATGACTTGCCCACATTCGATCGTCCGATGAAGGCGAATTCCGGCAGATCGGGTGGCGGACATTGAACGAGTTTTGTACTGCTGGTGACAAATTCGGCCTCGCGAATAATCATGCACAAAATAAGTTCAAAGCGGGCGATTAATCGTGCTAATCTTTCTAAACTTGCAAACTTGTTTTCGATCTGTTGGTTATTTCCACAAATGGCGGTAGTACCTTATCAAAATGACCCGGCTGCAAAAAAGGCGCAGGTGGCCCGCATGTTTGACAGCATCAGCGGCAAGTATGATTTGCTCAATCATACGCTCAGCCTTGGTATTGATAAGTTGTGGCGCAAAAAGGCCATTCAGCAGTTAAAAGAAATCAAACCCCGCCATGTTTTAGATGTGGCTACCGGCACGGGCGATTTTGCCATTGCTGCGCTGGCTGCCCATCCGGAAAAGGTAGTGGGGGTAGATATCAGTGAAGGCATGTTGGACGTTGGGCGCGAAAAACTCCGGAAGCAAAAATTAGATTCCAGGATTGAACTTCGTTCCGGTGACTCGGAGAATTTGCCTTTTCAGGACAATTCGTTTGATGCCGTGATGGCCGCTTTTGGGGTGCGTAATTTCGAAAACTTACTGGCTGGGCTCACCGAAATGCAACGTGTGCTGCGCCCGGGCGGCAAGCTGATCATTCTGGAGTTCTCAAAACCTCGTATCTTTCCGTTCAAACAGATATACCACGCGTACTTTCATTTCGTTTTACCTAAAATCGGACGATGGGTCTCCCGCGACAAAGCTGCTTACACCTATTTACCCGAGTCGGTAAATGCTTTTCCGGATGGTCAGGCGTTCACCGACATTCTGGTGAAGGCCGGATTTCATCGTCCCGAAGCCAGGCCGCTCACGTTCGGCATCAGTACCTTGTATACGGCCGGCAAGGCATAACGGCCCTGCTGCTATTGGGCCTGGTGTTTACAGCCGAAGGTCAGTCCTTTTTTAAAAAGCGGAAAAATGTGAATTATGATGAGAAGCTGATCACCTACGGATTTTCCATCGGTATTCACACCTCAGCCTACCAGGTTCAATATTCCGATCAATTTGTAACCGATCAATTGGACACGGTGCACTCGGTTATGGCCGAGTTTTCCCCCGGCTTTTCACTTGGCTTTTTGGTGAACTATCGCTTCAACGAGTTTTTGGATCTACGCCTCATGCCCAAAGCCGGGTTTTATGAGCATCGCTTGCAATACAACTATACCGATGAGTCCGTGAAATCGCAACTGGTGGAAACCACGATGGTTGAGTTTCCCATTTTGTTGAAATACAAATCGATGCGCAGGGGTGACACCCGCATGTACATGGTAGGAGGGGTAACGCCTTCCTTTGAAGCCTCAGGAAAGAATGATACCATAGGCGGCAATAATGATTTGGCGATTGATATCAAGCCTCGCAATCTCACGCTGGAGGCGGGCATTGGCTTTGATTTTTATTTTCCGCTTTTCAAGCTATCGCAGGAAATCCGGTTTCAGCACGGCATCGTAGACATGCTGGGCGCAGACCCCGGCCCCTTTCGCGAGCCGCTTAAACGGTTGAACACGAACACCATCTCCGTTTATTTTATCTTTCAATAACACCATGCGTACGGTACTGATTACAGGTGCTACCTCCGGAATCGGAGAGGCCACCGCCCGCCTGTTGGCCCGGAATCATTTTCGATTGATCCTCTGCGGCCGCAGACAGGATCGCCTGCATCGTCTTCAGGCTGAGTTGAAACAGCACACCGAGGTCATCACGTTAGTATTTGATGTTCGCGACAAGAAAAAAATTGATGAGGCCTTGGCATCACTCCCGGCTGAATGGAAGACAATAGACGTGCTGATTAATAATGCCGGCAACGCTCACGGTCTCGCGCCTGTGCAGGGGGGTGACGTGGAAGACTGGGATGCGATGATCGACATCAATGTCAAAGGTCTGTTGTATGTATCGCGCCACATCATCCCGGGTATGGTGGAGCGGCAGCGCGGGCACATTATTAATATCGGCAGCATTGCCGGCAAAGAGGTGTACCCGAACGGTAACGTATACTGCGCAAGCAAGTTTGCAGTAGATGCCCTTACTCAGGGTATGCGTCTTGACCTCAATCCAAGTGGCATAAAGGTTACCGCCATCCATCCGGGCCTTGTGGAGACGGAGTTTTCACTCGTGCGATTTAAAGGAGATGCTGAGCGTGCGAAGAGCGTGTATAAAGGTCTTGAGCCCCTGCATGGCGAAGATGTAGCCGATCTGATTCTGTTTGCGCTTACCCGACCCGACCATGTGGTGGTAGCCGACCTGGTGGTATTGCCCCGTGCCCAGGCCAGTGCTACCGTTGTGAAGCGACAGGTTTAACCGAGCGAAAGCAACGTTGCTTCGTGTAACTCGTGCTTACCTTCAAAGCGTAAAACGGTGGGCGCATCTGAAATACGCTGCGCGAGTTCTTTCATTTCCGCAAAGCGTGAGTCCGTCACGAACGGATCATCTGTGCCGTACACATGAACAACTTCCTTGCCCGCGAACAGTTTCCTGCCCTTGTCAAAGTCCATATCGTGCGGCAACAAGCCCGCCCACAAAATCAGCCGACTGACGGCAACCGACTGATGCATAACCCAGCGAGTGGCTGTGGCAGCGCCTTGTGAAAACCCCAACACGGTGACAGGCGGAACATGTTCGAGATGTCGTGTTTCATTCTGAAAGACAGTGTCGAGGTAGCCGATGTAGTTGTGGATGTCCATGAGGCGGTTTTCGCGGGTCATCCAGCTGGCGCCCACCCGCTGACTTCCGCCTTGCGAGCGGGTTTGTACGTCTTCGAGATAAAACCGCGATAGTCCCTCCGGCACCAGCACACAAATGTTTTGGTACGTCAGGGGTTCCAGCTTACGGGCGAAGTATTGGGCCAACTGCCCATAGCCATGCAGCGCAATCCACACTTGCCGCGTGTCGGGAGTCAAATGGCCCAGCCGGTAGTAACGTGCCTGAAACGAAAAGGAAGCGGTGCACTCCTGCATCAGTCCAGGTTTTCCTTCGCGAAACGAAGTGGCAATAGCGAATCAGCGGACGGAGCCTTGATCCACTTGCCGTCATAGCCAAACATCACAATCTCGATCGGTTTATGCTGTCGCTCTTCAAACTCTAACAACACCTGCCGGCAGCCGCCACAGCAAGTGGCCCCGGTTAGTTCTTTGTGATTTTTCTTGTGCGCGGCCACTGCGATTTTTACAATCCGCTTTCCGGGGTGAGTAGCCGCTGCGGTATAAAGTGCCACGCGCTCGGCACACATGCTGAGCGGATACGTGGCATTTTCCTGGTTCGATCCCGTTATCAAGGTTCCATCTTCCAAAATCAACGCAGCCCCTACATGAAATTTGCTATATGGGGCATAGGCGTGCTGGGTGGCTTCCTTCGCTTTGTGCGCGAGGTATTTACTTTCGTTGTCCAGTTCTTCAATGTTGCTGAAGAAGGAGAATTCCGTTGACTTTTTCACGATGCTCATAATTGATGCAGGTAAGATACAAAATCCTAACTTACCGCCATGAATCGAATTCTCGTTTTGGGGGCGGGGCGGTCGTCCTCACTTCTCTTCGATTATTTGGCTACCTGGTGTGCCCAAACCGGACGGCAGCTGACGGTGGGCGATGTTTCGGTGATGGCAGCGGAGAGTCGCCTCAACGGCCGGGGAACGGCAGTTCATTTTGACATTGAGCAGCCGGCCGAGCCGTTGGTTGCTAATGCGGATATAATCGTGTCGCTGGTACCCGCGCATTTTCACCCGCGCGTGGCCCGTTTGTGCCTGATGTTCGGTAAGCACCTGATCACGGCCAGTTACGTTTCGGACGAAATGCAATCTCTTGCTGAAGAGGCAAAGCAACGCGGGCTGCTCTTTCTTAACGAGTGTGGATTGGATCCCGGCATTGATCACATGAGTGCTATGGAGGTGTTGGACCGCGTTCGGCAACGGGGCGGCCAGCTAACCAGTTTTGAATCCTACACGGGTGGATTGATAGCCCCCGATACCGATCCGGAAAATCCGTGGCGCTATAAGTTTACGTGGAACCCCCGAAATGTGGTGATGGCCGGCCAAAGCGTGGCCAAGTACCTGGAAGGTGGCGTCAACAAGTTTATTCCCTACCAACAGTTGTTCAGCCGGGTAACACCGATTGAAGTTCCCGGGCACGGACGTTTTGAAGGATATGCCAACCGCGATTCCCTGAAGTATCAGTCCGCCTATGGATTGCAATCCGTTGACACGATGATCAGGGGTACTTTGCGTTTTGAAGGTTTTTGCAGCGCCTGGAATGTGCTGGTGCAGTTGGGCTGCTGCGATGATACCTATACCTTGAAAGAATTAAGCGGAAAAACGCATCGCGATTTTGTTGATTCCTTCCTGCCTTCGGGAACGGCCTCCACGCCCGATCGCCTGGCGAGGCAACTGAAGTTGGACCCACGTGGCCCGGAACTTAAGCGCCTTGCCTGGTCAGGCTTTTTTGCTGAAGAAAAAATTGGCATGCAAGAGGGTACACCGGCACAGGTGGTTGAACGTGTGTTGAACAAAAAATGGAAGTTGGCCGAGCACGATCGCGATATGATTGTGATGTGGCATCGGTTCCGGTACCAATTTGAAAACCAGCAACGCGAGATTCAATCTTCGCTGGTAGTATTAGGTGATGATGCCGACCGCACGGCCATGGCGAAAACGGTGGGATGGCCATTGGCCATTGCCACTAAACTTCTGGCTGAAGGGACGATGGGTGTGCGAGGCGTAGTAGTACCAACGCAGGCAGAAGTCTACTTGCCCATTTTACACGAATTGAAAAAGCTGGGTGTTGTTTTTGACGAGCGGGAAAACTAGTTACGAAACACTGTTTTCGTAGCCCTCATCGCGCAGCAAGCCGCTGCCGGTGGCCGCTGCCACGGCCAGTTGATCGCAACGTTCATTTTCCGGATGGCCGGCATGGCCGCGAATCCAGACGAATCGGGGCTTAAACTTTTTGTGCAACGGCAGGTAACGTTGCCACAAATCCGGATTCGCTTTTTTAGCAAAGCCTTTCTTTTCCCAACCCATCAGCCATCCCTTTTCAACCGCGTCTACAACATACCGTGAGTCGGAGTAAATTGTGACCGGTATGCCTTCTTTTCGGATGGCCTCAAGGCCCACGATCACGGCCAGTAGTTCCATACGGTTGTTGGTGGTAAGCCGGAAGCCCTGACTTAGTTCTTTTTCATGTTGCCCATATCGAAGTATGGCGCCATAACCGCCCGGCCCGGGATTGCCCTGTGCAGCACCATCGGTGAAGAGGTAGATCACGGGTAGTTCGATTTGAAGATCTTCACCGCGATCGCCAGCAGCACTACGCCAAATACTCTGCGTAGCACAGCGAATCCCGATTCGCCAATCACCCGCTCCAGCCAGTTGGACCAGCGCAATACGATGTACACGATGATGAGGTTAAGGACAATGCCTATCAGGATGTTGACCTCGGCATAAACCGCGCGAATGGACAAAATGGTCGTCAGCGTTCCGGCCCCCGCAATAAGCGGAAATGCAATGGGAACAACCGATCCGGTACCCTTGGCGTTTGGATCATCCTTTATTAAAGTAATTCCCAAGATCATCTCCATGGCAATGATGAACATGACAATGGAACCCGCCACGGCAAAGGAGGCTACGTCAAGACCAAATAGTTTTAGAATAGACTGACCGAGGTAAAGAAAGACAATCATCAGCACCGCGGCAATCAGCGTTGCTTTTTCGGCATAGATTCTTCCTTCGCGCCTGCGGATGAGAATGATAAACGGAATGGACCCGATAATGTCGATCACCGAAAACAGGATCAGCGTTACGGAGAGAATTTCCTTCAGATTCATACCGGCAAAAGTAGCCAAAAAACAAAAGGGCTTCGTAACTTGCTTCCATGGCACAGCGCAAGGGTTTGATTTTTGGCATCAGTGTGGTGGTCACCCTTGCCTTTGCTGCGTTTATGGGCTCACAGGTGAAACCCCTCAACTCGGGTGACATCATTTCTTTCGAATTCGCGTTTACGATGGATCGCGTGAATATTCTGCTGGAGCATTGGCAGGAGCGCAACATCATCTATAATGCGTTTGTCAGTCTATATCTTGACTTCATTTTTCTGGTGTTGTATTCGGCAACGCTCACGTTTGGTGCGCGGTGGGCAGCTGCGCGGTTGCAACCGGGTCTTTTCCAGCGCAGCGCACAGTGGCTTTCGGGCAACACCGGTTGGGCTGGCGTGTGTGACGCGATAGAGAACTGTTGCCTTCTGATGTTGCTACAACAGTACACCTATGCTGCGTTGCCCATTCTGGCGGCATTGTTTGCCGGTGTCAAGTTTTTCATTGTCCTTCTTGCCATTATCACTATCATTAGAAGTTTTTTCAAATAAATGCTTCGGCAGCTGAGAGAAAATATTGTAAACGACCTTCCGGCTTCGGTAGTCGTGTTCCTGGTAGCGCTGCCGCTTTGCCTGGGCATTGCGCTGGCATCGGGCGCTCCCCTCGCGTCCGGCCTTATTGCCGGTGCAGTAGGCGGTATTGTGGCCGGGTTCCTTAGTCAGTCCCAACTGGCGGTAAGTGGGCCGGCTGCCGGTCTCACGACCATCGTGCTGGCTTCTATTCAGGACCTGGGTTCTTTTCAGGCGTTTCTGGCCTGCGTGGTGCTTGCAGGGTTGTTGCAGATCGGTCTAGGTTTTGCACGCGCAGGTGTAATCGGGCACTTCTTCCCGAATTCGGTGATCAAGGGTATGCTGGCGGCAATCGGTTTGATTTTAATTCTTAAGCAAATTCCGCATGCACTGGGCTATGATGCCGACTACGAAGGGGACGAAAGCTTTGTGCAACCGGATGGCCAAAACACCTTTACTGAAATTTTTCAAGCCATTCAGAACCCTACTTCGGGAGCCATCCTAATTTCATTGATTTCCTTGTTGATCATTTTGTTTTGGGAAACCCCCAGGGTAAAGCGGCAGAATTGGGCCAGGTATGTGTCGGGTGCCTTGGTTGTGGTAATGGTGGGCGTAGTCATGAACCAGGTCTTTGTTTCGTGGTATCCGCATCTGAGCATTCAAGATACTCACCTGGTTAACCTGCCTGATTTTTCGGCCACTTCGATTTCATCCATATTGACGTTTCCGGATTTTGCTCAACTTTTCTCACAAAAAGCGCTGATCGTGGCGGTTACTCTGGCTATGGTGGCCAGTCTGGAGTCACTACTAAGTGTGGAAGCAACCGATCGCCTCGATCCTTACAAACGCATTACACCGCTTAGTCGCGAATTGAAAGCACAAGGTGTTGCCAATATGGTGTCGGGATTATTGGGCGGGTTGCCGGTTACAGCTGTCATTGTTCGAAGCACGGCCAACATCGCAGCCGGGGCAAAATCAAAATGGTCTGCCATTTTCCACGGGTTCATTTTGATCATTGTAGTGTTCTCCTTTCCCCGCGTGCTGCGCCTCATACCCCTTGCCTGTTTGGCCGGTATCTTAATCATGGTGGGCTATAAGCTCACTTCCCCGTCTATGTACCTTGATATGTGGAGACGGGGACGGGATCAGTTCCTTCCTTTTGTTGTCACCATCGTAGCCATTTTACTTACGGATTTACTGGTGGGAATTTTTATCGGCATTTTGGTGGCCTTGTATTTCGTGTTGAAAACTAACTTTCACTCCGCTGTGGTGCTGGTCAACGATGACGATCAATACTTATTAAAGTTTACACGGGATGTTTCTTTTTTGAATAAGGCCGCGCTGCGCAGGTCCCTGGAGAAGATTCCCGACAATGCGCGCATCATCATTGATGGTTCACGCAGTCACTTCATTGATGCCGATGTGGTAGAAACCATTCAGGACTTTATGAAGACGGCCGAGACCAAGAATATTGAGGTAGAATTGAAGCGGAACAAGCATGCCACGCATCCTATGTTTCGTGAAAGTGAATAATTGAAAACTATGGAAAGCTATCGCAGACTATTATTGGAGAACAAAGCCTGGGCAAAGGAGCGAACGGAAATTGACCCCAACTACTTCAAGCGCCTGGTGGACATCCAGCGACCCGATTTCCTTTGGATTGGGTGCTCCGATAGCCGCGTTCCGGCCAATGAAATAACCAATACTGACCCGGGCGAAATTTTTGTTCATCGAAACATTGCCAACATGGTCGTGCACACAGATCTTAATCTCTTAAGCGTGCTGCAGTATGCCGTTCAGGTATTGGAAGTGAAGCATGTGATTGTCTGTGGCCACTATGGTTGCGGTGGCGTAAAAGCCGCCATGACACACCGGGAACTGGGTTTGATTAACAAATGGCTTCGTAACATCAAGGATGTTTATCGGTATCATCAGGATGAACTGGAAGCGATGGACGAAGAACACCGTACCGATCGCCTGGTGGAACTGAATGTTATGGAGCAGGTGATGAACCTGGCCAAAACTTCCATCATACAGGCTGCCTGGAGCCGACATCAACGACCCATGCTGCACGGCTGGGTCTATCGCCTGCAAGATGGATTGCTGCATGAGTTGTGTCAGATGGATTATGACGCCAAACTGGAGGATATCTACCGGTATGACATTCCTTAAGTAACTTTGTGCCATGCACAGTTACCTGGACCCGGTCGTTTTGTTTTTCGTACTGGGCGCCATAGCCGGCATCGCCAAATCGGAACTCCGCATTCCGGCTTCTTTCTATAACACCATCAGCATCTATCTTTTGCTCTCCATCGGAATAAAAGGAGGCATTGAATTATTTCATATCTCGGTCCGTTCGTTTCTGTTGCCCGCCTTCGGCACGCTGGCGTTGGGCATGTTGATCACCTATCTCGCCTATCGCATACTCGTATCAATCGGCAAATTCGATCGCAACAATGCTATCAGCATCGCAGCCCACTATGGTTCAGTGAGTGCCGTAACGTTTGCAGTGGTTATATCCTACCTCAACGACAAACATGTGACCTATGAGGCGTACATGACAGTTCTGCTGGTGATGTTGGAGGTGCCTGCGCTGGCATTGGGTGTGTTCATGGCTAAGCTGGAACACTTCCGGGAAAACTGGGATGTGAAAAAAATACTGCACGAGGTTTTCCTCGGCAAGAGTGTCTTATTGCTCACGGGAGGATTACTGATTGGGGTCTTCACGGCCTATAGCGCCAACAAGCAACTCAACTTCTTTTTCTTCGATCTTTTCAAGGGTTTCCTCGCCATCTTTATGTTGGAGATGGGGGTTGTGGCGTCAGAGCGATTCAAAGACCTGCGCAAGGTGGGTGTCTTCCTGATTTTTTTTGGCGTGGGCATGCCTGTTCTTTCGGCTGTGGTGGGCATCCTGATGGGTATTGCCACCGGGCTTTCCATGGGTGGCACGGTGGTACTGGCCACCATGGCCGCCAGTGCCTCCTACATTGCCGCACCAGCGGCTATGCGCCTGGCGATACCGGAAGCAAACCCAACCTATTCCATCACGCCCGCGTTGGGTATTACGTTTCCCTTTAACATTCTGGTTGGCATTCCGCTGTACCATCGGTTGGCGGAGTGGCTATGGCAGTGGGTCTAGCTCCGATTGGTAAAATGGGAGAGTGCGAGTGCGTAGCTCTCGAGCCCGAAACCCGCCACCAGGCCTTTGCATTTTGAGGAAATGATACTCTTATGGCGAAATTCTTCGCGGGCATAGATATTCGAAATGTGAACTTCCACCACGGGACAGGGCACGGCTGCAATGGCATCGTGAAGGGCAATGGACGTGTGCGTATACCCACCGGCATTCAGCAAAATACCGTCAAATGAAAATCCGACTTCCTGAATCTTGGAAACTAATTCCCCTTCAATGTTAGATTGAAAGCAGGAGAGCTGGATTGTCGGAAATCGCTTTCGAAGTTCCTCAAGGTATTTGTCAAAGTCACGGTTTCCGTAAATCGACTCTTCGCGAACACCCAGTAAGTTCAGGTTGGGGCCGTTAATAATCTGAATTTTCATGGAAACGAAGGTAGCAAAAATCCGGTGTGCGCAGGCAAACCCTTACCTTTGACGGGTGCGTATTCATCTCCTTTTATGAGTTGGGCAACCTACATCCGTCAGTTTGGGCACTATCTGAAACTCGAGCGGTCGTTGTCCGAAAATTCGATTGAGGCGTACATACGTGATGTGGAAAAGCTCCACCAGTTTGTAGAGCTGAAAAAGCCGGGTGTTAGCCCGCTTAAGGTTGATCTTCAACTGCTCAAAGATTTTCTGACCTTCGTCAATGAGTTGGGCATGAGTGCCTACAGCCAGGCCCGAATTCTCTCGGGCATCAAGAGTTTTTTCAAGTATCTCATGTTTGAGGAACTCATCGCGGACGACCCCACCGTGCTGTTGGAAGGCCCGAAGATCGGGCGGAAATTACCCGACACCCTGGATTACACCGAAGTAGTACGTTTGCTGGAGGCGATAGATCTTTCACACCCGGAAGGGCAGCGTAACCGGGCCATGCTGGAGGTTTTGTATGGCTCTGGCCTTCGCGTATCGGAACTGGTTGATCTTCGGTTGAATAACATTTATGCCGACATTGGTTTTGTGCGCGTGATCGGCAAAGGAAACAAGGAGCGCTTAGTGCCGATCGGAAAAGATGCGTTGAAGTTTGTTAAAATTTATGTTGATCAGGTTCGTGTTCATGTGCCGGTGAAACAGGGAAATGAGTCAGTGGTTTTTTTGAGCAAGCGTGGCCAAAAAATGTCGCGCGTCTCCGTCTTTTTGTTTATCAAGGGCCTGGCTGCCCGCATTGGGTTAAAGAAAACGATAGGGCCGCATACCTTTCGGCATTCCTTTGCTACACATCTGATCGAAGGTGGAGCCGACCTGCGGGCTGTTCAGGAGATGCTGGGTCATGAATCGATCACAACCACCGAGATTTACACACACCTGGATCGGGATTATTTGCGGCAGGTGATCACCGAATTCCATCCCCGCAGTTAAACTAATTCACTATTTTTGAGCATGTTCCTACGCGCCTCGCTTTTGCTGATGATCCCGCTGTATACCTGGGGTCAGGGTATCCAAACCCGCTTTGACAAAGATCGCGACTACACCGTCTACAAAACATTTTCATTTGGCGAGGGCGAGATCATCACACCGAAAGATCAGCGTCAGCTCGATGACCAGTCGCTGCACCGCTGGATTCGTGATGCTGTGGCTGGTGAGCTTCAGCAAAAGGGCCTTCAGCCTGCCGACTCGTTGGGCGATCTGGTGATATCCTATATCGTTGGGGCCACCACACAACGGGATTTTCAAAATCTCGGCCCGTTGGGTACAGCCCCGGGGAATCCATCACAAACCTGGTCGCATGATGTGCGCACGGGCAGCCTGGTGATTGATCTCAATGACCGAAATGGCTTTTTAATCTGGCGAATTGATGCCACGATGGCACTTAGTGCCGGGGCGGCTGTGGAAAAGCAAATCGATCAGGTCGTTTTTCAGGGCTATAAGAAATGGCCTAAGCCGAAGAAGAAAAAGAAGTGAGCCTTTACAAGCTTTTTGTACGTCCCCTGCTTTTTTTGTTTGACGCAGAGCGCATTCACCACACCATGTTTGGCCTGTTGCGCTTTAATCAAAATCTTCCGGGTTTTTTAGCTCTGCTGCGCGCGCTGTATCGTGTGCGCGATTCAAAACTGAAACGAACTCTTTTTGGTCTTGAGTTTGAAAATCCGGTTGGGCTGGCGGCCGGGTTTGATAAAGATGCCCGGTTGGTAGATACGATGGCAGCCTTTGGTTTTGGTTTCGTAGAGGTGGGCACTCTTACACCACGACCACAACCCGGTAACGACAAGCCACGACTTTTTCGTCTGCCGACCGATCGTGCGCTGATTAACCGGATGGGCTTTAACAACGAAGGAGTTTTGGCAGCGGTCAACCGCCTGAAGGGCCGAAAGTCGCGGGTGATTGTGGGAGGGAATATCGGCAAGAACAAGGCAACACCTAACGAGAAAGCATTCGAGGACTACAACTACTGCTTTGAAGCGCTTTACCCGTATGTGGATTATTTTGTGGTGAATGTGAGTTCGCCCAACACGCCCGGTTTGCGTGAACTGCAGGAAAAGGAACCGTTAACGAACTTGCTGGCGCATGTAAAATCCTTAAGCGCAACCAAACCGAAAGCAAAGCCGGTGTTGTTGAAAATCGCACCAGACCTCACCCCATCGCAATTGGATGACATCGTGGAGATTCTGAAGGCGACCAAGACAGATGGGATCATCGCCACGAATACCACGATCTCACGCGAGGGACTTACTACACCGGCAGCGAGGGTAGCTGCGCTTGGCACAGGCGGACTAAGCGGTGCACCGTTGTCTATAAAATCAAACGAGGTAATTCGTTATCTGCGCGATCGCCTGGGTCCCGGGTACCCGATTATCGGAGCAGGGGGAATTATGTCGGTGGAAGACGCGCTGGAGAAAATAAAGGCCGGTGCCGACCTCATTCAGATTTATACCGGCTTCATCTACGAAGGGCCCGGGTTTGTGAAAAAAATCAACCGGGTGCTAGCCCACGCCTAAAACCGGATCATCGACCGGTCATGAAAACTAAGCACGGGCATGGAGAACCCCAGCGTGATTTCGTGGCTCGTAAAATTCAGCCCCGAATCGGAGCCGGACGGTAATTCCAGGATATAGCCCAGGCGCATGCTCTTGAAAACGGCTTGTACCAATAAACCGTACGTTTTGAAATTGCGCGTAAACAAGCCGGCTGAGTAGAGCTCCTGAAAATTAAACGTAGCATTCAAATCGACCGAAGCGGGTGCACCGCTTGTAGTGCGCAGCAGGGTGGAAGGTTTGAAGCGCCAATCTTCGTTAATGAAAAAGGTGTACTGACCGAACAGGTAAACGTGTTGTTGATAAAGTTCGATATCCTGTCCGCCCTGGCTAATGGTAGTTGGCAGCAGGCGGGGCACGGAGAGACCAACGGTATACCGACCGCTTTTGAGCAGCAGCCCGGCACCCGTGTTGAATTTGGTTTCCGTCAGATTGGCAAAGAGCGGGTCTCCACTGTCATACGGATTGACCCGTGAAGGGTCATTGGTGTAGCGAACAAATCCGGTTTGCAGTCCGAATGAAAAGGAGGCATTGTTCAGATCAATCTTATAGGAATAAACCCCGGCAAACTCGGTAGTTGTGTTTTCGCCAATCTTATCCTGAACCACCTGAATACCCACGCCCACTTTGTTTTGAAACACGGACATATGGCTGTTGAAGTTCAACGTGATGGGGTTTGCCTCAATGCCGGCCCACTGGGTTCGGTACTGCACGTTGGCATTAAACCGGTTATTACTTCCGGCAAAGGCGGGGTTGATCGCCATCGGGTTGTTGATGTACTGTGCGTACACCGGGTCTTGCTGCGCGTGGGCAGGTAACCATCCCAATGCGGCAATCAGTAGTACTGATCCTTGCCTGAGGTGTCGCCTCCTTTTTTCATGATTCCAAAACATACCCTCGTTACTTTACCGTAAAGTCCAGTTCCGTTACAATTTCAGCTTTGCCTTTTTTATCAAATATGCGCATCGTACAGTGGTAGTTTTTGCCTGCTTTCATCGGGTCGCCAACGGTAACGGTGCCGGTAAGCACAGAAGCATCTTGTGCCGAAACGCCCTCGGTGTAGTTGGCAAATAAGTCGACTTCGTTCAAAACGGCCTGCCCTGCGCTATCCGTTACCTGTAATGATAAGCCGGGGAATACTTTTTGGTTCTCCACCGTGTATCCGGTTATGCCGTTATACACAATAGAGAAAGAGGAGTTGAGCGGGACCTCAATACTACTCATGACTTCGTTGTTGCCGTCAACGAGGCTAACGTCTTCGAGGTCAAATCCTTCGTATCGCGTGGAGGCCCCCGTGGAAAAATCTTTCTTTACCCCAGATGAAAACGAAACGCCTTTGCCGCCACAGGCAGTGAAAAGCCAGGCAAGGGTCAGAACGAAAATGGCCGAGGTCAAACGTTTCATGGCGTCATATTTTGGTGTATCCAAAAGTAGGCTGAAATGCCTGGATTTCCGCTCCCCCAAAAAGGGGATTTTTGCATTAGTCTGCGGCATCTGCACAAAAGGCGCTTAGCTTTGTTTCAGCTACTATGCAAGTCGGGCGTTTCATACTCAAGAAAATACCGTGGGCTAATCGCTTATTACCTCATTTGGTGAAAGTGATTTTTGTTGGGGGGATCTGCTTATGCCTGCCGCTTTATGCGAGTGCTCAAGTGACAAAAGCGGATAGCAGTAAGGTATTGCACTTGTTTACAGAAGGCGAAAAGTTTGAGTTTACAAATCCTGAAAAGGCGATGGCTTACTACGATAGCGCCCGTCAACTTGCTACCCAAATTGGGTTTTTGCGCGGTCAAGGTACCTATGCCGGCTACGCTATTGTGGTGCTCAACAACCAGGGTAAGTTTCGCGAGGCGCTGGCATTGTGCCAGGAGGCACTTCGAATTTTTGAAACAGCCGGAACTCAGCGCGACAAAGCGGTAGCGCATATCAACCTTGGCAATGAGTGGCAGTACTTATCAGATTTTGAGCTGGCGGCCGAGCATTACCTGAAAGCCAAAAGCATTACCGAAAAGATTGGAGATCGGCCGCTGCTGCGTGTGATCATCAACAACCTCGCTTCAATTTTCAACAGCCTGAAGCAGTTTGATAAAGGAAAGCAATATGCCAGTGAAGCACTGGAAATAGCCCGCGACATCAACAGCGACTATAGTGTTGCGTCATCCCTGATCAATTTGGCGCAAGCCGAATCTAACCTAAATCAATATGCTGAGGCGCTTGCGCATTTTCAGGAAGTGGAAAAAATCGGGGTGAATATATCGGATACGATATTGACTATGGACGGATGGCAAGGCCAGGCGGATGTGCAGAAAGTTACGCAGTGCACGGAGGAGGCATCGATTTTATACAAGAAAATTATTCAGCTGGCGGAGCAACAACAAATGCCCACTTACCAAATGTATAGTTGGATGGGGTTGGCTGATTGCTACTTATTCATGAAAAGATTTGGGCCGGCCGAAGAGGCGATTCAAAACGGTATTCGCATTGCCCTGGAAACAGGCTCATCGTTTGAACTTCTGGAGCTTTACCGTCAACGATCGGAATTGGCTGAGTTGCGCGGCAACTTTGCACAAGCACTGACTTACCGTAAGCAGTTTGAAGTGTTAAAAGATTCTGTAGCTGGCGAGAAAGCCAAAGAAAGTATCAATTTGCTTGAGGCACGGTTTGAATCGCAGCGCAAGGATGATCAAATCGTTCAACTTGAAAAAGAAAAGGCCACTCAGCAAAGTATTATAAGGCAGAAGAATAGAGTTACCTATCTGCTGATTGCTGTGGTGTTGGCGGTGCTGCTGCTCATGGGGTTACTCTACCTGAGCTACGCCCAGCGGCAAAGACTACAGAAGCAACGTATTCGCGAGTTGGAAACCGAAAAGCAACTCATGGCCAGCCAGGCGGTGATCAAGGGCCAGGAAGAAGAACGTGGCCGCCTTGCCAAAGATTTACATGACGGACTGGGTGGCATGTTATCCGGTGTGAAATTTTCTCTCTCCAATATGAAATCAAATATGGTGTTAGATGCCGACAGTGCATTGGTATTCGAGCGGTCGCTCGACATGCTCGATCACTCCATTTCTGAGCTTAGGCGCGTGGCGCATAACATGATGCCAGAAGTGCTGGTGAAGTTCGGTCTGGAGGAAGCATTAAAAAGCTACTGCGATTCAGTGCAGCAGTCGGGTATGCTTGCGGTTAACTTCCAAACCATTGGCGTTTATCAGCGAATGCCAAGTGAAAAGGAGATTATTGTTTATCGGATTGTTCAAGAGTTGGTTGCTAACGTAGTGAAGCACTCGCGTGCTCGCGCTGTGCTGGTTCAGTTGGCGTGGCAACCTGCCATACTTGATCTCACGGTAGAAGATGACGGAGCCGGCTTTGATATTGCCATGCTTGAATATTCGCGCGGGGCCGGGTGGGCCAACATTCGCTCGCGCGCAGAATTTTTACGGAGTAAATTGGATATTCAATCATCCGCGGGTGCGGGCACTTCAGTTCACATGACCATACCTTTATGACGCGCGTTTTTATTGTTGACGACCACCCGATGGTGATTGAAGGTATGCGCGCCATGCTGACCCATGTGCCCAACGTGCAGTTGTGTGGTTATGCGATGACCGCAGCATCCTGCCTGGGTTATTTTGCTTCCAATCCGGCCGATGTCGTGCTGCTGGATATCAATCTGCCGGATCAAAGCGGAATTGACGTTTGTCGTGTATTGATGCAGAAGCAACCGCAATTAAAGGTAGTAGCATTGACCAATTTTGATCAGCTCGCCTATCTGCAACAAATGAAAGATGCCGGGGCGCGCGGCTATCTGCTCAAGAATGCCTCGCTCGATGAATTAGGTGCAGCTATTGCTGCCGTAACCAGCGGTGGCGAATATTGGCTTGGCAAAGACTCCCTTCGCGAAAGCTTCGGCCAGCAGAATCAATTGCTGCTCACCAGGCGCGAGATTGAAGTTCTGCGTCTTATTGCGGAGGGCCTGACCAATCACGAGATTGCTGCAAAACTGTTTATCAGTGACAGTACCGCGGACTCGCATCGCAAGAATTTGATTTCCAAACTTCAAGTGAAAAATACGGCTGCGTTGGTGCGCACCGCGATTGAAAACAAAATTATTTAGGCATGAGATCGCTCGTTTTTCTGCTGGTTCTGTTGGTGCCATGGTTTTTACTTCAGGCGCAACCGCGCGAGAAATTTGATATCACAAGTTTTACACCGCCCAGCGGGTGGCAACGGGAAGCTACGGACAATGTGGTTTCGTTTGTGAAAACCAACGAGGTCTCTCGTGGCTGGTGCAGGATCTCTGTATTTAAGAGTATGAACAGCACCGGCACTCCTCGCTCTGATTTTGACAATGAGTGGCGGCAATTGGTGGCGGGTACTTACTCAGGTGCCGTAAAGCCTCAGCCCGAGCTGACGGATGAAGACGGCTGGACGTCCTGCTCGGGCGTTTCCACTTTCGAGTTTGAACAGAGGACCGCTTACCTGCTGCTGACCAGCATTACCGGGTATGGTCTCCGGTTTTCGGTATTGGTGCTCATGAACAATGAAGAATTTATGCCTCAGGTCGAAAGCTTTTTGGGTTCGATTGATCTCACCAAACCAACGGCAGTTGCTGCACCGCCAGTCGTACAGCCCGGCTCCGGAACTGCGGTTAGCACGACATCCGGCCGCGCATTTACGGCACCCATCACCAAAGCAACGACCAACTTCAACGATGGATGGGTTGCCACGATGGCGGCCGGGAAAGTGGTGGTTGTGCGCGGTAAGGTTCGCGTTCACCTATACTATCCGCTCGGCTATGATGACGCGTCAAGACGTGCCGGGCGGGATTTTTTCTGGGATAACCGACTCGGATCAGAGTTCCAGTTGCTCACCAAGCAATACCGGGATCACGGTGAAATGATTTCCTCTTTCCAGGCACCGTACATCGAAGGAGAGGCAATTGATCGCCAGACGAATCAACGCGTGTTTCTCGGTTTGTATGTAAACTCGGAAGGGGGCAACATGTTTCCGATACTGGCCGTAGCGCCCGATGAACAAACCCTGCGCAATACATTTCCAAAGGCCGAGAACCAGTTCGAGTCCGATCTGGCCGCCATGAACGGCTACAACAAGTTTGCGGTAACGCTGAAAGATTTGGAAGGCAGATGGACAGGCGGTGGAACAACCGCAGCGAACTATTACAACGCGTACACAGGCGCCTATGCGGGCATGGGTGCTGTGGCGATGAGCGATCGTTTTGAGTTTATGGCAAATGGTGACTATACCAGCCGCCACCAGGGTGCGTCTGGCATGGTAGGTTCCATGTCCACGTATTCACAAGACTATAAAGGGAAGGCAACCGTTACGGATTGGAATGCCGTGCTCACGAATCGGTTCAAAGGAGCAACCACCAACTTTAACGCGTGGTTTGAGGCGGTACAAGGCGGAGTAGTTCTTCACTTACAAGACTCCCAGTACAGCGGCCTGAAGTTTGACCTGGTGCGCGAGCGTTGAATTATTCTTTGCCAAAGCCCGTAAATCCACCGTATGACGTATCCTGTAGCCAGAGAATACGTGCGCCTTTGCGTTCGCACGTGAAATAGGCATTATAAAGCCGGGGTTTCTTTTCAATTTCGGAAAAGTTGATCTGCCAGTTGTTTGGCATGGTAAACCTTCCGCCCGACTTGGCACCGTCAAATTTGATGTTACCTACGAACCCGCTGGCGGTACTCAACTGCCAGTCATAGGTGCCATCCTCCCGAAACGCAAACCATTCGGCAGAGGAGTGCGTGTTAGTAGAGGTTGCTCCGGTGTACACATTGATATAATTCGTAAATCCTCCGAACGAACTACTCCAACGGCCGGTCAGGTCAGCAGGGGCAACCGCAAATTTGTTGTATCCGTTCATCTTGCGGAGGGGGTCAAATGTGGTCGTAGCGTAATAGTCAACCTGATTGATGTTTACACCAAACGCCTGGATAAAGGTATCTTGGTCAGGCGCAATAAACTCCATCCAGTTGGATTGCCCCATTTTGAAGAGCACGACAAACTTGTTCAATCCGCTTTCGGGCTCACGGACCTGCGCCAGGAGAAGATGTGGACGTTCAAAACCAATACTCGAGGGGCCTTCGGTGTAGGAAACCGATCCGTAGCGGGGTACGATGAAGGTATTCCAGGCCAGCCGGTCCTCCTCGCGGTAGTCGGAGATATAAGCGCTCGTTTCTTTGGTGTGGAAGTGTATCAGGATTTTGATGCCCGATTTGGTCACCTCGACCCAATCGTCTTTGGCGGTGGCTACCCAACCATCGTCAAAGTTCGTGGTGTGAAATGCGAAACGGCTATTTGTCAAAGCCGAGTTGCCTTTTGATGTCGGGTTTATGGCCGCCTGGTCCGGAGTATTCACCGGGGGTTCAACAACCTGCGAGGGAGGAGATGGGTTTTCGGCTGTCTGTACGGAGCACAAATAAAAAGTGGTTTCTTTTGACGCGGACTTCAGATAGATGAGTACCCGTTGTTGACCCCGTTGAAGAAGGTAGTTAGATGGCGTGGGAAGCGCGAGGACGGTCCAATTATTTTTGGCTATCTCGTCCCAAATCCATTTTTCAGAAGCGGCACCGGGTGGCAGGCTCAATACCTCCGTGTCGTTGCTTAGCTTGAGGTTATTGTCTTCCGCCTCCATGTCGAGCAGGGTTTGCGCGGCTGCCGTGGACAACAGCCGGCTATCGCGCTTACTGCCTGTCGGCAATGAGATGCCCATGACATTCGATGAACCGGCCAAAACCAGTTTGCTTTGTGCTGAACTGGTGCCGGCAGCCAATAGCCAAAAGAATGCGAAGACTACACGCAACGTTTTCATGGGGTTTTCGGAGACGAAATTCTCAAAAAAACTACACAACGAAATCCCGCAAAAGGGGGATTTTTGTCCGATCAGCGAAGTGCCAGTGTCGGGTTCTAGTCGTTTTTTCGTTGAATAGACTTCTCGTACAGTTCTTTGTTGACCCGGTAGGTTGTCTTGCTCGGCTCTCCTTTTTCAAAAATCAGATCATTCCCTTCTGTTGTGGCAACGGGAGCCTGGGCAAGCCAGTTCAGTATTCCTCGGTACTCGGTAGTAAAATAGTCCGCCAGTTGGATAACACGTGTGGAGTCCACCACATTAACCAATACTTCGGAGGACGTCAAATCGAAGGTGACTCCGCAGGTCGGACATTCTTTTGTCAGTATTCGCTCCCGTAGTCGTTGGCTATCCTGGCCGCGAGTATCCGTGTCTGAGTAGCCAGCGATGAGCGTATCCTGACGGAACAGGTAGACTGACCTTGTTTTGATGACTTCATTTTCGCGTTCTTCTGTGAAAACCCAAAGCCGCCCTTGCTGATCGAGATACCACGACTTTTCGCCTGTTTGAATGCTGAAGTACTTTTGGCGACCATATTCCTCAAGAAGGGGAAACAACCCGGACCCAATCGTTGACTCGTTCTCATCCCTTGTCAAAATTTTGGTCGAGTACTTAGGCAGCACCGGGAGTGAGGCGAACCTTAGATCGGGTATGGTTGCTGCCGAGGCGTCAGCCGGTTGGCTTCCGGGATTGGCTTCTTTGGCTTCTTGTTGATTTTTGCTACACGAAACCAATAAAATCAGGAATAGGAGGTGAAGCGATTTCACCGGCAAGGACAATCGATTGAGCACGTTTTGGCCTTTAATCATTGACGCCAACCAGATCTAATGCAAACGCATATTTCAATGCCGTCTCCTTCAACTCGCGGAAACGCCCACTGGCACCGCCATGTCCGGCATCCATATTGGTACGCAGGAAGAGTCGATTGTTGTCCGTTTTCATCACCCTCAGTTTGGCCACCCACTTGGCCGGCTCCCAGTACTGAACCTGCGAGTCGTGTAGGCCGGTTGTCACCAACAGGTTGGGGTAGTTCTTTTTCTCCACATTATCGTAAGGCGAATAGGAAAGCATGTAGTCGTACTGCTCTTTGTTATTTGGATTGCCCCATTCCAGCCATTCAAACGTAGTTAACGGAATGCTTTCGTCTTCCATCGTTGTAATCACATCAACAAAGGGCACGTGGGCAATTACGCCCCGATACAGATCTGGGCGCATGTTGGTAATGGCTCCCATTAATAAACCACCGGCACTTCCACCCTCGGCAAACAACTTGTCTTTCGCCACATATTGGTTTTGGATCAGCCACTCGGAGCAATCAATGAAGTCATTGAAGGTGTTTTTCTTTTTCAGCATTTTGCCGTCTTCATACCAGGCACCACCCATTTCCTGCCCACCCCGCACGTGAGCAATGGCAAATACAAATCCGCGATCGAGCAGACTTATCTCATCGCGACCGAAAAACGCATACATCGAAATGCCGTAGGAACCGTACGCATAAATCCAGCCGGGGTTAGTGCCATCTTTTTTGAATTTGTCTTTTCGGTAGGCGATCGACAGAGGAATTTCTTTTCCATCGCGCGATTTCACCATGATCCGCTCGGTGGCGTAGTTCGTCTTATCAAAACCTCCGAGCACCGGAGTTTCCTTTTTTAACTCACGCTCCTTCGTATCCATATTGTAGTCAAATGTGGAATTAGGCGTAGTCATGGATTGGTAATTGTACCGGAGCAAATTGGAATTGAATTCCGGATTATTGCCCAACCCCGCATAGTAGGCCGGTTCATCAAAGCTTACAAAGTTCTCACTTTTGTCGGCCCACTTGATCGTTCGGATTCTTACAAGACCTGCACTCATTTCGCCCAATGCGAGGTAGTCGCGGAAGTACTCCACATCCTGCAAGAACACATCTTCGCGGTGGGCAATCACATCTGCCCAGTTTTCGCTGGAAGGTTTTCCGATGGGCGCGCTTACCAGCCGGTAGTTCTTGGCGTTTAGGTTGGTATAAATAAAGAACCGATCGCCCTCCGTATGATTGACGCTGTATTGCACATCATCTTTTAACGGCTGAATAATCACTGGCTTTCCGGGTTTGTCTGCGCTGAGGTACCGGGCATACGAAGCATCGGTTCGCCCGCTGCTGATGATGAAGTATTTTTTTGACCTTGTTTTGCTCACACCGACATCCAGCGTTTGATCTTTCTCTTCGTATATCACCTGGTCGGATTCAACAGGTGTTCCCAAAATATGGCGTTTGATCAAATAATTGCGCAGTGTCTGTTTATCGGGCACAGCATAGAGAATGGATTGGTTATCGTTGGTCCAAACATAACCCCCTCGGGTGTCGGCAATCCGGTCCGCGAGATATTGGCCTGTTTTCATATCCTTGAATTTGACCGTGTAGAAGTTGCGGCCTACAGTATCCAGCACGATGGCAGCCATTTGATGATCCGGGCTAACCGAGGTGAATAAGTTGAGGAAGGACTGGCCTTTGCCAATCGCGTTTCCATCGGCAACAATTTCTTCGATGCCATCCATCGAGTCTTTTTTCCGGCAATAGATGGGATACTCACCGCCCTCAATGTAACGCGTGTAATAATAGTAGTTATCAATAAGAGCCGGAACCGAGGAGTCGTCTTCTTTGATTCTGGCTTTCATCTCGTTGAATAAGCTCGTTTGTAAAGGCTTGGTGTGAGCCATCATCGTGTCGAGGTAATCGTTCTCCGCTTTCAGGTAATGGATCACGCTGGAGTCTTCCCGGTTTTTCAGCCAGTAGTAGTTATCGATTCGTTTATCGCCATGCTTGGATGTGATTTCGTATGGTTGAACTGCGGCCACCGGAGGAGGAACATCAGGGAGTTTCATATTTTTTTCTTTTTGCGTACAAGCGGCTAGTAAAGCCAGGGATATGCCGACCAACCAAAGATTTGACAGTAACTTTTTCATAGAGGGTTGTTGAGGGTGGACAAAAGTGCTAAAAAGGAGACGGAACTCCTTATCTCTTCAGCGACAAAAATCCGGTGCGGGCAGGCAAGCCGCTGGAAAACTCAATTTTGTAGAAATAGGTACCCGCGGGTAGATCGTTACCGGTTTTACTCATGCCCGTGAACGCTATCGTACCATTGTTGCAGTTTTCGCCTTCCCACACCACATCACCCGAACCAATCACAAGCAAAGCATTAAGACCTTGTTAGCCACCTTTCCATAAGGTCGGCAAAGTAAAATCATGACATTGTCACTGTCGGCCAAATAGCTTTTTTCGTTAGTTTTGCTATACTTTTTAAACTTAATGGCCGAAAACACCTACAAATCCAACACCTTTAAAAAGCCCGAAAAGGAAAAGAAAGCCAAAAGCGGAAAATCAAAACCACGTTTTAACTTAGACTTTTTTACCGACCCCCGCTTTGTTTTGGCATCCGGTTTTTTCCTGATCATCGTTGCTCTGTTTCTGTTTATCGCCTACCTCTCCTACATTTTTACAGGTAAGGCCGACCAAAGTATTGTCGAGTCGTGGAGCTCCGCCACCCTGGCCGAATCGGGTGCGGAGGTAGAAAACTGGCTTGGCGTGGCAGGCGCATTTGTATCTCACTACACCGTGTTTCGCTGGTTGGGGATCTCGGCCTTTTTTGTTCCACCGCTTTTGTTTCTGCTGGGTTTTAAAATGGTGTTCAAGCGCAGCTTGTTACCCATTTTTTCAGTTTTCATTTTTTCCGTTTTTGCCGGGTTGTGGTTAAGTCTGCTGCTTGGGTATATCACGCACAGCGTAGCAGGGGTTAACGAAATCAGTTTTCTCAGCGGAGGATTAGGCTATGCGCTAGCCGTTTTCTCCAATGGCCTGTTTGGCTGGGGAACATTTCTGATTCTGGCCCTTACGCTTTTTATTTTCATCATTTACTATTTTAACGTTACGGCCATCCACGCGTTCCGGGTAAGAGACCCAAAGCCCATGGGCACCGATGCACTCGTACCAAACGATGAGGCCGCACCACCCACCTATACCGATGAAAAAGACAACTGGCCTGAAATCAAAAAGCAAGAGCCGATTCAGGATCCGGTAGTGTTGGTGGCTCCGCCCGTAGGCGAACCAGCCGTTGCCTTGCCGGAGATCAAGCTCGAAGTTGACAAATCGGCTGAGAAAACAGAAAAGGGTAAAACACCTACGTTTACCGTGGAAGAGCCCAAGTCGGACACGGATGAGTTGGCCGAACAGTTGGTGGAAGAAAAGGGATTTTACGATCCTACCCTTGACCTTTCAAATTATCGATTCCCCCCGCTCGAATTGCTCAACGAGTATGACACAGGGAAAGTTCAGGTAACGCAGGAGGAGCTGAACCAGAACAAAGACAAGATCATTGCCACGCTCGTCAATTTCAAAATTGGCATTCAGAGCATCAAGGCCACCATTGGGCCCACCGTTACGCTGTATGAGATCGTGCCAGATGCGGGCATCAAAATTTCCCGGATCAAGAACCTGGAAGACGACATTGCCCTGAGCCTGGCTGCCCTGGGCATTCGCATCATTGCGCCAATACCCGGCAAGGGCACCATCGGTATTGAGGTGCCCAACAAAAATCGGGAGATGGTGAGCATCCGCTCGGTACTAAGCACCGAGCGCTTTCAGAGAACTGACAAAGAACTACCCGTGGTGTTGGGTAAAACCATCAGTAACGAGGTGCTCGTGATTGATTTGGCCAAAATGCCGCACTTGCTGGTGGCCGGTGCCACGGGGCAGGGTAAGTCTGTAGGGCTAAACGTGATTTTGACTTCCCTGCTGTACAAGCGCCACCCCAGTCAGTTGAAGTTTGTATTGGTGGACCCCAAAAAAGTGGAGATGTCCTTGTTCTCCAAGATTGAACGGCATTACCTCGCCAAGCTACCCAATAGCGAAGAAGCCATCATTACCGACACACGTAAGGTGGTGCATACGCTCAATTCGTTATGCATTGAAATGGAAAACCGCTACGAAATCCTGAAAGATGCCGGAGCACGCAACCTGAAAGAATACAATGCCAAGTTTGTCTCACGCAAACTGAACCCGAAAGAAGGTCATCGCTTTTTGCCCTACATTGTTTTGGTGATTGACGAGTTGGCCGACCTGATGATGACGGCCGGCAAAGAGGTAGAAACTCCGATTGCCCGATTGGCACAGTTGGCCCGTGCCATTGGCATTCACCTGGTGGTAGCCACCCAGCGTCCGTCCGTCAACGTTATTACGGGGGTGATTAAGGCGAACTTCCCCGCACGCCTGTCCTTCCGCGTTACGGCCAAGGTCGACTCACGCACAATTTTGGATGCGGGTGGAGCCGATCAACTGGTGGGCCAGGGCGATATGCTGTTGTCCAGCGGGTCGGATATTATTCGCCTGCAGTGTCCTTTTGTGGATACGCAGGAGATCGAGAAGGTATGCGATTTCATCGGCATGCAGCGTGGCTATGACTCGGCCTACCTGCTGCCCGAGTATGAAGGCGAAGATGAAGGCGGTGCTGCGGATGTGGACTTGTCGGAGCGCGATGCCTTGTTTGAAGACGCAGCCCATCTGATTGTCATGCACCAGCAGGGGAGTACTTCGCTGATTCAACGAAAACTGAAACTTGGCTATAACCGGGCTGGCCGCTTGATTGATCAACTCGAAGCCGCGGGCATTGTGGGCCCGTTTGAAGGATCAAAGGCCCGCGAAGTTTTAGTAAAAGATGAGTTAAGTTTGGAACAATTATTGAACTCACTGAAAGAGAAACACGATACCTCGAAATGAAAAAGCCCGTTTTTGGCCTGTTTTTGGCCTTCATTAGTCAGACAGCCTCTGCTCAATACGACCCGAAAGCCCTGGAGACCCTCGATGCGATGAGCAAACGGTACAAGGAAATCAATGCTTTTGAAGCCAGTATTTCTTCGGTGATGACCAACGAAGTGGAAAAGCTGCGGGAAGAGATGAAGGCCCGCATCACCGTAAAAGGCGAAAAATTCCGACTGGTGTTGTTGTCGTTTGACCCCGAGAAAAAGACGGAGGTAACGGATCAGGAAGTGATCAATAATGGAACAACCGTTTGGACCTATGTCGCTTCGGCCAAGGAGGTAACGATAGACGATGTTGACCCGACTTCGGATGAAATCAACCCCGCCAAGATTCATGAGATTTACAAAAAGGGGTATAAATACCTCTATTTAGGTGAGCAAACCGAGGCCGGTGTGCCGGTGGAAGTTGTGGACCTGGTGCCTGAGAAGCGCAATGCGCAGTACTTCAAAATCAGAATGAACATTAGCAAGAAAGATCGCACGATCAAGAGTTGGGTGATGTTTGACAAATCGGGCAGCCGCTATACCTACACGGTAACCAAGTTTACGCCCGGTGCCAAAGTGGACGATGCCTTTTTTGTATTCGATCCCAAAAAGTATCCGGGTGTAGCGGTAGAAGATCTTCGCTGATCGATTTCTTCGTACTTTCACGTTATGACCCGTGCCGATCTGCTGGCCAGCATCAAAGCCAGAAAGTCTTTCTTGTGTGTTGGTCTGGATCCGGATTTGGAAAAGATTCCGAAACACCTGCTCCGCCATGAAGATCCCGTCCTGGCGTTCAACCGGCAAATCATAGAAGCCACCCTGCCGTACTGTGTTGCCTACAAACCTAACCTTGCCTTTTTTGAAGCCCTAGGCCCATCCGGCTGGGTAACGCTGCAAAAGACGTTGGCTTTAATCCCAAAAACTCATTTTACCATTGCCGATGCCAAACGCGGTGATATCGGAAACACCTCCACGTTGTATGCACGAGCATTTTTCGAGAAGCTGAGCGTTGACGCGATTACGGTTGCACCTTACATGGGTGAAGATTCCGTCAAACCCTTTCTTGCATTTCCCGGCAAATGGGCTATTCTGCTGGCCCATACATCAAACCCCGGCAGTGACAATTTTCAAACCCTGGAAACCCGCGGTGGCAACAGGGTGTATGAAGAGGTGATCGTTCAGGCCCAGCGCTGGGGTACGCCAGACAATTTGATGTTTGTCATCGGAGCTACGCAGGCAGACAAAATTGCAGCCATACGCCAGTTAGCGCCCGATCATTTCTTCCTGGTGCCGGGCGTAGGTGCACAGGGTGGCGATCTGGATGTCGTTTGCCGGGCCGGGCGAAATGCTCAAATTGGTCTGCTCGTCAATGCCTCACGAAGCATTTTGTACGCCTCGTCTGGTGAAGATTTTGCCGCCCACGCGGAGGCGGAGGCCCGGTCGCTTCAGCAACAAATGACTACGTTTATTCCCTGACGGGGCACTTCGTTTTCGCAGTTAATTTTTTGCCATATTCGTAGGTGCAGACACCATGACGGAATCCTTTCTCCATTACATATGGCAAATGCAGTATTTTGACAAGAACGACCTATGTACGGTTGACGATGAGCCTGTTACAGTCTTTCAACCGGGTTTCCTCAATACAAATGCCGGCCCCGATTTCAGCCAGGCCCGAATTCGCATCGGCTCGTTGGATTGGTCGGGCCAGGTGGAGATTCATGTGCGCTCCTCGGAATGGGATGACCATGCCCATCGAACCGATCATACGTACGATAATGTCATTCTTCACGTGGTCTGGGAAGATAACCGCCCCGTGTTGCGTGCCGATGGTACGCCTATGCCCACACTTTTACTCAAGGGTCGCGTAAACACCGGACTGCTGCACACCTACCAAAAGTTAATGGCTACCGCTCATGTTATTCCCTGCCAGGGTTCGCTTGCAGCCGTGCCTTCGCTGATCCGGTTATCCATGATCGAGAAGTCCTTGGTTCGCAGGCTGCAGCGTAAAGCCACGGAGATGCTCGAGGTAGCGCAGGCAACCCGATTCGACTGGGACGAAACTGCGTACCGGTTTCTGGCTCGGAATTTTGGATTCAAGATCAACGCTGATCCTTTCTTTGAATTGGCCAGGCGAGTGGAGTATCGGCAGGTGCTCAAAATTGCCGATCGGCTCGGTACCGTGGAGGCACTCCTATTCGGGCAGGCGGGTTTTCTGGAGGCGGTGAGTTCGGACGAATATGTGCAACAGCTGAAAAATGAATACCGTCACCTCGCGGCACGTTGGAAGCTGGAAGATCGGCAAGTTGATACGGCCCGATGGAAGTTTCTCCGGTTGCGGCCGGCAAATTTTCCTACACTTAGATTAGCCCAGTTTTGTGCATTCCTGAACGGGAATCGTAATCTCTTTTCGAGCTTGCTGGAGTGGCGGAATTTAGCGGCTGTGGCAAAGGGGCTTTCCGTTGCACCCTCCGCCTATTGGCATAGGCATTACCATTTTGGGAAGCAATCCAACGTGCTTCATCCGGCTATGGGCCAGGCGAGTGTGCACAACATAGTGGTTAACACACTGGCACCGTTGTGGGTAGCCTACGGCTTGTCGCAAGACGATGAATCGTGGATTGAGCGGGCGGTTGAGTTGCTGCGGCAGGTGCCGGCTGAATCGAATGCGATTATAAAAAAATGGAAGGCTTTGGGTTGGGCGTCCACTTCGGCTGCCGACACGCAAGGTCTGATCGAACTTTTTAATGAATTTTGCCAGTCGAAAAACTGCCTGAACTGCGCCATTGGTGCCAGTCTGATTAAGCCCGCATGATCGCTGTCTATTATTCCGTACACATCATAACATTTCTGGGTGTCGGGTATTGGCTCTATCGCCAGCGGCCCGACTCTTTGTTTTGGCCCGCGTTGATTCTGAAAATCTGTGCCGGTGTGGTGCTGGGTCTTCTCTACCGTTTTCACTATCAATCGGGCGACACCCTTCTTTTTTTTCAGGATGCAATATTCCTGAGTAAAAAATGTTTTGAGTCTCCGGTTGACTACCTGCAGTTCTTGTGGAATGACGAAGGCAGCCCATGGTTAACCGGTTTAACCTACTCGCAGTATCGCTCCCTGTTTTTTGTCAAGGCCATCAGTCTGGTTGCCATCTTCACATTTCAACAATACGGGTTGGCCGCAGCCTGGTGTTCGTTCCTCTCGTTCCTGGGGTGCTGGTTGTTGTATCGAACCCTTTGTGCGCGTTGGCCTGAGGGCCGCGTGGCCGCGGCAATTGGTTTTTTGTTTTTCCCCTCGTTCGTGTTCTGGAGTTCGGGGTTAATCAAGGAGAGTCTTGCAGTGGCCGGCCTGATGGCACTTACGGCTATTCTGCACCGCGCACTTTGGGGCAAGGCGCGCCCGGCCGAAGTGTTTCTGTTTGTTTTCTCCGGTTGGATCGTGTGGGGACTGAAGTACTACTGGCTGGCCGTGTGGCTGCCGGTTGCCATAGCACTGGTGGTGCACCAGGCCTCGAAAGTGAGGACGCGTGCGGGTGTGCAGGCTTTGGTCGCTCTCGCTTCGGCTGCAATTGTACTTCTGGTGGTCAGTCGTGTCCACCCGAATTTTGACTTTAACTATTTACCTACTGTTATTGTCGAGAATAACCGGGCCTATACGGCCAGCGGGGGTACTGATCACGCTATTGTGTTTGCTGATTTGGAACCGGACTGGGTTAGCCTTGCCCGGCATGCACCCTGGGCGGCATTCAGCGGTATGTTCCGGCCGCTGCCGGGCGAGTCGTTTAACTTTCTTTCATTTTTTTTCTCTCTGGAAAATGGTGTCGTTTTGTTGCTTACCCTTTGGTCACTTTTTCGCTGGGGGAAAACACGCCAGGTGAATTCCTGGATGATAGCCGTGCTCCTGTACACGGTGGTGTTAGCCCTTTTGTTAGCCCTCTCTACGCCAAACTTTGGCAGCCTGGCCCGGTATAAAACTGGGTTCATGCCCTTTTTTGTGTACTTGATTTTATTTAATCATCCCGTTGCACAGGCGTTACAGAGGCGGCTCAAATTCCTGTAACTTTGACCCATGCAAAATCCCGTGATCATTTTTGGTGCACAGGCTGTCGGCCGTCAAGTGAAAGAAATTTTTGAAAGTAACGATGTAGTTGTGTATGGCTTTTTGGATGACAATAAAACATTGCACCAGACGGAGGTGGACGAAGCGATGGTGCTGGGTGCCACCGATGATGATGGTTTTTTGAAACTGATTGGGAAGAAATGTGAGGCATTTGTTGCCGTTGATGATATGCGGTTGCGCAAAGGCATTGTTAAGATGTTAAATGACGTGCGGCATGTGCAGCCGGTGAACGCCATTCATCGCCAGGCCCTTATTTCTTCGCGCGCTTCGCTGGGCCATGGGTGTCTGGTGGATGCACGGGTAACGGTACAGCCAGGCGTTTCCATCGGTAACCATTGTCTGATTCATGCGGGTGCCACTATTGGTGCAGAAGCGAAAATAGGCCAGTTTGTTCAGGTGGGAATGGGTAGCCAGATCAACCCAGGGGTTGTGGTGGAGGACGAAGTGTTCATCGGTTCCGGAGTTACCGTAGTGTCCGGTGTTACCCTTGGCAAAGGTGCGCGTGTGGGTGCTGGTTCGGTTGTTGTATCGTCCGTGAAGGCCGGGGATACTGTTTTCGGCAACCCGGCACAACCCATCAAGAGCTAGCCATGCCAATTTCCCCAACCGATCTGATTTTGAATCCGGATGGCAGCGTTTATCATCTCAACTTGCTACCCCGGCACATCGCAGACACGGTTATTGCCGTAGGCGACCCCAACCGCGTGAGTATGATCGGGGAGTATCTGGATTCGATTGAATACGAAATCAACAAACGGGAGTTTATAACCATTACCGGTAAGTACAAGGGCAAGCGCGTCACAGTGATCAGCACCGGCATTGGAACCGATAATGTTGAGATTGTGCTGACGGAGTTGGATGCGTTGGTGAATATTGACCTGAAAACACGGGAGCCAAGGGCACGGAAAAAAAAGCTGCGAATCATCCGCCTCGGTACCTCCGGGGCTTTGCAAGAGGATATTGCTGTCGGAAGCCACGTAATCAGCGAGTTTGGCATTGGGCTGGATAATCTCATGATGTTCTATCGGTTTTCGATGAACGAGTGGGAGTGCGAGTTGGCTGGAGAGATTCACCGGCAAGTCAGGCTGCCGTTTCAGCCCTACGTGGTAGAAGGTTCGGCTTCTTTGTTGAAGCAGTTTGGGCCCGACATGGTAACGGGAAATACCGTCACGTGTCCGGGATTCTACGCGCCTCAGGGTCGGCAGGTTCGGGCACAAACAGCCTTGCCTGACCTGCTCGATAAGTTGACTTTTTTTCATTACCAGGATTTCTGGCTGACCAATTTTGAAATGGAGACATCGGCCTACTATGCCCTGGGTCGCCTGTTGGGTCATGACGTCATCAGTCTGAATGCCATCATTGCCAACCGGGTTAAAAATATGTTTGCAAAGGATCCGTATGCGGTTGTGCGATCGCTGATTGAAAAGACGCTTGACTTGCTCTAGGAGGCAATGGCACTATCCATGCGCATGATGTATTGGCCTGCCCGATAAGGTTCGTTGTTGTAGAAACCCGACAAGATGCGATGGGCAATCTGTTCGACAACCAGTTCATCGTCCGACTTCCCTTCCTTACCGCGCCAAAACACCCGATTCGGGTGCAGTCGCATGTCGTCTACGTAGGCTTTGGCATGCTGGTATTGCTCTTCCGTAAATGTAATGGTGAAGCAGGTTTTTACTTTTTTTGAATCCATAGCGGTAAACCATTTACAAGGCATGTGCCAGAAATGTGGTCGATTTTAGCAAAAAAATAACTTCAAAAAATGGAGTTGACCGCAGGCGAACAACTTCGTTCGGGAGTGGGAAAATGTCAGATGTCTTTTGCCTTTTGTACGGTGAAATAGAACGTACTCCCTTTACCTTCCTCGGTCTCGAGCCGGATAGTTCCTCCATTCTTCTCCACAAACTCCTTGCACAAGATCAGGCCCAGGCCTGTACCTTTTTCATTTGCCGTGCCGCGCGTGCTGTAGCCGGTCGTTTTTTCAAACAAAAGTTTTTGCACTTCCGGCTTTATGCCCACGCCATTGTCGGCAATGGCAATTTCGTAAAAGGAGCCGAGGTCCTGAGCCGAAATTTTGATAACCCCTCCGGCATCGGTGAATTTGATTGCATTTAGAATCAGATTGCGGAATACCAGATTAATCATGTTAAGGTCTGCCCAGCCCATAGTGCCCTCCCGAATGTTGTTTTCCATCCGAATATCTTTCGTGTGCAAAGAGCTCAGCAGCGAGAAATTGGTTTGAGCCACCACCCGCAAGTCAATTTTTTCGGGAATGATTTTTAGTTTCTCCATTTGCAGCAAGGCCCAATCCAGTAAATTGTTGATTAAGGAGCGCGTGTGATTAAACTGTACTTTCAATTCCTTGGTTAGTCGGGCGAACTCTTCCGGCTTGATCTGGTTGTTATCCAGCAGCGTGAGAATAGCGGCCAGCGCATTCATGGGTGACCGCAAGTCGTGCGAAATGATGGAGAAGAATTTGTCTTTCACCTGGTTGAGTTGCTCCAATTCAACGCTGCGTTTTTTGATTTCTTCCTGGTGCTCCATCAGCAGCTTGTTGATGCGAATTCTCCGCTGACCACTCCGGTAAATGGTAAACATGAGAATGCCGGTGAGCGCAATGGCTACTACCAATATGCTTTGTATAAGCTCCTGCCGCCTGATTTCGTCTTCGCGCTCGGCCTTAAATATATTGAGCTGAGCAATTTCTTTATCCTTACCCTCTGTTTCGAATTGCAACTGATCGCGAAAGAGTTGCTGCTCCATGTCCTGGCTAAACAGGCTGTCGCGTACGGAGTGGTAGCTCTTAAAATAGCGCAAAGCCTCAGCTGGATTTCCTTCTTGTTCTGCCAGCTGCGAAAGTTGCAAGTAGCATTCCATCTCCAGTTTTTGCGCATTCATCCGCTCAGCCGTGGCCAAACTTGTTTCAAAAAGTTGCTCGGCTTCCCTGAATTTTTTCTGGGCCACAAATACTTTGCCTTTGCCGAGGTACGTGTTGGCCAGGCCAAAAACGTTACCGGTCTTTTGGTACAGCCTCGTGGCCGAATCGTAGTACAGCAGGGCAATGTCGTTTAACCCCTGCACTTGGTACAGCGAAGCCAGTTTGCCATAAATACGGGGCTCGATAAACGCAATACGCTGCGCGCGTGCCGACTGCAGGGCACGCAGCAGGTACGTTTCGGCTTTTTCATATTCGCCCATGCGCATAAATAGATCACCCTCTTCTTCAAACGTATAGGCTTCCGCTTCGGTGTCTTTAATGCCTTGGCTAATCTTTCGGCTAAACTCAAAATGACTTAAGGCGATGTCGTATTGACCTAGCTCTTTGAAGACATTACCAATATTGTGAATGGCGATGCTCATGGTCATCGAGTCATTTAACTTCTTGGCTATCCGGTAGGCGCGTGTGAAGTACTGGTAAGAACGGTCGTATTGTCCAAGATCAGAATAGTCGTTTCCAAGATAGTTGATGGCTCGGGGCAACAACGTGCTGTCACCGGAAAGCAAGATGAGCTCCAAGCGATCATTGTCATATTTAATAGCCTTCGAATAATCGCCACTGAGTGTTCCCAGGAATCCCGCCCTTTCATAGACTTTGATCCTCGCCCAATTCCAATCGTTTTCATCGGCAATCCTCAGAGCTTCGTTGGTATACCCGGTCGCCTTATTGAAGTCTACCCGTTCGTAGTTTTCAGCTAATTCAACCAGCAACAACACGCGCACGGAGTCCGAAGTAGTTTGTTCCAGTTGCCGTTCAAGTGCGGGCAAGTTCGATTGTGCCCACACAAGATTGATGGCTGTCAATAGAGCGAGTGCGAGCGGGATTCGGCTCAATCCAATGTTCAAGCTAGTTTCCACCAGATACAAATTAGTAAAAGCAGGAGAGCTGCGGGCGTTAGATACTTCCAACTCAGGTTAAGTAACTGATCAATGCGTAGTCGGGGGAACGTCCAGCGCACCCAAATTTGAATAGCTACCATTACCACCGACTTGGTGATGAGCCAAAAAACACCCCATACGGGGCCATTTGTCCAATCCGCCAGCACGATAGATCCCAAATTCGGTAGTGGAGAATTCCAGCTTCCCCAGAAGAGAATAACGCCCAGCAAGCTGACCAGCAGCATCATGGCATATTCGGCCAGCATGATGATGGCAAACCGAAAACCCGAATACTCGGTGTGGAATCCGGCTACCAATTCCGATTCGGCCTCAGGCAAATCAAAAGGTGCCCGGTTACATTCTGCCAAAGAGGCTATGAAAAAAATCACCCAAACGATCAGTAACAGGGGCGTCTGAAACACACTCCAAGTCAAAAAGCCTCCGGTGGCACCTGTGGGTAGCCCGGGTATACCCAGAAACAAGGCGTTCGTATTTCCCGTGGCTTGCAACATGGAAATCTGCTGCAAATCGAGTGAGCCACTGATTATGCAAACACAAATCACCGCCAGCCCCAGGGGAATTTCATAGGAAATAATCTGGGCTATTGACCGCAATGTACCCAGCGAGCTGTACTTGTTATGGGAGCCCCATCCGGCTGCTACAATGCCCACTACATCAAGCGAGATGATGGCCAGCAGAAAAAAGACACCCGCTTGAATACCTGCACCTGGCCAGTTGGGCGAAAGAGGTAACACGGCAAAGCCGGCAAATACAGGAAGAAAGATCAGGATTGGAGCAGCTTTAAATAGCCAACGTTGAGCAGACGCGGGCACAATATCTTCCTTCTGCAAAAGCTTAAGCAAATCGGCAACGGTTTGAAGCAGCCCGTAATACCCGACTTCCATCGGCCCAAGCCGATCTTGCATAAAGGCAGAAAGCTTTCGCTCAGCATACACCACCAGAACGGTGTAGGCAATCAGGAACGGAAGTATGAAAATTAAGGTAGTCACGGATCCAAGCTAACCTCAAAGGTTGAAAGGGAATCGCATGTAAAATATTCAATAATCACCAAAAACTTACATTGAGTGCCTATTCCCGTGCCCAAAGCGGATGGCGGGTAAGGTGAACGTGCTCGCCAAAAAATATCTTCGTGGAAGCCTCGAAGGAGTCGGTGTAATCGGAAACCAGAAATTCGTGGGCGGGGGTACCCTGGGCCGGGCTCTTAAGCGACTGTTGGGTCAAATACTGATCGAGTGCCTGGGCCACTACTTCAGACGAATCGAGGATATCAACATTCCCCTGAAAGTAGTCGCGTACCTCCTGTTTGATGAGCGGGTAGTGGGTGCACGCGAGTACCAGGGCCCGGATATCGCTCAGCGTGTCATTGCTGAGGTATTGATCAATCAGATCATGGCTAATCCTTGAATTCGAAAATCCTTCTTCGATCATCGGTGCCAGCAGGGGGGTTGCCAGTGCATGCAGGTCTACGGTACTTTGACGTTCCTCCAGTTTTTGTTGATAAACGTTGCTCAATACCGTGCGCTTGGTGCCAATCAATCCAACTTTCTGGTGCGCATGATGCTTGGCCACATATTCCACCATGGGGTCAATCACGTTGATGACCTTGGCCTGGTGGCGCACATATTCCTTCAGCAACTCATAGGCGGCCGAACTGGCCGAGTTGCAGGCGATGACAATCACCTTACAGTTTTTTTGTAGCAGCACATCTGCGATTCGAATTGAATACGCTTGAATGGCGGCCTCAGATTTGTCGCCATAGGGAAGGTGTGCCGTATCTCCGAAGTAAACGAGTCGTTCGTGGGGCAACCGCGTAGCAATGGCGTGGGCCACCGTTAAGCCGCCAATACCACTATCAAAAATGCCGATGGGTGCGTCTGGGGTCACGCGGGCAAATTACAGTCAATCAGGCTGAACTTTGTATACTTGCAGAAAAAATTACCCATTCTATGGCTCACCAACTGCTGGCCGGCAAGCGCGGCATCATCTTTGGCGCACTCGATGAAAACTCCATCGCCTGGAAAACTGCCCTTCGGGTGAAGGCGGAGGGCGGCTCGTTCACGCTGACCAACGCGCCCATCGCGCTGCGCATGGGTAAAATCAACGAACTGGCCAAGCAGTGCAACGCAGAGGTTATTCCGGCCGATGCCACTTCGGAATCCGATCTGAATACTCTTTTTACGAAATCAATGGAGGTGTTAGGCGGCAAGATTGATTTTGTTCTTCACTCCATTGGCATGAGCCCGAATGTACGAAAGGACAAAGCCTATGGCGATCTAAACTATGAGTGGTTTCAAAAAACGCTTGACATTTCCGGTCTTTCTTTTCACAAAGTGATGCAAACGGCCGAAAAGACCGATGCGATGAATGAGTGGGGTTCAATTGTGGCGCTTACCTACATTGCCGCCCAACGCACGTTCCCGGATTATTCCGATATGGCACAGGCTAAGGCGGTGTTGGAGTCCATCGCGCGCAGTTACGGTTACCGCTTCGCGAAACTGAAAAAAGTCCGGGTAAATACAATTTCGCAGTCACCGACTAAGACCACGGCCGGAGCCGGCATCTCAGGGTTTGACGTATTCTTTGATTATGCCCAGATGATGTCACCTCTGGGTAACGCCTCGGGTGAAGACTGCGCCAACTACATCGTATCGCTCTTCAGCGACTATACGCGCATGGTAACCATGCAAAACCTGATGCACGATGGCGGGTTTTCAAGCACCGGCATTACCGAGGACCTGATTGAACGGCTGACCAAATAAAGCACGCGGTTTGTTCCATGGTCGTTTTCCCTCCGTGTAAAATCAACCTTGGGCTTCACATTCTGCGTAAGCGCACAGACGGTTACCACGACATTGAGACCTGTTTTTATCCGCTTCCGTGGACGGACATCCTGGAGGCCATTCCGTCTACTGCTTTCCAGTTCAGTCAGACCGGCTTATCTATTGATACCGCTCCGGAGGCAAACTTGTGTGTGCGCGCCTACCAGTTGCTGCAACATGATTTCGACTTCGCGCCACTGCGCTTACACCTTCACAAGATAGTGCCGATGGGGGCAGGCCTCGGTGGCGGTTCGGCCGATGCCGCCTTTACCCTCGTGCTCATCAACAAGGTTCGCCAGCTCGGATTGTCGGTTGAGCACTTAAAGGACTATGCAGCGCGGCTGGGCAGCGACTGTGCGTTTTTCATTGAGCCGCGTCCGCAGTTAGGGCTTGGCCGGGGTGAACAATTGCATCCGCTTCCCTTTTCGTTGAAGAATTTCTTTTTCGTTGTCGTCAAACCGGCCGTGCACGTGTCAACTCAGGATGCCTATGCCGGGGTGACACCCAAAATTCCGGGGAAGCCGCTGGCTGATGTTCTGGGCCAGAAGGTTAGCCAGTGGCGAAATTCATTGGTCAACCATTTTGAGCAATCCATATTCGAGCGCTACCCGATCATCGGTCAAGTGAAAGAGACGATGTACGAACAGGGTGCGTTGTACGCATCCATGAGTGGATCGGGGGCATCCGTGTTTGGCATTTTTTCGGCAAAGGTTGATTTGTGTGCGGCCTTTCCGGGAATGACCTGCTGGGCGGGTTTCGGTCAGGATTGAGGGAACGGGTACAAGCGGGCCTTTAACGTGGGGTAGAGGAGCACCGCACTGAGGACGATCAGTGTACCCGCATAAAAATTCCAACCCATTACTTCCTGTTGACCGAAGATGATGAGCGCCATTAATATTCCATAGACCGGTTCGAGATTGAGCGTAAGCTGGAGAAAGAACACCGAAAGTTTGCGAGTAAGATTGATCATCACGGTGTACGCATACACCGAGCACGCCAATGCCAGTAGTGCGATTAACAGCCAGTCCGTAAAAGTTGGCGTTAACTGCAGGGTTTGGTTGGCCGCCAGATTTTCCTGGTAGTAGGGGAGAAAGAGAACGACACAAATGAACGCCCCGAACATTTCAAAAAACGTGATGGTGAATGAGGGTACGCGGGTTACCAGGCGGGCGTTAATGAGCGTAAAGATGGCTGCGGTCAATCCGGAAAAAATGCCGAGGAACAGCCCCAAATGGTAGTTGAACTGGAACGAAGTGATCAGGGCCAGCCCGCCCATCACCAGTAAACCCAAACCAAATTCCAGAGCATGAATTTTTTTTCGCTTGAAGAGCGGTTCCAGCAGCGCGGCCCAAAGCGAACAGGTGGCGAAACCAACCAAACTGGTGGAGGGATTGCTCACCTGGCCAGAGCCAAAGAACGTAAGCCAGTGAATGCCCACAATTAATCCAGTCAGCAATAACCGGATCGCATCAGCCACAGTAACGCGAAAGCTTCCCCGTGCGATGATGATGACGATGGCCATACCGATGGCGGCCAGCAACGTGCGGTACAATACCATCTCTACAGCCGGGATGGTCATGAGTTTGGCGGCTATCGCGGTGAAACCCCACAGAAACACAATGAAGTGCAGTTTGAGGTAATCGGATAAGGTGGCCATTTAGCGCGGCACGAATTTATAGAGGGCCGCAGAGATAATGATGAACACTACGTTAGGCAACCAGGCTGCTACCATCGGTATCATGGAGCCGGCCTCTGCGAACGTGCGGGTCATGGTAAAGAAAATGATAAAGGCGAATGCCAGAACAAAGCCCAGTACAATCTGAAATCCGGTGCCCCCCCGGCTTTTGCGCGCAGATACAATCACACCCATGGAGACCAATACAAAGATGGTAAAGGGTGCGGAGTACCGCAGGTGACGTTCCACTTCGAATGCCTCCACTCCGGTAGATCCGCGGAAGCGCATTTTTTGTATGTGATGCGTCAGTTCCGGAATCGTCATGCCATCGTATTTCCGCTGTTCGTTTTTGAAGTCGGCCGGGGTAATAGCCAGCGTGGTATCTGTTTCGTATCCGTTGCTATTTAGCGTTTCGGCAAGGCTCGCCTTTTGAAATAGCGAATCGACTTGCTTGCGCTTCCAGTAGCGGAGTATCCACTTGTTCTTGGTGGTGTCCCACACGATGTTATCGGCTACCAGTTTGTCCACCAGCCGGTTGTCCTCGAATCGTTCCAAACTAAATTGATAGCCGGTGTTGGATTGATTGTTATAGTCCTGCATGTAGAGGTACACATTGGGCTGAATCTGCATGTGCAGGTTGCGATTACTGAAGTTATACGTCTTGTTGAAGTATTTGACTTCAAAATCGAGCCGGTCGCGGTTCGAGGGCGGAATGATCCAGCCGTTTAAAACAAAACTGGCCACGGCAATAACTCCAGAAGCAATGAAGTAGGGCAACATCAATCGCCTGAAACTCACTCCACTGCTCAGGATGGCTACGATCTCCATGTGCGCGGCCATTCGGGATGTCACATAAATGATGGCGATGAAGGCGGTGATGGGTGTGATGAATCCGGCCAGCCAGGGAATAAAATCACCGTAGTACCCTAAGATCACCCACAAGCTCAGTTTGTGTGCGGCAAACTTATCCATCCGCTCCGTGATATCGATGATCGTAACCACCGCCACCAGTATGAGGGCCACGAACAAAAAGGTATACAATACCTTTTTAATGATGTACCGGTCGATGATTTTCAGGCCTGACATACTACAGTCGCTGCGTAACTTTTTTCACCATTTCATTTTTCCAACCGGCAAAGGTGCCGGTCAGGATATGCTTCCGGGCTTCGCGCACCAGCCAGAGGTAAAAGGTGAGGTTATGGATAGAAGCAATTTGCGCGCCTAAAATTTCCTTGTTGATGACTAGGTGGCGCAGGTAGGCCCGGGAGTAAGCGGTACTTACGTAGCCGCCCAGCGCTTCATCTACGGGCCGCAGGTCATTTTTCCATTTTTCGTTACGGATGTTGATAATGCCTTCAGCGGTAAACAGCATGCCGTTGCGCGCATTTCGGGTAGGCATGACGCAGTCAAACATATCGATACCCAAGGCGATGCACTCCAGAATGTTTTCCGGGGTACCCACGCCCATCAGGTAGCGGGGCTTTTCAGCGGGCAGCAGGTCGCATACCCGATCGGTCATTTCATACATCATGTCGTGCGGTTCTCCCACACTCAGCCCTCCAATGGCATTACCATCCAAACCCTGGTCGGCCACAAAGCGAGCCGACTCTTCGCGTAAATCCGTGTACACACTTCCCTGCACAATGGGAAACAGCGATTGTTCATAACCGTGTAAGGCTGTCGTTTCGTTTACACGGCTCACACACCGGGTCAACCAACGGTGCGTCAGTTCCATCGATTTCTTCGCATAGTGGTATTCACATGGGTAAGGTGTACACTCATCAAACGCCATGATGATATCCGCACCGATGGCGCGCTGAATGTCCATTACACCTTCGGGCGAGAAAAAATGAGAGGAGCCATCAATATGGGATTTGAACGTTACACCCTCCTCGGTGATCTTACGGTTCTCGGCCAGTGAATACACCTGATAGCCTCCGCTGTCCGTCAGGATGGGGTGTGGCCAGCCGTTAAACCGATGCAGGCCGCCAGCCTGCCGGAGAATGCCCAGCCCCGGCCGCAAATACAAATGGTAGGTGTTGCCCAGGATAATTCGGGCGTTGATATCGTGCTCGAGTTCCCGCTGATGAACGGCTTTTACCGAGCCGGCTGTACCAACGGGCATAAAAATCGGAGTTGGAATTTCGCCATGCGCGGTATGCAGCACACCCGCCCGGGCCTTACTGCCGCCATCGCGCCCAACGAGACTAAATTTCATAGCCCGCAAAGGTAGGCATTGCCCCGATTTGTCCTTTTTTAACTTATTGTACCCTCTATATTTGCCGCTTCATGTTTGGGTTCAGCATTGCCTTTCTGATTATAGTCGGCCTTCAGATACTCTTTCTGGTCGCCCTGCTGGTCGCTTTCTACCGCAAACCGAGACGATTGGAAGCTACCCCAACCGGAGTCTCGGTAATTGTTTGCGCCCATGATGAAGAACACAACCTGCGGGAACTTGTACCCTTGCTGTTACAGCAGGATTATCCCGATTTCGAGGTGATTGTCGTGGAAGATCGGAGCAACGATGGCACCTTTGACTACCTGCGTGAGATGTTGCCGGTCCATGCCCGACTGAAAATGGTGCGGGTCGAAAGCACACCCGCTCACATCCATGGAAAAAAGTTTGCCCTCACGCTGGGCATTAGAGCCGCCCGTTATGAATGGGTGTTGCTTACGGATGCCGATTGCCGCCCGGCCTCCACGCAGTGGGTGCGTGAAATGAGCCGGGGTATGGCTGGGGACACTCAGTTTGTGCTTGGATACTCGCCCTACCAGGTTGAACCCGGTTTGCTCAACGCCTTTGTCCGCTTCGAGTCGCTGATTACCGCTTTGCAATACCTGGGTTTTGCCCAACTGGGCAAACCGTATATGGGCGTTGGCCGAAACCTGGCCTACCGCAAGTCATTCTTTATTGATAAAAAAGGATTCAAACACCTCGACATCACGGGCGGTGATGATGATCTCTACGTCAATGAGCACGCGCGCAAGGATACTACGGCAGTCATAATCGGGTCTCAATCCTTAATGTGGTCGCGCGCGAAGAAAACGTGGCGTGATTGGTTCACGCAAAAATTACGTCATCTTTCCGTGGGCCGGTTTTATCAACGCCAGGACCGATTTCTTCTGGGATCTGTGACCATAAGTTGGATCTTGACGTGGCTACTGGCCGTTCCGGCCTTGCTGTTGAGCGGCCCCTGGCTTTGGTGGCTGATCGATGCGTTGCTGCTGCGCTGGGTATTGTTGATCTGGCTCACACACGATGCCTCGCGCAAGTTGGGTGCGCCCTTCGAGAGTTGGAAAACACCCTTTTTAGATATTCTATACGCCATTTACTATCTTGTCCTCGGCCCGGTGGCCGCCCGCTCGAAAAAAGTACGATGGAAGAACTAGAAGGTCGATTTTCATCCAAGGCGCTTGAAGATTTCAAGTTGATAGACCGCGCTGTAGGCGGTGATGACAAGGCTTTTGCCAAACTGCTGCAACGCTACAAACGGCCGGTGTACCACACCATTTTGAAAATGGTACGCAATGTTGACGATGCCGAGGATCTTACCATCGAGTCCTTTGCGAAAGCGTTTCGCAGTTTGCCGCGTTTCAAAAAGGACTTTACGTTTAGCACCTGGTTGTTCCGGATTGCCACCAACAACACCATCGACTTTATCCGGAAGAAAAAGTTGAATACGCTGAGCATTGAGAACACCTACACAGATGATGACGGGCAGAGTGTATCCATTGATGTGGAAGACTTCAATCCCGATCCGCAGGAAGAAACCATCAAAGCCCAAAAAGAGGAGTTAATCCAGGTGTTTGTCGGGATGTTGCCGGCTAAGTACCAGAAGTTAGTTCGCCTCCGCTATTTTAATGAGCTTTCCTATGAAGAGATTGCGGCAGAAATTGAGGCGCCCCTTGGCACGGTAAAGGCTCAGTTGCACCGCGCCCGCGAACTGCTCTACGATATGGTAAAGAACAAGAAGGAACACATTTGAGCCATCCCGTTTGCGCAATTCCGGAAGTTCTTTTACTTTACCCATTCCATGCGCAAGGTTTTTGCCTTTGTTCTGATCGTTCTGGTCCTCTTTAACTCGGTGGGCTACTACGGGCTGCTTTCGTTTTTGCGGTACCGCAGCTCGGCTCAATTGCTCGAGCGACTCGAAAACCAGGCCGAACCGGAGGCAGAAGCGTTGACTGTTCGCATTCCCCTGAGCATACCCTACATGCCTGACCGTACGGATTTTGATGTTGTGCAGGGTGATTTGGAACATAATGGCGACTACTACGGAGCCGCCCGGCAGAAATACGAGCGCGATACGCTAACGGTCACGTACTACAAAGACAATCGATTATCGGCCATCCACGAGTCGTTCCGCGACTTCGTTAAAGGAGTGACGGACACGCCCGAATCGCAGCCAAAAGGAAAAGCCATTCCCACCATTATCAAAGATTTTATGGTCGAGGCCATCGGGTTAAGCCCGGAGAGCATCGGCTGGGTGCAACAGGTAGAAATTCACGAGACTGCAGATCGTTGCCGTCCGCCTCACGACTCCATTCATCTCCCTCCTCCATTGGTAGCCTAAGCTCCATGCTTCACGGGTGATCTACGCATCAACCCGTATTATTTCATTTTTCAATCAAACTTATTATGAAATCATTTTACACGGCAGCGTGTATGCTGCTATTTTTCTATACCCACGCCCAAACCATTCAGGATGGGCTCATGATGCCTAAGGGCGATTTGTGTACCGGCTTCCTGTTCACCCACGACCGGTGGACGAACTATTGGGAGGGCACCTTAAAACGGGAGAATGGGAACATAGGCACGATAACCACCAACAGCCTCACCTGGCTGGGCAACTATGGTATCACCGATAAGATAAATTTCATTGCGATGCTTCCGTATGTATCAACCCGGGCAAGCCAGGGCGTGTTAAGCGGAATGCAGGGCTTGCAAGATCTGACGCTGGCCGTGAAATACAACGCGTTGGAGAAATCACTTGGCCGCGGCACGTTCCGCGGATTTGTGGTGGGTAGTTATGCCACACCCGTGAGCGACTACTCGTTTGACTTTTTGCCTCTCTCCATCGGCCTGGGTACACAGCGAGTTTCCGGTCGCGTTACGTTGAACTACAGTTGGCCCAATGGCTGGTATGTGAACGGAACAACCGCCTACACCTGGCGCAGCAATGTCACACTCGATCGGCCTTCGTACTATTCCGATGGTCAGAATTTTCTGACCAACGAAGTCTGGATGCCGAATGTGATGGACTTTTCATTTATGGCAGGGCGAATCAAAAACGGATTAGAACTGATTTTGGCGTATCATCAGCAAAACACACTCGGTGGCGGAGACATCCGCAGGCAAGACATGCCCTTCGTTTCAAACCGAATGAATTTTTCGCGAGTGGAAGCAACCGGCATGTACTATTTGCCGATGATCAAGAACCTGGCCGTGCGCGCCCAAACCGGCTATACGCTGGCTGGTCGTAATGTGGGCCAATCCTTCTACGTAACAGCCGGTGTACTCTATACTTTCCATTTCTCAAAAAAACTATAACGACTGAATAATCATGAAACTCTTGAAAATACTGGTACCCTCGTTGCTCGTTGCATTGCTGTGGAGTTGCAACAAAGAGGTTGAGAAATCTCCTGCTTTGCCAGCGCTGGAGCCGCTCCGGTTAGATGAAATAGCCGGCTCGTGGACGCCCGTCATCCTGAGCAACAATTACAGTTTACAAGTGCCTTTGGCTGCACCTGCCGCAACTACATCTGATGCCTACAAGGCAGAACTCACGACCATTAAGAACGCACAAGCCGGCCTTACCAAACAACAGCGTGATGTAATTGCCTATTGGAGCGTGGGCGCAGTCATTCGGTGGAACCAGATCATGCGCGAACTGGTGGCTCGTTATAATTTGCCACCGGCCCCCCGCGAAGATGGAACTTATGTGTTTCCGGATGCCGAAAATCCGTTTGCCGATCCTGCTTTTCCGTTTGCCAATCCGCCCTATGCTGCGCGGGCCTATGCCTACGTTTCGATTGCGCAGTATGATGCCCTGAAAGCGGCTTGGTACTACAAATATCTGTACAATCGTGCAGCGCCCTACATGGTGGATGCCAGTGTACAATCTCTGGTACCACGGACATCCTTACCAGCCTATCCGTCCGAAGATGCGGTGCTGAGTGGTGTAACTGCAGAGATGTTGAAAATTCTTTTCCCCGCCTCTGTGGAGCAGATTACGAGACTGGCGGCCGATCAACGCAATGCGGCCTTGTGGTCGGGTAAGGCGGCACCAAGCGATATTTCAGCGGGACTAGCCCTGGGAAAATCAGTAGCGTCCGTGATCACAGCACCGGGTAGTCGCTTCCGCACAGACGGCATGGGTAATGCCGTGGGTAATGCGGCTTTGTGGAAAGAACTTCAGGACAGTGTGGGTTTTGGTGACTTTTACAAGAGTGCCCAAATGCCCTGGCTGAGCCTGGAATCGCCTCCTCGACCGCCCATGTTGCCCAATTTCGGAAAAGTGTTGACCTGGAACATCTCTCCGGCCCAGTTGGTAGCCGAGCGTCCCGCACCTCCACCGTCAACCAGCAGTGAAAAAATGAAACAGGAACTGGCCGAGGTGAAAAAGTATGCTGACAACGCTACGCGTGAGGAGCTGAGAATCACGCATAAATGGGCTGATGGAGCCGGAACGTATGCACCACCCGGCCATTGGAACCACATTGCGGAGGAAAGTGTAGTAAATGCCCGATTCAGCGAGGTGCGCGCTGCACGGGCGTATGCGTTGCTCAACATGGCCTTGCACAATGCCGGAGTGGGTTGCTGGGAAGCGAAGTATTATTATTTCAACCCCCGGCCCTCGCAGCTCGATCCATCGATCAAAACCAAGACCGGTTTGCCCAATTTTCCCTCTTACACGTCCGGGCACTCAACCTTCTCGGCATCCGCGTCTGTGGTTCTGGGCTACCTTTTTCCGGATCGGGCCCAGTTTTTTACCAGCGAAGCAAAAGAAGCATCCATGTCTCGCTTGTACGGGGCAATTCACTACCGCTCCGATATTGAGGTAGGTTATAGTCACGGTGTTCTGCTGGCTGCGTACACGGTGAATTTTGCACAAAGTGACGGAGCCGGAAATTGACGATAGTACACGGTTTGTTTGGTCATAGGCCGTGTTAGGGTTGAACCCCCGCTTGTGCAGGCGGGGGTTCTTTTATTTTATACTCTTTTGTAGTTGTTGAGTCAGATCATCGAACTCTTCCAGAGCGTTGTTGCATAGCAAAATAATGGTATAGTCTTGGTCGATGAAGCGAATGAATTGTGTTTTGTATCCGGGGTTATCGCCCGAGTGACGAACGACTTTGCCCAGCGTTTTGTCCTGTTCCAAGTCCCAGCCGAAGCCGTACATCGAACGTGTACCGTCCTTGAGCAAAGCAGGTGAGAAGGCCTCGGTACGCGTTTGATCGGAGATAATTTGTGTACCGTACAGGGCACGGTCCCAGCGTATCATGTCGCGTGCGGTAGAACTTATCCGCCCGGGTCCTTTCCGGTTGCCGAGCCAGATCGTGTAGTTAAAGGCAGGAAATGAATCCGCTTTGATAAAGGCCTTTCGCTCGTTTACCCAAATGTGCCCCCAGGCCATATTGGGCAGTTGATCTTTTTCTGCTTTCGTGCGCACACTCGTCATCGTCATGCCCAAAGGCGAAAAAATTCTTTCGTGTAACAAGGTGAGGAAATCCTGACCACTTGCCTGTTCGGCCACACTCGCCAGCAACATATACCCGGTGTTACTGTATTCGTACCGGGTGCCTGGCTCAAAACTCCGTGGCGGACGATGTTGAATCAAATAGGCAATGTTGTCCGCGTTCGAGGCCACCCGCGATTTATCCCAATGTTGATCCATTACAGCCTGGTAATCGGGCAAGCCCGAGGTGTGGTTGAGCAAATGCCGAATGGAAATACCCCTGTAGGGTAGATTGGGAATGAATCGGCTCAACGAGTCTTCGTACGAAAGACGGCCCTCCTCCTCCAGCATCATGATGATCATGGCCGTGAACGCTTTGGAGACGGAGGCCAGTTCAAAAACACTGGATGTATCCATAGGTGCGTTCGTTTCAAAATCACGAAACCCGTAGGCCTTGAAGTAGACGGGCTGCCCCTGCTTGGCCACCAGCACGACACCGCTAAAATCCTTATGCGCCACCATAATGGAATCCAGACGGCTGGAGATTCCGCTCTTGTTTTCTGATTTCGAGCATGCAGCCAGCAGTCCGAAAAGCGCGAGGTGTAATAGTATTATCGTTTGTTTCATTTTACTTTTGAAATCTGTTGTTAAAAGTAATCATTACTGGTGGACAACGTTGATTTGCTTCTTCGCTATTTCCCCGATCTAACCACCGGGCAACTCGATCAGTTTACGAAGTTAGGCCCGTTATATGCCGAGTGGAACGAAAAGATCAATGTCATCTCAAGAAAGGATGTTGAGAACCTTTACGTCAACCACGTTCTTCATTCGTTGGGGATAGCCAGGGTGCAAACGTTTCGACCTGAAAGCGATGTGCTGGATGTGGGCACAGGTGGGGGTTTTCCCGGTATCCCGCTAGCGATTTTGTTTCCGCAAACCCGATTTCATCTGGTGGATTCGATCGGCAAGAAAATTACGGTGGTGAACGCGGTGGCGGAAGCATTGCATTTAACCAACGTGCGGGCCGAGCAGGCGAGAGCGGAACAACTAAAAGGCCAGTATGATTTTGTGGTCAGCCGGGCCGTGACGCGCATGAAGGAATTTTACGGTTGGGTGAGGCTGCGCGCGAAGAAGAAATCAATCCATGAATTAGATAATGGCATTTTGTATTTGAAGGGTGGCGATCTGGACGAGGAGCTCCGTGAACTCAAGCGACCCTACGCCTTGTATGCCTTGTCAGACTATTTTACAGAGGAATTTTTTGAAACGAAGAAGGTGGTGTACGTACCCCTGTAGTCAAATTCGTTCACTCAGAAATAACCCGGCCACCACCGCTGCCATACAAGTGCCTACGCTAACCAGGGCATAGAGGGCACTTTGCGCGAGCAGGCTCTTTTCCGTCAGGGCCAGCATGTCGCCACTAAATGCCGAAAACGTGGAGAACCCACCACAAAAGCCAACCACCCAGAAGTACCGGTAGGAGGTGGCCATCCAGCCGCGCTGGTCGGCAAAGCCAATGAACAGGCCAAAAAGGAAACAGGCGAAGATATTGACTGTGAGGGTACCCCAGGGAAATGGTGATACCGTCAAATTCTGAATCCATCGGCTGAGTAAGTAGCGCGTGGCGCTTCCCAGGCCGCCACCGATAAAGATCAAAATCAAGTGTTGACGCATAGCGCCAAATTACGCAATGAAGCCGGTACTGCGGGTCGGTTGGAGCAAAAGCGAAAATTTGGCTACCTTCACGTCACATTTTCTTGATTATGCTCAAGCGTGTTCCCTCCCTTTTTAAGAACTTCTATTTCTCAGCGGGGCTGTTCTTCATCGTTTGGCTGGCCTTTTTCGATTCCAACGATCTGGTATCGCGTTTTCGCATGAGCCGGAAATTGAACCAGTTGGAGAGCGAAAAGGAGTACTACCAGGAAAAAATTAAGCAGGTAAAGAAGGACCGGCACGAGTTGATGACCAACCAGGAATTGCTGGAAAAGTTTGCGCGCGAAAAGTACCTGATGAAAAAAGAGACCGAGGATATTTTTATAATTGAAGACCAGTAAGTTATGAGCCGGCTAGCCCTAATAGTTTTTTTTGTGCCACTATGGGCTTCCGCCCAATGGGGAGAAGAGCAAATGGCTGAAAAGCCCTCCATCCGAGACCGGATTTTTACCGGAGGCGGCATAGGGTTGTCGTTCAGTCGTGATGTGGATTTCTTTTCGATTTCTCCTTTAATTGGTTATCGCATCAGTCAACGGGCGGCAGCCGGAGCCAGCATAATTTACCGACACACCACCTACAAGAATATTGACCCCCGAGTATCTACGGATGATTTTGGATTCAGTCCGTTTATTCGGTTTCAAGTATATGGCCCGTTATTCCTTCATGCCGAATACGAGTACCTGAATAACGAGTATATCTTATTCAACGGAGAACGCACCCGCGAGGCCTTTACGAGCTTTATGGCCGGTGGAGGATTTTTCCAACCGCTCGGGCGTAATGCCGGTTTTTTTGCCGTTGCCCTCTACAATTTCTCTTACCGAAATCCTACTCCACCTTCCGATTACTACCCCTACACCAGTCCTTGGGTATTGCGGGCGGGTATCACAGCCGGTTTCTAAAACGGCACACCGAATTTTGCGCAAAGTTCGGTCAGGTCAGTAACCACTTTTTCGTTCAGTGGAATTCCGTTTTTACTTCTTTCGTGCTCGCTCTCGCGTTCAGGGTCACCTGGAATAAACAGCCGGTCTTGCCCCTCAGTGGTCTTGGCCGATCGGAAACGCCCAATCCAGTTATCCATATGCTGTTTGAACTCTTCTGCGGGACGGAAGGCATCTACCCGCATAGCCCCGAAGAAATGTCCGATGCCTTCACCCACGGGGTCGGCTGGTGGTGAGAGAAAACTGACGAACGGAGGAACCCACGGCCCGTAGTTAGCGCCACTTAATACGGCTGAAAATATATCCACCCACGCACCCAGACAGAATCCTTTATGACTGCCGTGTTCACGATCGCTGCCCAGCGGCAACAAGGCACCACCGGATTTCAGTTCATTCGCGTTAGTTGAGGGTTGGCCCGTTTGGGTTTGAATCCAGCCTGGTGGTGCATCTTGATTTTTCCGCTGAAGGATTTCGAGTTTTCCATTGGCGGCTGTGGTGGTAGCGAAGTCGGCAACAAAGGGAGGCTGCTCACCGGCCGGTATAGCCACGCAAATAGGATTGGTGCCCAGCAGGCGTTCGACAGAAAAAGTAGGGGCCACCAGCGGGCTGGCATTCGTCATGGCCATGCCAATCATGTCGTGTTCCAGCGCCATCATGGCATGATATCCCGCAATGCCAAAGTGATTTGAATTTTTCACGGCTACCCAGCCCGTACCGCATTGTTGTGCTTTTTGAATGGCGATCTTCATGGCATGTGGCGCCACCACCAGGCCAAGGCCAGCGTCTCCGTCTACCACGGCTGTGCTTGGCGATTCATGCGCAATGGTAATGGTGGGGGAGGCATTGATGCGTTTCGCCTCCCATAACCGCACATACCCGCTGAGGCGGGCTAAACCGTGCGAATCAATGCCGCGCAAATCAGCACTGAGCAACACGTCTGTCGCGGTGCGGGCATCGGCCTCGCGGCAACCCATTTTCATAAATATGCGATAGGCCATCTGCCATAGCCGTTCTTTGGGATATACGAACTCCGTCATGGTACAAATATTGCAATGTTTGGGGCGAACCCATGAAAAATAATTGATCAAAAAATGTGGAAATTGCTCCGCTAAGTCATCCTAGCATCAAACTTATACGAATCGATATGAAAAAAAGCCTCATGACGTTTTTGTTGCTGGGCGCCTTCGGGTTGGCGTTGGCGCAGAACGAAAAAAGTGTTGAATCAAAGATTAACTCGGTAACCGTTTTTTTGAATCAGGCGCAGGTAAGTCGTGAAGTCAAAACACGGCTGGAGGCCGGGCGAACCAGCCTGGTGGTGTCCGGATTGAGTGCGCAATTAGATCCGCAGAGTATTTCGGTTACCGCTAAGGGAAACTATGTTATACTGGGTATCAGCCATCGGCAGAATTATCTGAATGAGTTTAACGTGCCCAAACCGTTGAAAGTGCTGAAGGACTCAGTTGCCTGGTATCAACGCGAGGTTGCCCTGCAGCAAAGTCAGCGTGAAATCCTGGGGAAAGAGGAGCAAATGCTGCTCGCCAACCAAAAAATTGGCGGAACAAATCAAAACCTGACGGTACCGGAGCTGAAGGCAATGGCCGATTTTTACCGCGGCCGCCTGAGCGATATCGTGCAAGGCCGGATGAAAATCGATGAGCGGGTGAAAAAAATGAACGAGCGCATTCAGCAACTCAACCAACAGATCAGTTCGCAAAACGAACTATACAGCCGAAATACCAGTGAGATTGTGATCAACGTGACGGCCGATGCCGCTACGGCAGCCGATCTCGAGGTAAGCTATGTGGTAGCCAATGCCGGGTGGATACCCGTTTACGACCTGCGGGCGATCAACACGAAAAAACCGATTCAACTGGCTTACAAAGCCAATGTGTTTCAGAGCACGGGTGAAGAATGGAAGAATGTAAAGCTGAAACTTTCCACCGCCAACCCCTCGCAGGGTGGTGTAAAGCCTGAACTGTACACGTGGTTTTTGGATTTTTATCAGCCTGTCCAAATGGCTCTTCAGGGTCGCGCAGCCGGTGTGCGAGTCAAGTCAGTTGCACCCTCACCCGCAGCCGATAAAGCTGGAGAGGTGGAGGAACTTGCTCTTGCCGAAACGGTATCCGATTATGTAACAACGGTTCAAACTACCTTCAACACGGAGTTTGACATTGCGATTCCCTATACCGTGGCTTCGGCTGCCAAACCTACCCTGGTCGACATTCGCAACTACGAGATGAAAGCGGATTATCGGTATGCGGTGGCACCCAAACTGGATGTAGACGCGTTTTTGATGGCCCGGGCAACGGGCTGGGAGGAGTTCAACCTTTTGCCGGGTGAAGCCAACATTTTCTTTGAAGGCACATTTGTCGCCAAAAGCTTTATCGATCCTAACAGCATTAAAGATACGCTGGCCATTTCGCTGGGGCGCGATAAGCGAATTGTAGTGAAACGCGAAAAGCTAAAAGACTTCACCTCCCGCAAGGTGATCGGTGGAAGTCAGCGGGAAAGCTACGCCTGGGAAATTTCCTTGCGCAACTCCAAGTCAGAATCGGTCCGGATCAGTGTGGAGGACCACATCCCCGTATCGCAAAACAAGGAGATTGAAGTGACGCTTGTTGACAAAGGCGGTGCAGCCTACAACGCCAATACGGGCAAACTTGGCTGGGAACTCACGCTGCAACCGAACGAAACCCGGAAGCTGGTGTACAAATTTGATGTCAAGTACCCGAAGGACAAGCAGGTCATAGGCCTGTAATAACCCCATTAGCAGATCAGAATCCCGGTCACACAACCGGGATTTTTTCTTGCCGCGTTTTCTTTTGTTTCTTTGACGCATGCGCTGCCATCTCCTTATTTCCTTCTTTCCTTCTCTCTCCTGTCGGTAGCAGCACAGGCTCAAGTGGTGAATACGGCCACGATGGATACTCTGGAGACCTCTTTGATTGGGCACCTGGGAATAGGCGGATACATCGCCCCTGTTTTCCGCACACGTTACCTGTTGGATTTCTTCTGGATTTACAAGCCCAAGAAGTCCCGGTGGGATGCTATTGCCAGTGCCTACGCAGGGTGGCAGCAAATGAGTGGGGAAAACACCCGCCAGTGGTGGCAGGCCAGTATCATCGGCCGATACACGATTAACTCAACGGTTTCCATTTCCGGGCGGGTTGAGTATTTCCATGACCCGCAGTTGGTCTTTATCGCACCCATTACGGGTATCTCCGGCTTTCGCACGTAAAGTTGGGGTATGTCTAAACGTGAAGATTACCGAAAACGCCATGTTCCGTTTTGAAGGTCGGCAGTTTTACTCGAGTGATGCTGTTTATTTTGATGCTGATGATCAACTCGCGCACCACAGTGCGTTGGTCATTGCGAACCTGACGGCCTGGTTCTAGTGTTTTGCCCAACATCGGGCAACATATCGGGGTTGGGCATGTTGAAAAAGGAAATCTGCGCGAAGCCGGGGAGACTAACGAGCAGGAGGAGCAGAGTGGCTTTCATTGGGGTGGGGTTGAAGCATTTCCAGCAGTGCGCCTTCTTTGAGGGCGTAGGTGGAAACCCGAATGTCGGCAAAAAGCGGGTGCTTCGCCAACAGCCACTCGATCAGGCAACAGGCCACCACAATCATATCTACCCGTAGTTCGATCATGCCCGGCATCTGCAGTCGTTCGCTTCTGTTTTTCGTTTGGAACAAGCGGTGAAAATGAAAAAAACCCTCGAGCGATAAAGGAGTCTCGGGCTGGGTGCCATCATACGGGCGGTGTTCACGGTGACAATACATCTCGCTCAACGTGTCGAAGGTGCCGGAGGAGCCAACCATAACCCTCGGCCTGAATTCATCCAGGGCCGGACCAAGGTCGGCCAGTTTTTCATCCAGGTAGCGGAACAACGCGTCTTTCTCGGATTTCAGGATGGGATCGTGATGCTGAAAGAGTTCGACCAGGCGCTGCCCGCCCACCTCAAAGCTTCTCTTCCAAAAGGTTGTTTTTTGGTTGGCCATGATCATCTCTACGCTTCCACCCCCAATGTCAACAATCAGGGCCGGGTGTGCATCAACCGTTATCGCGTGCAAGACACCCTGGGCGATGTAATCGGCTTCCTTCTCGCCCGAAATAATGTCAATACCAATCCCGGTCTCTTGCCGAATTTGCTCGGCTACGGCAGTGCCATTGCGGGCATTGCGAAAGGCGCTCGTGGCAATAGCCTTTACCCGGTTTACCTTCCACAACTTGAGTTCAGCGGCAAACTGCCGAAAAGCCGCGATGGCGCGTTGCGCACCCTCTTCCGTAATGAGGCCCTGGTTGATACCGCCTGCACCCACTTTTACGGCCAGGCGGTCGCGGTGCAGAATGTCATATCCACCTGTGTGCTGCTCGGCTATCAGCAAATGAAAGGTATTGGTGCCCAGGTCGATTACGGCCAGTCGCTGCATGCCGAAAGATAAAGTTGTTTGGGATAAACCGTTTATTCTTTGCTCAAAATCATGGTTCGGGTTCGTCTCCGTGGTTATCTTTGGCACCTTACCACCTTTGTTATGTCTACGACTTCCCGCCTGCTGGAGAAATTTGATGAACTCAAGAAGAAAAATGAGGAAGCGTTATTGGGCGGTGGCGCCAGGCGCATTGAACAGCAGCACAAAAAAGGAAAACTCACAGCTCGCGAACGTATTGACCTATTGCTCGATGAAGGCTCATTCGAAGAGATGGGCAAGTTTGTCGCGCACCGCAGCCATGATTTCGGGCTGGACCAGGAACACTATTTGGGTGATGGCGTGGTAACCGGCTACGGCACCATTCAAGGTCGCCTGGTGTATGTTTTCTCTCAGGATTTCACCGTGTTTGGCGGGTCCCTTTCCGAAACACATGCCGAGAAGATTGTAAAGATCATGGATCTGGCGATGAAAAATGGTGCACCGGTTATCGGTCTCAATGACTCCGGGGGTGCACGTATTCAGGAGGGTGTCGTGTCGTTGGGCGGATATGCGGATATTTTCTATCGCAATGTGATGGCAAGCGGTGTTGTGCCTCAGATATCAGCCATCATGGGCCCCTGTGCCGGTGGTGCGGTGTATTCGCCCGCCATGACCGACTTCATCTTTATGGTGGAAAACACCTCGTTTATGTTCGTTACCGGCCCAAACGTAGTCAAGACGGTGACGCATGAAGATGTTACATCTGAAGAATTGGGTGGCGCGAGCACGCACAGCTCAAAAAGTGGCGTAACCCATTTTGCCTGCGCCAATGAGGCAGAGTGTATCCGGCAAATCAAAACGTTGTTCAGTTACATTCCGCAAAATTGTGAAGATGAAGCGCCACGAGTCGCCTACGAACCCGGCAATGAAATTCGCCCTGCTCTTGACACCATCATACCCGAAAATCCCAATCAGCCATATGACATGCGTGAGGTGATCGCCTCGGTGGTCGATGGAGGTGAGTTTTTCGAAGTCCATAAGAATTTTGCCGAGAATATGGTGGTGGGATTTGCGCGGCTGGCCGGGCGCAGCATCGGCATTGTCGGCAATCAGCCGGCCGCACTGGCAGGCGTGCTGGACATTGACGCCAGTGTCAAGGGTGCCCGGTTCGTGCGCTTCTGCGATTGTTTCAATATTCCATTGCTTGTATTTGAAGATGTGCCGGGGTTCTTGCCGGGCACCGATCAGGAGTGGAATGCCATCATTACCAACGGAGCCAAGTTGCTGTATGCCTTTTCGGAAGCAACCGTGCCCCGCATTACGGTTATCACCCGCAAGGCCTACGGGGGTGCTTATGATGTGATGAACTCCAAGCACATTGGTGCAGACCTGAACTATGCGTGGCCTACCGCTGAAATTGCCGTAATGGGTGCACAAGGGGCGGCTGAAATAATTTTTCGCAAGGAGATTTCGGAAGCGTCTGATCCCGCGGCAAAGTTGAAGGAGAAAGTGGAGGAATACACGCAAAAGTTTGCTAACCCGTATGGTGCTGCGCAGCGGGGTTATATTGATGAGGTCATTTTCCCCCGGCAGACCCGTGAAAAGCTCATCCGGGGATTTCAAATGCTGGAAAATAAGGCCGCCAAACTGCCACGCAAAAAGCACGGAAATATTCCGCTTTAAGCCTTACCCGGTTGAACAATCGAAGTCGAAAAAAATAGTTATTAATTTCACACAACTTTAGGCGTTTGCTATGGACAAGAAGAGTAAAAAATTTCTGTTTGACTATCTCAACAATGCGTCACCCACCGGGTTTGAGCACACCGGCCAACAAATTTGGCTCGACTACCTGAAGCCCTACATGGATGATTACATGGTGGATGTGTACGGTACGGCCGTAGGCATTGTCAATCCGAAGGCAAAATATAAAGTGGTGATCGAAGCCCATGCCGATGAGATTTCATGGTTTGTGAATTACATCACGGAGGATGGCTACATTTATGTAAGGCGCAACGGAGGCTCGGATCACCAGATCGCGCCCTCTATGCGGGTGAATATTCATACGGCAAAAGGGATTGTCAAGGGTGTGTTTGGCTGGCCAGCCATTCACGTGCGTGATGCCGGCAAGGAAGAGGCGCCCAGCCTGAAGAATATCTTTATCGACATTGGGGCCGAGAATAAAAAGGAAGTAGAAGCGATGGGCGTTCACGTGGGTTGTGTGGCGGTGTTTGAAGATGAGTTGATTGAACTGAACAAGAACTACCTCGTAGGCCGTGCACTGGACAACCGCATGGGCGGCTACATGATTGCCGAGGTAACGCGGAGGTTGCGCGAGAACAAGAAGAAATTGCCGTATGCGTTGTATGTCGTCAATTCCGTACAGGAAGAAATCGGGTTGCGCGGGGCGGAAATGATCTCGCGCAGAATCAAGCCGGATCTCGCCATCTGTACAGACGTGACCCACGATACGCAATCGCCCATGTACAATAAGAAGGAAAGCGGCAACTTGAAATGCGGGCTGGGGCCAGTGGTGTGCTACGGGCCGGCTGTGCAGAACAACGTGCTGAAGATGATTATTGACGTGGCGCAAAAGAAAAAAATACCTTTCCAGCGCCAGGCCGTGTCGCGTTCAACGGGTACGGATACCGATTCGTTTGCTTACTCGGCCGAAGGCGTTGCCTCCGCGCTCATCTCGCTGCCGTTGAAATACATGCACACTACGGTAGAAACCGTGCATAAAGAGGATGTCGAAAATGTGATCAACCTGATTTACGAAACCCTTTTACAGGTGAAACCAGGAATGGATTTTCGGTATATCAAGTAAAGATGACTTGTTGATGTGGATACCCTGATTACTCTTCTTGGAGTTGCTTTAGGAGCTTCAATAGGACTTCTATCGCCTTTTGTGCAAGAATTCGTTTATAGATATAAAAGGCGAAGGACGTTGAAATATGACATAGTTTTTAGCATTAGTCGTTTTTACTCTATTTCAAAGGAACATGTACAAACGCTGAATAATCAAAATTGGCTGAGTCAAAAAATTGTCCATTTGACTTCAGAAGGCAATCTAGTTGATAAGGACCGTGCCCTAGAAGAATTCAATAAACGAGTAGACAGAGCTGATCGTTCATATGATAAACTTGTTGATATTGAAGCAACAATTCAAAAGCTCGTTTTTGAAACTCGAGAAGTTTACGGTAAAGACATCCATCGAAGCATCAAGTCACTCCTGATTCCAGTTTTAAAGAATTCAAATAGCTATGACTATTGCAATTTGTACCGATTTCATCAATTGAATAGCAAAGACATTGATGCAATTTCGCCAACTCTTGCTCATGAGATTTTTCAGAAGCAAGAAGGGATTCAAAAGAAATGCGATACTATGATAGCTGAATTGGACGCAGTTTTCAAATGATCGTAAGAGATCGAATTGGCCGGGTACTTTTAATACCCGACCCACCCATGCGCATCGTTTCGCTGGTGCCCTCCCAAACGGAGTTGTTGTTTGATCTCGGCCTGGGCGATCGCGTGGTGGGCGTCACCAAGTTTTGCGTTCACCCCGATGAGGCGAAAAAGGCAAAGACAATTGTAGGAGGTACCAAGAAGTTTTGGTTCGATGTAATTGATCACTTGAATCCGGATCTGATCATTGGCAACAAAGAAGAGAATTACGAAGAGGGAATTGCACGCCTGGCGATCAAGTACCCCGTGTGGATGAGCGACATCGTGACGTTTGATGATGCCCTCGACATGATTCGTGCGGTTGGCCATATCACGCAAACGTCTGTCGAGGCAAACGCGCTGACCTCAAAAATTGAACTCGGCTGGTCAGCAATTCGTCTTGCCGCGCAGCGCGTGGTGTACCTGATCTGGCAGGAACCCTGGATGGCAGCTGGTGCCGGCACGTTCATCCATTCGGTGATCGAAAAAATCGGTTGGCACAACGCGATTGAGTGGCCTCGTTACCCGGAGCTGACCGATGATGAACTGATTCGACTAAATCCCGGATTGATATTGTTGTCATCCGAACCCTATCCATTTCGTGAGCAGCACCTTGCCCGGCTCAGGCAACTCTGCCCTGGTGCCAAGGTCAAATTGGTGGATGGTGAAAGGTTCAGTTGGTATGGAAGCCGGATGCTCAACGCGCCTGCGTACTTCAAATCCCTGTAACAGCAAAACCCACCCGCTTCATATCGGCCCAGAAATCCGGATACGATTTTTCCACCACAGTCGGGTCCTGTATCGCCAAGGGCATTCGCGTGGCCAGCGGTGCAAAACCCATGGCCATCCGGTGATCGTGATAGGTATTGATCGAAAGGGGCTCTTTCGGCAGCGTGCCTGGAGTTAACCGCCAGCGGCCTGCCTGGGGCTCATCTAGGCGGCAGTTTATTTTTTGCAACTCCTGCTTCAGCGCAGCAATCCGGTCGGTTTCCTTGATGCGAAGACTTTCCAGTCCTACAAAGTCACCCGCTACCCCAAGGGCAGCACAAACCGGCAAAACAGTCTGGGCCAGGTCCGGGCAATCCTTGAAATCCCAAACGAGCGTGCTGATGGAAACTGGCTTTTTGATTATCCGGGCCCCTTCCTTAAGAAACTGAGTTTCAACGCCAAGTTGCCCCATAACATCGACAATGACACGATCGCCCTGCAAAGAGTCGGAGGCCACATGAGGCAGCATGACCTCCCCGCGTTCAGCCAGGGCCATAAAGGCAAACCAGTAACTGGCGGCCGACCAATCGGCTTCAATGGTAACTTCGGCCGGGCGGTATTCGCCATACGGAACTTTGATTTCGGGAAGATCAAGCTGAGGCGTAATCCCGAACTGTGTCATCAGGGCTGCCGTCATTTTGATGTAGGGAGCGCTCGCCACAGGCCCGGTCAGGTGGAGGGTGAGGCCATCGGGAAGGAGCGGGCCGACCATCATCAGAGCCGATATGTACTGGCTGGAGATGTTGCCGGGGATTTCGATTCGGTTGCTACGTTGCCGGGCAAACCCGCGGGTCTCCACAGGAGGAAAACCTTCATGGCCAAGGTATCGCACATCCGCTCCCAGGGTACGCAAAGCATCAACCAAGGGTTTGATGGGCCGTTCCAGCATACGGGGCGTGCCCGTCATGATTTTATTTTCACCACGAATGGCCTGGTAAGCCACCAGAAACCGCATGGTGGTGCCGGCATCCATGACGTTGAGTGTCTTTTCCGGAGATTGAATCAACTGGCGCATCAGCCGGGTATCCCGTGCCGATGATACGTTATGGACAACCGAACGAAAGTTGGTTAGCGCCTGAAGGATCAGGGCGCGGTTGCTTAAACTCTTGGATGAAGGCAAGCCGGATGCCGTTCCGGTTACCTGTGTGTGAGGCTGGATATGAACAACTGAATTCACTCGGTCGGCAAATTAGATTTAAAAAAATTTTAAGCCCATTGAAACAAAAGAAAATGCAGACGAGTTTACTTTTGCAATACATGACAACAACCCGAAAAATAGCGATTGGTTTGGGACTGGCCGGAGGTGCTCTTTTGGCAGCTTGGTTGCTCACGGGCACCCGCAAGCAGAAGACCAAGGAGTTCATCGGCCGTAAGGTCAACGACTTGAAGAAGGGGCTGCAGAAGGAGAAATCAAAATTCGATGATTCGGAAGCGCACTACATCTGACCCGATGTGTAAACCCGCCACGATAACCGGATTTCTTCCTCGCTGACTTCAACATCCCATAAGGGCTCTCCAATGTTTTTCAGGAGGGCCATCAGAATTTTTTTTCCCTTGTTTTTCTTGTCCTGCCGGGCGTTAGCCACAATGTGGTCGATCGGTATGTGCTGGCCGGGTCGGCCGAAAATCCCAGATATGTAGTGTTCAATTTGTTCAAAAGCGGGGCGGTTAAGCAATCCTTTAGTCATGGCAATATGACTTTCAACCACCAGCCCTGCGGCCACCGCTTCACCATGCAGTAAACGTTTCGGGGAGTGGAAGGAGGCTGATTCCAGCGCATGGCCAAGGGTATGGCCCAGGTTGAGTATTTTCCTAAGCCCGCTCTCCTGCGGATCTTGTGTGGTGATCGACTTTTTGAAGGCGACTGATGAGGTAATCCGTTCTTGCCAGTTATGTTGAGCCAGTGTTTTGGCGCGCACCCGGTCCCATTCCTCTTGGCCCATCAGCAAACTGTGTTTGATGATCTCAGCAAAGCCGGAACGCAGTTCGGCCTCCGGCAAGGTATCAAGAAAGGCAGGAGCAATAAGCGTGGCCATCGGTTGTTGAATTACCCCGATGTGATTCTTATAACCGCCAAAGTCGATGCCCAATTTGCCGCCCACACTGGCATCTACCTGTGCCAACAACGTGGTAGGCATCAGCACGAACGGAATGCCGCGCTTGAATGTAGCCGCACAAAACCCGCCCATATCGCCCAAAACCCCACCCCCCAAAACCACAAGCAGGCTGTGCCGGTCAAATTCCTCCGTGGTCATCCATTTCCAGATTTGGCTGCACGTGTCCAGGTGTTTACTTTCCTCGCCAGCGGCCACTGTAAAACTCGTGTGTGGAGGCAGGCCGTGCGAAATCCTGGGATAACAGGCTTTGAACGTGTTGGCATCCGTGAGTACACCTAAACGGCTGAAACTCCGGGCTGCCAGGAAATGGGCAATCTGTTGCTCAGGGTCAGCCTGTATCAAGATGGTTTCCTCGGTTTCCGTCACAGGGCAAAGTAACTGAATAAATCGCGGCCAGCCGAAATTCACGCTTACCCGAAAACGTTTCCAGGGCGTATATTTGGGCGCATTTCAGTTCTGCCATGGAAGTACAGCCAGCTGTTCAATTTGATGATACCCAAGTTGCCTTTGAGTATAAGTCTGACCGCCAGATGCGAAAGGCCAACTTCATTTTCACCGTGGTGAATCACCCGTGGATTTCAGCCACGGCCACCCGTCTGGTAAAAGTTGGGTTAACCTTGCGGTTGCCGGTTAAAGGATTGATTCGCAATACCGTGTTCGAGCATTTTTGTGGTGGCGAAACCATTGAGCAGAGTCACGGAACCATCGACCAGTTGTGGAAGTACAAAGTGGGCACCATTCTGGATTATTCCGTTGAAGGCGAAAATGCCGAAGAAGACTTTGATCGCACAGCCGAGCAGATTTTAGCCACCTTCGATGAGGCTCAACATAATGCGGCCGTACCCTTTTGCGTATTCAAGGCCACCGGGCTGGGCGACATGGATTTACTGGAAAAGGTGCAGAGCCAGGCATCGTTAAGCGAAGCCGAAACCAAAAGTTTTGAGCGCTTCCACCAGCGCATTGACACGATTTGTGCCAAAGCCCATCGGTTGAAAATTCCCATTCTTATTGATGCCGAACACAGCTGGGTACAACATGTGATTGACGACATCACACACGAGATGATGGCCAAATACAATACCAAAAAGGCGATTGTCTTCATCACCTATCAAATGTACCGTACCGATTCGCTGAAGCGCCTGCGTGAAGATTTCCACACCGCTGCCATGCACAACTACTTCGTGGGCATTAAGATGGTGCGGGGTGCGTATATGGAAATTGAGCGGGCCCGTGCGGCCGAGAAAGGATATCCGGACCCCATTAATCCAACCAAGCAGGCCACCGATGACATGTTCAATCAGGGATTAGCCTTTTGCATCGACAATAAACAACGCATCACGATACTCTGCGGATCGCATAATGAGTATAGCAATCAATACCTCACGGTGCTGATGGAGAAGCATGGTATGCGCCACAATGACAAGCGCGTGTGGTTTTCGCAACTTCTGGGTATGAGCGACAATATTTCATTCAACCTGGCCCATGCCGGGTACAACGTGGTCAAATATGTACCCTATGGTCCGGTGGAGAGTGTGATGCCCTACCTGTTGCGGAGGGCGGCCGAAAACACATCGGTTGCCGGGCAAAGCAGCCGTGAGTTGACTCTTATTCGCAAGGAGCTGGCGAGGCGAAAACAGAATTAGTATTTTAAAATATCATTCAGGGTCTTGATGGTCTGACCTATCGTTGCGGAGTCTGTGTTTCCGATTCGATTGATCAACCTTGATTTTGAGATGGAACGGATATGGAATACGAGTATTTCAGACTCCGCCTTCAAGCCATTTTGAGCATTTGGCTTAAGCACTGGATTGCCTTTATAGTTCTTCACTTTGGTGGTTAGGGGTGCAACGACTACAACCGCTAAATGCTCGTTGAGTAGGTTACCGCTTATGATCACCACTGGTCGTAAGCCTGCCTGCTCACTTCCTGCGACCGGGTTTAAATCGGCAAACCAGATTTCTCCTTGTTTCATGATTCAATTTGACGGAGGTAGTCGGCCATACCCTCTTCCGCCATGCCCATGATCTCCGTGTCTGAGCCAGCCGTTCGGTATGATTTAATGTACTCTGCCCGTTCCAGATGTTCAAGATAGAGCCGGACAGCCCTCTCAATAATCTGGTTTCTAGGCACCTCAAGGGCATTCGATTTTTCCGCAAGCTTTTTCAGCAGGTCATCTGGAAGTGTGCTGGTGAAGGGCGCCATAAGTATATTTTATATTTATATCTTGCAAATATAGTGCTTAATTTCGCCTGATTTCGCACTCCCTCGGAATCGGTTATTTTTGCGTTCCAAACAGCTATTCATGCAACTGAGCGAGCAGGAAATCATCCGCAGAAATAAACTCGAAGAACTTCGCCAACTCGGCATCGACCCCTATCCGGCACCCTCCGTGCCCGTGTCCCATTTTTCGGTTGATATTCTCAACCATTTCACAGAAGAGAAAAAGGATCAGTTTGCTTCCCTTTCGCTGGCCGGCCGTATCATGAGCCTGAACGACAAAGGCAAAGTCATATTCGTAAAGCTTCAGGATTCGAAGGGCCTTATTCAACTCTATGTGCGCAGAGACGATATTTGCCCGGGCGAAGACAAAACTTTTTTTGATCGCGTAGTGAAGCATCTGCTCGATTTGGGCGATATAATCGCAGTGTCGGGCTTCGTATTTACCACCAAAACCGGAGAGACCACCGTGCATGTGCAGTCACTGACGCTGCTGAACAAATCACTTAAACCACTACCCGTGGTGAAGCGGGATGAAGAGGGGCATGTGTTTGATGCCGTTACCGATCCGGAGTTTCGCTATCGTCAGCGGTATGCCGATCTGATCATCAATCCAGAAGTGAAAGAGACCTTTGTGAAGCGTACGCGCATGATCAACGCCATGCGCGATTTCCTCAATGCTCACGGTGCCCTGGAGGTTGAAACACCTGTTCTGCAGAGTATACCCGGAGGCGCTGCCGCACGCCCGTTTGTAACGCACCACAATGCGCTGGATATTCCCCTGTATCTCCGCATTGCAAATGAACTCTACCTCAAGCGCTTGATCGTGGGCGGATTTGATTGGGTGTATGAGTTTAGCCGTGACTTCCGCAACGAAGGCATGGACCGCACACACAATCCGGAGTTCACCATCCTCGAATTTTATGTAGCGTATAAGGACTACTTCTGGATGATGGAGACCACCGAGAAGCTGTTGGAGAAAACGGCTTGGGAAGTTAATGGCGCCACGCAGGTAACGATGGGTGACCGGGTAATTGATTTCAAAGCACCGTTCAAGCGGGTGAGCATCTTTGATGCCATTCGCGACCACACCGGCATCGACATCAGCCAGATGGATGAGGCCGGACTGCGTCAGGTTTGCCGGCAACTGCACCTGGAGGTGGATGACACCATGGGTAAGGGTAAACTGATCGATACCATTTTCGGAGAGACGTGTGAGCCCCACTACATTCAACCCACGTTTATCACCGACTACCCTGTAGAGATGAGCCCGCTAACCAAAAAGCACCGCAGCCGCCCGGGTTTAGTGGAGCGCTTTGAATTGATGGCGAATGGGAAGGAAATCGCAAATGCCTACTCGGAGCTTAATGATCCAGTTGAGCAGCAACAACGTTTTGAAGAGCAAATGAAGTTGATGGAGCGGGGCGATCATGAAGCCATGTACATTGATCATGATTTCCTTAGGGCGTTACAGTATGGCATGCCGCCCACAGCCGGTATTGGATTTGGTATTGATCGCATCGCCATGTTGATGACGAATTCACCCTCCATACAGGATGTTTTATTTTTCCCTCAAATGCGTCCGGAGAAAATCCAGGGTGCTGATCTGGAACGGGAATTGGAGACAGCCGGTGTCCGCAAAGAATTGATCCCGCTGATTCAAAAGCTGGGTGTGCAGTCGATGGCCCAGTTGAAGGAAATGAAACCCACCAAACTGTTCAACGACCTCGCGGGTATGCGTAAGAAGATGAAACTGGAGATTCTGAACGCCACCGTAGAGGAAATTGAAGGTTGGCTGAAGTAATCAGTTGTCGAAGAACGACCGTGTGCGATTGAGTTTGAGATCTTGTAGCATTGAGGATTTGATGCCGATGTTAAATCCATAAGACTGGAACGGCCCAAAGGGTACCCAACTCAACGACATTTGCCAGCAATGTAAGTCGCGGTTTAGGGACACTGATGTTTGGGTGAACTGATTGCTTTCAAAATCATATCCTGAGTTGAATTGTATCTTCCACTTTTCCGATAGAGAAAAATCACCGGAGAACTGAAGACTTTGTGTGATGTTGGACGGTTGACTGCCGGTTTTAGAGTAATTGAAGCTGTAGTTTAGCCGCAGGTTCCAGGGAATACTGAAGTCAACATATGCATCGGGATTTTTAAGCAAAAATTGTTTGTCAGCATCTGAGGCGTTGCTCGCACCAATTTTCTCGCGGAATTCATTATCTTTTTTCTGACCCTTGGGATTTAGGTTAGTGCCAAAAACCAACGTAGCCTGCGACAATTGCCCAATCCCCTTGCCGCCATTCCAGGCATAGCGGCTGACTTTGATCTCCTGAAAAACGGGCTTTTCCGATGTGCCGACATTGACCTTGATGTATTGATAAGGATCAATCGTTGCTGTGATGTTTAGGTTAATTTTCTCGTTCAAAATATTGGTGTTGGCTGCAATTCCAAAGGGCGCCAGCTTAAAGGAGTCGGCAGCAAAGTTGTAACTGGTTGCTATGGATAAAGTGTTGAAAAGCGGAATCTTTTGAAACAAGCTGTCTTTCTTGTTCTTAACCTTCATCTCCAGGGTGTTGTTGATGCTAAAGTTCAGCGCACTTTGGCGGCCCTGGGTGGACCCGCCATAGACAAATCCCTCGTGCCGCGATCGCCTTTGTTCTGTTATACGCGAACCATTGCGCACCGCTAGTGTTTGGTGGTAGTCGAACCGGGCTTCGCCAAAATCAGGTTGGAAACTGAAACCGACCGAGGGATTGATAACGTGACGAAGGGCTTTGACACGACCGGATTTAAAAGAATACGTGCCGTAGATACGCGTATTGAGCGCTAAACTACCCGAGAAGTTGTTGATTCGATTGAACCCATTGAGTGTATCTACCACTGTTGGCGTTGACCCCGTGAACAAGCCTGAATTGGTATCACGCACCGAAACAGTGTCCCACAACAGTTTATTGAAGTACCAGCGCTCGTTCATGCTCACACTGGGGCTAAGGGTGAAAAAACGAAGCAGCTTTACCGATGTCTGCAACGGTATATCAAACCGGATGCCTTTATTGGCATTTTTCAGAAACGTAGGCAGATTATCCAGGTTGAATTTGGCAATACTGTCGCGATAGATCGGAGTCCCGTTCTGAACCGCCACGATGCGAGGCCCCAGGTTGTTGGTTACTTCGTTAATGGCGGTCATGGTGAGACGGGTCGAAAAATTCTCCAATGCTTGAATACTCGAGCGCTTGAACGGGTATAGGTTGTTGACGTTGAAGTTCATATCGGGTAATGGGAAGCTAACCTCTCCCGTCCTCAGGTCCTGGCTGTGCCTCAGGTTAACACCCATACTAAAAGGCGTCCCTGCGAATGTCTTGCTGTACGAAATATTCGAACTGAGTTTACGCGTAATGTTATCCACCCGCATGGATTGAGGGTTGGTGTTTACACCCAGGAAATTGTTATTAGTGAAGGAAGAGGTAGACGCATTGACCGAGGCACTAAACCGACCGGTACCGCGGCTTTGGGGCGAATGGCTCCACGAAATCAGAAAATCACGCGACCGGGTGGTATTTTCAATTTGGTTACTTGTTGGGTTGGTGGTGTAACTAAAGTTGAACGATCCGGAATAGTGATATAGCTTATTGTAGTTCGTATTAAGGTAGATGGCATTGGCTCCCCTTGAGTAGATATCTCCGGTGACCGCTATTTTTAAGTACTCACTGACATCGAAAAAGTATCCGCCTCGCCTCAGGAAGAAACCCCGATTTTGCTCCTCGCCATATTGAGGTACGATGACACCCGAAGCACTCTTTCGAGGATTGGGAAACATGCCAAAGGCAAATCCTAACGGAGTGGGCACGTCATTAAATTCCATGTAAAACGGCCCGGCCACCATTTTGTCGCCCGGAATGGCTTTTACCTTCGTTGCCATGATGCGGTAATGGGGATGCCCCCGGTTACACGTGGTGTAGGCATTGCTGGCGCTATACAACTCACCACGCTCATTCTTGAATACGGTCTTGCCGTGCAGAAAGGCGTCACCCTGGGTGGTGATCACTTCCGTAATAGCCGCTTTTTTAGTTTTAAAATTGTAATTGATGCTTTTGGTTTCGTACACCTCCGCACCGTTCTTAAAAATCGGAAATCCCGCGCGCCTGCCCAGCGAATCAAGCTTCCCGTTGGCCGAGATGGTGGATTTATTGTAGTCAATTACAATTTCTTCGGCCTCTAATTCAATGATCCCATATTTAATTTTGGCATTGCCATACAGCCAGATAATCTTCTTCTCAATACTAATATTAATCGAGTCGCGCGCAGAGTAAATGATCGTGGTTTCAATGTCACTATCCCGCTTTTGACGAGTTGAGTCTGACTTCTGGCCCACCAATTGCAGAGAATCGGAAGGGGGCATTTGGGGAACCGTGTCGGTGCGCACCGGCAAAGGCTGTGTCGGGGTTCGCACAGGGCGCTCAATTTGCGCGCCTACCAGACCGGGCAACAAACAAAAAACCGTGAAAAAGAAAACTCGTAACAAAGCGTTAACCGCCCAAAATTTAGGTTTTTGCGAAAAATTCGCAATTTTGCAAGGTATCGCAATTACCGCAGACATAGCTTCAAGCGCGCGAAATATCGGTCTGAAAATCCTGCTCATAGCAATAACCTTGCTAAACTCATCGGCCACACCCCCGCCAAAACCCGATTTCAAGGTTGATGTGGTGGTTATTGATGCCGGCCATGGCGGAAAAGACCCCGGCACGGTGGGAAAGCGGGGCAAGGAGAAGGACATCACCCTTAACGTGGCGCTCAAACTGGGCAACCACATTGAGAAGAATATCCCAGGGGTGAAAGTGGTGTACACCCGAAAGACCGACAAGTTTATTGAACTCTATGACCGGGCTACCATCGCAAACGAGGCAAAGGCCGATCTTTTCATTTCCATACACGTCAACGCCATCCCCAATAAGGCTGCGCACTCGGGAACTGAGACGTACGTGATGGGTTTGCATAAAACAGAGAGCAACCTGGAGGTGGCCAAACGCGAGAACTCGGTTATTATGCTGGATGATAACTACAAGGAGAAGTACGAGGGGTTTGACCCGGGCAGTGCCGAGTCCTATATCTTGTTTTCGCTTACCCAAAATGCCTATCTGGAGAGCAGCCTTCTTTTTGCTGATAAGGTCGAAAATCAGTTCAAAAGCCGGGTTGGTCGCAGGAGCCATGGGGTCAAGCAAGCCGGGTTCATTGTGCTATGGAAAACCGCCATGCCAAGCGTTTTGATTGAGACGGGCTTCATCACGAATGAAAAGGAGGAAGCTTTCTTGCTCTCGGAGAACGGACAGGATTTATTGGCTTCGGGCATTTACCGGGCCTTTAAAGAGTACAAAGCACAAATTGAAAGTGTAAATTAGCAGCCGATACCCTTACCCTGCGAGGAATGAAGAACAAAGAGTTTCGCATTGGCCTGTTTGCCACCATTACGCTCGTAGTGCTCTATTTCGGTTTCAACTTTTTGAAGGGAATCGATTTTTTGGACAGCACCGACAAATACTACGCGATCTACGACAATGTGGATCAGTTAACGGCCTCCAATCCGGTGTTGTTGAGTGGCACCTCGGTTGGTCGTGTGAGCAATATCACCATCTTGCAAAACCGGCAAAATAAAGTGCTGGTCGAGTTTGAGATCGACTCCAAGATCAAGCTTGGCGATTCCACCAAGGCGATTCTGGACTCTGATTTCCTGGGCAACAAATCGATCCGGCTGTCCATCGGTCGCTCATTTCACGTTCTGAAACCACGCGACACCATCCGGGCAGAAGTAGCCAAAGGGTTAACCGATATTCTGGCCGAGAGTGCCGTGCCGGTGGCGGACAATTTGCAGGTGACATTACGAAAGTTCAACACCGTAATCGATAATCTCGTGGCTAACAGCCAGCATCTGGACGAAATCTTTCGAAAGCTCAACTCGACACCCGACAAGCTGAATGCCACACTGGATAATGCGAACGGCCAAATCACCGAGCTGAGCAGCAGTGTAAAATCGGTAGCCGGAAACCTGAACGTAGCCCTAACCGATTTGAGACCTACATTGGCCAATTTTAAAACCTTGTCGGATTCACTCAAGCAGTTGCAACTCAACCAAACCATTTCGAAGACCCAACAAACCCTCACCCGGTTGAATGAAACGTTGGGCAAGCTGAGCAAGGGTGACAATACAATGAGTAAACTGATGACCGAGGATTCGCTTTATGTGAATTTGAACCGTCTCATCCTGAGCCTGGACAGCCTGGCCAATCATTTTAACAATAACCCCAAGCATTTTATGGCTCCGTTGGGCAAAAGCAAAAAGAGGATTGAGCGCGACCGCAGGCGCGAAGAGGAAGAGAGAGCGGAAAAGAACTAAGCCTGGCCCACAATTTGGCTATCTTGCACTGACCGTCACTATGGATCTGGAATTCAACAAAAATGAGGATCAGTTCAAACTTTTGGTAAGCCAACTACGATCACGAGCGACCAAAACACGACTGGGCGGGGGCGAAAAAAAGATCGAGGAGCAGCATGCCAAGGGCAAACTCACGGCCCGCGAGCGCATTGCCTATTTGTGTGATCCCAAAACAGATTTTATTGAAATCGGCCTCTTTGCCGGAGATGGTTTATACACAGAAGCAGGCGGTTGTCCCTCTGGCGGTGTGGTTACGGGCATCGGGCGTGTGAAAGGGCGCCTCTGTGTGATCGTGGCGAACGATGCCACGGTAAAAGCGGGCGCCTGGTTCCCGATCACAGCCAAGAAAAATCTGCGGGCCCAGGAAGTTGCCATGGAAAATCACCTGCCCATCATTTACCTCGTAGATAGCGCTGGCGTTTTTTTGCCCATGCAGGATGAAATTTTCCCCGACAAGGAGCATTTCGGCCGACAGTTCAGAAATAACGCCCGCATGAGCAGCATGGGGATTGTTCAGATTGCAGCCATTATGGGTAGTTGTGTGGCGGGTGGCGCCTACCTGCCCATTATGAGTGACGAGGCCATGATCGTGGATAAGACCGGCTCGATTTTTTTGGCCGGCAGCTATCTGGTGAAGGCCGCCATCGGTGAAGAGATTGACAATGAAACACTGGGTGGCGCCACTACGCACTGCGAAATCAGTGGCGTAACAGACAATAAGTTTCCCAACGATCAGGCCTGTCTCGATTACATTCGATCAATCTTTGATAAGATTGGACGGGGCGAGTCGGCCGGGTTCGACCGGGTAACTCCCGCACCCCCGCGCGAAAGGCCTGAAGAACTGTATGGCTTGTTACCGGTAGACCGGGTGAAACCGTACGACATGCTGGAGGTGATTAAGCGATTTGTCGATGATTCCCAGTTTGACGAATACAAACCCCTGTACGGAAAGACGCTGATTTGCGGCTACGCCCGCATAGACGGCTGGGCGGTTGGCATTGTGGCCAATCAGCGTAAAGTGGTGAAGACCAAGAAGGGTGAGATGCAGATGGGTGGAGTGATTTATTCCGATTCGGCTGACAAAGCCGCCCGCTTCATTATGAATTGCAATCAGCGCAAGGTGCCTTTGATTTTCCTGCAGGATGTCAGCGGCTTTATGGTGGGCAGCAAGGCAGAGCACGGTGGTATAATCAAAGATGGCGCGAAAATGGTGAACGCCATGGCGAACTCGACCGTGCCCAAATTCACGTTCATTGTGGGTAACAGTTATGGGGCGGGCAACTACGCGATGTGCGGCAAGGCGTATGATCCTCGCCTGATCTACGCGTGGCCAACAGCCCAGATTGCTGTGATGAGTGGTGCTTCAGCCGCCAAGACGTTGCTTCAAATCCGCGTAAGCGCGTTAAAAGCACAGGGTAAGGCCATTACCCCGGAGGAGGAGAAAAAACTGCTGGATGAGATTACCACCCGATACAACGATCAACTCAGTCCGTACTATGCCGCTGCCCGGCTCTGGGTCGATGGTGTAGTTGACCCGCTGGAAACCAGAAGAATTATTTCAGTTGGGATCGAGGCAGCCAACCAGTCCGTTCTGGAAAAATTCAATGTGGGCGTAATTCAAACCTGATGACTGAGTCGGAGATACGCGCGCTGGTGTCCTTGCTGGATGATGATGATAAACAGGTGGTCGCTCACGTGGAGGAAAAAATACTCTCCATCGGCACAGACGTCATTCCATTTTTGGAAGAAGAGTGGGAGCGCTCACTCAACCCGGCTTTGCAGGAACGCCTAGAGGATATGATCCACTCCATGCAATTTCAATTGTTAAAGGAACGATTGAAAGCCTGGTACTCCGGCCCCGAAAAGGACTTGCTCACGGGTATGTGGATCGTGGCCACTTATCAATATCCCGACCTGGAGTTGAGCAAACTCCGTCAGGATCTTGAGCAACTGTATTATGAAACCTGGCTCGAGTTTCGCAACGACTTGTACGCGCTCGACCAAATCAAAGTGATCAACAGCGTACTGTTCAATAAACTAAAGTTTGGTGCCAACACCAAAAACTTCCACTCACCCGGCAACTCGATGATTAACGTGGTGCTGGAGTCGCGAAAGGGTAACCCCATTTCGCTGTGTGTGATTTACATGCTGGTGGCACAAAAACTGAAGATGCCCGTGTATGGGGTGAACCTGCCCAATCTTTTCATTCTCACGTATAAAGACGATCAGCATCAGTTCTATATCAATGCGTTTAACCGCGGTTTGATTTTTTCACGTCAGGATATTACCAACTACATTCATGAGTTGCGCCTGGTGCCACAGGACTCCTTTTACGAACCCTGCGATCATGTGGAAATCATTCGCAGGGTCCTCCGAAATCTAATCATGAGCTTTGAAAAGATTGGCGAACACGCCAAAGCCGAAGAGGTTAAGTTGCTGCTTATTGAAATATCCGATGGTGGCGACCTCGGTGTTTAACTTCACTTTTTCCGGATGGCACACCCTGCCGCGCGATTCGAGGGTTGGGCAATCGCTTGATTGGCCAACAAGGCTTCAATCGAGCTTTGAAGATACGAATCGGCCACCTGCTGGGCGGCCTGCGGGTTGTCATCGAGCGCGCCACTGTACAGGATGCGATACTTTCCGGCTTCACTTTTCACCAGAAAACACTCCGGGCTTTTTCGGGCTGCGAAGCAATCCATCGCTTGCTGGTCTTTATCTGCGAGGTACGGAACGGTGATGTTCCAGGTTTGGTAGGCGGCCTTCATGGCATTCGTATTTTCTTCCGGATCGGGATGGCTATTGATCAGGATGAACTGAATCTTACCCTGATAGGCATTCACCAGTGTTTTGATCCGATCGCGGTAGTATTCGTCATAGGGGCAGGCGTTGCTGGTAAAAATGATCGCATACCCGCTGCACGACTGAAAGCTGGCCATCGATACCCATTCATTGTTGGCCACATTGGTAAGTTTGAAATCCTGCACCAGCACCTGAGCCATCAGCGGTTGCAGGCAGGTGAGGGCCAGTAAAAACACGATATTTTTTTTCATAGCGTATCGGTAAAAACAAACACAAAATCCGGGTAAATACGGTAAGCCAACCCCACGCGTTGAGGCGATGATGCCAGGCGAATCTCGCCCCGGAGCGTGCCCTGCTCGGTTAGCTGAAAACCATCTACCAGAAGGTGCCGCGCAAAGAACATGCCCTTTTGCCCGTGAATCTTGAATAGCGCTTCTTTTGCGCACCAATAGACGGTATGTTTCACAAGATCCTGGCCGGCATCGGCCAACTCACCTTGGGCCAGTATTCGGGGGGCAACCTTGATTACTTTGGCTTTGGGTTGCTCCAGATCAACACCTACTGGAAAAGGCCCCACTTGGGCTGCAACGTACGGGAAAGAGTGAGACAGGGAAATCCAGGCCTTTGACCCTTTCAGGAACGGTTTCCCAAACTCGTCCTTCCAAATCCCCGCATATTCAATTTCCAGTCGACCGGTGAGTTCGCGCAGCAAAGCGCGTCCGGCCAACCATTCCAGTCTTTTTTCTACGGCTACTAGGTCCTCAGGTGCTGTCTCCATGGCGCTGTAGGCCAATTCTTCCTCCGACTCGGTGATGGTCCAAAGTGCCCATGCCTGCTGCTGATTTTGCTGCGAATAATCAAAAAGGGGCATGCCATTTCTTATTATGCTGACAAAAGTGTCAATTTTTGCGTTATCAATACGGTCATGTCTCAGGTTGAGGTTAAAAAGATTCATACGCTAAGCGGCCATCGCGATGCGGTGTACACACTGGCTCCTTCCCCGGAGCACCCTATCTTTTTTTCGGGCTCGGGCGATGGTATGGTCGTGCAGTGGGATTTGCGGCAACCGGGCGAGGGTCAACAAATTGCGCAGCTCCCCAATTCGATTTATGCGTTGCATCTGATTCCTAAGTCCGATTTTCTGATCGTTGGGCACAACTATGAAGGCATACATGTTCTGAACTGGCGCGAACGAAAGGAGGTGGCCTCTTTGCAAATGACCAAGGCCCCAATCTTTGCCATTCAGTCGGCCGGTGATCGTTTGCTTGTTGCCGATGGTGAGGGATTTTTGACGGTAATTGACTTCCCCACGCTCACGGTTCAAAAGCGATTGGCGTTGTCTGGCGAGCGCGCCCGTGTACTGGCTGTTAACCCGGGCAAGGCCGAGGTGGCCGTTGGTTCCAGCGATGGCTTTATTCGCATTATCGACCTGCATAAGTTGGAGATCACGCATGCCTGGCCTGCTCACACGAACTCAGTTTTTGCACTGGCCTATACACCGGGAAACCCCGGCTTGCTCAGTGGTTCGCGCGATGCGCGGTTGAAGGCCTGGCGGGCCGATCAGGCCTACACGCCAGCCGCAGAGGTAGTGGCCCACCTGTTTGCCATCAACGATATCGCCTTTAGCCCGGATGGGAAACATTTTGTAACTTGCAGCATGGATAAATCCATCAAGGTGTGGCAGACGGACACCTTGCGACTGTTGAAGGTCATTGATAAGGCGCGGCATGCCGGGCATGTCACATCAGTCAACAAAGTATTGTGGACATTTTTTGACGATCAGTTGGTGAGCGCCAGCGATGATCGGACGCTCTCGGTTTGGGACATAAATTTTTTAAACTAACGCTACAACCATGAAAGTTACACCGCTCGAAATTCGACAGAAGACATTTGATCGTACCCTGCGCGGATACGATAAAGATGAGGTCAATGCCTACTTGCTTTCGCTTTCTCAAGAGTGGGAACGAATGCAGGATGAATGCAAAGAATACAAGTTCAAACTGGATGCGGCCGAGCGCGAGGTAACCAAACTACGCGAAGTAGAGACCTCATTGTTTAAAACCTTAAAGACAGCGGAAGATACCGGGGCCAGCGTAATTGAGCAGGCGAACAAAGCGGCTGAATTGCACCTGAAGGAAAGCCAGATTCGCGCTGAGGCGTTAATGAACGAGGCCAAGGCCCGCGCTAAGAATACCTTGGAGGAAGCCGAGATGATCGCGCGCCAGTGGCTCACCGATATGGAGGATCAACTCAAGTGTATGGTGCAGGAGTATAAGACGCTGGATGCCCAGCGGGAAAACTTGCTGGCTGACCTTAAACGTATTTCGGCCGAGGCCATGGAGCGTGCCGAGCGGTTACAAAACGGCAAGAAGGGATTTGACCCCGAGCAACATTTGATGATGGCCAGGCGCGAAACGAAAAAGTCATTGATGCCGAATGCGACTGAAGAAAGACCAGTGACACCCGCGCCCTCCCGCAAACCCGCCCTCTCCGAAGTGCGCATTGCAGCCGAGGTTACCACTACCGAAAAACTCTTTCAACAATCTTTCTTTGACGACATTCAATGAAAGGTGAGGTTGTCCTCGAGGGCCTTGAATTTCATGCCTACCATGGTGTCTATCCGCACGAGCGATCCTCCGGAAACAAATTCAGTGTAGACGTGCGAGTGGAAACCCAATTCAGCGAGCAAGCGTTTCGTGATGATTTGGAAGGTACCATTAATTACGAAGACTTATATGCCATAGTGAAGGCCGAAATGGACCGGCCGTCCAAATTATTGGAGTCGGTTGGGCATTCCATTGCATCCAATATTCTGGCGCGGTTCCCGATGGCGCTTCGTGCGGAGGTGAAAATCGCCAAGTTCAATCCACCGATAGGGGGCGTTTGTCAAAAGGCCTCGGTAGTCGTTACCCAAAGCCGTTAGTTACGACTGAAGAAAAAGTTGCCGAAATACTCGGACGCCTGACTTCCGCGTTTTAACACCCAAAACTAAAAATTGAGCCGAGATATTTTTGTTCTTCGGTAAGAAGAAGGATTTTTCTGTGTATTTGC